>NZ_JAPJZI010000001.1:1309316-1963975 GCF_027944115.1 Hoeflea prorocentri | reverse complement strand
GTCATCAATACGAAAAGATCAGGCATTCTGTCGTTCCTGTCGCGCAAGGACGTCTACGACCCAGACAAGCTGCGTGCAGACGAAGAATTGCTTCGTCGGTTCTACTACAATCGCGGCTTCGCTGATTTTCGCATAATTTCTTCGTCTGCCGATCTTGATCCGGCCAGCGGTGACTACGTGATTACGATCACCCTTGATGAAGGCGAGCGCTACTCGTTCGGCGATATCGAAGTGGAAAGCACGGTCGCCGGCATCGACGCTGAGGCCGTTCGCCGTCATCTGGCGAGCAGGAAAGGTGCCGTCTACAGCGCCGAGAAGGTGGAAGATTCGATAATTTCCATCTCCGAAGCCGCTGCTGCGGACGGTTACCCCTTTGCTCAGGTCACTCCGCGCGGCAATCGTGATTTTGCCAATCGCACGATCTCCGTCACCTATTTGATTGACCAGGGCCAGCGGGCCTATATCGAGCGGATCGAAATCCGTGGCAATACGCGCACAGCCGATTACGTTATTCGTCGCGAGTTCGATATCAGTGAAGGCGATGCCTTTAACCAGGTTCTTATCCGCCGTGCAAAAAGGCGGCTTGAGGGTTTGGGATATTTCCAGTCGGTCAACATTACGACACAGCCGGGATCTGAACCTGATCGTGTCGTGATCATCGTTGATGTGAAAGACCAGGCGACGGGTGAATTCTCCATCGGTGCAGGTTACTCAACTGGAACGTCGGGTGCGACTGCCGAACTGGGTATATCCGAGCGCAACTTCCTTGGCAGGGGTCAATTCATCAAGGTTGCCGTCGGCGGCGGTGTGGATACGCGGACTTACCGTTTCTCGTTCACCGAGCCATATTTCCTTGGCTATCGGCTGGCTGCGGGCTTTGATGTGGCCAAGACCGAGGATACGTCACAGGACGATTATGATATTGAAACGCTCGGTGTAACGTTCCGTGTCGCCGCGCCGATCACCGATCGACTGAGAACGGTTGTTGCCTATAACTATTCCCGCGAGGAGTATGATCCTGAAACCGGGGCGACGTTCTCGGCACCTATTCAGGACGCCATCAACAACAGTCCATGGGTGAAGTCGTCGATCTCGAACTCGCTGATCTTCGACACGATTGATGACAAGCGGCTGCCTAGGGAGGGTATCTTCGCCCGTATGACCGGGGAATTTGCCGGCCTTGGCGGCGACGCAAAGTTTGTTAAATTTACCGCTCGCGGCAGCTATTATCACCCGATCTCGGAGTACGGAGACATCATCGGTATGCTGAGTGCCGGAGGTGGTTATGTTGCCTCCACATCGGGTGATTTGCGCGTGTTCGACCAACTGTTCATTGGCGGTGAGACGATCCGTGGCTTCGAAAGCCAGGGTATCGGGCCGCGCGATACAAATGGTGATGCGTTGGGTGGCACGACCTATTTCAACGCCACTGCGGAAGTTGGCTTCCCGGTTCCGGTTCTTCCAAGAGACTTCGGACTGCGTGGAGCTGTCTTTGCTGATGCTGCTACGCTTTACGGCACTGACTTGAACCTTGGCGGTGCAACCGTCAACGGTCTTGACATGCAGTGGCGCGCATCCGTAGGCGGTAGTGTTATCTGGTCATCGCCATTCGGTCCTTTCCGGATAGACTTCGGTTTCCCGATCGCCAAGGAATCGTTTGATAAAACGCAGACATTCCGCTTCGGTACAGCCGGAAAGTTCTGATTGTAGAAAGTCCGCTCGACCTCGTGCTGCGGGGCGAGCCGATGGAGGGGCCTGTCTCTTGGTGGCGGGCCCTGAACGCGTGTATGATGGATGACGCCCGCTTCCCCCCGCATCACCTCGGAATAGATGTCACCGCACTGGCCGAGGATATCGGTGCGAGCCTCTATCATCCAGTCAAGGGCAGGCGGTTGATAGCTGGCGTGGCTTCCTTGTCCAGAGCTGGTGAGCAGGATTTATGCGTGTTTCTGCCGGGTGACTCCACAGACCAGCTTGTAAAGCTGCAAGCAGCGGCAATTATATGTCCGCAGGCCGTGGCGCCCAAAGTGCCCACCCACTGTGCGGTATTGATCTCTGCAGCCCCGCTCCAAGCATTTGCCGACGCGTTGGAGCTGCTTTATCCGGAAGCTTCAGAGAGTGCGGCAGCACAGAAACAGACGATTGTTTCTAAACATGCTTACGTTGATACCGAAGCCATCCTGGAAGGTGGTCGGGTCTCGGTGGCTGAGGGTGCTGTGATAGCTAAGGGCGCGCATATTGGAGCCAACACCACCATTGGCCCGGGCGCTGTTGTTGGACCAGGGTGCCAGATTGGAAGACGATGCACGCTCTCTGCGCATGCCACGGTGCACAACGCTTTGATTGGTGATGATGTCGGATTACACGCCGGCGTACGTATCGGTGAAGGTTCTGATCAGTACATCGGTACGCCGGATAAATCCGTCCGGATCCCGCAAATCGGACGTGTGATAATTCAGGATAAGGTTGAAATAGGCGCCAACTCAACGATAGACCGCGGGGCATTGCAAGACACGGTCATTGGGGACACAACGGTAATCGAAAGCCTTGTCAGCATCGGCTTTAACGTACGCATTGGCCGCGCCTGCAGGATTGCAAGCCATGTTGGCATCGCCAGTGATGTATCAATCGCAGATCATGCGAGCATTCAGGCAGGCGCAACAGTAAACGCTAGTGTTAACGCCGACAGTGACTATGCAGCCCGGCAAACATTGAAACAACCATTGCGGCAGACAGATTGAACCGGAAGGCGCCCGTGGCGCCCGACGGCATTGAAAGGGGATCCGGCGGATGAGTGAAAGTGATAAAAGTGTTCTGGACAGTGTCGATCTCTATGAGATCCTGAAACTGCTTCCGCATCGCTATCCGTTTCTGCTTGTCGATAAGATCATTGAAATAGATGCGGATGAATCAGCAATTGGGATTAAGAACGTCACCGCAAATGAGCCGCATTTTTCAGGCCATTTTCCTGAAAACCCTGTCATGCCCGGTGTGTTGCTGATTGAAGGAATGGCCCAGACAGCTGGCGCCATCTGTGCCCGCACGCAGGTGTCCAAGGCAAATATCGTCTATTTCATGACAATCGACAATGCGCGGTTCCGCAAGCCCGTGGTGCCAGGCGACCGGGTTGAATATCATGTCAAGAAACTCAAACAGCGCGGCAATATCTGGAAGTTTCATTGTGAGGCGATGGTTGACAGCACCAAGGTCGCAGAAGCCGATGTCGGCGCGATGCTGGTCGAAGGCGACACGGAAGGTTCAACCAGATGATCTCAGAATCCGCCGTTATTCATCCGTCTTCCGTTGTGGAGGACGGAGCTCAAATTGGCGAGGGGGTTCAGATCGGTCCTTTCTGTTATGTCGGCAAGAAGGTGGTGCTGGGTGAGGGTGTTCGCCTGATCAGCCACGTCGTTGTAACCGGAAAGACAAGTATCGGCGCACGCACCGCGGTTTTTCACGGAGCGGCACTCGGCGCCGAACCTCAGAACATCAACTACCGTGGTGAGGAAACAGAGCTCAGGGTTGGCTCCGATTGTGTCATACGCGAAGGCGTCACGATGCACACCGGCATGCCGGATGCCGGCGGGATAACCTCGGTTGGCAATCAGTCGCTCTTCCTTGCTTATTCCCATGTCGCCCATGATTGTCAGGTCGGCAGCAATGTTATCCTGTCAAACAACGTCATGCTTGGCGGCCATGTTGAGGTCGGTGACCGCGTGATCATGGGCGGTGGCGCCGCGGTTCACCAGTTCTGCCGCGTCGGGCACCACGCATTCGTCGGCGGGCTGGCGGCTTGCTCACTGGATGTTATTCCGTTCGGCATGCTCAACGGCAATCCGGGAATTCTTGGCGGTCTCAATGTCATTGGGATGTCGCGCTCGGGCATGGACAAGACCGAGGTTCATACGGTCAGGCGGGTCTTCAAACTCATATTTCACGGTGCGGGGACGGTCCGGGAAAATCTGAATGCGATCCGACATGACTATGAGGACATTCCGGCGCTGAAAGATCTGTTTGCGTTTATCGATGCAGACAGTCATCGCGGGCTGGCATCGGCTGCCAAGGAAAAGAGGTCCTAGAACCAGATGGAGACGGTCGGCCAAAAGTCTGCTCAAAAAGCGCGGTTGGCCATCATTGCCGGCCGGGGCAGATTGCCGATTGACATTGCCCGGGCCTCGCAGGCGAATGGAGATGACCCGTTCATCATCGGACTTAGAGGTGAGGCTTCGGACATACCCGCTGAATTCGACCATGTCGAAGTTGGGCTGGGCGATGCCGGCCGTATTCAGGCGCTCCTTCAAGAAAGGAAGATCGACAAGGTTGTGCTTTCAGGAGGCGTGAACCGCCGTCCTGAGATCGTTGAACTTCGCGGTTGGTTCAATCTTCTTGCTTTTCTTCCCCGGGTGATCAGCGCACTTTCGTCGGGAGGCGATGACAAGCTTCTTCGCATTGTCATATCGATCATCGAATCTGCCGGATGCCGGGTCGTGGGTGCGCATGAAGTCGTACCGGATCTTCTTGCGCAATACGGCCCTATTACCAAACGCGCACCCGACAAGTCGGATTGGACCAATATTAAGGCAGGCTGCGCCGGCGCCAATGCTTTGGGTGCCCTTGACGTCGGACAGGGTGCAGTGGCCGTGGGAGGGCGCATTGTTGCTCTTGAGGGAGCAGAAGGCACTGACGCGATGCTGGCCAGGGTCGCTGAGCTCAGGTCAAGCGGCCGCATCTCCGCCAAACGCCGAGGCGTTCTGGTGAAATTATGCAAGCCGCAGCAGGATGAGCGGGCCGACCTTCCGTCCATCGGACCGGACACGGTCACCAATGCTCATGCAGCCGGACTTTCGGGCATAGCCGTGGATGCGGGCAGGGCGCTGGTGCTGGACCGCGCCGCCGTTGTCAGTGAGGCTGACCGCCTTGGTCTCTTTGTGACCGGCGTCAATCGTGATCAGCCGGCAAAAAATGATTGAGGACAATTCTCCCATGTCGTCCCGTCCGCTCAAACTTGCCATCATCGCCGGTGAACCGTCCGGCGATTTGCTCGGCGCCGATCTGATAGCATCGCTGCACGAACACTATGGCGCGGTCGAGTTGATCGGGGTGGGCGGCGAAGCCATGGCGGCACAGGGGCTGAAATCGCTTTTCGATTACCACGACCTGTCGATCGTCGGCGTCGGCCAGATCGTGGCGCAGCTTCCAAAGCTTCTGTCGCATCTAAGGAAGGCATCCAGGGCCGTGATAGCCGCGCGACCCGATGTGCTTGTCATCATCGACAGTCCCGAGTTTACACACCGGGTTGCCCGGCGTGCACGGGCGACGTTGCCGGATTTGCCGATCATCAACTATGTTTGCCCCACCGTATGGGCTTGGAAGCCGGAACGTGCGCCTCGCATGAGAGCCTATGTGGATCACGTTCTGTCGATCTTCCCCTTTGAAGCCGAAGTCGTGGAACGCCTTGGTGGCCCACCATTGACCTATGTCGGTCATCGCCTTGCCACCGATGCATCCTTGCTGGCTGCTGCCTCGCATCAGCGGTCGCGGCGCGCGCTGACGGTGTCCCCTGAAGAGCCCGTGTCCCAAGAGCCGCTATGCCTGATTATGCCCGGCTCGCGCAGCGGCGAGCTCAAGAGGCTTCTCCCCGACTTTTCTGAAACAGCGCATGTGCTGGCCGAGCGGATGCCGGGCGTGCGGTTTCAGATACCGACCCTGCCACGCCTTGAAGACAAGGTGAGGGCAGGCGTGGCCGAATGGACTGTGCCGGTCCGCGTGACGACGTCTGCGGAAGAGAAGGTAGAGGCATTTGCCCAGGCAGACGTTGCACTCGCGGCATCCGGAACCGTTTTGCTTGAGCTTGCGCTGGTTGGCGTTCCGTGTGTTTCGGCCTATCGGGTCGATCCCTTGTCGATGTTGATTGCTCATCGCATCACGGCCTGGACGGCCGCATTGCCGAATTTCATTGCCGACTATCCACTTATCAACGAGTACATGGCCCAGATGATCAGGCCGCCCCTGATAGCCCGGCGTCTTGAGAGACTGCTTCACGAATCGGCCGAGCGCCACGAGATGCTGCAGGGCTTTGACATCGTGCGCGAGAAAATGACCGTGGACAAACCACCGGCGGACATAGCGGCCGCCGTGGTTGCTGAACTGATAAGCCCCGCAACCACCGGCAGTTCCTGATTGTTTAATCCACGGTTCTTGGAATGCTAGCTCGCCAACTGTTCTATGGGCGGGCACGTACAGACAAGATTCCTATCTCCGAATACATTGTCCACGCGGGCGACCGGAGGCCAGTATTTCGATGACAGTTGGGCCGGCCCGGTTGGTGCGACGGCTGTCATCGCATCATATCCGTGCTCCCAGGAAACAGCTTCAACGGCCGTATGCGGCGCGTTGACCAGGGGATTGTCTTCCCGGGTCCATTCGCCGGTTTCGATGTGGGCGATTTCTTCGCGGATCGAAAGCATTGCGTCACAAAACCGGTCGAGCTCGGCCAGCGGTTCGGATTCCGTCGGTTCGATCATCAGGGTTCCGGCAACCGGCCATGACATGGTCGGCGCATGGAAACCGTAGTCGATCAACCGCTTCGCAATATCCTCGACACTGACGCCGGCGCTTTCCTTGAAAGGGCGCGTGTCGACAATGCATTCATGCGCGACCCGATCCTTGTGGCCGCGGTAAAGAATGTCAAAACGCCCCTCAAGACGAGCGGCCAGATAGTTGGCGGAAAGCACAGCTATCTGCGATGCGCTCTTTAACCCCGCCGCGCCCATCATGCGGATATACATCCAGGAAATCGGCAGGATTGATGCACTGCCGAACATCGCCGCCGCTACGGCATTGCTGTCCGTATCAAGCGGATCACCCGGAAGAAACGGCTTCAGATGTGCGGCAACGCCGATCGGTCCGATGCCCGGCCCACCTCCGCCGTGCGGTATGCAGAAGGTTTTGTGCAGATTCATGTGGCAGACATCGGCCCCGATGTCGAAGGGCTTTGCAAGTCCGATCATCGCATTGAGGTTCGCCCCGTCGAAATAGACCTGACCTCCATGATCATGCACAACCTCGCAGATGTCCTTGATTTGCGTCTCGAAAACACCGTGCGTCGATGGATAGGTGATCATCAGTGCAGCCAGCTTATCTTCATGCTCCTTGGCTTTCGCCTTCAGATCATGGATGTCTACATCTCCGGCCTCGGTGCAGGCGACCATGACGATGCGCATACCCGACATGGACGCGCTTGCCGGGTTTGTGCCATGTGCAGAAGACGGTATCAGGCACACATCGCGATGCTCATCCCCTTTAGAGGCATGATAGTGACGAATAGCGGCCAAACCGGCGAATTCGCCTTGGCTGCCGGCATTGGGCTGCAAGCTGACGGCCGCGAAACCCGTTATTTCGCACAGCCAGCTTTCAAGGTCGGCGATCATTTTGCGATAGCCGGTGCTGTGCGGTTTGGGCGCCAGCGGGTGGATATTGCCGATTTTGCGCCAGCTGACCGGCGCAAGTTCCGCCGCGGCATTCAGCTTCATTGTGCAGGATCCAAGCGGGATCATGGCCCGATCGAGCGCCAGATCCATATCCGCCAGCTTCCGCAGATACCGCATCATCTCCGTTTCCGAACGGATAGCGTTGAATATGGGTTGAGTTAGGAATGCTTCATGACGTGTTTGCGGTGGCAGATGTCCTCTATCGCCAGCGTCAGTAGCCTCAATTCCGAAAACCTCGCACAAAGCCTGGAAGTCCGCCTCGGACGTGGTCTCGTCAAACGACAGTCCGATCCTGTCTCTGTCGATTGTCCGCAGAAGGTAGCCGGCATCATGCGCACGCTTGTGTATGTCTTCCGCTTTGCCCTCGGTTCGAACGGTAAGCGTGTCGAAGAAACGGTCGGACACGAGTTCGAAGCCCGCTGCAACCAGGCTTTCAGCAAACCTGCTGGCGTATCTGGCGGCACGTTGTGCGATCGCGCGAAGCCCGTCCGGTCCGTGCCAGATGGCATAGGCGGCCGACATGTTGGCCAGCAAAGCTTGTGCGGTGCATATATTGGATGTGGCCTTGTCTCGGCGTATGTGCTGTTCCCGGGTCTGAAGCGCCAGCCGGTAGGCGGGATTGCCACGCGCGTCGACCGACTCGCCTACGAGCCGTCCGGGCATGAGGCGGGTCAACGGTTGCGATACGCCCATATAAGCGGCATGCGGGCCACCGAATCCCATGGGTACACCGAAGCGCTGAGCCGAGCCGACAACTATATCCGCACCCCAGTGACCGGGCGGTTCAAGCAAGGTGAGGGCAAGCGGATCCGTCACAACAATCACCAGCGCGCCGGCTTTCTTTGCCGCATCCACATGTTCTCTCGGGTCTTCGAAACATCCGAACGTATCAGGCCATGAGAAAACAACAGCAGCAGTGTCCTCGTCAGGTTCTCCCTCGGCGATCTTGATGCCTAACGGCTCCATTCGGGTTGCAAGGACTGCAGCCGACTGCGAATGGAGGGGCGACGCAATTTTGACGGTATGCCGCTTCATACGATGATGGCGATAGGCGATGCCCGCGGCCTCCGCAACGGCTGTTGCCTCGTCAAGCAGCGAGGCATTGGCAACGGGCAACCCCGTCAATTCGCTGACAAGCGTCTGGAAATTGAACAGCATCTCCAGACGGCCTTGGCTGATCTCCGGCTGATAAGGCGTATAGGCCGTATACCAGGCGGGATTTTCAAACATGTTGCGTTGAATGACAGCAGGAACACGGCACCCATAATAGCCTTGTCCGATAAAGGAGCGTGCTTCCACATTCTGTTCAATGATGCTTCTGAGTTCTTCGAGAGCGTCATGTTCATCTGAAGGTGACGGAAGGTCCAGTTCGCCGGACAGGCGGATCTGTTCAGGAACCGTCTGATTGATCAGCGTTTCAACCGACGGCACGCCGATTGTCGTCAACATGGTTCTGACATCTGCAGGTGTCGGTCCGTTGTGCCGGGCTGCAAAAGGCAGGACCTGATCCGTGGATTCCCTTGCCTTCTTGTGGCTGTGCGCTGTCATCGTTTTCTCCAGCAACTGTTGATCGGTCTAGCCGGTTGTGGCGTCATAGGCGGCCTTGTCCATCAGGCCCTCGAGTTCTGCCTTGTCGTCGAGCCGTAGCTTCATGAGCCAGCCGTCTGATTCAGCGGCCTCGTTAATCAGCCCGGGTTCTGCCTCGAGCTTGTCGTTGACAGCCAGTACCTCACCGCCGACCGGGGAATAGACGTCGGAGGCCGCCTTGACCGATTCGACCACAATAACCGTCTCGGCCTTCGCAACCTTGCGTCCCGCTTCGGGCAACTCAACGAAAACAATGTCGCCAAGTTGTTCCTGCGCGTAGTTGGTTATGCCGACAACAGCCTGATCGCCATCGACGCGGATCCACTCATGATCTTCGGTGTAGAAGGTTGTTCCCATTATTGTTCTCCTCGATAGTAATTGTGCGCCACAAAGGGCATTTTCTCGACAGAGCAGGCGAGCCGTTTTCCGCGAACCTCGGCGAAAACGCGGTCTCCAACTGTTCCATGGTCAGAATGAATTCGGGCAATGGCTACCGGATGCCCGCAGGATGGTCCGAACCCGCCGGAGGTTACGATGCCGACTGCCGCGGCTTCCGTCTCCTCACCGGCGTATAGGTGCGATCCCGCGCGCACCGGTGCACGGCCATCCGGTTTGAGACCAATACGCTTTTGACTGGCTCCGTTCGAAACCACCTCGCGGAGGGCATCGGCGCCGAGATAGGTGCCGCCATTTCTCAAGTCCTTTGGTACAGCCCAGATCAAGCCGGCGGTAACCGGATCGGTTTCCTCGTCCATGTCCTGACCGTAAAGGGGAAGGCCGGCTTCGATCCGCAGGCTGTCGCGCGCGCCAAGGCCAATCCATTCGACGTCCGGCATATCCGCCAATTGTCTGGCGAACGGCTCCGCTGCCTCAAGCGACAAGGCAATTTCAAACCCATCTTCCCCGGTATAGCCTGAGCGGGAGATAAAGGTTCCGTCATCAAGCTCCTTAACCTGCATGAACAGGAGCTTCACGACCTCAGGAAATATCTTCCCGAGTGTCGCGGCTGCCTTCGGCCCTTGCAGCGCCAGAAAGACGCGCGGAATCTGCGTAACCTGAGCATCGAAGTCTTCTGCGAGCAATTCAAGATGCGCGAGATCCTTTTCGGCGCAGGCACCATTGGCCACGACCAGGTAACGGTCGCTCTCCAGCCGACTGACAATCAAGTCGTCGATCATCCCGGCATTTTCGTTAAGCATGAAGGTGTATCGACCTGTTCTGCATCCCTGTGCCGCGGATGCATAGGGGCAGGCACGGGCAACAAGGTCGGCGGCCTGTGGTCCCCGCACCTCGAGATGCGCCATATGCGAAATGTCGAACAGTCCCGCCGCTTCTCGGGTATGAAGATGCTCCTTCATAACGCCAAGCGGGTAGGTGATCGGCATGTCATAGCCCGCAAACAGCCCGAAACGGGCGCCTGCCTCGGTATGAAGATTTTTGAGCGGTAGCTGTTTTGCCATTCTGGTTCCAAACATAGTTGCGCATGTCCGCACTCTCGTGCGGAGCGAGCGCCCCTCTGTCTGGAGCCTGAGAGACTCGCGCAACCGGAACTCTGTCGGCGACGCTTACACCTTCGGCGCGGGACGGCTGTCCCGACTTTCCAGAGTGCCTATCGTCTACGGTCCTTTTGCCTGAGAGATTATGGGCATTTTCCCCTTCGGCGGCGGCAATTTCTGCAAATCCCGCTCTCTCCCGCAGTCGACATTTGGTGTTCACAAACACCAACAGGCGGTGGCAAGCTTAGTAGAATAATGCTGAACTGTCATCTATTGTTGGATCAATTCACTGTTGGTTGATCAAACGACATAAATTCCCCTGCCTGCGGGCGGTAAACTGGCATGCAGCCGATGAATTTCCGTATCTTCCTCGCCGTTTTGATGTCCATTGTCGTTTCCGCGACGGCGGCCAATGGCGAATCAATACAGGTGCGCCCGTATAAGGACCGCCTGTTTGCCTATCCCAAGGTGCTGGAAAGCCGGGATGGCGGAGCCTTCGTGAAAATCGACTACCGCAGCGCGCGCGACATAAACAAGCGCGATCAGGTTCCTGAACTGCGTGCCCGCAGAGACTACGTATCCCTGCGGCCAAAGCGGCAACAGCGTACCTTGACAATTCGTTCACCCGAGGCGGCGGTTGAAACCTATGAGGTGGGTGCGGCCAAGAAGGCCAAGTTCGCGGTCATCTTTATCCATGGACGTGGCGGCGACCGCAGGCTTGGCGTCAAGGACTGGACATTTGGCGGAAACTTCAATCGCCTGAAGAACCTCGCCGTCAGGAATGGCGGGGTCTATTATTCCCCGACTATTCCCAGCTTTGACAGGGTAGGCCTCGAGCACCTCAAGACGCTTGTCACCTATATCAGGCGCACTGCTCCGCGCGCCCCGATTGTCCTGGCCTGCGGCTCAATGGGCAGCCTTTTGTGCTGGCAGGGCAGCAATGACCCGGGAATATCGTCGCGATTGTCCGGCATCGTTATTCTAGGCGGGACGGGTGATGAGTCATTCTTGCGTAGCGCCGCCTATCACGCCAGGGTGCCGGTTCTATTTGCCCACGGAAGCGGTGACAGTGTCTATGACTGGCGCGGCCAGCACGCGCTGTATGAGCGGGTGCTCTATGCAACGCAGCAGGCGTATCCGATCCGATTTGTTCTGTTTCAAAGCGGCAGCCACGGCACCCCGATAAGGATGGTTGACTGGCGCGACACCCTGAACTGGATGTTCAAGGTCGGAGGATAAAAAAACCGGGCGCGAACGCCCGGTTTCAAATTTCGCTTTTATGTGCGTTAGACGGAGTAGTACATGTCGAACTCAACCGGGTGCGGTGTGTGTTCGAAACGGATGACTTCTTCCATCTTCAGTTCCACATAGGCGTCGATCTGGTCGTCCGAGAAGACGCCACCGGCTGTCAGGAACTCGCGATCAGCGTCGAGGTTTTCGACGGCTTCACGCAGGGAAGCGGAAACGGTCGGAATTTCCTTCAGTTCCTGCGGCGGCAGGTCGTAAAGGTCCTTGTCCATCGCATCGCCCGGATGCAGCTTGTTCTTGATGCCGTCCATGCCGGCCATCAGCATGGCTGCAAAGGCCAGATACGGGTTGGCCGTCGGGTCGGGGAAGCGAACTTCAACACGCTTCGACTTCGGCGATGAGCCGAAAGGTATGCGGCAGGACGCCGAACGGTTGCGGGCCGAATAGGCCAGAAGAACCGGCGCCTCGTAACCCGGCACCAGACGCTTGTAGGAGTTGGTGGACGGGTTGGTGAAGGCGTTGAGCGCTTTGGCGTGCTTGATGATGCCACCGATGTAATAGAGGCAGGTTTCCGAAAGGCCGGCATATTCATCGCCTGCAAATGTCGGCTTGCCGCCTTTCCAGATCGACTGGTGAACGTGCATTCCGGTTCCGTTGTCGCCATAGACCGGCTTCGGCATGAAGGTTGCCGTTTTGCCGTAAGCGTGCGCCACCTGGTGGACGACATACTTGTAGATCTGCAGCTTGTCGGCATTGCGGGTCATCGTGTCGAACATGATGCCGAGCTCATGCTGAGCGGCAGCCACCTCATGGTGGTGCTTTTCAACGGTAACGCCCATCTCGGCCATCACGGTCAGCATTTCAGAGCGCATGTCCTGGGCGCTGTCGACCGGCGGTACGGGGAAATATCCGCCCTTTGTCCGCGGACGGTGGCCGAGGTTTCCGACCTCATATTCCGCATCGGTATTGGACGGCAGTTCGGAGCTGTCGAGGGCAAAGCCCGTATTGTAAGGGTCGGTTGAGAACCGAACATCGTCGAAGACGAAGAACTCGGCTTCCGGGCCGACATAAACCGTATCGCCGACGCCGGATGCCTGAAGGTAGGCTTCAGCTTTTTTGGCTGTCCCGCGCGGGTCGCGGTTATAGGGCTCGCCGGAGATCGGGTCGAGGATGTCGCACATGATTGCCATGGTGGACTGTGCGAAGAACGGGTCGGTATGAACCGATGCGGTATCGGGCATCAGAACCATGTCGGATTCATTGATGGCCTTCCAACCGGCAATCGACGAACCGTCAAACATGACGCCATCGGCAAACATGTCTTCGTCAACGACACTGGAATCCATCGTAACGTGCTGCATCTTGCCGCGTGGATCGGTGAAACGCAGGTCGACAAACTTGATGTCGTTGTCTTTGATCTGCTTGAGGATATCAGAGGCACTGGTCATTTATTCTTCCTAGTCTCCAGAGTGATTGTAGTCTTGCACCGACGTATCGGTGCGGATCAGATTGCATCGACGCCGGTTTCACCGGTCCTGATGCGGATAACTTCTTCGACGCTCGATACAAAGATCTTTCCGTCTCCGATACGGCCGGTCTGCGCCGCATTGCGGATCGCTTCGATTGCCGCTTCGACGGTGTCGTCAGCCAGTACGACTTCTACTTTGACCTTCGGCAGGAAGTCGACGACATATTCGGCGCCGCGATAGAGTTCCGTATGGCCCTTTTGCCGTCCGAAACCCTTGGCCTCGGTAACGGTAATACCTTGCAGGCCGACTTCTTGCAGGGCTTCCTTCACCTCGTCCAATTTGAATGGTTTTATGATTGCTTCGATCTTTTTCATTACAGAATGTCTCGCTGCTGAATCCACGTAAGCGAAAGTAATTCCGGCGTTGCGGAGTTATATCCACCCACACACGCAAATGCATGTGCCGTGCCAGTTTGAAATCCCTGCGGCATTTTTTCCTAGAAAGGCGTCCCGTTGTGACCAATTTCATCGAATGCCAGTGACGAATGGGCGGAAATGGGCTCTTTGTGTTAGCAGGTTGATGCGGCTGCGTATGATCTGCCTAAAAAATAGCCGCCACGCTTTGTCTAATTAATGTGCAAATGCACAAAAAATAATCAGAAATGATGGTGCTGGACTATTCCCCAATTCAAGCTGATTGTTATGGTCTTGCCAGCGACGACTCGTAAGGAAAACGCCTGCCAATGCCGCCTCACACTTACCATGCACCGCTGCCAATCGTGACACCGCAAACAATGGGGCGCATTGACGCAGCGGCCATCGGTTCGGGCATAGAGGGTTACCGCCTGATGCTGATTGCCGGCTCGGCGATCTCCGCATGTGTACTTGAGTACTATTCCGAGGCAGTGGGTGCCATCGTGCTGTGCGGACCGGGCAATAATGGCGGTGATGGCTATGTTGCCGCCCGATATCTCGCCGAAGCCGGTATGCCCGTGCTGCTCTATTCCAGTATCGAGCCGGAACGGTTGAAGGGTGATGCTGGCCGCGCGCGCGCGGATTGGAGCGGGCCGGTGTATCCGCTGGAGGAATTGGATTGCATGCCCGGCTATGTTGTGGTCGATGCCCTTTTTGGAGCCGGTCTTGATCGTCCGATTGAGGGTCTGATTGAAGAAACGATAGCGGCAATCACAGCGTCCGCTTTGCCGGTTGTTGCCGCCGACCTGCCATCCGGAATTTCAGGCAGGACGGGACAGGTCCAGGGCACCGCACTGCAGGCTGAGCACACGGTTACCTTTGCAGCCCTGAAACCGGGGCACCTGCTATTGCCTGGCGCCGGGTGCTCCGGTGAAACACATCTTGTCGATATCGGAATTCCCCGACGGGTCATTGATGAACATAATGAGGCCATGTGGCGCAATGATCCGGCGCTCTGGGGCGCGGACCTGCCGGTGACAGGAGCAGCCGGCCACAAGTACACAAGGGGTCATCTGTGTGTGTTCAGCGGATCGTTCTCGCACACGGGTGCGGCCCGGCTGGCCGCCCATTCGGCGTTGAGGTCCGGAGCGGGTCTCGTCACCGTGCTTTCTCCTTCCTCCGCGGTCGCGGCGAACGCCTCCCATCTGACCGCCGTCATGCTACGCAAGGTGGAGGATCAATCTGATCTTGACGAATTGCTCGTCGACCAGCGCTTGGGAGGCTTTGTTCTCGGGCCGGGTTTCGGCATAGGCGAAAAGCTGAGACAATTCGCATTGAGCATCGTGAAGGCCGGCCGCTCTTGCGTGCTGGACGCGGACGGAATTTCCGCCTTCAGCGATGGTCCCGAGATGCTTTTTGCGCTGTGCCGGGAAAACCCTTTAAACACGGTGTTGACGCCGCATGACGGCGAATTTGCCCGTCTGTTTCCTGATCTTCATGCCGATGCGGAACTGTCCAAGGTCGATCGCGCAAGAAAAGCTGCGGAAAGAGCCAATGCCGTCATCCTTTACAAGGGAGCAGACACAGTGATCGCTGGACCGGACGGTCGGGTCGTCATCAACAACAATGCGCCGCCCTGGTTGGCGACGGCTGGATCCGGTGATTGCCTGGCGGGTATCGTCGGAGCGCTTCTTGTACAGCAGATGCCGCCGTTTGAGGCTGCCGCTGCAGCGGCCTTTCTCCATGGCGAGGCCGGGAAAAGGGCAGGGGAAGGGCTGATCGCTGATGACCTGCCGGACGCCATACCGCCCCTCACGCATTACCAATCCGATAATCGAGGGCGGGGATAAAGCCGTGGTTCAGCAAACAGGCAAGCCTGTCGTCGGCAATCTGACTGCCGGACTTCCCGCCGAGATCCTCAGGGAGGAAGTTTTTGATGTCCTCCATGCGCGCTCGAACCTGCGCATCGAGCGCATCATCTCGACAGGACAGATGACCCCGGAGGGCGAATGGTACGACCAGGACGACGACGAGTGGGTCGCCGTCATCGAAGGTTCGGCAAGGCTGCAAATAGAAGGTGAAGGCGACGAACGGGAACTCGGTGAAGGGGATTGGATATTTCTACCTGCCCATTGCCGCCACAGGGTGACCTGGACCCGGCAGAGACCGCCGACAGTCTGGCTGGCAATCCATCATCGACCGGATGAGGATTAGAGCGCCGTACCGCACCGCTCCTGCATGGCCATGGCCGCCTGGGGCGCACGGACTTTGCCTTCGTGAATGAAGTAGACATAAACGTCGCGGGACTGCTGTTCAACCGGACGATTTGCATCGGCGTAAGGCAGGTCATCCGGGACAAGCCCCTGTGCCCACAGGCTCGCACGCCGTGCCCATTGGTCCAGGTCTTGCGCCGTATAAGCCGTCGGGATATCGTCCTGTCCCTTCTGAAGGCGGGCATAGACGAAGGGCGCCGTCACATCGGCTATTTCCGGATATTTATGATGATCAGCATAGACGATTGCGATCCCGTGACGCGCGGCAAGTGCAATGAATTCGGGCGTACCGAAACTCTCGTGCCGCACCTCGACCGCATGCTTTAGCGCGATTCCGTCACGGGAGGACGGCAGCATCTCCAGAAATGCTCCAAAGTCGTCCGGGTCAAACTTCTTGGTCGGTGCAAACTGCCACAAGAACGGACCCAGATGGTCGCCGAGTTCCGTGACGCCCGAACCGAGGAACCGTTCCAACGATTCCGCGCCTTCAGAGAGCACCTTCCGGTTCGTGACAAACCGGTTTCCCTTGACGGAAAAAACAAACCCATCCGGTACATCCGCCGCCCACTTGGCAAAGGTTGCGGGCTTCTGAGAGCCGTAATAGGTGCCGTTTATCTCGATCGTTTCAAGCTGACGGCTTGCATAGTTCAGTTCATCCTTCTGTCGCAGATCATCAGGATAAAACGTTCCGCGCCAGGGTGCGAAGGTCCATCCGCCGATGCCCGCTCTGATCATGCCGGATTCAGTCATTGCGGTTCTCCAGGTTTGTCCTATTCAGCCGCTTCGACGTTCTTTGTTGAGGGACGTCTTTCAAGCAGTTCCTTCAGGAAGTGCCCGGTATACGATCGCGTCTCCTCCACAACGTCCTCCGGTGTGCCGGTGGCAACGATTTCGCCGCCACCATCTCCGCCTTCGGGGCCGAGGTCGATGATATAGTCGGCCGTTTTGATAACTTCGAGATTGTGCTCGATCACCACCACGGAATTGCCCTGGTTGACGATCTCATGCAGCACATCGAGCAGTTTCGCCACATCATGGAAATGCAGGCCGGTTGTCGGCTCGTCCAGAATATAGAGCGTTCGTCCGGTTGAGCGCTTGGACAGTTCCTTTGCCAATTTGACGCGTTGTGCCTCGCCGCCGGAGAGTGTGGTCGCCTGCTGGCCGATCTTGATATAGCCAAGACCGACGCGGCGCAGCGTTGTCAGCTTATCCCGAACCGCAGGTACGGCCGAGAAAAACTCGCATCCTTCCTCGACGGTCATTTCCAGGACATCGGCGATGGATTTTCCCTTGAATGTCACCTCAAGGGTTTCGCGATTATATCGTCTGCCGTGACATACATCGCAGGTGACGTAGACGTCCGGTAGGAAGTGCATCTCGATCTTGATGACGCCGTCGCCCTGACAGGCTTCGCATCGCCCGCCCTTGACGTTGAATGAGAAGCGCCCGGGTTGATAGCCGCGTGCCTTGGCCTCGGGCAGTCCTGAGAACCAGTCGCGGATCGGCGTGAAAGCCCCGGTATAGGTCGCCGGGTTTGATCGCGGCGTCCTGCCGATCGGCGATTGATCGATGTCGATTACCTTGTCGATATGCTGAAGCCCATCGATACGTTCATGGGCTGCCGGATTATCGCGTGCGCCCATCACGCGTCGCGCTGCCGCCTTGTAGAGGGTCTCGATCAGGAAGGTGGACTTGCCTCCGCCGGAAACGCCCGTGACGGCCGTGAACACGCCAAGAGGAATGCTGGCGCTGATATTCTTGAGATTGTTCGCGCTGGCGCCAACGACGGTGATCTGCCGTTTTTTGTCGATCTTTCTCCGTTCTGCCGGAACGGCCACTTCCTGTGCACCGCAAAGATATTGCCCGGTCAGCGAACTCGAAGATGCCATGATCTCCTGCGGCGTGCCTTGAGCAACGATTTCGCCGCCATGAATGCCGGCGGCCGGTCCGATATCGACAACATGATCGGCCGTCAGAATGGCGTCCTCGTCATGTTCGACAACGATCACCGTATTGCCGATGTCCCTTAGATGTTTCAGCGTTCCAAGCAGGCGCGCGTTATCCCGCTGGTGCAGTCCGATCGAAGGTTCGTCCAGCACGTAGAGAACACCGGTCAATCCCGAGCCGATCTGCGAGGCGAGGCGGATGCGCTGGCTCTCACCACCGGACAGCGTTCCCGAATTGCGCGAGAGCGTCAGATAGTCCAGTCCGACATCGTTGAGGAATTTCAACCGGTCCCTGATTTCCTTGAAAATACGTCCGGCAATCTCGTTCTGCTTGTCGGTCAGCCTGGCGGGCAGGTCTTCAAACCAGGCGCCGGCGTCGCGAATGGACATCTCAGTGACCTTGCCGACATGCAACCCGTCGATTTTGACAGCCATGGCTTCGGGCTTCAGCCGATACCCTTTGCAACTGGGGCAGGCGGCGGCGGCCATGTACCGCTCGATTTCCTCGCGCGCCCAGGATGAATCGGTCTCCTTCCAGCGCCTCTCTAGATTGGGAATGATGCCCTCGAAATTTTTGGAGGTTTTATAAGAGCGCAAACCGTCGTCGTAATGAAAATCGATCTTGTCTTTCGTTCCGCGAAGGATGGCCTCCTGTGCTGCCTCGGGCAGTTCGTTCCACCGGTCACCGAGCTTGAAACCGAAATGGCGGCCAAGCGCCTCCAGCGTCTGTCCGTAATAGGGCGAGCTTGATTTGGCCCAGGGCGCCACCGCGCCGTCGCGCAGCGTCCGGCCGGGTTCGGGGATGATCAGCGCCGGATCAATCTTCTGTTGGGTTCCAAGACCGTCACAGGTCGGGCAGGCGCCGAACGGGTTGTTGAAGGAAAACAGTCTCGGCTCGATCTCGGGAATGGTAAAACCCGAGACGGGACAGGCGAATTTCTCCGAAAAGACCAGCCGCTCATGGGTCTCGTTCTTTGATTTGTTTGCGCTGCCGCCGGAGGTCGCCTCTTCGGGCAGGGGCTTGTCGGCAAGTTCGGCTACGGCGAGCCCCTCAGACAACGTCAAACAGGTTTCCAGACTGTCTGCAAGGCGTGTGGCAAGATCCTCGCGCACAACGACACGGTCGACAACCACATCGATATCGTGTTTGTACTTTTTGTCGAGCGCCGGCACATCCGCGATCTCATAGTAGACACCGTCCACCTTGACCCGCTGGAAGCCCTTTTTCATCAGCTCTGCGAGTTCCTTGCGGTATTCGCCCTTACGGCCCCGCACCAGCGGCGCGAGTATATAAAGACGCGTACCCTCATCCAGCCCCATGACGCGGTCAACCATCTGGCTGACTGTCTGGCTTTCGATCGGCAGGCCCGTGGCCGGCGAATAGGGCACGCCAACCCGTGCAAAGAGCAGGCGCAGATAGTCATAGATTTCCGTAACGGTGCCCACGGTCGAGCGTGGATTGCGCGACGTTGTCTTCTGTTCGATGGAAATGGCCGGAGACAGACCGTCGATCTGGTCGACATCCGGCTTCTGCATCATTTCCAGAAACTGGCGCGCATAGGCCGAGAGGCTTTCGACATAACGCCGCTGGCCTTCCGCATAGATCGTATCGAAGGCAAGGGACGATTTACCGGACCCCGAAAGACCGGTCATAACGATCAGCGTATTGCGCGGAAGGTCAAGATCGACGCTCTTTAGATTATGCTCGCGCGCGCCGCGGATCGAAATGGTCTTAAGTTCGCTCATGGTCTCCGTCCGCAATCAGGCTGATCTTCTGCGCGCCGCGCGTGATGACACAAATCCGTGGATTGAATGCGGAAGTGAATCTAGGAGCCGGATACCCAAAGTCGAGATACACACGCCACATTGCCTCAAGTTCATGACCCAAGCTGAATCATTTGACAAGGCACAATAGTCGAACTAGAACATAATGTGAACAAAAAAGCTCCTGTGGATAGTTTTATCCTGACACCCATGGGGCTGTGCGATGGTCTATGGTCGCCGGAAATCGAAGGGCAGGGTCCACGGCAAGAGACCCTTTTCCACACTTATGAGGTTTGGATATGGCAGGCAGCGTCAACAAGGTTATTTTGGTGGGCAATCTCGGTGCAGATCCGGAAATCCGCCGCACACAGGATGGGCGGCCTATTGCCAATCTGCGTGTTGCGACCTCGGAGAGCTGGCGTGATCGCAATTCCGGCGAACGGCGTGAACGCACAGAGTGGCACCGTGTGGTGATCTTCAACGAGGGCCTTTGCAAGATTGCGGAACAGTATCTGCGAAAAGGCTCGAAGATTTACGTGGAAGGTCAACTTCAGACGCGCAAATGGCAGGACCAGAGCGGACAGGACCGCTATTCCACGGAAGTGGTGCTCCAGGGGTTCAATTCCGCTCTGACGATGCTGGATGGCCGTTCTGATAGCCCCGGTGGCGGCGGAGGCGGCGGTGGTTTTGGCGATACGCAGCAGGATTACGGTCAGCCGGCGCCCGCGCAGGAAGGCGGTTTTTCAAGAGACATGGACGACGAAATCCCGTTCTGACCAACACGGGGTGTCATTCGATCCTCGCGTGCATGTGATTTCCCTCAATCCACTCCTTGTGCGATGGGATTTAAAAAGGGAGATTACAGTCCATGAAACCAGCGCAATATAAACACCAACTCCTTCGCCTGGTCAGTGCTCTTTGCCTTGCCGTTATGATATCGCCGGCCGTTGCGGGTGAGGTCGACGTTGTTGCGACTGAAGCGGAACGTCAGTCCGACGGCAAGTGGCGCTTCTCGGTCACGCTTCTGCACGATGATGAAGGGTGGGATCACTATGCCGACCGCTGGGATGTGGTTGGTCCGGACGGTACGGTTTACGGCGAGCGCGTTCTGGCGCACCCGCACGAAAATGAGCAGCCGTTCACACGTTCTCTGCCGGGTGTCTCAATTCCCGAGGGTGTGACAACCGTAACCATTCGAGGCCATGACAACGTTCATGGACTGGGAGGCAAGGAACTCGTTCTGGAGTTGAAATAAGCCGGTTGTGGCGTTGAAAAAGCACCCGGAAACGCTGGATAGAGCCGCATTTTGCCCACCGGATTCCGCTTCTGTTGCGTTCGGAAGATCAGTTGGGCTCGTTCGCCTGAACCGGGTAATAGACAGTGAAAATGCCGTTTATCGCCGAATCGTGCCGGACGAATATGAGCTCGCCGAAAAATATTGAAATAACCGTCTGAAAACATTGGAAAATATCGCCGATATTTGATGGTCTTCAAGTTGGCTTTTAAGGGGCTGATCGTCTATAAAAGGCACAACTGATTCTGCATCTTATGACGGACTTTATTTTTGTCGGAACACGATAACTCCCTGACGCCTCCCTCCGATCCATCAGGTATTGAACCCATCTCCATCATGGAGGAGATGCAGCGCTCCTATCTCGATTATGCCATGAGCGTGATCGTCAGCCGTGCGCTGCCTGATGTACGCGATGGTCTCAAGCCCGTTCACCGGCGTATCCTGTACGCCATGCATGAGGGCGGATTTCACTGGAACCGCAAATATGTGAAATCGTCCCGCATCATCGGTGACGTCATGGGTAAGTACCACCCCCATGGCGACCAGGCGATCTATGATGCCATGGTGCGCATGGCTCAGGATTTCTCCATGCGTGTGCCGCTGATCGACGGTCAGGGCAATTTTGGTTCGATCGATGGCGACCCTCCGGCTGCGATGCGTTATACGGAATCGCGCCTGGCAAAGGTTGCGCATGAGCTGCTGGAAGATATCGACAAGGACACGGTCGATTTCCAGGAAAACTATGATGCCTCGGCCAAGGAGCCGCGCGTTGTTCCAGCACGATTCCCGAACCTGCTCGTCAACGGCGCCGGCGGTATCGCCGTCGGAATGGCAACGAATATTCCACCGCACAATCTTGGCGAGGTGATCGACGGCTGTTTTGCTTTGATCGACAATCCCTCGATTGAACTCGCCGAACTGCAGGAAATCATACCGGGACCCGATTTTCCGACCGGAGGTCTGATCCTGGGCCGTTCAGGCATTCGCTCCGCCTATGACACGGGCCGCGGCTCGGTCATGATGCGTGGAAAGGTCGATGTCGAACAGATCAGGGGCGACCGCGAGGCCCTGATTATCACCGAGATTCCGTATCAGGTGAACAAGGCGTCGATGATCGAGAAAATGGCCGAACTGGTGCGAGAGAAACGCATCGAGGGCATTTCTGATATTCGTGACGAATCCGACCGCGACGGATACCGCGTTGTCATCGAGCTGAAGCGCGACGCCGTCGCCGACGTGGTCTTGAACCAGCTTTACCGGTTTACGCCGCTGCAGACATCGTTCGGCTGCAACATGGTCGCATTGAACGGCGGCAAACCTGAGCAGATGACCTTAATGGACATGCTGAAGGCGTTTGTCACCTTCCGCGAAGAGGTCATCAGCCGGCGCACGAAATTTCTGCTGAACAAGGCGCGTGACCGGGCGCATGTCCTGGTCGGTCTGGCGATCGCTGTTGCGAATATCGATGAGATTATCAGCCTGATCCGCAACGCGCCGGATCCCGGTACGGCACGGAGCCAGTTGATGGAGCGCCGCTGGCCGGCAAAGGATGTCGAGCCGCTTATCGTCCTGATTGACGATCCACGCCATCGCATCAATGAAGACGGGACCTATAACCTTTCGGAAGAGCAGGCGCGTGCCATTCTGGAATTGCGGCTTGCGCGCCTAACAGCGCTTGGCCGGGATGAAATTGCGGATGAACTCAACGAGATCGGCACCGAGATCAAGGACTATCTTGAAATCCTTGGCTCACGCATTCGCATTCTGGAGATCGTCAAGCAGGAACTGAAAGATGTCCGCGACGAATTCGCGACACCACGGCGAACGGAGATCACTGAAGGCGGTGCCGACATGGACGATGAAGACCTCATCGCCCGTGAAGACATGGTCGTTACGGTATCGCATTCCGGCTACATCAAACGGGTGCCGCTCGCGACCTACCGCGCGCAACGGCGCGGCGGTAAGGGTCGCTCCGGCATGTCGACGCGCGACGAGGATTTCGTCAACCGTCTTTTTGTGGCTAACACGCATACCCCGGTTCTGTTCTTCTCCTCGCGTGGCATCGTTTACAAGGAGAAAGTCTGGCGGCTACCGATCGGGTCGCCTCAGGCACGCGGCAAGGCGCTCATCAACATGCTGCCACTGCAACAGGGTGAGCGCATCACTTCAATCATGCCGCTGCCGGAGGACGAGGAAAGCTGGAGTCAGCTCGACGTCATGTTCTCGACGACACGCGGTACGGTTCGGCGCAACAAGCTTTCCGATTTCGTACAGGTGAACCGCAACGGCAAGATCGCCATGAAACTCGACGATGAGAAGGATGAGATTCTCAATGTCGAGACCTGCGACGAAAATGATGATGTCTTGCTGACCACAGCGCTCGGACAATGCATCCGTTTCCCGGTGACCGATGTGCGTGTCTTTGCCGGGCGCAATTCGATCGGAGTGCGCGGAATTTCGCTTGCAGACGGCGATCATGTGATTTCGATGGCCATTTTGCAACATGTGGAGGCAACGCCGGCCGAGCGGGCGGCTTATATCAAGCGCAGCCGGGCCGATGATGTCGAACTTGTTGGTGAGGACACCTCGGCCGATGGCGAAGAGGAACTGACGGACGAAAGGGCAAAAGAACTGCAGGAACGTGAGCAGTTCGTGTTGACTGTCAGTGAGAAGGGTTTTGGAAAACGCTCATCTTCCTATGATTTCCGGATTTCCGGTCGCGGCGGAAAGGGGATCCGTGCAACCGATACCAGCAAGGTCGACGAGATCGGCCAGTTGGTGGCAACATTCCCGGTCGAACATGACGACCAGATCATGCTGGTTTCCGATGGCGGGCAACTGATCCGGGTGCCGGTCGATGGAATTCGCATCGCCAGCCGGGCAACCAAGGGTGTGACTATATTCTCAACGTCAAAACAGGAAAAAGTGGTTTCGGTCGAACGTATCAACGAACCGGAAGACGAAGAGGATGAAAACGGCGGCGAGGGTGACGAAAGCGCCGAAGGCGCTGAGGCAACGGAATAAAAAAATCCGGATGGTTGGGGCCATCCGGATTAGTTGGGGACTTGATTGGAGGTCATTGAGAGTCCCTAGGGTAAATAAGAAAACTGTAAGACTATCCCTTAATTCGGCGACGTGCTTTTTCAGTTGCTTCGACCTGTTCGCGATGCATGGCATGCATTGCCGCGCCCATGGTCGCAAGGAACATTGAGGCTATAAGTACCGCCAGTATTGTCAGCGCTGTAACCATTTTTTTGTCTCCTCGGTGTCATTAGCCGAATGACGAAGGGTGTTTTTCCAACGCCCTTGTTGAAGATATGGGGTTCCATTCTCCCGCATTCAATGTGCATCAAGCGCCTTGTGATCTTCGGTCTCTTTATGCACACGTCTTCGTGAATTCGGCGTCGACGCTCTTTTCCTCATCCTGGTCACTTGCGGATGCGGTTTCTGACGGTCTGGCGCTCATCGCGCTCGGAAGCCAGAAGGGCCGCAGCGGCAAAACTGATCGTGATAAATAACGTAGCGATGAAAGCTAAAATAAGCATTTGCGTTTCCTCTCGAATTGTCCTGATCACGTTAACGAATTCACGCTGAAGCCTGTCTGAAGCGCCCGTTCAGCCTTCGTTCATGTGCCGAATCCGGTTGGAAGTGCCTACTGCGGATGGCTGCCGCGTTCGTTTTGCTTGCGTGGCAGGCGCGGAAATGACAAAAGCAGGAAACTGGTCCGCTACGGACCGATTTGATCCGGGTAGCCCATGACGATCGCGTTTTATCCGGGATCCTTTGATCCCATCACCAACGGTCATCTGGATGTTTTGATCCAGGCGCTCAACGTTGCCGAAACTGTTGTTGTCGGGATCGGGATTCAGGTTTCCAAAAAACCGATGTTCAGCTTTGAGGAACGGGCAGACCTGATACGCCAGTCCATTGCGGATGTTACGCCCGGCGATGAAAAGCGCGTTTCCGTCGTTTCGTTCGACAAACTGGCCGTCGACGCCGCACGGCAAGCCGGTGCAAGCCTCTTGATGCGAGGTCTCCGGGACGGCTCTGATCTTGATTATGAAATGCAGATGGCCGGGATGAACCGCGAGATGGCGCCGGAAATCCAGACGGTGTTTCTTCCCGCAAGCCCGTTGAACCGGCCTATTACCGCCACATTGGTGCGTCAGATCGCTGCCATGGGCGGAGATATCAGTGCATTTGTGCCGCCCCCGGTCCTGAACGCACTTAAAAACAGACAGAGCTGATCTGCGCGGGCCGCCCCAGCTATTCCTGAAAAACCCCTGGAGTAATCATGAAGTTCATCAAATCCTTTGCCGTTGCGGTTGTGCTTGCGTTTTCGAGCTTATCGTATGCATGGGCGGATATGGATCCGCAAAACAAGATGACGATCACCCTCAAGGATGGTGATGTTGTCATCGAATTGCTGCCGGATGTTGCGCCGGAGCATGTCGCCCGCATTCGTGAGCTCGCCAATTCGGGTGAATACGACAATGTTGCCTTTCATCGCGTGATCGAAGGGTTCATGGCGCAGACCGGCGACGTTGAATACGGTGACATGGAAGGCGGCTTCAATGCGCGCCTGGTCGGAACCGGCGGGTCAAGCCAACCGGACCTCAAGCAGGAGTTTTCCGGCGTTCCATTCGAACCCGGCATTGTTGGCATGGCACGCTCGAGCAATCCTGATTCAGCAAATTCCCAGTTCTTCATCATGTTCGAGCGCGCCGGCTCGCTGGACGGCCAATACACGGTGTTTGGCCGTGTTGTTCACGGCATGGAACATGTAAACAATATCAAGCGTGGCGACGCCGCGGCCAATGGGGCCGTTCAAAATCCGGACCGCATGATCAAGGTGCGGGTCGGCGAATAACAAAACAAGGAGATTAAGATGGCCGACTACAAGGATCCGGAAAACACCATCGTCATGGAAACCAGCAAGGGCAAGGTCGTTATCGAACTCCTGCCGGATCTTGCGCCGAACCATGTCAACCGTATCAAGGAACTGTCGCGGGAAAACTTCTACGACGGCGTCGTGTTTCACCGGGTTATTGACGGCTTCATGGCCCAGACCGGCGATCCGACCGGCACCGGCATGGGCGGCTCGGAAAAACCCGATCTGCAGGCTGAATTCTCCAATATGAACCACGTGCGCGGAACCTGTTCCATGGCCCGCTCACAAAGCCCGAATTCTGCCAATTCCCAGTTCTTCATCTGTTTTGACGAGGCACCTTGGCTGAACAAGCAATACAGTGTCTGGGGTCAGGTGGTCGAAGGAATGGATGTCATCGATCAGATCAAGCGCGGAGAGCCCGTCAATGATCCCGACAGCATTTCCAGCATGCGCGTTGCTGCTGACATCTGAACCATTCACCTATAAAAGACAGACGCCCGTTTCATTGGAAGCGGGCGTTCATTTTTTGAGTTCCAGCGGTTTCCATGCGCGTAGATCTGTTCGACTTTGAACTACCCGACAGCGCGATTGCCTTGCGCCCCGCGGCTCCGCGCGACAGTGCCAAAATGCTGATTGTCGATCCGCAATCTGGTCTGAGCGACCGGTCCGTCAGCGATCTCACCGAAGTATTGCGGCCGGGCGATGCGCTGGTGCTCAACGACACACGGGTGATTCCGGCGCAACTCGATGGACAGAGATTGCGTAAGACGCAAGACGGAGAGGCTGTCTCACACTTTTCCGCAACCTTGCACATGCGCACAGGAGCAGATCGCTGGAAGGCGTTTGTAAAACCGGCAAAGAGGATTGTCGCTGGCGACCGGTTCCGTTTCGGTTTTGGAAATGCCTGTCAGGCCGGCTTCGTTGAAGGAGCCGTGGAGAGCAAGGGAGAGGCAGGCGAGGTCGAACTCAGATTTGATCTTTCAGGAGCTGCCCTTGATGAGGCCATCTATGCGATCGGTCATGTGCCGCTGCCGCCTTACATCGCCTCCAAACGTCCAGACGATGAGCAAGACCGGACCGACTACCAGACCGTCTATGCGCGCCAGGATGGGGCCGTCGCGGCACCAACAGCCGGTCTTCATTTTACCGGTGAACTTTTTGACAGGCTGGAAAAGGCGGGCATTGAGAAGCACTTTTTGACCCTGCACGTCGGCGCCGGCACGTTCCTGCCCGTCAAGGCCGATGACACGGACGACCATGTCATGCATGCCGAAGTCGGTGAAATACCGAGCTCTGTTGCCGATGCCCTCAATGCGGTAAAGGCGCGGGGAAACCGTATCGTCTCTGTTGGCACCACCTCGATGCGCCTGCTTGAAAGCGCGGCGGATGAAGACGGACAACTTCATGCCTGGCACGGCCCGACGGATATCTTCATCACGCCGGGTTACCGGTTCCGCTTCGTCGATATGCTGATGACAAATTTTCACTTGCCGCGATCGACCCTTTTCATGCTGGTTTGCGCTTTTTCGGGATACGACAGAATGCAGGCGGCCTATCGTCATGCTATCGAGACCGGCTACCGGTTCTATTCCTATGGCGATGCCAGCCTCCTGATAAGAGCGGAGCGGGAATCATGACCACGGAAACGTTTCAGTTTTCGCTTCTTTCAACCGATGGCGGCGCGCGTCGCGGGTCCATTACCATGCCACGCGGCGAGATCCGCACACCTGCTTTCATGCCGGTTGGAACAGGCGGCACGGTCAAGGCCATGTATATGGATCAGGTGCGCGAGCTCGGAGCCGATGTGATCCTCGGCAACACTTACCACCTGATGTTGCGCCCTGGCGCGGAAAGAGTGGCGCGCCTTGGCGGCCTTCATGAATTTTGCCGCTGGCAACACCCGATCCTTACCGATTCCGGCGGGTTCCAGGTCATGTCTCTGGCAGGTCTGCGCAAAATCACCGAAAAGGGCGTGACTTTCCAGTCCCATGTTGACGGTTCCCGCCACGACATGTCGCCGGAGCGTTCGATCGAGATACAAGGCCTGCTCGGCTCCGACATCCAGATGCAGCTGGACGAGTGCGTACGTTTGCCCGCCGATGCCGACGAGATAGAACGGGCCATGGAAATGTCCCTGCGCTGGGCTGAGCGATGTAAGGCGGCCTTTGGCGACCAGCCGGGAAAGGCGATGTTCGGCATCGTTCAGGGCGGCGACGTCAAGGCCCTACGCGAGCGTTCAGCCGAAGCCTTAAGCGCGATGGACCTGAAGGGATACGCCATAGGTGGTCTGGCCGTTGGCGAGCCGCAGGATGTCATGCTTGATATGCTCGACATTACCGCGCCGTTGTTGCCGCAGCAAAAGCCACGCTATCTCATGGGTGTCGGCACACCGGACGATATTTTGAAGTCGGTTGCACGCGGCATCGACATGTTCGACTGCGTCATGCCAACCAGGGCAGGGCGTCACGGCCTTGCCTATACGCGCCTTGGCAAGATCAACCTGCGCAATGCGCGCCATGCAGAGGATCCGCGGCCGCTGGATGAACAGTCCGCCTGTCCGGCAGCACGGGACTATTCGCGCGCTTACCTCCACCATCTGGTTCGTTCGAATGAAGCCCTCGGCGGCATGCTGCTGACCTGGAACAATCTGGCTTATTATCAGCAGCTCATGCAGGGTGCGCGCGACGCCATCGAGGCGGGTCGTTTTCATGCATTCATGGCGGAAACCCAGGCCCGCTGGGACAAGGGCGATCTCGACCCGGTCTAAACCGAGAGTCGCTCAGCATGCCAGCGCAAATGGTCGTCCATGAACGTGGAAATGAAATAGTAGGAGTGGTCATAGCCCTCCTGCATCCGCAAGGTCAGCTTGCTGCCTGTATCCTTGCAGGCAGCTTCCAGAAGCCATGGCCGCAGGCCGCTATCTAGAAAGCCGTCGGCACCGCCCTGATCGACAAGGAACTCGGGAAAGGATGCACCGTCCTCGATCAGAAAACAGGCATCGTGTTGGCGCCAGACAGCCTCGTCGTCACCCAGATAGGCGCGAAAGGCATTCATTGACCAGTCCGCCGTCGCCGGATGAACGATCGGCGCAAAGGCCGAGCAACTCTTGAAGCGATCGGGGTTTTTCAGGGCCATGGTCAACGCGCCATGACCGCCCATGGAGTGGCCGAACACGCCTTGTCTGCCCATATCGGCCGGAAACTCATCGGCGATGATGCGCGGCAGTTCCTCTACAACATAGGAGTACATCCGGTAGTTTTTCGCCCAGGGTGCCTCGGTCGCATCCACATAAAAGCCGGCGCCCTTGCCGATCTGCCAGTTGTCCTCCACATCGGCGACGTCATCACCGCGCGGGCTTGTATCCGGACAAACGATGATCAGCCCAAGCTCTGCGGCGAGGCGGCGATATTCCCCCTTTTCCATCACATTCGCGTGGGTGCAGGTGAGGCCGGAGAGGTACCAAAGCACCGGGCAGGGCATTTTCTTTGCCTGGGGCGGGATAAAGACGGCAAACGTCATGTCGCAACCGCAGCATTGCGATGCATGCCTGTAGACGCCCTGTGTGCCGCCGAAAGATTTGGCTTTGCTGACGATTTCCATGAACAGTCGTTCCTCTGCTGCAAGTTACCGATCGAGAATGAGTTGAAAATTCTCCCGCCGGACCCGGGACTTAATACGCAACGAGCTCAGATCGCCACCGCCGATTTCCGACAAAAATGTCAGGGCGCTCTGCTCATCATCGCCGGAATAGCTCTGCAGCCGATCGCAAAGGTTCTGAAGCATCCATTGCGTATATGGGAAAACCGCCCGCCGTCCGGTGGCTTCGGCCAGTGTGAAGGCGTGAAAACCGATTGCCCGCGGCAGCTCGCGCTCCCTGTGTGTTGCGGCGTGTTTCTCAATCTCGCGGACTGTGTCGAGAAGGACCGGCAAATGCTCGCTGCAGGCACGGCGCAGGACCGGCAAGATCGTTGCTGGCAGGGCATCTTCATCGCTGCTGATATGGGTACCGCGGTCCTTTGCACTGCGCACACGTTCAACCCATCGCACAACGGCCGGCGCCCTTTGGCGCATCAGTTCACCGGATGCCGGATCGCGGTAAAGGTGTGCATATAGCGGGCCGAAAAGGGCGAAATCGCCAAGCGTGGGTGCCGCGCCGAGAACATAATCATGGACGCTGAAATGGCGCTCCAACTCGCGAAGCAGGCCGAGATAGCTCTGTTCAATGGCCGGGATCGTTGCCTCGCTGATACCCAGCGCCGGTAGAGCCTCCGCGAATGGCTTTGCAATACGTTCACCGATTGCGAGTTGCTCCCCCGCAGGCATTGCAGGTGCAGACAGTGCCCCAAACTCGGAGATCGCAAAATCCCGATTGTAGTTCCACCGATAATGCATAGCCGCAAGGACAAGCCATTCGTCCGCATAAAGTTCCAGAAGAAGCGAGGCGAGTGTGCGTCTGGGACCACCGGGAATGGCCGGCGGCGATGGATGGGCGGCCTCGAACCGCCGGATTATCTCCGTTGTGTCCTGGAGGAATGTTCCGTCTGAAAGTTCAACGACCGGAATGACCAGCCATCCGATATTGGGCAGGATCTTGTGAACATAGACATCTCGTGTCGCCGGGACCTCCTCATAGTCCAGACCCTTCCAGTCCAGGTAGGATCGCAGCTTCCCGGAGAAGTACGAAACCTCTGCGCCGTACATCTTCATGATGTCTTTGCCCCGGGGCTTCGCCTGGCCAGTTGATCAAGCACCTGCAGGAACTGCGAGCGGTCCCGTTGTGTGAACGGGGCATTGCGCCCGTCGATCTCGCCGGCTTCGCGAAGATACTGGTTGAGATTGCGGTTCGCCGTCGCCATGCCGATGGATTGACTGTCAAACAGTCGCCCATTGGGAGCGACCGCAACACAGCCCTTTTCAACGCAGCGTCCGGCAAGGAGAATATCTGCCGTCACGATAATATCGTTCGCGCCGGCGTGCTCGACGATCCAATCGTCCGCCGCGTCAAACCCAGCCGATACAATCACGTTTTTCACCATCGGATCTCGGGACGGGCGCAGGCCGCTATTGGCGACCAGCGTAACCATCATGCCGTGACGTTCGGCGACTTTGAGCGTTTCGGCCTTGACGGGGCAGGCATCCGCATCGACGAAGATCGTCGCGATTTCGCTCATTCTTCGATCAGTAGACCACGACCGAGCGGATGGATTCGCCCGCATGCATCAGATCGAAACCCTTGTTGATCTCATCGAGGCTGAGCGTGTGGGTGATCATCGGGTCGATCTCGACCTTTCCCTGCATATACCAGTCGACGATCTTGGGAACATCGGTCCGGCCCCGCGCGCCTCCGAAAGCGGTGCCCCGCCAGGAGCGTCCGGTGACCAGCTGGAAGGGCCGTGTGGAGATCTCCTGACCCGACCCGGCCACGCCGATGATGATGGATTCGCCCCAGCCCTTGTGGCAGCATTCGAGTGCATCGCGCATCACTTTCACATTGCCAATACATTCAAACGAGTAATCGGCGCCGCCCTTGGTCAGATCGACGAGATAGGGCACCAGATCGCCTTCAACCTCGCTCGGATTGACGAAATGCGTCATCCCGAACCGCTCGCCCCATTCCTTCTTGTCGTTGTTGAGGTCGACGCCGACGATCATCTCCGCGCCGATCAGCCGCAAACCCTGGATAACGTTGAGGCCGATTCCGCCGAGACCAAAAACGACGGCCCGACATCCAGGTTCCGCTTTCGCCGTGTTGATGACGGCGCCAATCCCGGTTGTGACGCCGCAACCGATATAGCAAACCTTGTCGAAGGGGGCGTCCGGGTTGATTTTCGCCAACGCGATTTCAGGCAGGACCGTAAAATTGGCGAAGGTCGACGTTCCCATATAGTGAAAAATCTTCTCGCCGTTCAAAGAGAACCGGCTTGTCCCGTCCGGCATGAGACCCTGACCCTGGGTGGTGCGTATGGCCTGGCACAGATTGGTTTTCGGATTGAGGCAATATTCGCACTCGCGGCATTCGGGCGTGTAGAGCGGAATGACATGGTCGCCGGGTTTGACCGATTTGACACCCGGCCCCACTTCGCGAACGATACCCGCACCTTCATGACCGAGAATGGCCGGGAAAATGCCCTCCGGATCAGCGCCCGAAAGCGTAAACTCATCCGTGTGGCAGATGCCGGTTGCCATGATTTCAACGAGAACCTCGCCCTCTTGCGGCCCCTCAAGCTGTACGGTGGCTATCTCCAGCGGTTTGCCGGCCTCTACAGCCAATGCAGCGCGAACGTCCATCTTCTTCCTCCTGCCGGTCCCTGAACCTGTATCGAACCGCACACTGTCAGAGCAAAGGCCGGCGATCAACATGCCAGTTTGATAAAAACCGCACGTCAGTCGCAGGATCTATTTCTCGATCTGTCTTGAAACTCGTTCTGTCTCAGCCGCAATCGAATCGATCATCAGCCCCATCGCCGCATGGGCTCGTTTAAGCTTGGACAATTGCTCACTCAGAACTTTCAGTTCCGAATTGACCACATGAACCGCCGGCGATTCGCCAATGCCGTTCAGGAGCCAGGTGGGTGAGACGCCAAGAACGCCGGCCAGCATCGTGACACGGTTTGCGCGAGGCTCGGACCGGTCTGTCTCCCATGCCTGCACGGTTTCGGTCTTGACACCCAGCCTGCGGGCCAATTGAGACGACGTAAGGTCCAGAGCGTCCCGGGCGCGGGAGATGCGGCCGCCAAGTGTATCGTAATCGGGAGGCGCGACAATTAGGTCGGCTGCGGCCATCATGGGTTTCTCCTGCATGTCGGTGTTTTGCTTGCAATCGGTATTGCGCTGCAACGACTTATAAGTCGCTATATATGTTAAGCAATGGCGAGGGGGTGCGGCTTTTCCGTTTCCGTCATTTATATGCCGATTGCCGTTGCAAGGTGGTTTGTTTGACACCCTTGGTTGCCAATCGCTTTGACACGGCGCAGCGGACCAATCACATTCGCAAGCAGTTCGCGCCGGGCATGCGCTTGGTTGTAACTGCAGAAAACTGGCATTCGGAGTGAGACTTCATGCTCAAAGAATTGTTGCTCGGTTCATTCGTCGTATCGCTGACGGTCATTGTTCACACGTTTGGCCTGATCGGCGTGGCGAATGTGATGAACCGGTTTGCCGGGCGGAACCCGCTCCATGAATTTCGCAGCAAGATCATATCAATGGTGATTCTGGTTCATGGGCTTCTTGCGCTCCACACAATCGAAATATGGATCTGGGCAGGAATCTATCGCGTCACCGGCGCAGTCAAAAGCATTTCGGATGGCATCTACTTTTCCGCAATAACCTTCTCGACCCTCGGCTATGGCGACTCCCTGATCAATGTGGAATGGCGTATGCTTGCTGGTATGGAGGGACTGAGCGGTTTCGTGCTGATCGGCTGGTCAACCGCGTATCTTGTTGCAGCGTCGACGCGCATTGGCCCGTTTGAAGCCGGCAAACACTTCTAGATATCAGGTGGCTGGATTGAAACGGGTTTGTTTCAGTCCCTGGAAACAACCGTTGGCCCAAAGACTTCTTCAAAGGACTGGCGCAAAACCACGTCTGTGTCTTCCATCGTCACCGGAAGGCCAAGATCCACCAGGCTGGTAACCCCGTGACCGGTGACGCCGCAGGGTACAATGCCGGAAAAATGCTCAAGATCCGGTTCCACATTGATGGATATGCCGTGGAAACTGACCCACCGGCGCAACCTGATACCAATTGCGGCAACTTTGTCCTCGGCCGGTGCGCCGTCGGGAAGGGCAGGGCGCTCCGGCCGGGTCACCCAGACGCCGACACGGTCCTCACGCCGCTCGCCTTTGACATTCATGCCCGCCAGCGTGTCGATGATCCAGGCTTCCAGCGCTGCGACAAAGGCGCGGACATCGCAGTGTCGCCGTTTGAGATCGAGCATGACATATGCCACGCGCTGGCCGGGGCCGTGATAAGTGTATTCACCGCCACGTCCGGTTTGATAGACAGGGAAGCGGTTGGGTGCCAGCAGATCGCTCTCCCGCGCGCTGGTGCCCGCTGTATAGAGCGGCGGATGTTCAACCAGCCACACCAGCTCGTTCGCGTCGCCGTCGCGAATGGCCTTGGCCCGGGCTTCCATGCACCGCACGGCGTCTTCGTAATCCGTCAGCCCCGGCACAAGGCGCCATTCGACCGGCGGTGAACCGCCGGTGGGAAGGAATTGTGCTTCAAGGTCGCTTCTTTGCATGAGCAAGGTGCTCCGGTAACCACCAGCGCACTATGTGGCGCAGCCTTGACCATCGCGCAAGTCGACAGCGTAAAATACGGCCGAGAGCCATCGTTCAGTTTTGATAACCTGGAAAAATGGTGCGGTCGAGAAGACTCGAACTTCCACGGGTTGCCCCACAGCGACCTCAACGCTGCGCGTCTACCAATTCCGCCACGACCGCACGTGGTAGAAGCCGTTACCGGCGCGCCGCATGTACCAAATCACCCTGTGCCTTACAAGGGGCGGCATTGTTTTTTTGCGGTTCATTTCCAGCAGTTTGATGCGCGACGGTGGAAACACTCGCCGACTGGTGCCTAGCGCCGTCTCAACCCATCATCCTGTGGTGCAGATCGAACATGATCCAAAGCGAGCCACCGACCATTATGAAGATCAAGACAGCGGCAAAGGCGAGCGCCAGCAGGTTCTCACGCGGCGTGGTCCGAAGATTGAGGTGCAGGAAAAAGTACATATGCACAAGCATTTGCACGACTGCCGCAATCGCAATGATAACCAGCGTCGTTCCAACCGCCATTGCGCCCGTCCACACCAGTGCAAACGGGATCGCCGTCAGGATCAGGGCGAGGATGAAACCGGTGAGATAAGACCGGTAGGTATGTGTGACTTCGCGCTGACTCATGACAGGATCCCCGGCAGATAGACGACCGAGAAGATCCCGATCCAGACAATGTCGAGGAAATGCCAAAAGAGGCCGAGCCGGTAGAGCCTGGAACGCACGGGATTGGTGAGCCCCTTGACTGCAATCTGGCCGACCATCACGAGAATTCCGACGATGCCGGCTGTCACATGCAGTCCATGCGTGCCGACCAGCGTGAAGAAGGCCGACAGGAAACCGCTTGTGCCGGGGCCTGCGCCCGCATTGATCATGCCGACGAACTCGCTGACTTCCATGGCAACAAAGCCCGCGCCAAGACATGCCGTGACCACCAACCAGAAAATGACACGGTTGTTCTGATTCTCAAGCGAAGAAAGTGTCGCGAAGCCGAATGTGATGCTTGAAAGCAGCAGCAGGAAGGTTTCGCCTGCCGTATGCTGCAGGTCGAAAAGTGATTTGGCATCGGGGCCGGCCGCAATATTGCCGCTCATGACCACATAGGTTGCAAACATCAGTGCGAAGATGATCGCATCCGTCATCAGGTAGAGCCAGAAGCCGAATTCACGTTCCTCGAATGCTTTGCCGCCGCCTAGCTCAAGGGTTCCGTGATCCGTGGTGGGCGTGTCCGCAATCGTCATGTCAGATATTTCCCGGTTGCGGTTGTTTACCGGCTGTGCCGCCGGCAACTTCGGCATCTGAGGGGATGGTCAGCGTGGAGTAAACTCGTGTGCGTTCAAACGCCTCCACCTCTGCAGCGGTGATTGTATATTCGTCATCGTCATTGCTGCAGCGGATGATCAGAACCGCAAGCACTGCGACAAGGCAGAGAGCGGCCAGCCAGTAAATATGCCAGATCATAGCAAAGCCCAGAAGGAAGCCTAATCCTCCGAGGATAACGCCGGCGCCCGTGCTCTTGGGCATGTGAATGTCCTCGTATTGCGTGGGCTTCGCTGCGACCACGCCGCGCCGTTTCATGTCGGCGAAGGCGTCAAGATCCTTGACCTGGGGAAGTACGGCAAAATTGTACGGAGCCGGAGGTGAGGCGGTGGCCCATTCCAGTGTACGTCCGTTCCACGGATCGCCCGTCACATCCATATTCTGGGCCCTGTCGCGTACGCTGACGATGAGCTGCATGATGATGCAGCCGATGCCGATCAGGATCAGGACCGCGCCGATGGCGGCGACCTGCAGATAGGGCTGCCACTCCGGCACGTTGTAATGCTCCATCCGCCGGACCATTCCCATGAAACCGAGCACGTAGAGCGGCATGAAGGCCAGATAAAAGCCGATGATCCAGAACCAGAAGGCGCGAATGCCCCAGGTCTCGTTGAGTTTGAAGCCGAAAGCCTTGGGGAACCAGTAATTCATTCCGGCGAAATAGCCGAACAGGGCGCCGGGGATCAGCATATTGTGGAAATGTGCGACCAGGAAGGTCGAGTTATGCATCAGGTAGTCCGCAGGCGGCAGGGCCAGAAGGACGCCGCTGACGCCGCCGATGACAAAGGTCACGATGAAGCCGATGGTCCAGTACATGGACGGGTGAAAGACAATCCGGCCGCGATACATGGTGAACAGCCAATCGAACACTTTCACACCGGTCGGTACGGCAATCACCATGGTTGCAATGCCGAAAAACGCGTTCACATTGGCGCTCGAACCCATCGTGAAGAAGTGGTGCAGCCAGACGGTGAACGACAGGATGCCGATGCAGCCGGTTGCATAGACCAGCGAATCGTAGCCGAAGAGACGCTTGCCGGAGAAGGTCGCGACGACTTCAGAATAGACGCCGAAAGCCGGCAGGATGAGGATATAGACCTCCGGGTGTCCCCAGATCCAAAGCAGGTTGGCGAAGTTCATCATGTTTCCGCCGTCGCCATTGGTGAAGAAATGGAACTCGAGATAGCGGTCGAGGCCAAGCTGAATCGCGACGACGGTCAGCGCAGGGAATGCAAAGGCCATCAACAGGCTGACCACCAGCGTCGTCCAGGAGAACATCGGCATGCGCATCAGCGTCATGCCGGGCGCACGCTTTTTCAGGATCGTCACGACGAAGTTGATGCCGGTCAGCGTGCTGCCGACCCCGCTGACAGCCAATGCCCAGATCCAGTAGTCGACACCCACACCCGGGCTGTATTCGATGCCGGAGAAAGGGGGATATCCGGTCCAGCCCGCCTCTGAGAATTTGCCAATAACCAGTGAAATCAGAACCAGCCCGGCGCCGGCAGCCGTCAGCCAGAAACTGACAGAGTTCAAGAATGGAAAAGCAACGTCGCGCGCACCGATCTGCTGTGGGGCAACAATGTTGAAAAGCCCGGTCAGGAACGGCATGGCCATGAAAAAGACCATGATCGTGCCGTGAGAACTGAATATCTGTTCAAAGTGATCCGGTGGCAGATAGCCCTCGGAGTTCAGTGCAAAGGCCTGTTGCGCCCGCATCATGATGGCGTCGATAAACCCGCGCAGCAGCATCACGAGAGCGAGAACGATATACATGATGCCGATCTTCTTGTGATCGACGCTCGTCACCCACTCGGTCCAGAAATAGCGCCAGGCTTTGAAATAGGTCAGCAGGCCGACGACGATCAGCCCGCCAAGAACGGTCACGCCGGCACCCGCCATCGCGACCCAGCTATAGAACGGAAGGGCATCGATCGTCAGTCGTCCAAGCATGCTGTCCTCCCTCTACTGATCGGCCATCTGGGACGTGTGCGCCGGCCGCGACGCGTATTTCGCCAGGATGGTTTCAAAGAGATCAGCTTTGTACTGCGCATAATACTCGACACTGTGAGCAACGCTCGGCTCCGCCAGCACCGCATAGGCGGCTGCATCAAGGGACGTTCCGCCGGAACGCACCTTTTGAACCCATGTGTCGAAATCCTCATTGGTCATCGCAAAGGTCTGGAAATGCTGATCTGCAAAGCCGTTGCCGCTATACATTGTATTGCGTCCGGTAAATTGTCCCGGCTCGTCGGCAATCAGATGCAGCCTCGTTGTCATGCCCGCCATTGCATAGATCTGCCCGCCGAGCGCCGGAATCATAAATGAGTTCATGACCGTGTCCGATGTGATCTTCAGCGCCAGCGGGCGTTCACTTGGAAATGCCAGTTCGTTGACACTGGCGATGCCGTATTCGGGATAAAGAAACAGCCATTTCCAATCCTGGGCAATGGCATGCACTTCAATGGCCTGTTCGGATGAGGCAAGTTGCTTGTAGGGGTCGAGCTTGTGCGTCGTTGTCCACAGAAGATAGCCGAGCGTTGCGACAATGAGGGCCGGAACCAGCCAGATAAGGGCGTCGATCTTGGCCGAATAGGACCAATCCGGTGTGTACTTTCCCTTGCCGCCCGATGCCCTGTAGCGCCACACGAAAAGGAAGGCGAGGATGAACACGGGGATCACGACGATCATCATCACATAGATCGCGGTGAAGAGAAGATCGCGCTCCGCTTGCGCGATGGGGCCCTTGGGGTTGAGGATCGGCGCGGTATCGAGGCCGCAGCCTGATAGTAGGAATGCCGCCAGCAGGACCGGAAGGTGTCTGATCAGTCCTGTACCTGTGGCTTTTTCCAAGTCCCCGACTCCGAAAGAGTTTTGAGATGTCGGCCGGCCGGATTTGGCCGTCTGCCGTGAGTCTCAAAAACGGTATCTTACGATGGCCCTGTGGCTTGGCAAGCCGATACGGGTGTTTTCCTCAATGAAGCGGTCTGGATTTAGGTCTTTGTCTAACGCAACCTTAAAGGGCTTTACCCGTCGGATCGATTGTGGAAAGCTGTGTGTCAGCAAAAAAAGGCCCCGAACGCAAAAGCGCCGGGGCAAGTTGAGGGATACTCTCCCATAGGGAGCTGTGGAGAAACCGGCCCGCTGCAGACTTGCAGTCGGGCCTGTTTCTATTCTTGGTGCAGCGGATGTGCTGCCTTAAGTCTTGCGAACAGTCCGCGGTTGCGGCAGTAGGACGGGGCTTCCTCCGGTTCTGTTCTCTTGTCCAGCCAGTTCTCGCAATCGTCAGCGTTCGCGCAACTCAGGCAACGCAACGCGGCTCTGCGGCTCACTGGTCCGACATTGTTCATGTCAGCAAGGTCTTCGCGCACACCGAGCTTTTCTGTCATTTTGTTGAACAAATCGGCGTGTCGATCGATGCGGGATATAAAATTCTGAAATTTCATTGTTTTCCCTCATATTTCTTTGCCAGTTGCGCAGATTTTACGCGTCGGAAAAGACAGGCCGTTTGATTTATGTCAAACTTTCTGGCGATTTCCATTTATGGCGATGAGGACCCTGGAAAGAGCCGGCCAGGCGGAAACGCTTGAACACTCGAGTTGGTTGGTTTAACCCTTCGCCGACCCCGATTTCCGCATAACTCAAGCCACAAGAAAACCTGACATGACGATTATCGACACGCGTACGCCGGATCCCAAACGCTTCATCCCGGGTGCCACCGGCGACTGGGAGGTAATCATTGGCCTGGAGGTCCACGCGCAGGTTCTTTCCAACTCCAAACTGTTTTCCGGCGCGTCCACGGAATTCGGAAAGGCTCCGAATGACAACGTCTCGCTGGTCGATGCGGCCATGCCCGGAATGCTGCCGGTCATCAATGAAGAATGCGTCAGGCAGGCTGTTCGAACCGGGTTGGGGCTGAAAGCCAAGATCAACCACCGTTCGATCTTCGACCGGAAGAATTACTTTTATCCTGATCTGCCGCAGGGCTATCAGATATCCCAATACAAGGACCCGATTGTCGGCGAAGGCGAGATCATTATCTCGGTCGGGCCGGACAAGAAGGGAAATTTCGAGGATATCGAGATTGGCATTGAACGCCTGCATCTCGAACAGGATGCCGGCAAGTCGATGCACGACCAGCATCCGACCATGAGCTATGTCGATCTCAATCGTTCGGGCGTGGCGCTTATGGAAATCGTGTCGAAGCCGGATTTGCGCTCATCGGAGGAAGCCAAGGCCTATGTAACCAAGTTGCGTACGATCCTGCGCTACCTCGGAACCTGCGACGGTAATATGGATGAGGGGTCCATGCGTGCAGACGTCAATGTCTCGGTGCGGCGCGAAGGGGAAGACTTCGGAACACGTTGCGAGATCAAGAACGTCAACTCGATCCGTTTCGTCGGTCAGGCGATCGAGTCGGAGGCCCGCCGGCAGATCGCTATCCTTGAGGATGGCGGCCAGATCGATCAGGAGACCCGGCTGTTCGATCCGGTTAAGGGTGAGACCCGCTCCATGCGCTCGAAGGAAGATGCGCATGACTACCGTTACTTCCCCGATCCCGACCTGCTGCCGCTGGAATTTGACGATGCCTTTGTCAAAAGCCTCGCCGCCGACCTGCCGGAATTGCCGGATGACAAGAAGGCAAGGCTCATGGCCGATATGGGCCTTTCCGCCTATGACGCGTCGATCTTGGTTTCTGAAAAGTCCATTGCCGACTATTTCGAGGACGTCGCGGACGGCCGGGACGGCAAAGCTGCGGCAAACTGGGTGATCAACGACCTGCTCGGCGCATTAAACAAGGCCGGCAAACAGATCGACGAGACACCGGTTTCACCGGCACAACTCGGTGCGGTCATTGATTTGATCAAGGAAGGCACGATTTCCGGAAAGATCGCCAAGGACCTGTTCGAGATCGTCTGGAACGAGGGTGGCGATCCCAATGCCATCGTCGAGGATCGCGGCATGAAGCAGGTAACCGACACGGGAGCCATCGAGGCCGCGGTCGACGAGGTTATCGCCGCCAACGCCGACAAGGCCGCGCAGGTCAAGGACAAGCCCTCCATGGCCGGCTGGTTCGTCGGACAGGTCATGAAGGCCACACAGGGCAAAGCAAATCCCCAGGCGGTCAATGCACTTGTGCGCAAGAAGCTGGGTGTCGAGTAGGGAAACCGGATCATGTGGGTAAGGACGGCAAGCGAGCGGGATCTGGACGAGATTCGCGCGCTTCTCGTCGCCACCTGGCATGATACCTATGACAGTATCTACGGCGCGCAGAGGGTCACCGAGATTACCGATGACTGGCATGCGATAAACGTTTTGCGTCAGAGGCTGACCCAGCCGCACAGCGAGTTTGTTGTGGCCGACAATGGCGAGAAGATATGTGCCGTTGCATTTGCATCGACGGAAGATGGCAAACTGATTCTCCTGCACCAGCTTTATGTTCTGCCTGAATTCCAGGGGCAGGGGGCCGGAGGTCTTCTGCTTGCGGAGATCAAGGATTGCTTTCCCGAGGTCCGGCAGATCATGCTTGAAGTCGAGGAAAGCAATGTCAACGCCATCGCGTTTTACGAGAAGAAGGGTTTTCGTGAAATCGGCAGGACCGAAAATTGCGGCGATCCGGGTTCAGGAATGCCCGCGCTGATCCTGCGGCTTGACCTCCAGTAAGAACAAGTGTCATTGAATCGGCACATTCGCCGGCACACATGGGATATGCAACTGGACAAGCCGGCATGGGCGCGGCATAAGGCGTCAGACGTCAAGGGCCACAGGCGGCAAGAGGATATCGATGAAGAATTTCCTGCTCCAGATTTTTACCTGGTGGAACGGAAAGACACCCGGAACGCTATTCTATACATGGCGCAAGGGAACCCGCGTCGGTGAGGACGAATTTGGAAATGTCTACTATCAGGGCGACCATGATAGCGAAGGCCGCACGCGCCGCTGGGTGATCTACAACGGCCAGTCGGATGCATCGGCTATTCCGCCCGGCTGGCATGGCTGGATCCATCACAGGACGGACGTTTCGCCGGCGGACGAATCCTATCAGCCAAGGGACTGGCAAAAAGCCCATCAGCCCAATATGACGGGGACAGCCGGCGCATATAGGCCGAAAGGCTCTATCCTCAATCCGGCCGATCGGCCACGCGTGACCGGCGACTATGACGCCTGGACACCGGGATCGTAAGTCTGGCCGAACATGGGAATTTTTGGTCATAGCGCAATGAAGCCATGGAGCCTGTGCGCAGCTGCTTTGTCTGCTTTGCTTATTACGGCGGTCATGGCCTTTGCGCAGGATCAGGTCGAATCAGAAGAGCTGGCTCCGGCCAAGGACCCGCGCAACGACAACAAGGTTGCCGTCTTTTCCGGCATCGACAAAATCACCGGCCGCATCATAACCTTTGATGTTTACATCGACGAAACGGTTCAATTCGGTGCGCTTCAGGTGACGCCACGCGTCTGCTACAGCCGTGATGAAACGCAAAAGCCAAAGACGACCACATTCGTCGAAGTCGATGAAATCACGCTCGACCGGAAGATACGACGGATTTTCACCGGATGGATGTTTGCCGATTCCCCCGGCCTCAATGCTGTCGACCACGCAGTCTACGATGTCTGGCTGAAAGACTGCCGGATGGAATCAGAAGTCCCTCCGCCGACCTGAGCTTCGAGCTGTTCAGACAAAACTCGCTTCGATCATCATCGCTTCGCTGAGCAGTGAATCGTAGGTTTCCTTTGGGATATCCAAAGCGCCGAAGCGTTTGAGATGATCGGTCGTGAACTGGGTATCGAGAAGAACAAAGCCGTTCTGGCGCAGCCTTTTGACGAGATGAACAAGGCAGACCTTGGAGGCGTCGCGCTCGCGCGAGAACATGCTTTCGCCGAAGAACGCGCCGCGCAAGGATACGCCGTAAAGCCCACCGACGAGCATGTCGTCGCGCCAGGCTTCGACGCAATGCGCGTGCCCCAGCTCATGTAGCTGCGTATAAAGATCCCGTATCGTCTTGTTAATCCAGGTTTTTTTCCTGCCTGGGCCAGACTCCGCACAGCCGTCGATGACCGCGCTGAAGGCGGTATCGAACCGGATGTCAAACCGGTCCTGCCGGCAGGTTTTGGCAAGACTTTTCGGGATATGAAACTGGTCGAGCGGTATGACACCTCTGATTTCCGGCTCGACCCAGAAAACCTCCGGGTCGTCGGCGGACTCAGCCATTGGGAACAAACCGCAGCTATATGCCTTGATCAGAAGCTGCGGAGTGATTTTGAGGCGGTCTTCACTCCTGTGCATGCGCTGACCTTACTTTACGTCGAGATACTTCTCCAGCCAGTGGATGTCGTAGTCGCCATTGGCGATATCCTGATTATCCAGCAAATCCATGAAGAGAGGTATTGTTGTGTTGATGCCGTCGATCACGAATTCACCAAGCGCCCGGCGCAGCCGCATCATGCATTCGACACGCGTACGTCCGTGGACAATGAGCTTGCCGATGAGGCTGTCGTAATAGGGCGGTATCGAATAGCCCTGATAGACGCCTGAATCGACACGGACACCCAGGCCGCCGGGCGGATGATAATGTGTGATACGGCCTGGCGAGGGCGTGAATGTCCGCGCGTCTTCTGCGTTGATGCGACACTCGATGGCATGCCCGTTGAAGCGCACATCTTCCTGTGACACGGAAAGCCCACCGCCTGACGCAATACGGATTTGTTCGTTGACGAGATCGATCCCGGTGATGGCTTCCGTGACCGGATGCTCCACCTGCAGGCGCGTGTTCATCTCGATGAAGTAGAAGCCACCGTTTTCATAAAGGAATTCGATCGTCCCCGCGCCCCGGTATTTGAGCTTCTTCATGGCGTTTGCACAGATCATGCCGATCTCTTGACGCTGATGCTCGTTGAGGGCAGGCGAGTTGGCTTCTTCCCAGACCTTCTGGTGGCGCCGCTGCAAGGAACAGTCACGTTCTCCCAGGTGAATGGCGTTGCCCATGCCGTCGCCCATCACCTGAATTTCGATATGGCGTGGCTTGCCGAGATATTTCTCGATGTAGACGGATTCATTGCCGAAGGCTGCACCGGCTTCCGTGCGCGCCGTTGCCAGCGCGATGGCCAGTTCCGACTCGTTGTTGGCCACCTTCATACCGCGCCCGCCACCGCCGGCAGTCGCCTTGATGATCACGGGATAGCCGATTTCCGAAGCAATGCGGACGGCTTCCCGTTCGTCGGAAACCTCGCCCTCGGAACCCGGGACTACGGGTATTCCAAGCTCTTCGGCCGTTTTCTTGGCGGTGATTTTGTCACCCATGACCTGGATATGTTCAGCCGTCGGGCCGATGAAGGTGATTCCGTGGGCCTCGAGGATCTCAGCGAACTTCGCATTCTCCGATAAAAATCCGTAACCCGGGTGCACCGCGTCGGAGCCAGTTATCTCACAGGCAGCCACGATCTGGTGGATGTTCAGATAACTGTCGCGCGATGCCGGCGGTCCGATACAGACGCTTTCATCCGCCAGACGAACATGCATTGCATCGGCATCAGCGGATGAATGTACGGCGACTGTGCTGATGCCGAGTTCCTTGCAGGCCCGCAGAACGCGCAGGGCAATCTCGCCACGGTTGGCTATGAGAATTTTGGACAGCATTGAGCGACCTATTCAATCACGAGGAGCGGTTCGCCGAATTCTACTGGCTGTGCATCTTCTACGAGGATCGCCGTCACGGTTCCCGAGCGCGGGGCCGGAATCTGGTTCATCGTCTTCATCGCCTCGATGATCAGGACCGGCTCACCTTCTTTGACGGACTGACCGACCGAGATGAACGGGTCGGCATCCGGGGCCGGAGCAAGGTAGGCGGTTCCCACCATGGGCGACGTAACGGCATTGGCATTGTTGGCGCCGCTGTCTGCGGCCGGTTCGGCCTGCGAGGGAGCGGCCGCGATTGGCGCAGGCGCCGCCGCTGTCGGAGCGGGTGCGGGCATGAACGCGGGCGCCGCATGTGCGATCGCCGCGCCGCCGCGCGAAACCCGAATGCGCAAATCATCCTGCTCCACTTCGATCTCGGTCAGATCTGTCTCGTTTAGAATATTGGCGAGGTCACGCACCAGATCCTGATCGATACCGGATTTTCTCGTTGCCATCGGGTCGGGTCCTTTACGAACTTGTTCTTAGTTTTCAAGAATGTCGGCGAGGGCGCGCAGAGCCAGCGTATAGCTCCCGGGCCCGAAGCCGCAAATGACTCCCGCGACAACCGGCGACAGCATCGATGTGTGCCGGAAGGTCTCGCGGGCATGGATATTGGACAGATGAAGTTCGACAACCGGGACATCGATCGAGCGAACTGCGTCGTGAAGTGCAATGGAGGTATGGCCATATGCACCCGGATTGATTGCGACACCGGCAGCGCCGTCATCGGCTTCCTGCAACCAATCGACAAGAACACCCTCGTGATTGCTCTGGCGAAAGTCTACTTCAAAACCGAGTTCTGCAGCCAGTGTCCGGCACTCATCAGCGATGCCGTCAAGGGTTTTTCCGCCATAAATACCCGGCTCCCGTTTACCGAGAGCATTCAGATTGGGTCCGTTGAGAACGAACACTTTGCGGGCCATGGTCTCCACCTTGAGAACTGTAAGGTTCCAGACATATAGACGGCCCGAAGTGGAAGTAAAAGCCCCGGTTATGAACGCCGGCTCAAAAAACTGTTGGATGTTTAATTCAAACGTGAAAGGCGGCCGTGAAGTACAGCCGCCCTGATCGCTCGATATGCCGATATGGGATCAGCAGGTTGTGCTCTGGCAATCCCTCAAATTGGCGATTTTGTTCATGAGCGTCGGGGTGCCGACGGCTCCGAAGACGGCCTCGTCGCCGACGATATAGGATGGTGTTCCCGAGATTCCGATCGCATCGGCAATTGTATAGGATTCGCGAAATGCATCTGTGATGGATTCATCCTTCATGGCCTCACGAAGTGCTGCCTCTTCGACACCAAGCGCGACTGCGACGGAAATGGCCCGGTCTTCCGTTGCCCGCTCATTTCCGCCCAAGAGCTCGAAGTGGAAGTCCTGATAGACGTCTGGAGCAATGTTCTTCAGTGCTGTGCTGACACGGTGCGCTGCAATCGAATCATCGCCCAGTATCGGAAACTCCTTGAGGATAAACCGTACATTCGGATCGCTTGCCAGGATCTCCTCCATATCCTTCATGGCCCGTTTGCAGAACCCGCAATTGTAATCGAAGAACTCGACGATCGTCACATTCCCTTCCGGATTGCCAAGGACGATATTGTGCGGTGAGTTGAAGATGGCGTCCCCGGAATCCGCAATCACCTGCTGAGCCTGCTGCTTCTGGATTTGCTCCTGTTTGGCTTCATAGGCGGCCTGAACCTCGAACATGATCTCCGGATTTGAGATCAGATATTCCCTTATGAATTCCCCGAGCTCTTCCTTTTGCGCATCATCCAGTGCCACTGCCGGAAGCGGCGACACCGCGATGAATGTGGCCACTAAGACGCCGGCAATGCGTCGGTATATTGTTTTCATTATCCGTCCTCACTGGTTCGGGCAGGGCCCTTCAACTACTTGGTCTTGTATTTCACGATGTCGTTTGCCCGCTGCCATCCTGGGGTGCCCTTCGGCATTTTCTGTGCCGCGCGGGCGGCAAAACGCTTGGCCTCGCGAACGTTCCCGGCACGAAAATACCCTTCCGCCTGTGTCAACTCCGCATTGCCCACATCTCCGGCCGCTGCATAGGCCCGGGACAGGGAACTGTAGGCGTTGAAATTATATGGATCAGACGTGATGGCTGCCCGTAACTCCCGGATCGCCTTCTTCATCTGGGATGCATCACCCGTGGACAGATAGGCAAAACCCAGGCGGCCGCGCAGAATGCCCGAATTGTACCGATCAAGTTTTACCGCTCTGGCGAGGGATGAAGCGGCTTTTCCGGGTTGGCGGGCCTTCAGGTAGATTTCGCCCTTCATTTCATGAAGGTAAGCGTTGTTCTTGTCTGCAGCAATCAGCTTGTCGATTTCCGAAAGGGCGCGCCTGGTATCGCCGCGCAGAAAGGACGAAATTGCTTTGCCATACCGGGCGCCCACATTGTTCGGATCATTGCGGAAAACGCGTCCCACGGCCGGTGCGCCTCCGGCGTAAGCCGCTATCTTGCCGCGGATCATGTCATGCCTGCGTTGCAGTGAGGCCGGGTCTTTCTTGTTGTAGTGTTTGCTCTTTCGCGCCAGTTCCTCCAGCAGCGCGATACGATCGCGGGGCAAGGGATGGCTTTGTTCATAAGGGTTGGCCCTGACACCCGCCAGTGCGTTTCTTTGAGAAAACCGCTGGAAGGTCGTCAGCATTCCCTTGGCCGACTGTCCGGTGGCGTTGAGATATTTCACGGCCGCCCGGTCCGCAGTGATTTCTTCCGACCGGCGGTAACTCAACAGCGCTCTTTGAGCGACGGACGGCGCGGCCTGTGCCAGTCCACCGCCCACAGCGCCGGCTCCATCCACGCCTGCCAACCCCCCGGCGGTGGCTGCGCCGATGCCGGCCAGGGCGCCGACAACGGCGAGCGCCCGGCTTCGAGCGATCTGCTCGCGAAGCCTTTGCTGGTGATTTCCGGCGATATGGCCGGATTCATGCGCGATAACGCCGATGATCTCATTGGGGGTTGCTGCGGAAGCGAGTGCGCCGGTATTGATAAAAATCCGTCGTCCGTCCACGAACGCGTTGAACGATGGATTGTTGACCAGGATAATCTGGATACCCTTGCGGTTCAGGCCCGCGACCTTGAAAATCGGTCGCGCATAATCAAGCAGCAGACCCTCAATCTCGGCATCGCGGACAATCGGGATGCGTCCCTGTGCGTTGACCGGCACGACAAGTGACGAAATCATCGCAAAGCTCAAAACAAGAAACAGCGCCGCTCTCGCGGACCTGACTATCTTCGACAAATTTGCCTGCCCTGTAGCTGATTGAAGGGACATGAGGGGATTCTCCTGGCAACCTTAGCAGTCTATATGTTGGCCTGCCCATAGCACTGTATTGGACATCGCGCGAATGTGATTGTGACGATACGGTTGTGATCGCCACGCCAATAGGGCATTTGTGAGGCGTCAAATGACCATCAGGATCTCCACGTGATCAATATATCCGGGCGCAGCAGCGTCGAACCCTTTCATGCAATGGACGTGCTTGCAGCCGCCACGAAGAGAAAAAGGGAAGGGCATCCCGTTATCTCAATGGCGGTTGGGCAGCCTGCACATGGCGCGCCGGCCGCGGTTCTGGCAGCCGCGCGATCGGGCCTTGCCAATGCGGCAATCGGTTATACCGATGCGCTCGGCACGTCCGATCTGCGCCAATCCATCGCAGGGCACTATGCGGACCGGTATGGGCTGACGATCCACCCGGACCGGATTGCGATTACCACGGGCTCGTCCGCCGGTTTCAACCTGGCTTTTCTTGCCCTGTTCGACAGCGGCGACCGGGTGGTGATCACCCGGCCCGGTTATCCTGCATACCGCAACATCCTCCAAGCACTCGGTCTTGTACCCGTTGAAATCGCGGTGTCTGAGGAAACGCAATTCACCTTGACGCCGTCGCTGCTTGAGGAAGCCGCAGTGCGCCATGGCACAATTGCCGGCGTTTTGCTGGCCAGTCCGGCAAATCCAACCGGTACCGTGACGGGCAGGGCGGCGCTGACTGATCTTGTCGCTTATTGTGAGACAAACGGTATCACATTTATTTCCGACGAGATTTACCACGGTTTGAGCTACAGCGGCGGCGAGACATCGGCATTGTCCCTGACCGACAAGGCGGTGATCGTCAATTCTTTCTCGAAATATTATTGCATGACCGGCTGGCGGATCGGCTGGATGGTTCTGCCGGAGCAGGCCATCAGGCCCGTCGAACGGCTCGCACAGAGCCTTTATATCAGTCCGCCGGAATTGTCGCAGATCGCCGCATGCGCAGCCTTTGGTGCAACTGACGAGCTGGAAGCCATCAAACGGGGTTACGAGGCCAATCGGGCGCTCTTGATGAAGCGTTTGCCGGAAATCGGCTTCAGCATTGCATCGCCCATGGACGGGGCTTTTTATGCCTATGCGGACGCCAGCCGTTTTACCAACGATTCGATGGAATTCGCGCGGACGATGCTCACACAGATCGATGTCGCGGCGACGCCGGGTCGCGATTTCGACCCGGTTGAGGGTCACCGCACCATCAGGTTTTCCTATGCTGGGTCGTATCAGGAAATGGAAGAAGCCGTTGACCGTATAAGCGACTGGCTGGCCACTTAGGCCAGCCGGTTACCGAAACCGTCAGAAAAAGCCGCGCCTTTGCCACCATCCGGCTTTTTTCGGCTTGCCGTCACCGTTTTCGGCGTCGGCGTCCTCTACCACCGTTGATGTCAGTTTCGGCTCGCTTGCGGCGCCCGTGTCGCTGTTGCGTCGACGACGCGAGCGAGCGGGCTTTGCATCGTCCTGATCATCTTCCGGCTTTTCCGGCTCCACAATGGCGGCCTCGGCACCGGCGGCAACCATGCCCTCATCAGATGATGTCTCGGCTGCTACCGCAGTCTCGTCAGCCTTCTTGCTGCGGCTTCTGCGGCGTGGTTTCGGCTTTTCAGCCGGCTCGTCGCCTGCATCCGCTGCGTCCGGCGCTGCTTCCGTTATGGCCGCATCCTGTGTGACGGTTTCTGCTGTATTGTCCTTTACCTCAACTGCGATGGCTCCGTTGTCGGACTCAGTCCCAGCATCAGACGCATCCTGCGATGTCTCCTCGGACGTCGCGGCCTGATCGCGATTACGCTTCCCGCCACGCTTGCCGCGCCGCCGGCGCTTTTTCCGAGGCTCGCCATCGTCATCAAGGCGTGTCTCCGCCTCGTCTTCGCCCTGCGGCCGCTCACCGTCATCTGCGCCCGATGTCTGGATGTCCGCGCCGTCTTCGCCATTGCGGCCACGCCGCCTGCGCCGTCTTTTGCGCTTGCGGCCACTGCCGTCTTCGTCACCGTTCGCACTGGTTTCGGGTTCGTCCTCGATTTCAGCGAACTCTGTATCCACCTGAACGGCATTCTCGATGACAACCGGAGATTCCACCGGAGTGCCTTGGTCGATCGCAATATGCTGCAGTCCGACGTCCGGGTCAGCCTCAACGGCAATCGAAAGACCGAAACGGTTTTCAAGCTCGATAATGGTGTCGCGTTTCTGATTGAGCACATAAAGCGCAATTTCCGGCAATGTCCGGATGGTGATGTTATGCGTGGTTTTCTTCAGCAGGTGCTCTTCCGCGCTCCGCAGCACGTGCAGTGCGACAGATGAGATCGACCGCACGTAACCCGTTCCGCCGCAGGCGTCGCACACCTGCATTGTGCTCTCCAGAACACTGGCGCGAATACGTTGGCGCGACATCTCCAAAAGGCCAAAATGCGAAATTCGCCCGACCTGGATGCGCGCCCGGTCGCTCTTGAGACACTCCTTCAGTTTCTTTTCTACAGACCGGTTGTTGCGTTTCTCCTCCATGTCGATGAAGTCGATAACGATCAGCCCGGCAAGGTCCCGCAGGCGCAATTGCCGCGCAACCTCTTCGGCTGCCTCAAGGTTTGTGCGCAGCGCCGTATCTTCAATCGAGTGCTCCTTGGTGGAACGACCCGAGTTGACGTCAATCGCGACAAGGGCTTCGGTCTGGTTGATGATGATATACCCGCCGGATTTAAGCGTGACCTGGGGCTGAAGCATCTTGTCGAGCTGCGCTTCGATCCCGGAACGGGCAAAAATCGGTTGAACGTCACGATAGGGCTGAACCGCCTTGGCATGGCTTGGCATCAGCATTTTCATGAAGTCCTTGGCTTCACGGTATCCGGCTTCACCGGACACAATGACTTCACCGATATCCTTGTTATAAAGGTCGCGGATCGACCGTTTGATAAGGCTGCCTTCCTCATAGACAAGGCAGGGCGCCGTTGAGGTCAGCGTCAAATTGCGGACATTTTCCCAAAGCCGCATGAGGTATTCGAAATCGCGTTTGATTTCCGCCTTGGTTCGATTGGCGCCGGCCGTGCGCAAAATGACACCCATACCCTGTGGCACCTCAAGACCGCGCGCAACCTCTTTGAGGCGCTTGCGGTCCTGGACATTGGTGATCTTGCGCGAGATGCCGCCGCCTCTGGCGGTGTTTGGCATCAAGACGGAATAACGCCCGGCGAGCGACAGGTAAGTCGTCAGAGCCGCGCCCTTATTGCCGCGTTCTTCCTTGACAACCTGCACAAGGAGGATCTGCCGGCGCTTGATAACTTCCTGAATACGGTATTGGCGGCGCTGTTTGCGGGCCCGGTCGGGAACCTCTTCAAGCGCGTCCTCCGCGCCGACTGATTCGACCGATGAATCGTTTTCGTCATCATCTTCGTCGTTTGAATCAGACGATCCGCTGGAAGCGTCAGACCCGCCATTTTCATTGTCGGATTTCTTGGCGACAACCTCCGAAACCTCATCGGCATCGATATTGGCGGCAATGCTGTCCGGCGGTGATTTGTCGTCTCCGTCTTCAGCTTTTGCAACGTCGGATTCATCAGGCTTCGCCGCATCGACCGCAGCCTCCTCAGCCGATGGTGCCGGCTCCTCGCCGGCCTGGACTTCGTTTGCCAGATCGCCTTGCTTCGGCGTCGCCTCCGTCGGCTGGCCGTCTGTCTCGGACAGGTCTGTTTGCGATGCTTGCGGCTCTTCCGTTTCCGCCGTTGAAGCGTCCTGCGTCTCTTTAGCCGCAGCGGTCTTCTTGTCCTTCCTGGATTTGCTTCTGCTTCTGCGCGTCCTCGACTTCTTGGCGGGCTTTTCAACCTCGCCATCATCGTCTTCTTCGCGCGCCTCTGCCGCCTCGGCCTCAATCAGGGCCTGACGATCGGCGACAGGGATCTGGTAATAATCGGGATGTATCTCGGAAAAGGCGAGAAAACCGTGACGGTTTCCGCCATACTCGACGAATGCGGCCTGCAGGGACGGTTCGACCCTGGTTACCTTGGCAAGATAGATATTTCCGCGCAGCTGTTTCTTGTGCTGCGATTCAAAGTCAAATTCCTCGATTCGGTTTCCACGAACGACGACGACGCGCGTTTCTTCCTCGTGGGACGCGTCGATCAGCATTTTGTCTGCCATGTAAATGAAGCTCCTCGGCAGGCGCCCGCACGTGCAGACCCGGAGGTCTCGCCCGTCTGTCTAAAGCCGCCTTTTTGCCGAAATTTGTAGACCCTGGCCGGATTTGCTCAACCAAGTCATGAGGTCCCGGAGCACCGCTTGTCCGGATGACCTTGTTTGTGACTGTTGACGGTAGCATTTCCATTCAAATTCCAGACAGGAACTCTTGAACATTAGGTCTTTTAAAAGACCGATGAGTGCTGCTTCCTTGGGAGAAGCATACGGCCTGATGCCGCTATTCGATGCCCGGAGACTGCCGGGCTCCATCGATTCATTTTGAGGAGTTAAAGTGCTATGACGTCAGACGAAACAACCAAATGGCGCTCCGATTCCCTGAAGCAGGTAGCTGCCGGATTTGCCGTTTCTATCTCGTCAGCATGATAACCCTCGATCCGCTTTTATGGTCTGGAAACGCTTCTTGCAAGAAAAAAGCCAATTGAGGGATTGGGCGTCTGACGACTTCTGCGTGTCCATTATATTCGGAACCGTTGCGCCAGAAGGTCTTTGTGATGGTTTGCAAGGTAGGCGGAGGGGGCGGAATTTATCCGGATCCGGTTGCGAAGGGGCCCCGATTCAGTCATTAAGTAGCGGTGGAATCGAACGTTCCGCACCCGGCTGTTCAAGTGTCTCGAGGATCACCAAGGCCCGAATGATGCGTATGTCTTCAGGATCAATGTCTTATCGCGCACTGGTTTTTCTCGCAGCGCTGATCATGGTGGCATGGGCGGCTCCGGGCCTAGCCAAAAGCGCGACTGAACGAAAACCGGCGGAGAGCCTGGTTGCATTCGATTTTCGTGCCGCCGGTGACGAGGTGCGTACGCGCATCGTCATGGAATTCGAGCAAAAGCCCGAATTTTCCTATCATTTACTGGCTTCTCCCCATCGCCTGGTGGTCGACCTGCCCGAAACCGTGTTCGGCTTCGATGAGAAGGTCGTCGAGCCCCGCGGTCTGTTGTCGGAAATTCGTTATGGCGCCATGGCGCCGGGTCGTTCGCGTGTCGTCTTCACCGCGATTGGACCGGTGAAGGCCGAAATGGCCGAAATCCGCAAGAACGAGACCGATGGAACCTACCGCCTGGTGTTTGACATTGCTGCGGCTTCGGACAGGGAGTTTGAAGCCCTTGTCAATCAACAGGATTGGGAAATCCGGACCGGGAGCGGGGACGATGACGTTCCGGAGGTGGCTCCCGACGCAGACAAGCCTTTTACGGTCGCCATAGATCCTGGTCATGGCGGTATCGACACCGGTGCCAAGGGGCGCGGAGGCACTCAGGAAAAGGACATTACACTTGCGGTGAGCAAGGCGCTGAAAACAGCGCTCGAGAGTGAAACCGATATGAAGGTCGTTCTGACCCGCAATGACGACCGTTTTATCTCTCTGGGTGAGCGCGTTCGGCTGGCAAGGAAGGCGGCAGCGGATCTTTTTGTCTCAATCCATGCCGATTCGATCCGCGTCCGCGGGGTGCGTGGCGCTACCGTCTATACGCTGTCTGACAAGGCTTCAGACGACATGGCGCGACAGTTGGCGGCCCGGGAAAACCGGTCCGACCTGATCGCCGGCCTGTCCCTTGAGGACGAACCCGACACGGTTGCCGACATTCTGATCGACCTGACCCGCCGGGAAACACAGGTGTTTTCCATCGGGCTGGCGCGCGCCGTGATCGATGCATTCGACGGGTCGGTTAAGCTGATCAACAACCCGATCAGGTCGGCGGGATTTCGTGTTTTGCAGGCGCCGGAAGTACCCTCCGTGCTCGTGGAACTCGGATATCTCTCCAATGTCGAGGACGAGAAGCTGTTAACCGACCCCAAATGGCGCGAACAGATCGCTTCTTTGCTGGTTGAAGCCATATCGGCCTATCGCGCCAAAGTCGGGGGCGTCAGCAACTAGCCTCAGGTGATCCGCGCGGCCAGGGCGAAAATGTGTGATAGTTGCCACATTGATTGAGTAAAGCCTTAGATTATCTTATAAAAGATCGATCCGGCCCTATTTTCCGCACAATCGAAACGGTAGTCGGTGTCGTGTTATAGTTGGGTGCGGCTCGAATCGCCGTGCAATGAAATCAGCCGGGTAGGAACCCATGTTCAGACTGATTGGATATTTGTTCGGGGTCGGTACGATCCTCTTCTTCGTGGCCGCACTTGGCGTTGCCTGGTATGTCGGCAGCGTCACGCGTGATCTGCCCGACTATGAGGTTCTGGCGAGTTATGAACCGCCGGTCATGACCCGTATCCACGCGTCTGACGGCGCACTGATGGCCGAACATGCAAGGGAACGTCGGCTTTATATTCCGATACAGGCCGTCCCGGATCGGGTCAAAGCGGCCTTCCTGTCCGCCGAGGACAAGAATTTCTATCAGCACAAGGGTCTGGACTACACCGGGCTGTTGCGTGCGGTGATTACCAATGTTGAGAACTTCAGTTCCGGCCGACGTCTCGTCGGCGCGTCAACGATCACTCAGCAGGTCGCCAAGAACTTCCTTCTGACATCCGAGCAGAAGTTCGAGCGTAAAGTCCGTGAGGCGGTGCTCGCCTTTCGTATCGAACAGGCCTATTCCAAGGACCGCATCCTGGAGCTTTATCTAAACGAGATCTTCTACGGCCTGAACTCATACGGCATTGCCAGCGCCGCTCTGACTTACTTCAACAAATCGGTCAACGAGCTGTCGCTTCACGAGGCCGCTTACCTTGCTGCCTTGCCGAAAGCGCCGTCCAACTATCATCCGTTCCGCAACACGGAACGGGCGGTCGGACGCCGTAACTGGGTCATCGACCGCATGGTTGAAAACGGCTATGTCGCCGCCTCAGACGGCGAGGACGCAAAGGCACAACCGCTTGACGTCAAGCCGCGCCGCGGCAGTTCACACCTTTTTGCTTCAGACTATTTTGCCGAGGAAGTGCGCCGCCAGATCATTGATCGCTATGGCGAGGAAGCGCTTTATGAGGGCGGATTGTCGGTTCGCACCACGCTTGATCCGGAAATCCAGCGAAAGGCCCGCAAGGCGCTGCAGCGCGGACTGATCAGTTACGATGTCCGTCAGGGCTATCGTGGGCCGGTGACCAATATATCGGTCAGCGGCGATTGGGGAATTGCAATCGCCGCGGTTGAAGCATTGCGGGACGTGCCGGAATGGCGCCTGGGTGTTGTACTGGACGCCGATGATCAAAAAGCCACCGTTGGACTGCGTCCGGGTAGTTCCGCGGGCGGAAAAGTATCTGAAGACCGCACGACGGTAACGCTCGCCGGTGCTGACATGGAATGGGCATACCGCGTCAGGACGGACGGCAAGGCCACGAAGGTCAAGACAGTTGCCGAAATCCTCAAACCCGGCGACGTCGTCTATGTTGAGGAGATCAAGGGCGAGGAAGACACGTCCAAGCACATTTTGCGGCAGTTACCGCAGGTGCAGGGGGCCCTGGCTGCCATGGATCCGCATACCGGGCGTGTTTTGGCTCTGGTCGGCGGCTTTTCCTACGCGCAATCACAGTTCAACCGCGCCACGCAGGCCATGCGCCAACCCGGTTCCTCTTTCAAACCCTTTGTTTATGCGGCAGCGCTGGACAATGGGTATAGCCCCGCTTCGGTCGTGCTCGATGCGCCGATACAGCTTGTATCCGGTGGTGAGCTCTGGCAGCCGAAGAATTATGGCGGCGGTTCCGCGGGCCCGTCGACACTGCGCCTTGGTATCGAACGCTCACGAAATCTGATGACCGTTCGTCTGGCCAAGGATATGGGCATGAACCTCGTTGCCGAATATGCCGAACGGTTCGGTATCTACGATGACATGCTTCCGGTGCTTGCCATGTCTTTGGGCTCCGGCGAAACCACCGTGTTGAGGATGATTTCTGCCTACGCGGTTCTTGCCAATGGCGGTAAGCAGATCAAGCCGTCCCTGATCGACCGTATTCAGGATCGATACGGAAAGACGGTCTTCAAGCATGAAGAACGCACCTGCGATGACTGCGCGGCAGCGGACTGGCAAAACCAGGAAGAACCCGTCGTCAAGGACAATCGCGAACAGGTGCTTGATCCGATGACGGCCTATCAGGTGACGTCCATGCTGGAAGGCGTTGTCTCGCGCGGCACTGCTGCTGGCAAGATCAAGCTGGATCGCGCAGTCGCCGGTAAAACCGGAACGACGAACGACGAAAAGGACGCCTGGTTTGTCGGCTATACCGCAGACATGGTGGCCGGGGTCTATATCGGCTTTGATACACCAACGCCGATGGGCCGCGGTTCAACCGGTGGCCAGCTCGCCGCACCGATCTTCAATGAGTTCATGACAGCTGCGCTGGAGGATTCGCGTCCGGCGGATTTCCGTGTGCCGCCTGGTCTGCAGCTCATCCCCATCAACCGCAAGACGGGGATGGAAGCGCAGCCCGGCGAACCTGACGTGATCTATGAATCGTTCAAGCCCGGCACGGGCCCCGCGGATTTCTTCTCCGTCATCGGCATGGAAGAATACGCGACCGGCGAGGAGATTCTCAACGTATCGCCGCAGGCCAACAGGGCCATTGTCTCAGGAGCCGGCGGCCTCTACTGACAAATTTGATTGTCTGACATGTGTAAGGCCGCCACGTCGGCTTTACTTGACCCGTGCGCGCTACTAATGTCCGCCCGCCATGGCGGTTCTGCCGGGTCTTTATCCAAAGAGGAAAAACGAGCGACTATGCGTACGGAAATTCAGGCAATTGTCGATGAAATCAAGCAGGCCGTAAGCCTGCTGAGGAGGCATCTTTGACTGGGATCAGGCACTTAAACGGCTTGAATTTCTAAACGTCAAGGCAGAAGACCCGGATATCTGGAACGACCCGCAGGAAGCTCAGAAGCTGATGCGCGAGCGCCAGCAACTGGAAGAAAACATCTCCAGCATAAAAGAGCTTGAGGCGAGGCTCGACGACAATGTCGGCCTCATTGAGCTGGGAGAGGAAGAAGCCGACGATGATGTTGTGCGTGAGGCCGAAGAAGCCCTTCGCACCATGAAAACGGACATCGATCGCCGTCAGATCGATCTGCTTTTGTCCGGAGAGGCCGACGCCAACGACACCTATCTCGAAATCCACTCAGGCGCCGGCGGGACGGAGAGCCAGGACTGGGCCTCCATGCTTGTGCGCATGTACAGCCGTTGGGCCGACAAGCGTGGCATGAAGGTCGAGGTTCTTGAAGTTCACGATGGCGAAGAAGCGGGCATCAAATCGGCAACCTTGCTGGTCAAGGGGCACAACGCCTATGGCCGGTTGAAGACCGAGTCGGGCGTCCACAGACTGGTGCGTATTTCCCCCTTCGACAGCCAGGCACGCCGCCATACGTCATTCTCGTCCGTGTGGGTCTTTCCGGTGATCGACGACACGATCGAAATCGAGATTCCGGAATCGGAAGTGCGTATTGACACCTACCGCGCCTCGGGTGCTGGTGGTCAGCACGTCAACACAACCGATTCCGCCGTCCGCATTACCCATATTCCGACCAATATCGTGGTCCAGTGCCAGAACGAGCGCTCGCAGCATAAGAACCGTGCAACGGCCTGGGAGATGTTGCGCTCGCGTCTTTATGAGGAAGAGCTCAAGAGGCGTGAAGACGAAGCCAGCGAGCAAGAGGCCTCAAAGACCGAGATCGGCTGGGGTCATCAGATCCGTTCTTATGTGTTGCAACCCTACCAGCTTGTGAAAGACCTGCGTACGGGGACAGAAAGCACAAGCCCTCAGGATGTGCTGGACGGTGACCTCGACACGTTTATGGAATCGGCGCTGGCGCACCGCGTTCACGGCAGTGACGCGGTGGTCGAGGATATCGAATAGGCCGGGGCGGTTGGATCAGTTTGTTGCTGGTGTGAACGCCATATCGCCAAACTCGTCCACATAGAGCTCCCAGGTATCGGGTTCTGTGGCTGCCGGGTCCTGCTTCAGATAGATGAATGTGACGAATCCGGGTTGGCTCGCAACGCCGGTAGAGTTCTCCGGGCGCATATCGGTAATATAGGCGTTGAGTTCTGTGAGTGCCTCGATTTCCTTGGTATCGACAACAGTCGGTCCATCGGGCGAAAGCCAGATGCGCTGGAGATATAGCCGTGACGTGTTGTCTTCGGAGCGGAAAGCAATGCTCCTGAAGTAACCACGGCGCATTTCTTTTGCCGTTTCCGTTTCACTGTCATCTGCTTCGTTTGTAGTCTCCACGTCTTCCTGCCAGAACCCGCCGCTCACAACGGCCAGCACGCGAACAGGCGTGATCTCGGCTTCGGTCTGTGGTGTTTCCATCGCCGACGCAGATGCGCCAAGCAGAATGACTGGCGCGATCAGCCAGGACAAGGAACAGAAAATGACGGGCAGGGGGTTTTGGCTAAACATGACGCTCTTCCTCCCATGGCACATACCTTGGGTTGCACATTAATAGAGAAATTGTTCGGCGAGAATACGGTCGTCCCAACTGTGATCGGGATCCGACAGGATGCGGGCCGTGACCTTGTTCGTCTCGCGGATCATCACCGAGCCAACCGATTTGACTTCCGTGTGGTCGGCTACCGCATTGACCGGCCGTTTGTCGCCCTCAAGGACTTCGATCTCCACAGTGACCCGGTTCGGCAACAGCGCTCCGCGCCAGCGGCGCGGACGAAACGGACTGACCGGTGTCAGCGCCAGTAACGGCGCTTCAAGCGGTAGAATTGGGCCATGCGCCGAAAGATTATAAGCGGTGGACCCGGCGGGCGTTGCGACCATGAGGCCGTCGCATATGAGTTCTTCAAGGCGAACACGGCCATCGACCAGCACTTTGAGTTTGGCAGCCTGATAGGATTGACGCAGAAGTGAGACTTCGTTGATCGCATAGGCGCTGATCGAATTGCCTTCTGCATCCGTCGCCACCATCTCTAGCGGGCGAATGTGGTGTTCGACCGCAGCCGCAATCCGCTCGCGCAAGCCTTCCTCGCGGTATTCATTGAGCAGGAATCCAACCGATCCCTGGTTCATGCCGTAAATCAGCTTTCCCGAAGCCATCGTGTCGTGGAGGGTTTGCAGCATGAAGCCGTCGCCGCCAAGCGCCACGATCACGTCGGCTTCGTTCGGGTCTGTCTGCCCGTAGAGCGAGGCGAGGTGCCGGGCGGCCTCCTGGGCACTGTCCGTATCGCTTGAAATAAAGGACAGGGACGAAAGGTTTCGGGTCATATTGTGTTTTTTCAATCGGTTGTGACGGCCATAACATGGCCAGAACCACAGCATTTCACAAGGTCTTGGTGTCAATGATGCGCATAAAGGCACGTCTTTGCGTTTATTTTACTTTACTCATGCAAACTTTATGCTAATTGCACCGCATTGCCCTTGTAGCTCAGTTGGTAGAGCACCTGATTTGTAATCAGGGGGTCGGGAGTTCGAGTCTCTCCGGGGGCACCATTAGGTCCATTCATTTCCATTCCCAATCAGTTTTGCGACGGGAACCAGGCTCCGCAAAGATGCCGCGGACCCGACGGTCTTTTTGTCGTTATTTCTCGTAGAAATACGGATTGGCAGCCGCCTGCACGTGCGATTATGACCACCGCAGGAGGATAGCATCGATGAATCTCGCGGTCTGGCTGCAACGTACGGCCCAGCTATTTCCGGATCGGCCGGCATTGATGCAGGGCACGCGCCTTGTCGCCGATTATCGGGAATTTGCCCGAAGAAGCCGGGCCATTGCTGGATATCTATCGGCACAGGAAGGCATCGTACCGGGTGATCGCGTTGCGATATTTGCCAAAAACAGCACCGCCTACCTCGAACTGCTCTACGCTATCTGGCACGCCGGGGCCGTGGCAGTTCCGATCAATGCCAAACTGCATGTCAACGAAGCGGTATGGATTGTTGAAAATGCCGGTGCCACGCTGCTCTTTGCCGACGCCGGTGTCAGCGGTGAGGTGCAGATATCACAAGCCGGGCTTGCTCGCATCCGCACTCTCGGCGGACCTGAGTTCGAAGCCATGTATCGGGCTTCTGAGACGCAGGAGCCCGTCTCGCGTGACGCAAACGATCTGGCCTGGCTCTTTTACACATCCGGGACAACAGGCAAACCCAAGGGCGTGATGCTGACCAACGGCAATCTGCATGCCATGGCGTTCTCGTACTTTGTCGATGTCGACAACGTCTTCCCGGATGACGCGGCACTCTATGCAGCACCGATTTCTCATGGTGCGGGAATCTATAACTTCCAGCACGTCATGAAGGGCGCGCGGCACGTGGTGCCCGCATCGGCCGGGTTTGATCCGGCAGAAATCCTCGACCTGGCGAAAGACCTGGGCAGCGTTCACATCTTCGCCGCGCCGACCATGGTCAAAAGGCTGGTCGAAGAGGCCAAGGTTCAAGGCCGGGCAGGGCAAGGGTTGCGCACCATCGTCTATGGCGGCGGGCCGATGTATCTGGAAGATATCGTTGAAGCCGTCGATGTGCTCGGGTCCCGGTTCTGCCAGATCTACGGGCAGGGCGAATCGCCCATGACGATCACCGCACTGCCGCGCGAAACGATTGCTGATCGGACGCACCCACGCTGGCGCGAACGGCTTGCCTCCGTCGGGACAGCCCAATCCTGTGTAGATGTACACATTGTCGATGAAAGCGGGCATTCGTTACCCGCCGGTGAGACAGGAGAGATCGTCGTCAAAGGGTCTCCCGTCATGGCCGGATACTGGAACAATCAGTCTGCGACCGGTGAAACCCTGCGCGATGGGTGGCTTTGGACGGGTGATATGGGATCGCTCGATGAGGAGGGCTTTCTGACCCTCAAGGACCGTTCCAAGGATGTTATCATCTCCGGCGGTACAAACATCTACCCGCGAGAGATCGAAGAGGTGCTTCTTGCTGTACCGGGTGTGCACGAGATCAGCGTTGTCGGCCAAAGGCACGCCGAATGGGGTGAAATTGTCGCGGCTTTTGTAGTCGCCCAAGGGGATGCCGAAGTCAGCGCCGAGATGCTCGATGCGCATTGCCTCGACAATATTGCGCGTTTCAAACGCCCCAAGACCTATCGCTTCGTTGATGCACTCCCAAAGAACAACTACGGCAAGGTTCTGAAAACCGAACTGCGCCGCCTTCTGGAAAATGAGGAATAGAACCAAATGTCAGATCGGTTTTTGGAAGGCAGGACAGCCCTCATCACGGGATCAACACAAGGGATTGGATTGGCAATCGCCGAAGCGTTAGCCGCTGCCGGCTGTCATATCGGACTGCACGGGCTGGCCGATAAACAGACTGTGGAGGCAGCAAAACAACGGCTGCAGGATGCCGGCGCACAGGACATCCGTTATTTCGATGCCGATCTGCGCAGCCCCGACGCAATCGAAGCTATGATGGCGGATACGGCGGGTTGCGGCGGTGTCGACATTCTGGTCAACAATGCAGGCGTACAGCGTACGGCATCGCTCGCCGACGCGGATCGTAAAACCTGGGACACCATTCTGGCCGTCAATTTGAGCGCGGCCTTTCACACCATGCGCCTTGCCATGCCGGCAATGGGTGAGCGCGGATATGGCCGCGTGGTCAATATTGCTTCCGTTCACGGCCTCGTGGCGTCTGTTGATAAGGCGCCTTATGTGGCATCCAAGTTCGGCATTGTCGGTCTATCGCGTGTGTCGGCGCTTGAATACGCATCCCGTGGCGACAGGGTGTCCGGCGGCGTGACCGTCAACTGTATTTGCCCCGGATGGACGGAGACTGAATTGATCGAGCCGCAAATCGACGCGCGAACGCAGATCGTGGGTGGCGGCCGCGATGCCGGGATCGCCGATTTGCTGAAGGAAAAGCAGCCCACCTTGCGCATGTCCGAACCGTCGGAGATCGGATCATTGGCCGTCTGGCTATGTCATCGCCACGCCCACAACATTACCGGCACCGCCATCCCGGTGGATGGCGGGTGGACAGCGCAATAGGCAAAGGCGCGTATCCATAAACGGTTACGTCCGGTCTCGACACTTTGGCGGCGCCTCAGAGATGCATGATCTTTGGTTGTTGTAGCCAGACAAAAAGTCGCAGGGGTTGCATCGAAACTCGCGCCACCAAACATGGTGCTTCGCGACGCATTTTTTTGACATACGGCAGATGGTGAAATTACGTGGTTTTCACTTTAGAGATCGGCATTATCGCTCTTGCGCTTGCATCAATCATCGCGGCCGTTTTCCCGTCGACGTCGAACTCCGCGGCTTTGCTATTTCTTGTTAGCCTCGCAGCAGGTCTCGTTGGCATCCACCTGGTCGCTTTTCACTTTCGTTGGCAGATGATCCCGGTGTTTGTCGTGATCGGCTTTCTACTGGTCAAACTGCTATTGGGCTGGGAAGCAGGACGTGCCGCTGGCTTTATCGGTGCAGGTGTCGGAATCTTGTTTCTTGCAACGTCTACCGTGCTTTCACTTGGCTTGCCTGTTCGTACTTTACCGGCGCCCGATGGTCCAGGTAAAGCCGGTGTTGTAACCATAAATCGGGAATATATTCCCGATAGCGACGCGGACGGAGACCCTGCGCAGATCCGGCGGCTTCAATTGAAGGTGTGGTATCCAGCGGCAATCGAGGATGGGAAGGAATTCGGCCGCGAGACCGTTTGGAGCGAGTTTAACAGCGCGGAGTATTTTTCTGCGATCGAACGTTTCTTCACAGCTTACCTGAAGAACATGAAAACACACTCATTTCTGTCGCCGCCGATGGCGGTTGGCGGCACAGATCGACCGGTCCTGATCTATAATCACGCGCTTCTTTCCATAGCATCAGACAGTTTTCTGCTGATGGAGTCCCTGGCGAGCCACGGCTACGTGATTATTGCCATTCGCCATAAGGATCAGCGGGGGGAATATGCCTTGCTTCATGATGACCTGTCGGATGAGGAAAAGGCCAAAGAAGTAGAAAACTTCAAAAAGCTGGGCGGAAAGGATCTTGAGCGGGACGAACGCTCGGCGGTGTCTTTGCAGGTCTATCGGGACAACAATACGCTACCCGTCATAGTCAAACGACGGGCGAAAGACACAGGGTTTGTGCTCGACAACCTGGATTCCATCCTAAAGGACATACCTGGTTGTACAGAAGGCCGATGCGCCGACAATCAAAGAATTGGCATTGTGGGGCTATCGCTTGGGGGCGCCGTCGCCACAGAGTTTTGTAAAGCTGATCCGCGATGCGCTGCCGCGGTTAACTTGGACGGCGGAATTTTTGGAACGAACATCGAGGTTCCAGTACAAGTCCCTTATCTGATGCTCTACAGCGAACGCAATGAGGGAGGGAATGATTTCGCCAAAACTGGTGCGGATGAAACCTATGAAGATTATACGATCTCGGGGGCTGAGCATCTTAATTTTGCAGATGCTTCCGTTGTGCTTCCAGGCCTAAGGTACATAAGGCTGCTCGGGTCAATCGATGGCGAGCACATGAACCGGGAACGAAATCTGTTGGTCAGGGATTTTTTGGACAGACAACTGTGAGGTCGAAAGGTGAATCCTGAAAAGGAGGCGTTTCAGGAGTGCGCATAGTTGCCAGGAAAATCAACTCCGGTCCCAAATAATGCCAGACGGTCCTGGCGCGCGGTTACGTGCCGTAGGCCTGATTCTGCTCCAGATAACGGTGGGCCGCATAAAGCGACACGGCTGCTGCGTTGGAAACATTTAATGACTTGATGACGCCTGGAACATCCAGTCGCGCCAGCCGCTCGACGGTCTGCCGCGTCTTCTGGCGTAGACCCTTGCCCTCTGCGCCCAGAACCAGGGCAATCCGGTCGCCGCCGAATGTCGCCTCAAGCTGTTCATCGCCTTCCGAATCAAGCCCGATTGTCAGGAAGCCGCTGCCATTCAGTTCTTCAATTGCTTCGGCCAGATTGACGACCTGGATATGCGGGATGAGTTCAAGTGCGCCGGAGGCGGACTTCGCCAGAACGCCGCTTTCCTGAGGGCTGTGTCGCATGGTGGTAATCAAAGCACCGGCGCCCATTGCCACGGCAGAGCGCATGATCGCGCCGACATTGTGGGGATCGGTGACCTGATCAAGCACAAGCACAAGCGGGCTGTCACCCAGATCCGAGATGCGACGAGCCTTAAGCGGCTTTGCTTCCACGACAACGCCCTGATGGATGGCGTCGCCGGAGAGCATCTTGTCCAGGACGGCCGGCGCGACGGTCTCCACCGGAAAGGGCAGGGCGTCCGCGTCGCCGATATCGAGCCGCGTCAGCGCATTGCGCGTCACCAACATGCGCTTGATCGAGCGTTTTGGATTCTGGATCGCGGCGCGAACGGTGTGCAGACCGTAAAGCAGCACGCTGTCGGTCGGAGCCGTTTTGACGCGCGCCGCCTTTGCATCCCGGTAAGCCCGACGCCGTTTGGCAAAGTGGCTGTCGCGCTCGCCTTTCTTGTCTTTGTCCGTGTTGTTCATCGTCGCACTTATAGAACCGGTCACCATTCTGGCAAGGCGCAATGTGAACCATCGGGCAGCGGGATTTACCAGTGCGGTATAAACCGGAAAATTTACGCGGATGCGTGTTGACAGAAACTGGCCGTACCGTCATAACCCCGGCGCAGATTCACCGCGGGTTTCCGGGTGGATCGGTCAATTGCTTGTCACTTGACCCCGTCAGTGGAATTGGAGGGGTGCCTGAGCGGTTAAAAGGGGCGGACTGTAAATCCGTTGGCTATGCCTACGCTGGTTCGAATCCAGCCCCCTCCACCATTTCCCACTGGCTGATGCGGGTATAGCTCAATGGTAGAGCAGCAGCCTTCCAAGCTGAATATGCGGGTTCGATTCCCGCTACCCGCTCCAGCTGCCCGTGAAAGTTTCATCACTGGATAATGTGTCGCAGCCGGCCCGTTGGCAATTTGGTCTTGCTTCCAGACGCTTAAAGTCTTATGTCGCCTTCGATCATCTGGGTTGCTTCGCCGGGAGCGCCCGATCTTGAGCGCCTAATTGCAATCTTTGAGTATGACAGGACTAGACTATCATGGCGAAAGGCAAGTTTGAGAGAAATAAGCCGCATGTGAACATCGGCACGATTGGTCATGTTGACCATGGCAAGACGTCTTTGACGGCAGCGATTACGAAGTTCTTTGGCGACTTCAAGGCTTATGATGAGATTGACGGAGCGCCTGAAGAGCGCGCGCGCGGCATCACGATTTCGACGGCTCACGTTGAGTATGAGACGGACAACCGTCACTATGCGCACGTCGACTGCCCTGGCCACGCAGACTATGTGAAGAACATGATCACCGGTGCTGCGCAGATGGACGGCGCCATTCTGGTTGTATCGGCTGCCGACGGTCCGATGCCTCAGACCCGCGAGCACATTCTTCTTGCCCGTCAGGTTGGTGTTCCTGCGATTGTTGTTTTCCTCAACAAGGTTGACCAGGTTGACGACGAGGAGCTTCTTGAGCTTGTCGAGATGGAAGTGCGTGAGCTTCTGGACACCTATGAGTTCCCGGGCGACGATATTCCGATCGTCAAGGGTTCTGCGCTTGCTGCTCTTGAAGACAGCAACAAGGAGATCGGCGAGGATGCCGTTCGTGAGCTGATGGCGCAGGTTGACGAGTACATTCCGACGCCTGAGCGTCCGATTGACCAGCCTTTCCTGATGCCGATTGAGGATGTGTTCTCGATTTCGGGCCGTGGTACGGTTGTGACGGGTCGTGTTGAGCGCGGCATCATCAATGTCGGTGACGAGATTGAGATTGTCGGCATCCGCGACACGACGAAGACGACGTGCACGGGCGTTGAGATGTTCCGCAAGCTTCTTGACCAGGGTCAGGCCGGCGACAACATCGGTGCACTTCTTCGCGGTGTTGACCGTGAGGGTGTTGAGCGTGGCCAGGTTCTTTGCAAGCCGGGTTCTGTTACGCCGCACACGAAGTTCAAGGCTGAGGCTTACATTCTGACGAAGGAAGAGGGTGGGCGTCATACGCCGTTCTTTACCAACTACCGTCCTCAGTTTTACTTCCGCACGACGGATGTGACGGGTGTTGTGACGCTTCCAGAGGGCACCGAGATGGTTATGCCGGGCGACAATGTGACGGTTGACGTTGAGCTGATCGTTCCGATTGCGATGGAAGAAAAGCTCCGCTTTGCCATCCGCGAAGGCGGCCGTACCGTCGGCGCCGGCATCGTCGCAAGCATTACGGAGTGATGCGGCGCGCAGCCGAAAGCTGCCGACGCACCTGACGTGGGCAAAAGGCGCGCAAGCGCGTTTTGCCGCGGCGCCGGCATCGTCGCAAGCATCACGGAGTGATGTGGCGTAAAGCCGTAAGCTGCCTCTGACGGGAGGCTTCAAAGAGACACCAGAATGCGCCGGGAAGCCGGCGCATTTTGATTCGGTTCAAGTGGATCAAATTTGTGGAGCGGCGCGTCACTTGACGCTTGAACCGCAAGGCAAATGCAGTTAAACCGCCTCACGGCCGATAGGGGTATAGCTCAGTTGGTAGAGCGACGGTCTCCAAAACCGTAGGTCGGGAGTTCGAGCCTCTCTGCCCCTGCCATCTTTTTAAAGTCTGTTTGGATCCGCCGACATCGGATCGGAGATCATCAATTATTGAAACATTTCCTCATAAAACTCTTGTGGTTTTTGAAATCGATGATTATTAAGGAAAAAAACAGACACGCGGCGCGTGGGGCTGGCCGGCCCTGTTTACGCGCCGTAAATGCGTGAGCGGCTCATGGCATCAAAAACGAATCCATTTGCGTTTCTGCAGCAAGTACGCGCCGAAACGTCGAAAGTAACTTGGCCCTCTCGGCGAGAGACGATGATCTCTACGCTGATGGTTCTTGTCATGGTGATCCTGGCAGCAGCGTTTTTCTTTGCGGCTGATCAACTTCTGGGCTGGCTCGTAGGGCTTGTCTTGAATGTTGGCGGTTAGTGCGGGCAGGAGACGGTAATGGCAGCGCGTTGGTACATCGTCCACGCATACTCGAATTTTGAGAAGAAGGTGGCTGAGTCCATCGAGGAGCAGGCGCGCGCCAAGGGTCTGGAGCATTTGTTCGAGAAAATCCTCGTGCCGACGGAAAAGGTTGTCGAAGTCCGGCGCGGCCGCAAGGTCGATTCGGAGCGCAAGTTTTTTCCGGGCTACGTGATGGTGCGGGCCGATCTTACGGATGAGGCCTATCACCTCATCAAGAATACGCCGAAGGTCACCGGTTTCCTCGGTTCGGACAACAAACCTGTGCCGATCCCGGATTCGGAGGCCGAGGCGATCCTCACTCAGATCCAGGAGGGTGTCGATCGGCCGAAGCCGTCCATCTCCTTTGAGATCGGTGAACAGATCCGCGTTTCCGACGGTCCCTTTGCGTCTTTCTCGGGCACCGTTCAGGAAGTCGATGAGGAGCGCTCGAGGCTCAAGGTGGAAGTGTCCATCTTCGGTCGCGCGACCCCGGTCGAGTTGGAATACGCTCAGGTCGAGAAGGTCTGAGTTAAAGGCAGGGAGACCTGCACCCCGCGTGGGAGATGCGAGAGGCTTAGCCGGCCTTTTTATTCGAACCACGCAACCGCAGCCGCCGGATATTCCGGCAACCGGCCCTGGATGCAGGTGATTCTGTACCGGACCGGAAACATTGAAACGGACCGCCTCGGCGGTTCTGATGTAAAGGCAGAGTGAGATATGGCTAAGAAAGTTGCAGGTCAGCTCAAGCTGCAGGTCCCGGCAGGCGCCGCTAATCCGTCGCCGCCGATCGGTCCTGCGCTTGGTCAGCGCGGCATCAACATTATGGAATTCTGTAAGGCCTTCAACGCGGCCACGCAGGAGATGGAGAAGAACGCGCCGATCCCGTGCGTGATCACATATTATCAGGACAAGTCCTTCACCTTCACGATGAAGCAGCCGCCTGTCAGCTACTACCTGAAAAAGGAAGCAAAGCTGAAATCCGGTTCAAGCGAGCCGGGCCGCACAACGGCAGGATCGATCACCAAGGCGCAGGTTCGCACCATCGCCGAAGCGAAGATGAAAGATTTGAATGCTGCTGATGTTGAAGGCGCAATGGCCATGGTTGAGGGTTCGGCCCGCTCCATGGGGCTGGAAGTGACGGGATAAGACAATGGTCAAACTTGCAAAACGTACACAGAAGGTCCGCGACGGCATCGAGCCGACCAAACTTTACGATCTGAGCGAAGCCGTATCGTTGGTCAAGGAGCGCGCCACCGCCAAGTTCGACGAGACAATCGAAGTTGCGATGAACCTCGGCGTTGATCCGCGCCATGCCGATCAGATGGTCCGCGGCGTCGTCAATCTTCCGAACGGCACGGGCCGCTCGGTTCGTGTCGCCGTCTTTGCGCGCGATGCGAAAGCCGATGAAGCCAAGGCAGCAGGCGCCGATATTGTCGGCGCTGAGGAGCTGGTGGAAAAGGTGCAGGGTGGCGAGATTGATTTTGACCGCTGCATTGCAACGCCCGACATGATGCCGCTGGTCGGACGTCTCGGTAAGGTGCTCGGCCCGCGCGGCATGATGCCGAATCCGAAGGTCGGCACGGTTACCGCGGATGTCACAGCCGCTGTGAACGCCTCAAAGGGCGGCGCAGTCGAGTTTCGTGTTGAAAAGGCCGGTATCGTTCATGCCGGCGTAGGCAAGGCATCGTTTGATGAAAAGGCGATCGAGGAAAACGTTCGCGCCTTTACCGATGCAGTCATGAAAGCCAAGCCGAGCGGCGCGAAGGGCAACTATGTCAAGCGCGTTGCGATTTCGTCCACCATGGGCGCCGGCGTAAAAATTGATCCGTCCAGCTTGGCATCTGCCTGACGCTGAACGGAAACTGGTCGGCTTTGGCCGGCCTGATGCGTTTTCCGGCCTTCGGGCCGGAAAATTCTGGGCCCAACGGTCTGGAACTCCTGTCCGAGATTGTGGGTGGTTCGCCTTAATCATCCGGCCCGCATGAGACAGGTAAGATCCGAAATTCTCGCAATGTGCGCAGACATTCGGTTCGAGCCTTCTTTGCCTTGTGTCGGCCTTTGAGGTCCGGCTCGAGGGGACAGGATCCTCAAGCGTCGCTTGCGGGTCGCCAATGGCCCCAGGTGGCAAGGCAAAACCCGACAGGTACCGAAAATGGACCTGTCAACTGGAGAGTGGCAGTGGAAAGAGCGGAAAAACGCGAATTCGTCACGGCTATGAACGAGGTCTTCAAGACCACAGGTTCCGTCGTCGTGGCCCACTATGCCGGTCTTTCGGTTGCGCAGATGAGCGATCTTCGCTCGCGTATGCGTGAAGCCGGAGGCACCGTCAAAGTCGCGAAGAACCGCCTGGTCAAAATTGCTCTTCAGGGCACGGAAGCGGAAGGGATTACACATCTCTTTCAGGGACAGACGGTTATCGCCTACAGCGATGATCCTGTCACAGCTCCGAAAGTGGCTGTCGATTTCGCCAAGACCCATGACAACCTCGTGGTTCTCGGTGGAGCGATGGGAGCAACGGAACTCGACGTGAACGGTGTGAAGGCGCTTGCCTCGCTGCCGTCCATTGACGAGCTGCGTGCGAAGATTGTCGGCATGATCAACACGCCGGCGACGCGCATCGCACAGGTTGTCGGCGCACCCGCCGGTCAGCTTGCACGCGTTGTCAACGCTTACGCCCAGAAGGACGAAGCCGCCTAGCGGAACTTCGCTGTTCATACCAGTTCGAACCGAACGTGTAAGGAAACTGAATTATGGCTGATCTTGCAAAGATCGTTGAAGACCTTTCGAACCTGACTGTCCTGGAAGCGGCAGAACTGTCCAAGATGCTCGAAGAGCACTGGGGCGTTTCGGCTGCTGCACCGGTAGCCGTTGCTGCTGCTGGTGGTGCCGGTGGCGATGCCGCCGCTGCGGAAGAAAAGGACGAATTTGATGTTGTTCTGACCGATGCAGGCGACAAGAAAATCAACGTCATCAAGGAAGTCCGTGCCATCACGGGTCTTGGCCTGAAAGAAGCCAAAGACCTCGTCGAAGGCGCTCCGAAGCCGGTCAAGGAAGGCGCTGCCAAGGCCGAAGCCGAGGAGATCAAGAAGAAGCTCGAAGAGGCTGGCGCCAAAGTCGAGCTCAAATAAACGGTTTGACCGTATCGGGGCGGAGCCGTTAGTCGGCTCCGCCTTCGGTGCTGTCCAACTGTTGGACCGATTACCCAAGAGCCCGAAAACGGCTCTTGGGTAATGGGTTCTCAAAGACCCTTTATTCGAAGCCCCCTGGCCAGAGGCTTCGTCAGTTGCAGGCCCGGATGCAAAACACAAGGAGCGACGATGGCTCAGACCCTTTCGTTTAACGGTCGCAGGCGCGTACGCAAGTTTTTTGGGAAAATCCCCGAGGTCGCCGAGATGCCGAACCTGATTGAGGTTCAAAAAGCGTCTTACGACCAGTTTCTAATGATCGACGAGCCCGAGGGCGGACGTCCGGATGAAGGTCTTCAGGCGGTGTTCAAATCCGTCTTCCCGATTTCGGATTTCTCCGGCGCCTCGATGCTCGAATTCGTATCCTATGAATTCGAACCGCCGAAATTCGATGTTGAGGAATGCCGTCAGCGCGATCTGACCTACGCGGCGCCTCTGAAGGTGACGCTTCGTCTTATCGTGTTTGATATTGATGAAGATACCGGCGCCAAGTCCATCAAGGACATCAAGGAGCAGAACGTCTATATGGGCGATATGCCGCTGATGACCGACAACGGCACGTTTATCGTCAACGGCACCGAACGCGTTATCGTGTCCCAGATGCACCGTTCGCCCGGCGTTTTCTTCGATCACGACAAGGGCAAGAGCCATTCCTCCGGCAAGCTGCTCTTTGCTGCCCGTGTCATTCCTTATCGCGGTTCCTGGCTGGACATTGAGTTCGACGCCAAGGACATCGTCCATGCCCGTATCGACCGCCGCCGCAAGATCCCCGCAACCTCGCTCCTCATGGCGCTTGGCATGGATCCGGAGGACATCCTCGATACGTTCTACAGCCATTCGACATATTCACGCGAAGGCGAGGGTTGGCGCATCCCGTTCCAGCCAGACGTGCTGAAAGGCACCAAAGCTCTTGCCGATCTCATCGACGCCGATAGCGGCGAAGTGATTGCCGAGGCCGGCAAGAAGCTGACTCCGCGTTTCCTGCGTCAGCTCGACGAGAAGGGCGTCAAGGCTCTTAAATGCACGGATGAGGATCTTTACGGCTCCTATCTGGCGCGTGATGTCGTCAACATGGAAACCGGCGAGATTTACCTCGAAGCCGGTGACGAGCTTGACGAAAAGACGCTGCCGGTGCTGATCGAGGCTGGTTTTGACGAAATCCCGGTTCTCGATATCGATCATGTGAATGTGGGTGGTTACATCCGCAACACACTGTCGGCCGACAAGAACGAAAACCGGCAGGATGCGCTGTTCGATATCTACCGTGTCATGCGGCCGGGTGAGCCACCGACAATGGAATCGGCCGAGGCCATGTTCACCTCGCTGTTCTTCGATCCGGAGCGTTACGACCTGTCTTCCGTCGGCCGCGTCAAGATGAACATGCGTCTTGATCTCGATGCCGAAGACACCGTGCGCGTCCTTCGCAAGGAAGACATCCTGGCTGTGGTCAAAACGCTTGTTGAACTGCGCGACGGCAAGGGCGAGATCGACGATATCGACAATCTTGGCAACCGCCGTGTCCGCTCCGTCGGCGAACTGATGGAAAACCAGTATCGCCTCGGTCTTCTGCGGATGGAGCGCGCCATCAAGGAGCGCATGTCATCCATCGAGATCGACACGGTGATGCCGCAGGACCTCATCAACGCCAAACCGGCTGCCGCCGCTGTTCGCGAGTTCTTTGGCTCGTCGCAGCTCTCGCAGTTCATGGACCAGGTGAACCCGCTGTCGGAAATCACGCACAAGCGTCGCCTTTCGGCTCTTGGGCCGGGCGGTCTGACACGTGAGCGCGCCGGCTTCGAGGTGCGCGACGTGCACCCGACCCATTACGGCCGCATCTGTCCGATTGAGACGCCGGAAGGCCCGAATATCGGCCTGATCAACTCGCTGGCCACCTTTGCCCGCGTCAACAAATACGGTTTCATCGAAAGCCCGTACCGGCGTATCGTCAACGGCAAGGTGACCAATGACGTCATGTACCTGTCGGCAATGGAAGAGGCGAAATACCATGTCGCCCAGGCCAATGCGATTCTGAACAAGGATGGCTCTTTCGCCGATGAATTCGTCGTCTGCCGCTATGCAGGCGATGTGATGCTGGCGCCGCGCGACTCCGTCGACCTGATGGACGTATCTCCGAAGCAGCTTGTTTCCGTGGCCGCTGCGCTCATCCCGTTCCTTGAGAACGATGACGCCAACCGCGCGCTCATGGGATCGAACATGCAGCGTCAGGCCGTACCATTGGTGCGCGCCGAGGCACCGTTTGTCGGAACCGGTATGGAACCGGTCGTGGCCCGTGACTCGGGTGCTGCCATTGCAGCCTATCGGACCGGTGTTGTCGACCAGGTGGATGCAACGCGTATCGTTATCCGCGCGACGGAGGAACTTGATCCGTCCAAGTCCGGCGTCGACATCTACACCCTGCAGAAGTTCCAGCGTTCGAACCAGAACACCTGCATCAACCAGCGTCCGCTGGTCAATGTCGGCGATCAGATCCAGAAGGGCGATATCATCGCCGACGGACCGTCGACGGACCTGGGCGACCTGGCATTGGGCCGCAACGTGCTTGTCGCCTTCATGCCGTGGAACGGTTACAACTACGAGGATTCGATCCTTCTTTCCGAGCGCATCGTCCGTGATGACGTCTTTACCTCGATCCATATCGACGAGTTCGAGGTGATGGCGCGCGACACCAAGCTCGGCCCGGAAGAGATTACACGCGATATTCCGAACGTATCGGAAGAAGCGCTGAAAAACCTCGACGAAGCAGGCATCGTCTATATCGGTGCGGAAGTGTCACCGGGCGATATTCTTGTCGGCAAGATCACGCCGAAGGGCGAAAGCCCGATGACGCCGGAAGAAAAACTGCTGCGCGCCATCTTCGGTGAGAAGGCGTCCGATGTTCGTGACACCTCAATGCGCATGCCGCCCGGAACCTTCGGTACCGTCGTTGAAGTGCGCGTGTTCAACCGTCATGGCGTCGAAAAAGACGAACGCGCGATGGCAATCGAGCGTGAGGAAATCGAGCGTCTGGCGAAAGACCGTGACGACGAGCAGGCAATCCTCGATCGCAACGTCTATGGCCGTCTTTCCGACATGCTGTCCGGAAAGAAGGCTGTGGCCGGACCCAAGGGCTTCAAGAAAGGCACCAAGCTGGATGCCGATGTCATGCAGGAATATCCCCGCTCGCAGTGGTGGATGTTTGCTGTCGACACCGAGAAGCTGCAGGGCGAGATCGAAGCGCTGCGCGCCCAGTATGACGAATCCAAGAAGCGCCTTGAACAGCGCTTTATGGACAAGGTCGAAAAGGTCCAGCGCGGCGACGAAATGCCTCCGGGCGTCATGAAGATGGTCAAGGTCTTCGTTGCCGTTAAGCGCAAGGTACAGCCTGGCGACAAGATGGCCGGACGTCACGGCAACAAGGGCGTGATTTCGCGCATCGTGCCGATCGAGGACATGCCGTTCCTCGAAGACGGCACGCATGTCGACATCGTTCTCAACCCGCTTGGCGTGCCGTCGCGCATGAATGTCGGACAGATCCTTGAAACCCACCTGGGTTGGGCCTGTGCCGGCATGGGCCAGCGTATCGGCGATATGCTTGAAGCCTATAAGGACGGTGGCAATATCAAGCCTCTGCGCGAGACGATTGACGATGTCATCGGAGCGGGTCCAAAAGGCGAGCCGGTCTCGAAATATGACGACGATTCCATCGTTCGTCTGGCCGAGCAGACCAAGCGCGGCGTGTCCATCGCAACCCCGGTTTTCGACGGTGCCGTCGAGGCCGACGTCAACGAGATGCTGGTAAAAGCCGGATTGCAGGAATCCGGTCAGTCGACACTCTATGACGGACGTACAGGTGAGGAGTTCGACCGTCAGGTAACGGTTGGCTACATCTACATGCTGAAGCTCAACCACCTGGTCGATGACAAGATCCACGCCCGTTCGATCGGTCCGTACTCGCTTGTCACGCAGCAGCCATTGGGCGGTAAGGCCCAGTTCGGCGGCCAGCGCTTCGGTGAGATGGAAGTCTGGGCGCTGGAAGCCTATGGCGCCGCCTACACCTTGCAGGAAATGCTGACGGTGAAATCCGACGACGTGGCCGGACGCACCAAGGTCTACGAGGCGATCGTCCGTGGCGACGATACGTTCGAGGCGGGCATTCCGGAGAGCTTCAACGTTCTCGTCAAGGAAATGCGTTCGCTCGGCCTTAACGTCGAACTGGAAAACACCCGTGTCGATCCCGAGCTGGATCAGGATGCGGAGCAGTTGCCGGACGCGGCGGAATAAACGAAGTGGCGCGCCGGTTTCGGCGCGCTGCCCGCTCCACGGCCGAAGGAGCGAGGCGCAAATAAAGGCGGCAGACTATTTCAGACGGAAAGCGGTAAGTCAGGCTGGTCCGCACACCGTCCAAAAAGGGGCCACGCCCCACGAAGGAGACAGGCATGAACCAAGAGGTCATGAACCTTTTCAATCCGCAGGCTCCGGTGCAGACCTTCGATTCCATCCGGATATCGATTGCATCGCCGGAGAAGATACTCTCCTGGTCCTACGGCGAGATCAAGAAGCCGGAGACAATCAACTACCGTACGTTCAAGCCCGAGCGTGACGGCCTTTTCTGTGCGCGTATCTTCGGTCCGATCAAGGACTACGAATGCCTTTGCGGCAAGTACAAGCGCATGAAATATAAAGGCATCATCTGCGAAAAATGCGGCGTTGAAGTCACGCTTTCGCGGGTGCGCCGGGAGCGCATGGGCCACATTGAGCTGGCCGCGCCGGTCGCTCACATCTGGTTCCTGAAGTCGCTGCCGAGCCGCATCGGAACACTGCTCGACATGACCCTGAAGGACATCGAGCGCGTTCTTTATTTCGAGAACTACATTGTCACCGAGCCGGGCCTGACGTCGCTGAAGGAAAATCAGCTTCTGTCGGAAGAAGACTTCATGCTGGCCGTCGATGAATTCGGTGAGGACGCCTTTACCGCCATGATCGGCGCCGAAGCGATCTTCGAGCTTCTGGCGGCGATGGATCTTGAAAAGATCGCTGTCGATACACGCGACGAGCTTGCGGCGACGTCTTCGGAGCTGAAGACCAAGAAGCTGATGAAGCGGCTGAAGCTGGTTGAGAATTTCATCGAATCCGGCAACCGCCCGGAGTGGATGATCCTCAAAGTCGTTCCAGTCATTCCGCCGGATCTGCGTCCGCTGGTTCCGCTGGATGGCGGCCGGTTCGCAACCTCGGATCTGAATGATCTCTACCGCCGTGTGATCAACCGGAACAACCGCCTCAAGCGGCTGATCGAGCTGCGTGCGCCGGGTATCATTATCCGAAATGAAAAGCGCATGCTGCAGGAATCGGTTGATGCGCTCTTCGACAATGGCCGCCGCGGACGTGTCATCACCGGCGCCAACAAGCGCCCGCTGAAATCGCTGTCCGACATGCTCAAGGGCAAGCAGGGCCGGTTCCGTCAGAACCTGCTCGGCAAGCGCGTGGACTATTCCGGCCGTTCGGTCATCGTGACTGGTCCGGAGCTCAAGCTGCACCAGTGCGGCTTGCCGAAAAAGATGGCGCTCGAACTGTTCAAGCCGTTCATCTACGCGCGTCTTGACGCAAAGGGCTATTCGTCCACCGTCAAACAGGCCAAGAAGCTGGTCGAGAAGGAAAAACCGGAAGTCTGGGATATTCTGGACGAGGTTATCCGTGAACACCCGGTTCTCCTGAACCGTGCGCCGACCCTGCACCGGTTGGGCATTCAGGCGTTCGAACCGGTTCTTGTTGAAGGCAAGGCGATCCAGCTTCACCCGCTGGTCTGCACAGCCTTCAATGCCGACTTCGACGGCGACCAGATGGCGGTCCATGTGCCGCTGTCGCTGGAAGCACAGCTCGAAGCACGCGTGTTGATGATGTCGACCAACAACATCCTGCACCCTGCCAACGGCGCACCGATTATCGTGCCGTCTCAAGATATGGTTCTCGGGCTTTACTATCTCTCGATCGTCAATGAGAACGAGCCGGGCGAGGGCATGGTCTTTGCCGATATGGGCGAATTGCACCACGCGTTGGAAAACAAGGTCGTCACCCTGCACGCCAAGATCAAGGGCCGGTTCAAGACCGTGGATGAGGAAGGCAATGAAGTCTCCATGATCCACGACACGACACCCGGTCGCATGATCATCGGCGAGTTGCTGCCGCGCAATGTGAATGTGCCGTTCGACATCTGCAACCAGGAAATGACCAAGAAGAACATCTCCAAGATGATCGACACGGTCTATCGCCACTGCGGTCAGAAAGAGACGGTTATCTTCTGCGACCGCATCATGCAGCTTGGCTTCGGTCACGCCTGCCGCGCCGGCATTTCCTTCGGCAAGGACGACATGGTGATCCCGGCTGCCAAGGCCAAGATCGTCAACGAGACCGAAATGCTCGTCAAGGAATATGAGCAGCAGTACAATGACGGCCTGATCACCCAGGGCGAAAAGTACAACAAGGTCGTCGATGCCTGGGGCAAGGCAACCGAAAAGGTCGCCGATGAAATGATGGGCCGCATCAAGGCGGTGGAATTCGATGATGACGGTCGTCAAAAGCCGATGAATTCCATCTACATGATGAGCCACTCCGGCGCCCGTGGTTCGCCGAACCAGATGCGTCAGCTCGGCGGCATGCGCGGCCTGATGGCCAAGCCGTCCGGCGAGATCATCGAAACGCCGATTACGTCGAACTTCAAGGAAGGCCTGACCGTGAACGAGTACTTCAACTCGACGCACGGCGCCCGTAAGGGTCTTGCGGACACCGCCTTGAAAACCGCCAACTCGGGATATCTGACCCGTCGCCTGGTTGATGTTGCGCAGGACTGCATCGTCACGCAGAACGACTGCGGAACCGAGAGTGGCCTGACAATGACTGCCATTGTCGACGCCGGTCAGGTGGTTGCATCGATCGGTCAGCGTGTCCTCGGACGCACAGCGTTGGAAGATATTGTGCATCCGCAGACGGGCGACGTTCTGGTCACGGCCGGAACGATGATCGAAGAAACGGATGTCGCCGCCATCGAGGCCGCCAACGTTCAGTCGGTGAAGATTCGTTCGGCTCTGACCTGTGAAGTCCAGAGCGGCGTGTGCGGCACGTGCTACGGCCGCGACCTGGCCCGCGGAACGCCGGTTAATATCGGCGAAGCCGTCGGCGTCATTGCCGCTCAGTCGATCGGCGAGCCGGGCACTCAGCTCACCATGCGCACCTTCCACCTCGGCGGAACCGCAACCGTGGTCGACCAGTCGTTCCTGGAAGCATCCTATGAGGGTAAGGTCCGTATCAAGAACCGCAATATCCTGCGTAACTCCGAAGGCAACCTCGTTGCCATGGGCCGCAGCATGGCGATCCAGATTCTGGACGAACAGGATGTTGAGCGCTCTTCGCAGCGTGTTGCCTACGGTTCGCGTATCTTCGTCGACGATGGCGACGAGGTGAAACGCGGTCAGCGTCTGGCCGAGTGGGATCCCTATACCCGTCCGATGATGACGGAAGTTGCCGGAACGGTTGAATTCGAAGACGTCGTCGATGGCGTCTCGGTTTCGGAAGCAACCGACGAGACAACCGGCATTACCAAGCGTCAGGTTATTGACTGGCGTTCGACGCCGCGTGGCACAGACCTCAAGCCTGCGATTGTCATCAAGGACAGCAAGGGCAAGGTCGCCAAGCTCAGCCGTGGTGGCGAGGCCCGGTTCCTGCTTTCCGTGGACGCGATCCTTTCCGTTGAGCCAGGCTCCAAGGTGTCCGAGGGCGACGTTCTTGCCCGTGTTCCGCTGGAAAGCGCCAAGACCAAGGACATCACCGGCGGTCTGCCGCGTGTTGCCGAGCTGTTCGAAGCGCGCCGCCCCAAGGATCACGCCATCATCGCGGAGATCGATGGAACCATCCGGTTCGGTCGCGACTACAAGAACAAGCGCCGGATCGTCATCGAACCGCATGAAGAGGGTGCCGAGCCCGCCGAGTATCTGATCCCGAAAGGCAAGCCGTTCCATCTTCAGGACGGTGATGCCATTGAAAAGGGTGACTACATCCTAGACGGCAATCCGGCCCCGCACGACATCCTTGCCATCAAGGGCGTCGAGGCGCTTGCGTCCTATCTCGTCAACGAGATCCAGGAGGTCTACAGGCTTCAGGGTGTTGTCATCAACGACAAGCACATCGAGGTGATTGTCCGCCAGATGCTGCAGAAGGTTGAAATCACCGACGCTGGAGATTCGGCCTATATTGTCGGCGACAATGTCGACCGTATCGAGCTCGATATCGCCAATGAACGTCTTGCCGAGGAAGGCAAGAAGCCGGCGGTCGGAGATCCGGTGCTGCTCGGCATTACCAAGGCATCGCTGCAGACACCGTCTTTCATCTCGGCGGCTTCCTTCCAGGAAACCACCAAGGTGCTGACCGAAGCTGCCGTTGCAGGCAAGATGGACGCGTTGCAGGGTCTGAAGGAAAACGTCATCGTCGGTCGGCTGATCCCGGCCGGTACGGGCGGAGCGATGAACCAGATTCGCCGCATTGCCACCTCGCGCGACGACCTGATCCTGGAAGAACGCAAGAAGACATCCGGCCTGGAAGAGGCTGGCCCAATGCTTGCCGACCTGTCGGCCGAAGCCGAGAAGGTTACGGCTGGCGACTAGTCCCGGACGCAGAACGAATAAAAAAACCCCGGTTTGCGCCGGGGTTTTTTATTGTCGTCTCGAAATGGCTAAAGCGTGATGATTGCGACTTCACCTTCCATTGCACCCTGGAACGCAGAAGCATGCGGTTCTTCGTCGGGCATACCGTCGAGCACACCGATCTGATCGAGTTCGGCTTCCTCATAACCTTCCTGCGCGAGCGCATTAAGGGCATTGCGTACGGCGGTATCGTCATCCGGTGCACAAAGCATGATATGAAGGTCTATCGGCTCGCCACCCTTTTCCTGAAAGGCGCGGCCGATAATGACAAATACCGTCTGGGTCTCGCCGTCCTCGTAATCCGATGCGCTCATAGCCGGGTGTCCTTCAATAAAGTGAGGTGATTCCCCGCAGGTTGCCGGCAGGCGACATGCGGGGCAGGGCATGTTGATCCCTTCTGCGCCCTCGGCTTGGGTTTTGCAACATGAGGACTTGCTGAAACGCCCGCCACGCCCCGATTTCTCCTAAATTACGGGGTATGAAGCCCTTGGTGGAGATATTTTCCGCAAGGCACTTGACGGCATCGGACCAAATAAGTATCTAGCGGCCACCAGAGCTGATGTGAGGCTTGCTGGTTCGGGATGACTCGTCCTGAAGTTCGCCTCAGACACGGTTCTTATAGCACGTTGATTAAATGCTGCATGCACGACACGGTTCATCGTGTCCTCTGCCGAATTTAGGGCAAGCCGCCTTGGTGCGGGTTTGCCCGTTTTGCGCATGGAATCGGCGCGTGGGAGCGCTCGAAAGAGCATTGAAGGTTTTGTTTAAAAGGAAGGTTGAATGCCTACCGTAAACCAGTTGATCCGCAAACCGCGCCAGGTGCCGGTTAAGCGAAACAAGGTTCCGGCTCTTGAGGCCAACCCGCAAAAACGTGGCGTTTGCACGCGCGTTTATACAACCACGCCGAAGAAGCCGAACTCGGCGCTGCGCAAGGTTGCCAAGATCCGTTTGACCAACGGCTTTGAGGTCATTGGTTATATCCCGGGTGAAGGCCACAACCTTCAGGAGCACTCGGTGGTGATGATCCGCGGCGGTCGCGTGAAGGACCTTCCGGGTGTGCGTTATCATATCATCCGCGGCGTTCTCGACACCCAGGGTGTAAAAGACCGCAAACAACGCCGCTCGAAATACGGCGCCAAACGTCCGAAGTAAGAAATCAGTTCGGATCGTGGCGCAGGGGCGTCTCGCATCCGACGGTAGTTGAGAGACAAAAGCATGTCCCGACGTCACAGAGCAGAAAAACGTGAGATTAACCCGGATCCTAAATTCGGCGATCTGGTGATCACAAAATTCATGAATGCCATCATGCTCGATGGCAAGAAATCCGTAGCCGAGAGCATCGTTTACGGTGCTTTCGATGCAATCGAAGAAAAGACCAAGCAGGAGCCGGTTGGTACATTCCATTCCGCTCTTGAAAATGTTGCGCCCCAGGTCGAGGTTCGCTCCCGCCGCGTTGGTGGCGCCACATATCAGGTCCCCGTCGATGTGCGTCCCGAGCGCCGTCAGGCGCTTGCTATCCGCTGGCTGATCAGCGCTGCCCGTAGCCGTAACGAGTCCACCATGGTCGAGCGCCTGTCCGGCGAACTCATGGATGCGGCCAACAATCGTGGCAACGCGGTCAAGAAGCGCGAAGACACGCACAAGATGGCCGACGCCAACCGCGCTTTCTCCCATTATCGCTGGTAAGCGTCGCACACGACATTTGCACTGAAAGGCACTGAAATGGCCCGCGAATACGCAATTGAAGACTATCGCAATTTCGGCATCATGGCGCATATCGACGCCGGCAAGACGACGACCACCGAGCGCATCCTGTACTACACGGGCAAGTCGCACAAAATCGGTGAAGTCCACGACGGCGCTGCCACCATGGACTGGATGGAGCAGGAGCAGGAGCGCGGCATTACGATCACCTCCGCCGCAACGACCACGTTCTGGAAGGGTCGCGACGGCAATATGCGCCGCTTCAACATCATCGACACACCCGGACACGTCGACTTCACCATCGAGGTCGAGCGTTCGCTGCGTGTGCTTGACGGTGCGGTGGCTCTGCTCGATGCCAATGCCGGTGTAGAGCCTCAGACCGAAACGGTCTGGCGTCAGGCGGACAAATACAATGTCCCGCGCATGATCTTCTGCAACAAAATGGACAAGATCGGTGCGGACTTCTTCCGCTCTGTTGAAATGGTCGGTTCGCGCCTCGGTGCCACCCCGGTTGTCATGCAGCTTCCGATCGGCGCTGAAAGCGACTTCAAGGGCGTTGTTGATCTTATCGAGATGAACGCGCTTGTCTGGCGTGATGAGTCGCTCGGTGCACAGTGGGACGTCGTTGAAATTCCGGACGACCTGAAGGATCAGGCCGAGGAATATCGCGAGAAACTGATCGAGACCGTTGTCGAGATCGACGAGGCAGCCATGGAATCGTACCTGGAAGGCAATATGCCGACCAATGACGAGATCCGCGCGCTCGTTCGTCAGGGCACCATCAACGTCGATTTCTACCCGATGTTCTGCGGCAGTGCCTTCAAGAACAAGGGTGTCCAGCCGCTGCTCGACGCTGTTGTCGAGTATCTGCCGAGCCCGATCGATATCCCCGCCATCAAGGGAATCGATGTAAAGACCGAAGAGGAAATTAGCCGCGCCGCTTCCGACGATGAGCCGCTTTCCATGCTCGCGTTCAAGGTGATGAATGACCCTTTCGTCGGCTCGCTCACCTTTGCACGCATCTATTCGGGCAAGATCGAAAAGGGTTCGTCCGTGCTCAACACGGTCAAGGACAAGCGTGAGCGCGTAGGCCGCATGCTGCAGATGCACTCCAACAGCCGTGAAGACATCGACATTGCCTATGCTGGTGACATCGTTGCCTTGGCTGGTCTCAAGGAGACGACAACAGGCGATACGCTTTGCGATCCGCTGAAGCCGGTCATTCTTGAGCGCATGGAGTTCCCGGAGCCGGTTATCCAGATCGCCATCGAGCCGAAGACTAAGGGCGACCAGGAAAAGATGGGCACAGCGCTCAACCGTCTTGCTGCCGAAGATCCTTCATTCCGCGTCAAATCGGATGAGGAATCCGGTCAGACCATCATCGCAGGCATGGGCGAGCTTCACCTCGATATTCTCGTCGACCGCATGAAACGCGAGTTCAAGGTCGAAGCCAATATCGGTGCGCCGCAGGTTGCCTATCGCGAGACAATCACCCGCGAAGCCGAAATCGACTACACGCACAAGAAGCAGTCTGGCGGTTCCGGTCAGTTCGCACGCGTCAAGATCGTCTTCGAACCCAACCCGGACAGCGAAGAGTTCGAATTCGTTTCGAAGATTGTCGGCGGTAACGTGCCGAAAGAATATATTCCCGGTGTTCAAAAGGGTATCCAGAGCGTGCTGTCGTCCGGTCCGCTCGCCGGCTTCCCGATGCTTGGCGTCAAGGCAACGCTGATCGATGGAGCCTACCACGATGTCGACTCCTCGGTTCTGGCCTTCGAGATCGCAGCCCGCGCTGCTTTCCGTGAAGGCGCTCAGAAAGCCGGTGCGCAGCTTCTCGAGCCGATCATGAAGGTCGAGGTTGTTACGCCGGAGGAATATGTGGGTGACGTGATCGGTGATCTGAACTCCCGCCGTGGTCAGATCCAGGGTCAGGAAGTTCGCGGTGTCGCCGTGGTCATCAATGCCCACGTGCCGCTGGCGAACATGTTCAAATATGTCGACAATTTGCGTTCGATGTCGCAGGGCCGCGCCCAGTACACAATGCAGTTCGATCACTACGCCGCTGTTCCGAACAATGTGGCGCAGGAAATTCAGGAAAAATACGCCTGATTTCGTATCGGGCAGCAAATGAGGAAATCGGTCCCGCAAGGGCCTGAAGAAATGGAGAGCCGAAAATGGCGAAAGGCAAGTTTGAGAGAAATAAGCCGCATGTGAACATCGGCACGATTGGTCATGTTGACCATGGCAAGACGTCTTTGACGGCAGCGATTACGAAGTTCTTTGGCGACTTCAAGGCTTATGATGAGATTGACGGAGCGCCTGAAGAGCGCGCGCGCGGCATCACGATTTCGACGGCTCACGTTGAGTATGAGACGGACAACCGTCACTATGCGCACGTCGACTGCCCTGGCCACGCAGACTATGTGAAGAACATGATCACCGGTGCTGCGCAGATGGACGGCGCCATTCTGGTTGTATCGGCTGCCGACGGTCCGATGCCTCAGACCCGCGAGCACATTCTTCTTGCCCGTCAGGTTGGTGTTCCTGCGATTGTTGTTTTCCTCAACAAGGTTGACCAGGTTGACGACGAGGAGCTTCTTGAGCTTGTCGAGATGGAAGTGCGTGAGCTTCTGGACACCTATGAGTTCCCGGGCGACGATATTCCGATCGTCAAGGGTTCTGCGCTTGCTGCTCTTGAAGACAGCAACAAGGAGATCGGCGAGGATGCCGTTCGTGAGCTGATGGCGCAGGTTGACGAGTACATTCCGACGCCTGAGCGTCCGATTGACCAGCCTTTCCTGATGCCGATTGAGGATGTGTTCTCGATTTCGGGCCGTGGTACGGTTGTGACGGGTCGTGTTGAGCGCGGCATCATCAATGTCGGTGACGAGATTGAGATTGTCGGCATCCGCGACACGACGAAGACGACGTGCACGGGCGTTGAGATGTTCCGCAAGCTTCTTGACCAGGGTCAGGCCGGCGACAACATCGGTGCACTTCTTCGCGGTGTTGACCGTGAGGGTGTTGAGCGTGGCCAGGTTCTTTGCAAGCCGGGTTCTGTTACGCCGCACACGAAGTTCAAGGCTGAGGCTTACATTCTGACGAAGGAAGAGGGTGGGCGTCATACGCCGTTCTTTACCAACTACCGTCCTCAGTTTTACTTCCGCACGACGGATGTGACGGGTGTTGTGACGCTTCCAGAGGGCACCGAGATGGTTATGCCGGGCGACAATGTGACGGTTGACGTTGAGCTGATCGTTCCGATTGCGATGGAAGAAAAGCTCCGCTTTGCCATCCGCGAAGGCGGCCGTACCGTCGGCGCCGGCATCGTCGCAAGCATTACTGAATAAACCGATATGAAACGCAAAATGCGCCGGACTCTCCGGCGCATTTTGCAAAACCGGCGGTGTGAACCGCAAGCAATGAGATTTGGGCTGATTATCAGTCTTTGAACTAAGGATAAGTCGAATGAACGGCCAGAATATCCGTATCCGCCTCAAGGCGTTTGATCATCGGATTCTCGATGCCTCCACGCGCGAAATCGTGTCGACGGCCAAGCGCACCGGTGCAAGTGTGCGTGGACCGGTTCCGCTCCCCACGCGGATCGAAAAGTTCACCGTCAACCGGTCGCCGCACATCGACAAGAAAAGCCGCGAGCAGTTCGAAATGCGCACGCACAAGCGCCTTCTCGACATCGTGGACCCCACACCCCAGACGGTCGATGCTCTTATGAAGCTCGATCTGGCCGCCGGGGTAGACGTGGAAATCAAGCTTTAACGGGCAGTCTCTGGGCCCGGTTGCGAAAAACCGAAATGGAACTTCGCGCAAGACCGGACCCAAACTACGACAAGGACGAACCAATGCGTTCAGGTGTGATAGCACAGAAAGTGGGAATGACCCGGGTCTACAATGACGCCGGTGAGCACGTTCCGGTGACCGTTTTGCGTCTCCAGAACTGCCAGGTTGTTGCCCAGCGTACAGAAGATAAGAACGGCTACACCGCCGTCCAACTCGGTGTCGGCATCGCCAAGGCCAAGAACACCAGCAAGCCGATGCGCGGTCATTTTGCCGCCGCCAAGGTTGAGCCGAAGGCCAAGCTTGCCGAGTTCCGCGTCTCTGAGGACAATATGCTTGACGTCGGTGCCGAGATCACAGCCGAGCATTTTGTTGCCGGACAGAAGGTAGACGTCACGGGGACCAGCGTTGGTAAAGGTTTTGCCGGCGCCATGAAACGCCACAATTTTGGCGGCCTGCGCGCCACGCACGGTGTGTCCATCTCTCACCGCTCACATGGTTCGACCGGTCAGTGTCAGGACCCGGGCAAGGTTTTCAAGGGCAAGAGAATGGCCGGACACATGGGTAGCACCCGCGTGACGACTCAGAACCTTGAAGTCGTATCGACGGACAGCGACCGTGGTTTGATCCTCGTCAAGGGCGCCGTACCCGGCTCCAAGGGGGCCTGGATCCTCGTCAAGGATGCCATCAAGGCTCCAATTCCGGACGATGCGCCGAAACCGGCAGGCCTTCGCGCCGCCGTTGCGGCCGCGGAGAGTGCTCCGGCTGAAGCAGCAACTGAGGGAGCCGAATAATGGACCTGAAGGTAACAACCCTCGAAGGCAAGGCTGCCGGTAAGGTGTCGCTCTCCGATACCGTTTTCGGACTTGAGCCGCGTCAGGATATTCTCCAGCGCATGGTCCGCTGGCAGCTTGCCCGCAAACAGCAGGGCACGCACAAGACCAAGGGACGTTCGGAGATCTCCCGTACCGGTGCAAAAATGTTCCGGCAAAAGGGAACGGGCCGCGCGCGGCATTCGTCGGCCCGCGCTCCGCAGTTCCGCGGCGGCGGCAAAGCCCACGGCCCGGTTGTCCGCAGCCATGAGCATGGCCTTCCGAAAAAGGTTCGCTCACTTGCCCTGCGCCATGCGCTGTCGGCCAAGCTTCGTGACGAAAGCCTGATCGTCGTTGACGAACTGGCGGCAAAGGAGCCGAAGACCAAGGCACTGAGTGGTTCACTTGAAAAACTCGGCGTGTCCAACGCTCTCTTTATCGGCGGCGCTGAGCTCGACAATAATTTCAAGCTCGCCGCACAGAACATTCCCAATGTGGATGTGTTGCCGGTTCAAGGCATCAATGTTTACGACATTCTGCGTCGCGGCAAGCTGGTGCTTTCCAAGGCTGCAGTTGAGGCTCTCGAGGAGCGGTTCAAATGACGGATCTTCGCCACTATGATGTCATCACCTCTCCGGTGATTACTGAGAAGTCCACACTGGTGTCGGAACAGAACCAGGTTGTGTTCAACGTCGCAAAGACAGCGACAAAGCCAGAGATCAAGGCCGCTGTCGAGGCGCTTTTTGGCGTGAAGGTCAAATCGGTCAACACGCTCGTTCGCAAGGGCAAGGTCAAGCGTTTCCGCGGCACCAAGGGCCGGCAGAACGACGTCAAGAAAGCGGTTGTGACCCTGGTCGACGGTGAATCCGTTGACGTCACCACCGGTCTTTGACGGCAAGCCCAAAGGAAAGAATAAGACAAATGGCACTGAAATCTTTCAAGCCCACGACACCGAGCCAGCGTCAGTTGGTGATTGTCGATCGTTCGGGCCTTTACAAGGGTAAGCCGGTCAAGTCACTGACGGAAGGCTTGAGCTCGAAAGGTGGCCGGAACAATGCCGGCCGCATGACGGTTCGCCATCGTGGTGGCGGTCACAAGCGCACCTACCGCGTGGTCGACTTCAAGCGTCGCAAGTTTGATGTCGAAGGCACCGTTGAGCGCCTGGAATACGATCCCAACCGCACGGCCTTCATCGCTTTGATCAGATATTCCGACGATGAGCTGGCCTATATCCTGGCGCCGCAGCGTCTTTCGGTTGGCGACAAGGTCATCTCATCCCGGTCGGCTGTCGACGTGAAGCCGGGCAACACCATGCCGCTGCAGTCCATGCCGGTCGGCACGATTGTCCACAATGTCGAGATGAAGCCCGAAAAGGGCGGCCAGATCGCCCGTTCCGCCGGTACCTATGTTCAGCTCGTTGGCCGCGACCAGGGCATGGCGATCCTGCGGTTGAACTCCGGTGAGCAGCGCCTTGTTCCGGGAAGCTGCCTCGCAACGGTTGGTGCTGTGTCCAACCCGGACAATGCCAACCGCAACGACGGCAAGGCCGGACGCTCCCGCTGGCTCGGCAAACGCCCGAGCGTGCGCGGTGTTGTCATGAACCCGATTGATCACCCGCATGGTGGTGGTGAAGGGCGTACCTCCGGTGGCCGCCATCCGGTCACCCCATGGGGTAAGCCCACCAAGGGCAAGCGTACACGGTCGAACAAGCAGACCGACAAGTTCATCATGCGCTCCCGTCATCAGCGCAAGAAATAAGAGAGGAAGTCTCAAGTGGCTCGTTCAGTTTGGAAAGGTCCGTTTGTTGACGGTTATCTTCTCAAGAAAGCTGAGAAGGTTCGCGAAAGCGGCCGCAATGAGGTGATCAAGACGTGGAGCCGTCGCTCCACCATTCTGCCTCAGTTCGTTGGCTTGACCTTTGGCGTCTACAACGGAAGCAAGCACATTCCCGTTTCCGTGTCGGAAGACATGGTCGGGCACAAACTCGGTGAATTCTCCCCGACCCGTACCTATTACGGCCACGGGGCCGACAAGAAAGCGAAGAGGAAGTAGCAATGGGCAAGGCCAAGGCCGAGCGCCGGCTAAAGGACAACGAGGCAAAAGCGGTTGCCCGAACGCTCCGCGTCAGCCCGCAGAAGCTTAATCTCGTGGCGGCGATGATCCGCGGCAAGAAGGTAGAGCGTGCCCTTGCGGACCTCGAATTCTCGCGCAAGCGCATCTCCGAGACCGTCAAGAAGACGTTGGAATCGGCAGTTGCCAATGCCGAGAACAACCATGATCTCGATGTCGACTCGCTGATCGTTGCCGAAGCCTATGTCGGCAAGTCGATCGTCATGAAACGCTTTCGTGCTCGTGGACGTGGTCGCGCGTCACGCATTGAAAAACCGTTTTCGCACCTGACGATCATCGTCCGCGAAGTCGAGGAAAAAGAGGAGGCCGCGTAATGGGCCAAAAAATCAATCCGATCGGTCTTCGCCTCGGCATCAACCGTACCTGGGACTCCCGTTGGTTCGCGGAAAAGGGCGAATATGGCGACCTTTTGCAGGAAGACCTGCAGATCCGCGATTACCTGACGAAAGAACTGAAGCAGGCCGCGATCTCGAAGGTTGTCATCGAGCGTCCGCACAAGAAGTGCCGCGTTTCGATCCACTCGGCCCGTCCGGGTCTGATCATCGGCAAGAAGGGCGCGGATATTGAGAAACTGCGCCGCAAACTGTCGGTCATGACCAATTCGGAAACGCACCTCAATATCGTCGAGGTTCGCAAGCCGGAAACCGATGCGACGCTTGTTGCGCAGTCGATCGCACAGCAGCTTGAGCGCCGTGTCGCATTCCGCCGCGCGATGAAGCGCGCGGTCCAGTCGGCCATGCGCCTTGGCGCTGAAGGCATCCGTATTACCTGTGGCGGCCGCCTCGGTGGAGCGGAAATTGCCCGTACGGAATGGTACCGCGAAGGTCGTGTGCCGCTTCACACACTGCGCGCCGACATTGATTACGGCACAGCCGAAGCACACACGGCCTACGGCGTGTGCGGTATCAAGGTCTGGATCTTCAAGGGAGAAATCCTTGAGCACGATCCGATGGCCTCTGAGCGCCGGGCAACGGAAAGTGACAATCAGGGCGGTGGCGGACGTCGTCGCGAAAACGCTTAAGCAATCGCGCGTAAGCCAGTTCGGAGAACAAGAAAATGTTGCAGCCAAAGCGTACGAAGTTTCGCAAGCAGCACAAAGGCCGTATCAAGGGCGTCGCCAAAGGTGGCTCGAGCCTCAATTTCGGCTCTTACGGTCTGAAAGCCCAGGAGCCCGATCGTGTGAATGCACGTCAGATCGAGGCTGCCCGCCGTGCGATCACCCGTCACATGAAGCGTGCAGGTCGCGTTTGGATTCGTATCTTCCCTGACGTTCCGGTCACCTCGAAGCCGACCGAAGTGCGTATGGGTAAGGGCAAGGGCTCCGTCGACTATTGGGCCTGCAAGGTTAAGCCGGGCAGGATCATGTTCGAAATTGACGGTGTCAGCGAGGAAATCGCACGCGAGGCATTGCGCCTTGGCGCTGCCAAGCTCTCGGTCAAGACCCGCTTCGTACAGCGCATTGCAGAGTAGGAAGAGATCATGAAATCCGCAGATGTTCGTGCAATGAGCGCTGATGAACTCAGCGATGAACTCGCCAAGCTCAAGAAGGAGCAGTTCAACCTGCGCTTTCAGAAAGCCACCGGGCAGCTCGAAAAGACGTCGCGCGTGAAGGAAGTTCGCCGCGATATCGCTCGCATCAAGACAATTGCCCGCCAGAAGGCGGCAGAAGCCAAGGCCTGAGGACCAACAAGAAAATGCCAAAACGCATTCTGCAGGGCACCGTCGTCAGCGACAAAAACGACAAGACAGTCGTTGTTAAGGTCGAGCGTCGTTTTGCCCACCCGATGTTTCAGAAAATCGTGCGCCGCTCGAAAAAGTACAAGGCGCATGATGAAAAGAACGCATACAAGACCGGTGATGCCGTTTCCATCCAGGAATGCGCGCCGATCTCAAAGGACAAGCGCTGGACGGTTGTAACCGAATAGGCTTTCCGCCAGGCAAAAGAACAATGAAATCGCCGGGGCGCTAGACAATCCCCGGATCAGTTAAAGAAGGCGGTCTGACATGATTCAGATGCAAACAAACCTCGACGTCGCCGATAATTCCGGTGCCCGTCGTGTCATGTGCATCAAGGTGCTGGGCGGCTCGAAGCGGAAATACGCATCCGTAGGCGACGTCATCGTCGTCTCTGTGAAGGAAGCGATCCCGCGCGGCCGCGTTAAAAAGGGTGACGTCATGAGAGCGGTCGTGGTGCGCACGGCCAAGGATATCCGTCGTGCGGACGGCAGCGTCATTCGATTCGACAAAAACGCGGCAGTCCTGGTCGATAACAAGAAAGAGCCCATCGGCACCCGTATCTTCGGACCGGTTCCGCGCGAATTGCGCGCCAAGAGCCACATGAAGATCATCTCGCTGGCGCCGGAAGTTCTTTAAGGAGATAACGATGCAGAAGATCCGTAAAGGCGACAGTGTCGTTGTGCTGACCGGTAAGGACAAGGGCCGCACCGGTGAAGTCATCAAGGTCATGCCGAAAGAAAACCGCGCGCTTGTCAGTGGCATCAACATGGTCAAGCGCCATCAGCGCCAGACACAGACGCAGCAGGCCGGCATCGTCAACAAGGAAGCTTCGGTGCACCTTTCCAATCTGGCTATTGCCGGCAGTGACGGCAAACCGACCCGCGTTGGCTTCAAGATCAACGACGACGGAAGCAAGGTTCGCGTAGCAAAGCGTTCAGGAGATGTAATCGATGGCTGAGGCAAATTACGAGCCACGGCTCAAGACAGAATATGGCGCGCGCATCCGTGATGCGATGCTGGAGAAGTTCTCCTACAAGAACATCATGGAAATTCCGCGTGTTGAGAAAATCGTTATCAACATGGGTGTTGGCGAAGCCACCAATGATTCCAAGAAGCCGGCTGCGGCTGCGGAAGATCTGGCGGCGATTTCCGGCCAGAAGGCCGTGGTGACCTATGCACGCAAGTCGATTGCCGGCTTTAAGGTGCGTGAAGCCATGCCGCTGGGCGCCAAGGTGACTCTGCGCCAGACGCGCATGTATGAATTCATGGACAGGCTGGTCAACATTGCCCTGCCGCGCGTCCGTGACTTTAGGGGCCTCAACCCCAAAAGCTTTGACGGCAATGGCAATTTTGCCATGGGCATCAAGGAACACATTGTGTTTCCGGAGATCGACTACGACAAGGTCGATCAGATCTGGGGCATGGATATCATCGTTTGTACGACTGCGAAGACGGACGACGAGGCACGGGCTCTGCTGGCAGAGTTCAACTTCCCGTTTCGGCAGTAACGGCAAGCGTAGAGAGGATATTTGACATGGCTAAAGCTAGCGCAGTCGAAAAGAACAAGCGCCGTCGTCGCACGGTTGCGGCACATGCCGCGAAACGCGCGGCCCTGAAGGCGATCATCAAGGACCAGGAAGCGCCCATCGAGGAGCGTTTCAAGGCAACGCTGAAGCTTGCCGAATTGCCCCGCGACGGATCGAAGACACGCATCCGCAACCGTTGTGAGGTTTCCGGCCGTCCGCGCGGTTATTACCGCAAGCTGAAACTTTCCCGTATCGCGCTTCGCGAGCTCGGCTCGCTCGGCCGCGTTCCGGGCGTCGTCAAGTCCAGCTGGTAAGGAGACAGGCACATGGCAATGACTGATCCGCTGGGCGATATGCTCACCCGTATCCGCAATGCGAACGGCCGCCGCAAGTCGACCGTTTCAACTCCGGCTTCCAAGCTGCGCGCCCGTGTTCTGGACGTGCTGCAGTCCGAGGGCTACATCCGCGGATATTCGGAAGTGAATTACGACAACGGCAAGTCCGAGATAAACATCGAGCTCAAATACTATGAAGGCACACCGGTGATCCGCGAGATCTCTCGTGTCTCCAAGCCGGGCCGCCGTGTTTATGTTTCGGTCAAGTCTATCCCGCAGGTCGCGAACGGCCTCGGCATCTCGATCCTTTCGACCCCGAAAGGTGTGATGGCCGATCATGAGGCGCGCGAACAGAATGTAGGTGGCGAGGTTCTGTGTCACATCTTCTGATGTGGCCGGTCCTCCATAACGGTCAGACAGGTTTGAAAAATGTCTCGTATCGGTAAAAAGCCCGTTTCCGTTCCCGCCGGCGTCACTGCGACCGTCGAGGGACAGAAGGTCACCGCCAAGGGACCGAAGGGTGAACTGAGCTTTGTCGTCAATGACGAGGTTCTGGTCAAACTCGAGGAGAACCAGCTTGTGGTGTCTCCGGTCGATCAATCCAAGGATGCGCGCTCCAAATGGGGCATGTCGCGCACGATGATCGAAAATATCATCACAGGCGTTACTGACGGTTTCGAGCGTCGTCTCGAGATCAACGGTGTTGGTTATCGTGCCGCCATGCAGGGTAAGAACCTTCAGCTTGCACTGGGTTACAGCCATGACGTCATCTTTGAAGCTCCGGACGGCATTTCGATTGCCTGCCCGAAGCCGACCGAGATCGTTGTCACCGGCATCGACAAGCAACAGGTCGGCCAGGTCGCCTCGAAGATCCGCGGTTTCCGCAAACCCGAACCCTATAAGGGCAAGGGTGTGAAATATGCCGAAGAGCGGATTGTCCGCAAAGAAGGCAAGAAGAAGTAAGGATTACGCAAAATGGCCAGCAGGAAAGAAGTACTTGTGCGTCGTGCAGCGCGTGTCCGCCGTCAGGTCAAGGCCGTGGCCAATGGCCGTCCGCGCCTTTCTGTTCACCGTTCTTCCAAGAACATCTATGCACAGATCATCGATGATGTGGCCGGCAACACCATTGTTGCCGCTTCGACGCTCGATGTCGATCTGCGCAAGAAGTTGAAGACCGGCGCTGACAAGGATGCCGCCGCCGCCGTCGGCAAGCTCGTTGCAGAGCGCGCCTCGAAAGCCGGCGTCAAGGACGTCGTGTTCGATCGCGGCGCATTCATTTATCATGGCCGGATCAAGGCGCTGGCGGATGCCGCGCGCGAAGCCGGACTGAATTTCTAATCAAACTGCCCGTTGCACCCGGAAAAGAAAAAGGACAAGGACAATGGCAAGAGAACAGCGCCGCGACAATCGCGGTAGGGACGACGAACGCGACAGCGAATTTGTCGACAAGCTGGTTCACATCAACCGCGTGGCAAAGGTCGTCAAGGGCGGCCGCCGTTTCGGATTTGCCGCACTGGTTGTTGTTGGCGATCAGAAAGGCAGAGTTGGTTTCGGACACGGCAAGGCCCGTGAAGTCCCGGAAGCAATCCGCAAGGCAACAGAATCGGCCAAGCGCAACATGATCTTTGTTCCGCTGCGCTCCGGCCGTACGCTGCACCATGATGTGCGCGGCCGTCACGGCGCCGGCAAGGTTCTCCTGCGTTCGGCAAAGCCAGGTACCGGGATCATCGCAGGCGGACCGATGCGTGCCGTTTTCGAAACGCTCGGCATGCAGGACGTGGTTGCCAAGTCCACCGGATCGTCCAATCCGTACAACATGGTTCGCGCCACGTTCGATGCGCTCAAGCACCAGATGCACCCCAAGGATATTGCTGCCCAGCGTGGCATCAAATATTCCACGCTTCAGGCGCGCCGTGCATCGATTGTCGGCAATGAAGAGTAAGGGCACGGTTCGATATGGCTGATAAGAAAACAGGCAAGACCGTTACCGTCGAACAGACCGGTAGCCCAATCCGCCGCCCGGCCGACCAGCGTCAGACGCTCATCGGTCTGGGTCTCAACAAGATGCATCGCCGCCGCACGCTGGAAGATACCCCGGCCGTGCGCGGAATGATCCGCAAGGTTAGTCACCTCGTGCGCGTCGTCGACGAAGGCTGAGGGGAGTTGATAAGATGAAACTGAATGAACTTCGTGACAATGAAGGCGCCACCAGGGTCAACAAGCGCGTCGGTCGCGGCATTGGCTCGGGCAAGGGCAAGACCGGCGGTCGCGGCGTAAAGGGTCAGAAATCCCGCTCGGGCGTCGCCATCAAGGGTTTTGAAGGCGGCCAGATGCCGATTTACCGGCGTCTTCCCAAGCGCGGCTTCACGAATATTTTTGCCAAGAATTTCAACGTTGTATCCGTCGGGCGCCTACAGGCGGCCGTAGATGCCAAGAAGCTTGATGCAAAGAAGACCGTTGATGCTGCTGCTCTCAAGGACGCTGGCGTTATCCGTCGTGAAAAAGACGGCGTACGCGTCCTTTCAGATGGAGAGTTGAAAGCCAAGCTCACCCTTGAGGTTGCCGGCGCTTCAAAGACCGCCATCGAGAAAATCGAAAAGGCCGGCGGCTCCATCAAGCTGCTCGCCGCGGCGGAGCAAGCCGAGAAATAAACTCAAGTTGGCCTGTTGTGATTTGCAATGGGCCAGCCTGTTCCCATATGGATGACGCAAGGCGTCATTGGGGACGCGAACTGAAAGGCGGCCGGAAATCTGGTCAGGGATCACGTATCCGTCGCCTGAAAACAGAAAATCTGATCCGCCCGGTATCCTATTGACGTCGATAGGCTTTCAGGGAACGGGTCTCGCGGAGATTGCGCATGGCATCTGCAGCCGAACAACTCGCAGCCAATCTGAATTTTTCTGCCTTTGCGAAAGCCGAGGATCTCAAGAAGCGCATCTGGTTTACCCTGGGTGCGCTTCTGGTCTATCGGCTGGGCACCTATATTCCGCTTCCCGGTCTGAACCCGGAAGCGTTTGCGCAGGCGTTCCAGCAACAGGCCGGCGGTATTCTCGGACTGTTCAATATGTTTGCCGGTGGTGCCGTCGAGCGTATGGCGATCTTCGCACTCGGCATCATGCCGTACATTTCCGCCTCCATCATCATGCAGTTGATGACGTCGGTCGTACCGACGCTTGAGCAGCTCAAGAAAGAAGGCGAGCAGGGCCGCAAGGTCATCAACCAGTATACCCGTTACGGCACCGTGCTGCTGGCCACCATGCAGGCCTACGGTATCGCGGTCGGATTGGAGTCGGGCAGCGGCATCGTTACCGATCCCGGCTGGTTCTTCCGTATTTCCACGGTCATCACCCTGGTGGGCGGTACCATGTTCCTGATGTGGCTGGGCGAGCAGATTACCGCCCGCGGCATCGGTAACGGTATCTCGCTGATCATTTTTGCCGGTATTGTCGCCGCGCTGCCTGGCGCAATCGCTGGCACGCTTGAGCTCGGCCGGACCGGCGCTCTGTCCACCGGCCTGATCATCATGGTGATCGTTATCGCCATCGCAGTGATCGCGTTTATCGTCTTCATGGAGCGTGCACAGCGTCGGCTTCTCATTCAGTATCCGAAGCGTCAGGTCGGCAACCGCATGTTCCAGGGCGACTCTTCCCACCTGCCGCTGAAGCTCAATACGGCTGGTGTTATCCCGCCCATCTTTGCGTCCTCGCTTTTGTTGCTGCCGGCAACGCTCGCAGGCTTTTCGAACACAACCGATCTTCCGCCATGGGCAACGGCGGTCCTTGCAACGCTCGGACACGGTCAGCCGCTCTACATGCTGTTTTATGCGGTCATGATCGGCTTTTTCGCTTTTTTCTATACGGCTGTCGTTTTCAATCCGAAGGACACAGCTGACAATCTGAAGAGCCATGGCGGATTCATTCCGGGCATTCGTCCGGGTGAACGTACGGCGGAATACATCGATTACGTCCTGACGCGCATTACGGCCGTCGGCGCAATCTACCTGATTTTCGTTTGTCTTCTGCCTGAAGTGCTTATCGCGCAAACGGGCATTCCCTTCTATCTTGGCGGAACGTCTCTGCTGATTGTGGTCAGTGTGACGCTCGACACTGTTGCGCAGGTTCAAGGACACCTGATTGCGCAGCAATATGAGGGGCTGATCAAGAAGTCGAAACTTCGTGGAGGAAAGAGGGGACGATGAGACTGATTCTGCTTGGACCGCCGGGGGCGGGTAAGGGGACCCAAGCGCAGCGACTGGTTGAAAAACACGGTATCCCGCAATTGTCGACAGGCGACATGCTGCGTGCGGCCGTTGCAGGTGAAACCGAAGTCGGTTTGCGGGCAAAAGCCGTCATGGATGCGGGCAAGCTTGTGTCCGACGATATCGTCAATGCGATTGTCTCTGAACGCCTCGATCAGCCGGACTGCAAGCCCGGCTTCATACTCGACGGTTATCCGCGCACACTCGTCCAGGCGGATGCAACTGAAAAAATGCTCGCCTCAAAGGATATGGGCCTGTCTGCTGTTGTCGAATTGCGCGTTGACGATGATGTGCTGGTTGATCGCATTTCCGGCCGCTATACCTGCGCCAACTGCGGTGCCGGTTATCATGACGTCAACCTGAAACCGGCCAAGGATGGCGTGTGCGACAAGTGCGGCTCGACCGAGTTCAGCCGCCGCAAGGACGACAACCCCGAGACCGTGCGCACACGCCTGCAGGCTTACTATAAGGAAACCTCACCACTGTTGGGCTATTACTATGCAAAGGGCCTGCTCAAACAGGTCGACGGTATGGCGGACATTGATGTCGTGACGGCCCAAATCAACGAGATTCTGTCCTCTCTTTGAGCTTGGGACACGAATTTAGCCAAAATTACATCATTGCGCCCGATTTTGGGCATTTGGACTGTTGACGATCGTGCCTCGAGTCCGTTAGAACCCCGCCAATTCGAGATTGTCGAGCGATTGGCGCGGTTTTCGAAAGAGAGAACCGGGGCTGGTCGCTTATACATGTCCCGGCTATGAGCAACAGGCGGCTATCCGGCCGCACAACGAACCGGCCAGGCCGAACTGGCCCGGTAGGCAAGGAGAACAGACGTGGCCCGTATCGCTGGCGTCAACATTCCAACGAACAAGCGCGTTGTCATCGCGCTGCAGTACATTCACGGGATCGGTGCAACCTTCGCCAAGGAAATCACCGAGAAGGTCGGTATCCCGGCCGAGCGCCGCGTCAATGAGCTTTCTGACGCCGACGTTATTCAGATCCGCGAAGCAATTGACCGCGACTACCAGGTTGAGGGTGACTTGCGTCGTGAGACGGCAATGAACATCAAGCGGCTGATGGACCTCGGCTGCTATCGTGGCCTGCGCCATCGCCGCAACCTGCCGGTTCGCGGACAGCGCACGCACACAAATGCCCGCACCCGCAAGGGACCTGCCAAGGCAATTGCAGGCAAGAAGAAGTAAGCACGGATTTTTCCGGACTGGCCGGTTTGCAATGTGGAAGCCGGGTTTTGTTTAGAGATTGGTCGGGGCGGCCATAGCGCCCCTTCCGGTGGAGCCGCTGGAATTACGGCGGTGTAGAGATCGATGAAAGGACTGTGATGGCAAAAGAAGCCACACGCGTTCGCCGCCGCGAGCGCAAGAATATCTCATCGGGCGTTGCCCATGTGAATTCGACATTTAACAACACGATGATCACCATCACCGACGCACAGGGCAATGCCATTGCCTGGTCGTCAGCTGGTGCCAAAGGTTTCAAGGGCTCGCGCAAATCAACGCCGTTCGCGGCGCAGATTGCCGCCGAAGACTGCGCCAAGAAGGCACAGGAGCACGGCATGAAGTCTCTTGAGGTTGAGGTTTGCGGTCCGGGCTCCGGTCGGGAATCGGCATTGCGCGCCCTTCAGGCGGCCGGTTTCACGATCACGTCTATCCGCGACGTGACACCCATTCCGCACAATGGTTGCCGTCCGCGCAAGAAGCGGCGCGTCTAACGTGTGAATCGCACGCCGAAGAGCAGTTTTGCTCCTCTCGGCTCTCCAGCTCTGTTGTCACGATTGGATGGTGGCAAGGAACGGAAGGTAATTGAACATGATTCAGAAAAACTGGCAGGAACTGATCAAGCCGAACAAGATCGAGTTCTCAGCAGCCGATCGCACAAAGGCGACACTGGTTGCCGAACCGCTCGAGCGTGGCTTTGGTCTGACACTCGGCAACGCGCTTCGCCGCGTCTTGCTGTCCTCGCTGCGTGGCGCCGCTGTCACGGCAGTACAGATCGACGGCGTTCTGCACGAATTCTCCTCGATCCCCGGCGTTCGCGAAGATGTCACGGACATTGTCCTCAACATCAAGGAAATCGCCATCGGAATGGAAGGTGACGAGCCCAAGCGCATGGTCGTGCGCAAGCAGGGCCCGGGCACCGTCATTGCGGGCGATATCCAGACTGTCGGCGATATCGAGATTCTCAATCCTGACCACGTGATCTGCACGCTCGATGAGGGCGCGGAGATCCGCATGGAATTCACCGTACAGAACGGCAAGGGCTATGTGCCGGCTGACCGTAACCGGGCAGAAGATGCACCGATCGGCCTGATCCCGGTCGACAGCCTTTATTCGCCGGTCAAGAAAGTGTCTTACAAGGTTGAAAACACCCGTGAAGGCCAGGTTCTCGACTATGACCGTCTGACCATGACGCTGGAAACCGACGGCTCCGTCTCGGGAGAGGACGCAATCGCATTTGCCGCCCGCATCCTGCAGGATCAGCTCGGTGTCTTCATCAACTTCGATGAGCCGCAAAAGGAAGTCGAGGAAGTTCAGGCAACCGAACTTGCTTTCAATCCTGCGCTACTCAAGAAGGTCGACGAACTGGAACTGTCCGTACGCTCGGCAAACTGCCTGAAGAATGACAACATCGTCTATATCGGCGATCTCATTCAGAAGACAGAAGCCGAAATGCTGCGTACGCCGAACTTTGGCCGCAAGTCGCTTAACGAGATCAAGGAAGTACTGGCATCCATGGGCCTCCATCTTGGAATGGAAGTTCCCGCATGGCCGCCGGAAAACATCGAAGATCTCGCCAAGCGCTACGAGGATCAATACTAATCGAACCAGCGGGTGCACCCCGCATTGAAGGAGAAGGCTCATGCGCCACCGCAAGTCAGGCCGCAAGCTGAACCGGACAGCCAGCCATCGCAAGGCAATGTTTGCGAACATGGCGGCATCCCTGATCGAACACGAGCAGATCGTGACCACCTTGCCGAAGGCGAAGGAAATTCGACCGGTCGTTGAGAAGCTGGTAACGCTCGGCAAGCGGGGCGACCTGCATGCCCGCCGCCAGGCTATCTCGAAGATCAAGGATGTCGACATGGTCCGCAAGCTGTTCGACACGATCGCAACCCGTTATGCCGACCGCAATGGCGGTTACCTTCGCATCATGAAGGCCGGTTTCCGCAAGGGCGACAACGCGCCAATGGCCGTTGTCGAGTTCGTCGACCGCGATGTCGATGCCAAGGGCGCCAAGGATCTTGCGCGCGTTGAAGCCGAGGCGGAGACGGAAGAGACTGAAGCAGCATAAGAACTGCACCCTTTGAACTTTCCAAGGCCGGGCTTTGCCCGGCCTTTTTTCGTGGCAGTGACAGCATGCCACCGTCATACCCTTTTTGATCCGTATCGACCGGCATATATATACGGAACGGATTCGCTCGGAGGAAATTGAATGCGCCGACTGAAATGGTTCGGATTAACCGCCGCGGTTATGGCGGCCATTGGCCTGACGCTGACTATGACCGGGGCGCAAGAGCCAACCAGCACCGAGAAACTCCGCGGCGTCATCTCGGACATTCTGGGAAGAGCCCAGAAAACCAAGCCGGCGGGCGAGCGCGTAGTTCCGCAATCAAGAGCAGAACTGCAATTCTCCTACGCGCCACTCGTCAAGCTGACGGCTCCTGCCGTCGTCAATGTTTACGCCGAGCGCATGGTCCGCACGCGTTCGCCCTTTGCCGGCGATCCCTTCTTTGAACGCTTCTTCGGTCAAGGACCGCGCGGGCGCTCGCAGCGCCAGTCTTCGCTCGGTTCAGGGGTCATCGTCGATGCATCAGGCATTGTCGTCACCAACAATCACGTGATCGATGGTGCGGACGAGATCAAGATCGCATTTGCCGACGGGCGGGAATATCCGAGCCGCGTTCTGCTGAAAGACAAGCGCGTGGACCTGGCTGTGCTGAAGATCGACGGCGGCGGACCGTTTTCGGCGATCGATTACAGCGATTCAGACCGGCTGGAAGTCGGAGATATCCTGCTGGCAATTGGCAATCCGTTCGGTGTCGGCCAGACAGTGACCAGCGGTATTGTTTCGGCACTGGCGCGAAACGGTGTCGGTATCTCTGATTTTGGGTTTTTCATTCAGACTGACGCCGCGATCAATCCCGGAAACTCCGGCGGCGCACTTGTTGACATGAACGGGCAACTGGTCGGGATCAACACGGCTATCTTTTCGCGCTCCGGCGGATCCAACGGTATCGGCTTTGCCATACCGGCCAATATGGTACGCGCCGTGGTCGACGCGGCAAGGAGCGGCGCGGACAAGTTCTCGCGCCCGTTCATCGGTGCATCCTTCGTCCCCGTGACCGCCGACATGGCGGAAGCGCTCGGCATGGAACAGGCTTTTGGGGCCATTGTCACCGCCGTGGTGCCGGAAGGACCCGCGCATGAGGGAGGACTGAAGGTTGGCGATCTGGTCATCAGTCTGGACGGGCTGACAGTCCAGCACCCCGATGCGCTCGGCTACCGCCTGGCAACCGCCGGTGTCGGCAAGGTTGTCAAACTCGAGGTCATCTCGCGTTCGTCCGTGCGTACACTCAGTATCAGATTGGGAGAGCCCAGCGATCCGCAACGCCCTGGCGAGCTGCGCATAACAGGCCAAAACCCATTTTCCGGCGCGGTCGTCGTTGATATCGACCCCCGCATCGCCGAACAGCTCCGGCTGCCCCTGAATATCAAGGGAGTCGTGGTGCTTGAAGTCGAGGACGGATCGCCTGCAAATCGCTATGGCCTGCGACCACGCGACATTCTGGTGGAAATCAACGGCGAAACCATGAGACAGGCAAGCGATGTAGCCGAAGCAATCGCCGGAGAGCCAGGATTCTGGCAATTCGAGATCACCCGCAACGGGCGAAGGCTTCGTCAAATGGTGCGCTGATGAGTGATCTCTTTTCGTCGGTTGCGGATGAAACGGCTCAGAAGGCAAGGCCGCTTGCCGACCGCTTACGCCCGCTATCGCTTGCGGAAGTAACCGGCCAGCCTCATTTGACCGGCGATGACGGCGCCCTGACGCGCATGATTGCGAACGGCACACTCGGTTCCATGATATTCTGGGGCCCGCCTGGCACCGGCAAGACGACTGTCGCTCGGCTTCTGGCCGGCGAAACCGATCTCGCATTTGAACAGATCTCGGCGATTTTCTCGGGCGTTGCGGATCTCAAAAAGGCATTTGAAGCAGCCCGCGCCCGGCGCATGTCCGGCAGGCAGACCCTGTTGTTCGTCGATGAGATCCACCGTTTCAACAAGGCCCAGCTCGACAGTTTTCTTCCCGTCATGGAAGACGGGACGGTGATCCTGATCGGGGCGACAACGGAAAATCCGTCCTTCGAGTTGAACGCGGCGCTTCTGTCCCGGGCGCGTGTTCTAACCTTCAAGCCCCATGATGAACAGAGCCTTCAGCTCCTGCTTGAACGCGCTGAGGCCGAGCAGGGCAGGGAGCTGCCGCTGGACGAGGATGCACGACAGAGCCTCTTGCGCATGGCAGATGGCGATGGGCGTGCGGTGTTGACCCTTGCAGAAGAAGTCTGGCGCGCTGCCAGGGAAGGCGAGACATTCGATGCATCCAAACTCCAGGAGGTCGTACAGCGCCGTGCCCCGGTTTACGATAAGGGGCAGGACGGGCACTACAATCTCATATCAGCGCTCCACAAGGCGGTTCGCGGCTCGGACCCGGACGCCTCGCTCTACTACCTTTGCCGGATGTTCGACGCCGGTGAGGATCCGCGTTTCATCGGGCGGCGGCTGGTGCGCATGGCTTCCGAGGATATCGGGCTCGCCGACCCGCAGGCGCTCGTCATCACCAATGCCGCCAAGGACGCCTATGATTTTCTCGGTTCACCGGAAGGCGAGCTGGCACTGGCGCAGGCCTGTATCTATTTGGCGACCGCGCCAAAGTCGAATGCGGCCTATGTCGCCTTTAAACAGGCGATCCGTTCGGCAAAGGAATACGGATCGCTGCTACCGCCGAAGCACATACTCAACGCACCCACACGTCTTATGAAAGATGAAGGGTATGGAACCGGATATGAATATGACCACGACACACCCGACGGCTTTTCCGGGCAGGACTATTTTCCGGAGAAAATGGGAAGACAGCAATATTACGATCCGCCGGAACGTGGCTTTGAGCGCGAAATCAGAAAGCGCCTGGAATACTGGCAAAAGCTAAGGGCCGAGAAAGCAGGCAAATGACGGATGAGGCGGATACGATCGGTGTATTCGGCGCCGGTGCCATTGGCTGTTATGTAGGCGGGATGCTGGCTGCGTCCGGTTTGACAGTCCACTTCCTGGGGAGGGAAAGCGCGGTTGAGACCTTGCAGCAGCACGGGCTCACCCTGACACGGTTTGACGGGCCGCAAGCTGGTGTGCCCTCAAGCAAGCTGAAAATATCATCCGATCCCGCCGTTATTTCCAAATGCGACCTCATCCTGTTTTGCGTCAAATCGCAGTCCACCCCGGAAGCAGCCGTGGATTTGGCTCCGCATCTTAAATCCAGTGCAAAGGTCATTTCCCTGCAGAACGGCGTCGGTAACGTCAAAGCCCTTGAAGACGCACTGGGCGCGGAAAGGGTTTTTGCCGGCATGGTTCCATTCAATGTGCTGTCGTCAGGCGAGGGCCGCTTCCATCGCGCAACAGCCGGAAATATCCTGCTTGCCGACGATCCGGCAACAAGACAGTTGGCGCAGTTCCTGACGGCAGCCGGGCTCACCGCGGAAACAAGCAGCGACATGGATGCTGTCCTGTGGGGCAAGCTCCTGCTTAACCTCAACAACGCGCTGAACGTGCTCTCTGACGTTCCACTGGTCCGGCAACTGTCAGATCGCGATTATCGCACCGTGCTGGCAGCGATGGTCAAGGAGGCACTGGTTGCAACATCCAAAGCCGGCATCAGGCCGGCGGCGATCGGGCGCGTTCAGCCGTGGCTGATTCCCCACATCCTGCGTCTGCCGGACTGGCTGTTCATGCGCGTGGCCCAATCAATGCTGGCCATGGATGACAAGGCACGCTCATCCATGTGGGACGACCTGCAGAAGAACCGCCAGCCGGAAATCGATTATCTCAACGGCGCTATCGTCAGGCTTGCCGAAGAGATGGGAACACCCGCGCCGGTCAACCGCAAAGTCATCGAACTCGTAAAGGACGCATTTGGCAATGGTCGTTCACCGGCCTTGAGCGGGGCAGCGCTTCGACAGATGGCAGCGGTCTGATCCTCGCGGAATTATTGCAATCCGGCCTTTCCCGCAGAGGTAAAAGCGAATAAACGCTCCCCATGGCAAACTTACTCATTGTTGCGCTCGGCGGCGCTGTCGGCGCCTCGCTCAGACATCTTGTAAATGTGGCAAGCTTGCGGGCTTTCGGTCCCGGTTTTCCGTGGGGAACATTGACGGTCAATATTGTCGGGTCCTTCATCATGGGCATCTTTGTGGAGTGGCTTGTGCGGCGTAGCGGTGTGTCGAATGAAGTACGGCTACTGGTCGCAACGGGCCTACTAGGCGGCTTTACGACCTTTTCGGCCTTCTCTCTTGATGTTGCGATGCTCTGGGAGCGCGGCGCCGCCATGACTGCGTCCCTCTATGTCGCGGCAAGTGTCCTGCTTTCCATTGCAGCACTCTTCGCCGGGCTGGCGCTCGCCCGGGCAATGGCATAGGAGGCTTAAGTCATGGCCGGCGTCGAGCAGCGAAAAGTGGATACGGATGAAACAGGCATGCGCCTGGACCGGTGGTTCAAGACGCATTTTCCCGGATTGGGTTTTGGCAAGCTGCAGAAACTCTTACGGTCTGGACAGATCCGCATTGATGGCGGCCGGGCAAAACACGACACACGCCTTCAACCGGGACAGATGATCCGTATCCCTCCGCTTGGCACCGATGAAAAGGGCGGTGTTGAGGCCGGGCAGAAGAGACCGGCGTCCGCAGGTGCAGATTCTGACCTGCTTTCCGGCATGCTGATCTACGAAGATCCAAAGGTCTATGTTTTCAATAAACCGGCTGGGTTGGCCGTGCAGGGCGGATCGGGCATTTCCCGCCATATCGACAAGATGCTGGAAGCCTGGCGCAGCCGCAAGGGAGAGAAGCCGCGGCTGGTCCATCGCCTTGACCGCGATACGTCCGGCGTTCTGGTCGTCGCCCGTACACGTGGCGCAGCGCAGCGTCTGACGGCCGCTTTCCGGGAGCGCGATACGCAAAAGACCTACTGGACGTTGGTCAAGGGTGTTCCGCGTAAACGGGAAGGCCGCATATCGACCTGGCTGGTAAAAGAACAGACGCCGGACGGCGATCGCATCCGCGTGTGCCATCATGGGGAGCCGGATGCGGACCACGCGATTTCCCACTACAGCATCATCGAGCAGGCCGGCCAGCAATTGTCGTGGCTGCAGATGGAGCCCTATACCGGGCGCACGCATCAGCTCAGGGTCCATGCAGCGCATATCGGATGCCCCATCATTGGTGATCCGAAATATTTTGAGGCTGATCACAATTGGGAGTTCCCCGGCGGGATGCAAAAGCGCCTGCATCTTCATGCCCGTCACATCTCCATTCCGCATCCCGATGGTGGCAAAAGGATCAATGTCACCGCGCAGCTTCCGCCTCACATGGTCCAGAGCTGGAACCTTCTTGGCTTCGACAAGGACTACGAGGGATGAAGCTTGTCCTTTTCGACTGCGACGGCACGCTCATTGACAGCGCAGCCTTTATTCATGCCGGCATGGAAAGAGCTTTTGCCGAAGGCGGGCAGCCACTTCCACAGTTCAACCAGACAAAATCAGTCATAGGACTGTCTCTTGATCTGGCCATTGCAAAACTCTTGCAGCGCCCGGTCGACGACGAAATCCGGCATCTGGCGGATCGCTACAGGCATCACAGCCGTACGCTGCGCGAAGCATCAGAAATCGACGAACCATTTTACGATGGTATTTTGGACCTGCTGGAGGCTTTGCTCGTGAGGGACGAGGTTCTGGTTGGCGTGGTCACAGGCAAATCACGACGCAACCTGGACAAATTGCTGGAGCGAAACAATCTGATTAAACGTTTTGTCACGACACGCACTGCGGATGAGTGCCCATCCAAACCTCATCCGGCGATGGTGCTTGAGTGTTGCGCCGACACCGGCATGGCTCCGGAGCAGACAATCGTCGTGGGTGACGCTATCTACGATATGCAAATGGCAGTGAATGCCGGCGCTCGCGCGGTCGGTGTATCCTGGGGCTATGCCGCGGTGGATCACCTTCACCAGGCTGGCGCACATCATATTATTGAAAGGCCCGATGAACTCGCGCCAATCGTCGGGCTGGAGCAGGTACGATGAGAGATATTCTGGACGATCTCAATGACATGATGAGCGACGCCGACCCCGTCAAGCGGGCGCAGATCCTGTCGAAAAGACCTTTGCCAAAACGTTTCTATGACAAGACGGGCATTGGTGAAGACGGAGTAGAGTTCTCTATCCTGCTGGACGGGAAGAAAATTCGCACACCCGCCAAGAACATTCTGGCGGCTCCGACAAAAGACCTGGCCGAGCTCATCCGAACGGAGTGGGACGCGCAGCAAGATGAAATAGACCCGGTGTCAATGCCGGTGACGAGGCTGGTCAATACGGCGATTGACGGGATCGCAACCGACCCTCAGGCAGTGATGGAAGATGTCCTGCGTTTTGCCGGAACGGACCTTCTTTGCTATCGGGCCGACGGGCCAGAAAGACTGGTCGCCCGGCAAAATGAAATCTGGGATCCGGTAATCGATTGGGCACACACGGCGCTCGGTGCACGTTTCATGCTCGCCGAAGGCGTCATGCATGTGGAACAACCCCGAGAAGCGATCAATGCCGTCGGCATTCACCTTGTCGGCTTCAAATGCCCGATTGCTCTCGCCAGCCTGCACACCTTCACCACGCTGACCGGATCGGGCCTCCTGGCCCTCGCCATCGCAAAGGAAGAAGTCACCGTCGAAGAGGCCTGGGCAGCCGCCCATGTCGATGAAGACTGGAATGCTGAGCAATGGGGCGCAGACGCACAAGCGGAACAACGCAGGGCCTACAGGTGGAAAGAGATGCTCGCGGCAGACCGCGCGCTCAAAGCACTGGACTGAGCCTAAATGTGCGTTCCTGATCAGATCGCCGGGCTTTTGAGCTTCGTAAGCTGGACACCGGAAATCTGGAATTTGCCGTTATCCTGCCGATTGAGCACATAGATCGCACGCCAGTCCTTGCCCTTTGGCCCTGTGATCAGCAACTCAAGTGCAATGGTATCACCGTCGGTGTCGGAGAGTGCGCGGCCGAACGCGTAGTTGCCCGGCCTGTAGACCGGTTGATAATTGCGTTTGACCATTTCCAGGAAGCGCTGGGGCTCCGGATAAAGTCTCTTGATGGCCGGTGCCGCAAACGAATAGGCGGTGTCGATATCGTCGCTTAGAAATGCGGTGATCTGCTGTTCGACAATGCCCCTTGCCGATGCCACGTCCATTTCGTCATTCGCGATGGAAGACGTGACCATCAGTAAGCCGGCAATAATGGATAAACCGAGTATACGCATGGTTTCATCCTCCTTCCTTAACCCTTAACTAGGGCGCCACATTCAGGATGAGAAGCTCTTACGCGCTATACTTTTACTGAACAGATTCGTTGCAGCTTATCACTAATATTGAACAGTTTGTAGGTGAGCGACGCCGGGGCAAGCATTACAGCCGTTGCAAGCAGCCTGCGCTAGCCGTGATGCTCCACCCCAAGACCCTGAAACATGGCCCGAAGATCGACCGTGGATTGATTGCCGACGTGATCCACATGCGCAGCCAGCCATCGTTCGGCCGTCTCGCGCCCGATATCGCGCAAATGAACGAGAAAGCGCCACTCCGCATTGACCTTTGAAGAAGCGCCAAGCGGCTTGAGTTCGTTCTGATTCTCGATCACGTGCACCCGTGTTTTGCGATAGTGTTCCTGCGACAGCTTGCCTTCTTCAATCAGGCGGCGAACGAAGTCGATGGCGCGAAATTCCCGCAACAGGCTTCCGTTGAAACTGATTTCGTTGATGCGATTGAGAATCTCCTGAGCCGTGCGCGGTGCGCCCCGACGCTCAATCGGGTTGATCTGCACAACAATGATATCGTCGGAGTCCGTTTGCGTATGAAACGGAAACAGTGCCGGATTGCCCATATAGCCGCCATCCCAATAGGGGACACCGTCAATCTCGACTGCCTGAAACAGGAAAGGAAGGCAGGCGGATGCCATCACCATCTCCGCCGTCAATTCGCTGCGGTTGAAGATTTTGACACGGCCCGTTTCCACATCCGTAGCGGAAATGAAGAGCTTCAACTGATCGCAACTGCGCACACGATCGAAATCGATGCATTCTTCCAGAAGCTGAAGCAGCGGATTGATATCGAGCGGGTTGAACTGATAGGGCGACGTCATACGGGTCATCGCATCGAAAAAATGGTAGCTCGGCGTATGATCCAGGCTCCAATTGCCCATGAACACGTCAAAGGGCAGGCGCTGGATCGGACTGAAAGCCGACCGCTCGCTGATCGATCGCCAAAAATGCTCAAGCGCTGCCCGCGCACCGTCCGCGCCATCGCTCATCAGCCCGTCAGCAACGGCAACGGCATTCATGGCACCGGCCGATGTCCCGGATATGGCTTCGACGTCGAGGCGTCCGTCCTCGAGCAATTTGTCGAGCACACCCCACGTGAAGGCGCCGTGAGCGCCTCCGCCCTGTAGCGCAATATTGACTGATTTTTGACCTTCGCTCATACCGCGTCAGTCCTGCCGGTTTGCCTCACAATGGTCATTGCGCCACCCATCCGCCATCAACCGGAAGCGATGCGCCGGTAATTGACGATGCTTCGCTGGAACAAAGGAAATTGGCCAGAGCCGCCATATGTTCGACGCTGACGAACTCCTTCGTCGGCTGTGCAGCCAGCAGCACGTCGCGCTTGACCTCCTCCTCGGTAATTCCGCGTGCGGCGGCGGTGTCCGGGATCTGCTTTTCAACCAACGGTGTCCAGACATATCCCGGACAAATGGCATTGACGGTGATACCGTGTTCGGCGACTTCCAGTGCCACGGTTTTCGTCAAACCCACAAGGCCGTGCTTGGCCGAGACATAGGCTGATTTGAAAGGTGAGGCGACAAGCCCGTGAGCCGACGCGATGTTGATGATACGGCCCCAGCCCCGGGCCTTCATGCCGGGCACAACCGCACGCGTAGTATGAAAGGCGGCTGAAAGATTGAGGGCGATGATCGCCTCCCATTTATCCTCGGGAAACTCTTCCACTGGCGCGACATACTGGATCCCCGCATTGTTGACCAGCACGTCAATCCGCCCGAATGCATCCTCCGCCGTCGACATGAGCAATCGTACGCCATCCGGCTTCATGATGTTGGCCTCGATATAAATCGCATCGACACCGTGGGTGTCTTGCAAATTTTTCCGCAACGGCTCTATCTGCTCCGAAGGCTCGATACCGTTCATAACGATGTTCATGCCCTTTGCGGCGAAGCCTTCCGCGATACCGAGACCGATACCGCTTGAAGAGCCGGTGACAATGGCGGTTTTAACTTCTGACATGAATAGCCTCCGTCGATCGATCTGTTGTGCTGCATTGCAACATAGCGTCAGATGCGGTCGAATGAAGCATTCCAACGAGAATTTTTGTCGAATTGATCGGAAGGGCGATGTCAGGCAGGAAAGCGGCTGCATCGCAAGTCAACGGAGATCAAGTTGCACTAGTCGCGCACATTCTCCCTGTAAAGCTTGAAGGTTCCCGTCGCCGACGCCACCGGGATACCGGCATCCGTAGACAACAGTGCGTCGACAAAAACGATCTTCTTGCCACCGCCTGTAACCTTTGCCGTTGCCACGACGCGGCCTTCGCTGACACGTGACAGGTAGTTCACGGTAAGGGATACAGTCGATGTGTAATAAAGCGACTCACCATCCACCGACAGGCTCACCGCATAACCCGCGACGGCATCGAGCATCGTCGCCATAACACCGCCATGTAGTGTGTCGCCACGATTGATGTGCCGCTCATCTATATCGAGATAGATACGCGCGGCGCCCGCATCGATTTCGACCACATAGCCCAACGTCCTCTGCGTGCCGGTCTGATCGCGAATGACTTTCATCGTATTCGAACGCCACGCATCAGGTCGCCTTGCGGGAAAACTCTGCGAAGCGGACCGTATGATAGTCGACATCGCCAAACTGGTGATCGAGCATAATCAGCCGCTTGGCGAAATGTCCAAGCCCGTATTCCCAGGTCATGGCGATCCCGCCATGCATCTGGATTGCCTCCTCGGCAACGAGGCGACCGATACGCCCGGCCAGTGCCTTGGCGGATGAGACGGCCATTTCCCGTTCCCGGCGGCTCAGGTCAAGGCGACCCGCCGCGTTGATCGCCGCAGAACGCGCCTGTTCGATTTCGGTCAGTACCGTTGCCATCCGGTGCTGCAGAGCCTGAAACTTGCCAATTGGAACGCCGAACTGCTTGCGCGTGCGCAGATAGTCCAGGGTCATGTCGCGGCAGACCTCCATCAGGCCGATGGCCTCGGACGTCAGTGCAACATTAGCCCGTGCAACCGAAAGCTCAATTGCCGGATAGGCATCACCGTCCTTGCCCAGTAATGCACTTTCTTCGAGCCGAACATCGTTGAGATCAATCTCACAGGCATGCTGGCCATCTATAGTCGGATATCCCCTGACGGTGAGTCCATCGGTATTTGCCGGAACGATGAATGCCGACAGGCCGTCTTCATCCCAGCTGCTGCCCGCGGTTCGCGCGGTGACGATAAGCGCATCGGCGCTGTCACCGTTCAAAACCACAGCCTTCTTGCCGTTCAGCACCCATTTGCCGGTGTCTTTGCGCGCCATGGTCTCTACATGACTGAGGTCATAATGGCTTTGAGGTTCGCCGTGGGCAAAAGCAAGGAGCTTTTCGCCGCTGATGACATCACCGATCATCGCCTTCTGATCGTCGCTGCCGAGTTCAGCCAGCATGGTGCCGCCCAGGACGGCGCTTGCAAGGAACGGTTCGACAACAAGGCCGCGCCCGAGCTCTTCGAACAGGACGCTGATATCAAAGCCCGCGCCGCCGAAGCCGCCGACTTCTTCTGAAAAGAGGGCGCCAATCAGGCCGAGCTCGGCAAACCGGCTCCACTGCTCGCGGGAAAACCCTTCGCTGCTTTCTGCTGCTTCATTTCGCTTCTCCAACGCGTAATTGTCAGCAAGAAAGCGTGTGACCATGTCTTTCAGCATGGCTCTGTCTTCAGTGTGGTTAAAGTCCATTTGTCCTTACAGCCCCATCATCATTTTTGTGATGATACCGCGCTGGATCTCGTTCGATCCGCCATAGATCGTGATTTTGCGGTTGTTGAAATAGTCTTTGGAAACCGGAGCCGCGTAGTCCGGCCCGATCGGTTCTTCATTATACCCGGTCTCCAACGCTTCTGAAACGAAAGGCATCGCATAGGGGCCGAGGGCCCGGCGTGTCAGGTCATTCAGCGCCTGACGGATTTCCGTTCCCTTGATCTTGAGCATGGAGCTCATCGGACCGGCATTGGCAACGCTGTCCGGCGAAGACAGCAGGCGCAGATTGGTGGTCGCCATGGCATCGAGTTCCATCTCGATTTGTGCAAGACGCGCAGCAAAAAGCGGATCCTCAATCAACGGCCGGCCGCGCACCTTCTGCGTCCGACCGATATGTTTGAGATGTTCAAGCGAAACCTTGTTGGCGCCGACATTGGCGATATTGGTACGTTCGTGGGTCAGAAGATACTTGGCATAGGTCCAACCCTTGTTCTCTTCGCCAACGAGGTTTTCGACCGGCACCCGCACATCGTCAAAAAAGACCTCATTCACCTCGTGGGTGCCTTCAAGCAGGATGATCGGACGCACCGTGATGCCGGGCGTATCCATATCGATGAGGAGGAAGGAGATACCTTCCTGCGGCTTGCCCTCGGTTGATGTACGCACCAGACAGAAAATCTTGTTGGCGTATTGGCCAAGTGTCGTCCAGGTCTTCTGGCCGTTGACGATAAAATGGTCGCCGTCTCGCACCGCGCGTGTTTTCAACGATGCCAGATCCGAGCCGGCTCCCGGTTCGGAGTAACCCTGGCACCACCAGTCAGACCCATCGAGGATACGCGGCAGATAATGCTTCTTCTGTTCCTCGGAACCATATTTGATAAGCACCGGTGCCAGCATCTTCAGACCGAAGGGCACAATACGCGGGGCGCCGGCGGCGCAGGTTTCGTCATCGAAAATCTGCTGCTGGACGGCATTCCAACCGGTCCCGCCATATTCCACCGGCCAGTTTTCGGCCAGCCATCCGCGTTTGTTCAGGATTGCATGCCAGCTGTCCATGTCCTCCTTGGTAAGGCGCTTGCCGCCCTTGACCTTGTCAGAGACGGAAGCCGGCAATTCGGCCTTCAGGAAGGCACGGACATCGTCCCTGAAAGCGATTTCCTCGTCCGTGTAGTTCAAATCCATGATCCCGACTTTCCTCAGTAGATTTCAAACAGGCCGGCAGCGCCCTGACCGCCGCCGATGCACATGGTCACCACGACATGCTTTACGCCACGGCGCTTGCCTTCATACATTACATGGCCCACCTGCCGCGCGCCCGTCATGCCATAAGGATGGCCGATGGATATCGAACCGCCATTGACGTTGAGAATATCCTGCGGAATGCCGAGCTTGTCGCGGCAATAAAGAACCTGGCTCGCAAACGCTTCATTGAGTTCCCAAAGGCCGATATCATCCATTGTCAGACCAGCGCGCTCAAGCAGCCGTGGCACCGCGAAGACCGGACCAATCCCCATTTCATCAGGCTCGCACCCCGCGACGACAAAGCCGCGGAAAGCGCCCATGGGCTCGATATTCCGCTTTTCCGCTTCCTTTGCCTCCATGAGTACGCAGGCGGATGCGCCATCGGAAAGCTGTGAGGCATTGCCCGCCGTGATGTACTGATCCGGACCGCGTACCGGCTCAAGCGACTGCAGGCCTTCCAACGTCGTGCCGGGCCGGTTGCACTCGTCCCGGCTGATCGTCACCTCGTGTTGGGAAATCTCCCCGGTTTCCTTGTCCTTGACGGCCATCGTTGTTGAAAACGGGATAATCTCGTCATCGTAGCGACCGGCTTCCTGCGCGTCAGCGGTGCGCTGCTGTGAAGACAAGGCGTAAGCATCCTGCGCTTCGCGCGAGATACTATAACGCTCTGCCACGATATCGGCCGTGTCGATCATCGGCAGATAGATCGCCTGCTTGTTCTCAAGGATCCACGGGCTACGCGCCATGTGGGTATTGGCATTTCCCTGGGCGAGGGTGATGGATTCGATCCCTCCGGCGAGCATTGCCGGCGATCCCTGCTGGGTGATCGCATGAGAGGCCAGAGCAACGGCCTGCAAGCCGGATGAACAGAAACGATTGACGGTCATGCCGGCTGTCGTGACCGGCAGGCCGGCCCTGATGGCGATCTGGCGGGCGATATTGCCGCCGGTGGCGCCCTCGGGCAGGCCGCATCCGATAACGGCATCCTCGATAAGCTCCGGATCAACACCGGAACGCTCGACTGCGGCACTGGCGGCAGCGCCGCCGAACTCCGCGCCATGGGTCATGTTGAGGCCGCCCCGAAATGCCTTGGTGATGCCGGTACGGGCGGTCGATACGATTACTGCTTCGCGCATTTGTTGTTCCTTAAGCGTTCGTGGCTTTGTTCAGGCTATCGAAATTTTCACCGCGTCCAACGAGATCGACGAGCAATTTGGCGGGCTTCCAGAAATCCGCGTCCTCGTTCTCGAATTCACGGATATCGGCGAGAACCTTGTCGAGACCGATCATGTCGGCATATTTCAGGGGGCCGCCGCGCCAGCGCGGGAAGCCGTAGCCAAAAAGCATGGTGACATCGACATCAAGCGGGCGTAACGCGATCCCTTCCTCAACGACACGCGCGCCTTCATTGATAATGGCAGCCATGTAGCGACGCATGATCGCCTCTTCGTCCAGTGGCCGGGGGTCAATTCCCTTTTCGGAACGCACCTGGTCGATAATCTCAAGCACCTCGGGGTCCTGCTTTCCGACCCGGCTCCCATCTTCATAGATGTAGAAACCCCGGCCTGTCTTCTGACCGTAACGTCCAAGCTCGGCGATACGGTCCATGTAATCCGCCGCGTAGCGGCCCTTCCAACCTTCCTCGCGCTTGCGGGTGCGGTTTGCGTAACCGATATCAAGGCCTGCGAGGTCGCCCATCTGGTTCGGCCCCATCGGATAGCCAAAGTTGAGAACCGCGCGGTCTATGTCGTAGGGGCTGGTGCCGTCTTCGACCATGTAGGAAGCGATTGACAGATACCGTTCCAGGATCCTGTTGCCGATAAAGCCGTCACAGACGCCGGCCCGCACGCCGACCTTCTTCAGCTTCGCCGCCAGCGCAAATCCGGTTGTGGCGACGTCGACATCGGTTTTGTCCGCCACAACGATTTCCAGCAGCCGCATCACGTGCGCAGGTGAGAAAAAGTGCAGGCCAAGAACATCTTGCGGACGGTCGGTGGCCGCGGCAATTTCATTGATGTTGAGATAGGATGTATTGCTCGCCAGAACCGCACCTTGCTTCGCGTGCTTATCGATCTGGCGGAAAAGATCCTTCTTGACGCCCATATTCTCAAAAGCCGCCTCGATGACGATATCTGCATCCTTGAGGGAATCGATATCGGAGCTTACCGAATAAAGGTCGTTCGCCAGGTGGTCGCGGTGCGCTTTATCGAATTTTCCGCGCCTTACACCGTCATCCAGGATTTTCTCGACATTCTGCCGGCCTCGCGCAGCGCTTTCCTCGTCGCGCTCGATCATCGTAACCGGCAATCCGGCAAACAACATCGAAACGGTGATCCCGGATCCCATGGTCCCGCCGCCGATGACGGCAGCGGAATTAAGTGGGCGGGCCTTGCCGGTTTCAAGTTCGGGAACCTTTCTGACCGCACGCTCAGCAAAAAAAGCATGGATCAGGGCTTCGCGCTGCGGCGATTTCATCAGTTCCATGAATATCTCACGCTCGCGCGCCATGCCTTCTGTAAAGGGCAGTTCAGCCGACGCGATGACCGCCTCAAGGCACAATTGCGGGGAAAGCTGCCCCTTGGCCTTCTTCTTGACCCTTTCGCGAAGCGCACCGAAGAGCTCTTCGTTGCCGCGTGATGCTTCCACCTTGTCGTTTTCATCGCATGTCCTGCGCGCGGGCAGCTTCTCAGCCAGTACGCGCCGTGCAAAGGCAATCCCCGCCTCAAGTGGATCGTCTCCGTCTTCAACAGCATCGAGGATGCCTATTTTCAAGGCTTCAGCGGCCGGGACATGCCGTCCGGACGTAACAATATCTGCAGCAGCCTCAACGCCGGTCAGGCGGGGCAGGCGTTGTGTGCCGCCCGCGCCCGGACAAAGACCGAGATTGACTTCCGGCAATCCGACACGCGCCGATTTGATGGCTACGCGGTAATGGCAGGAGAGGGCGGTTTCGAGCCCGCCGCCTAAAGCTGTCCCATGAATTGCGCAAACAACCGGTTTGTCGAGCTTCTCGATCCCGTCTATGACCTCCGTTAGTCCGGGCTGCTGCATCGGCTTGCCAAACTCGCGAATGTCGGCGCCTGCTATGAAGGTGCGGCCTTTGCCGTAAATGACCGCGACCTGCGCCGTATCGGCGGCAAACCGTGCCGCGGCGGCCGCCAGCCCCTCGCGAACAGCGTGACTTGCAGCATTTACCGGTGGATTGTCGATGGCGATAACTGCGATCGCACCGGCTTCATCGGACACAACTTCATAGGAAACGGCTTCTGACATGTACTTTCACCAGATGTGGGTTTTCGTGAGGACAATGAATGAGAAGAACAAAGGTGTTGCCGCCCGGCGCGGATTGGCGCCGGGCGAGCTCGTTTGTTGAGGCCCTTACTGTTCGCCGACAACCTTCCAGTCGCCGCCGTCAATACGCGATATGATGATCGCGTCACCGCCCTGGTGGTCGGTCGGGCCGTAGTCGATTCGAACGCCGGTAATCGGGTCGATGTAATCAAGGCTTTCCTGGGCCTTCAGGAAGCTTTCAGATGTCAGATCGGGGCCGGCCGCCTCAAGCGCCATGACGAGGCCCTCGGCCGATGAGCGTCCCAGTAGCGCGCCCGTACCCGGGAACTCACCGAATTCGGCCTGATAATCCTCGACAAATTTCTTGACATGCGGATCATCCATCCGTGTGCCAAGGTCAGGCCAACCGGCCGCGGCATAAAAGCCCTCGGTCACCCCACCCGGCACTTTCGCCACTGCCGTGTGAAAAGCGGCTGAAGAGCCGATGAAATCAACATCGTCCCAACCGATTTTCTTGGCGGTCGCAAGTGCCGTAATCGTTTGACGGATACCCAAGGCCGTTGCGATCGTGTCGCAACCTTCATCCTTCAGCTTGGTCAGCGATCCCACGAAATCCTGCTCATCAGGCTTATGGGTTGTCTCGGACTTGTACTCAAGTCCAAGGTCTGCTGCGGCATCCTTGGCACCCTCTTGAATCTCCTTGCCGAAGTCCGAAGGAATATACATGGCACAAACGACTTTCGCGTCGTTGTTTTCCTTCAGGTAGTTCACACCGGCTTTCATCTGATCGTAATACGAGGAGAAACCGGCGAACTTGTAGGGCTCCAAAGGCTCGACCATCTGCCTTGCGGCGCTCAGCGGTCCGATATTGGCAATGCCCTTGCGCTCCAGAAGCGGGAAACTGGCGATATTCATCGGCGTGCCAAGCGAAAGCAGCATGACGAACACCTGGTCGGAGTTGATCAGCTTGTTGATGTTCTGCATGGCCTTGGGCATCTGGTAGGCATGATCTTCGGCAATCAGCCGCAACTGCCTTCCATGCACGCCCCCAGCGGCATTCACCTGGTCGAAATACTGTTTTGCCGCGGCGATTGCCGGTGCGCCGAATGCAGCGAAAATTCCCGACAGGTCATTGTTCGAACCGATCAGGATTTCCGTATCGGTTACACCCTGTGTTTCGGCAAATGCCTGTGGCAGAGCCACAGACATGGCCAGGGCAAAGGCCATGGATTTGACCAGATTTTTCATAACTTACTCCTCCTAGAGCTGGTTCAGGCGTACATTTCTTCTATCAGCGCTTTATGTTTTTTCTCCACGAAACTGCGCTTGAGTTTCATGGTGGCGGTTAACTCGTCATCCTCGGCTGTCAGCAAAACATCGATAAGCCTGAATGCCTTGATCTGCTCAACGCGGGCGAATTCGTCATTGACTTCCCGCACGACGTTGCCGATGAGTTCCTGGACTTCTTCCGTTGCGCATAGCGAGGCAAAATCGCCAAACGGCACACGTTTGTCCTGCGCGTATTTTTCGACATTTTCCTGATCGATCATGATCAGACAGGACAGGAACTTTCTCTTGTCGCCAATGATCACGGCGTCGGAAATGTAAGGCGAGAACTTCAGTTTGTTCTCGATTTCCGCGGGCGTGATGTTCTTGCCGCCGGCGGTGATGATGATGTCTTTCAGTCGCCCGGTGATATGCACGTAACCTGAATTGTCGACGTGACCGACATCGCCGGTCTTCAGCCATCCATCCTCGGAAATCGCCTCTTGTGTCTTCTCCGGCTTCTTCCAGTAGCCTTCAAACACATTGCCGGCCTTGTACTGGATTTCCCCGCCTTCGCCGATCTGCACCTGGCCACCAGGCACCACGAGCCCGACGCTGCCGATCTTGTTCTTGCCGTACATATTGAGCGAAATAATGCCGGCGGTCTCACTCATGCCATAGCCTTCGAAGAGGTCGACGCCGATGGCCTTGAACCAGCGTAATAGGTCGGGCGAAATCGGGGCCGCACCGGTGGTGCCGCGACGCAGGCGATCAAGACCGATCATGCGCCGGATATTTCTGAGCACCACAGCATCCCAGAAGCGGTAACGGGCCTGAAGCAGTGGCGAAACAGGTTTTTCGTCCTCAAGGCATTCGGCTCGGGCAATGCCCGCCGCAAGCGCCTGCGAATAGGCCCAACGGCCAAGCGGCGTCGCATCGCCAACCATGATCGATATTCTGGAATAGATCTTCTCCCAGACACGGGGAACGGCCGTGAAGATGTGCGGACTGACCTCCCTGACATTGTCGAACACCGTTTCCGGGCTCTCCGCAAAATTGACGGTCGATTTCGAAGCAATAGGTGAGAGAACCGAGATAAAGCGTTCAAGAATATGACAAAGTGGCAAAAAGCATACCTGTTCATCCGTCTCCAGGGCGGGCAGGGTATAAGCGCCGACCGAAAGCGAGTACATGATGTTGCTGTTTGATATCATCGCGCCTTTGGGCGGTCCGGTTGTACCGGACGTGTAAACCAGGATCGAGATATCCTCCGGCTTCGATCTGGCGATTTCCTCTTCAAACAGTTCAGGGTGTTTCTTTAGATGCACCCGCCCGATATCGTAGAGTTCCTCGATAAAGATGACCCTCTCATCGTGATAGTCGTGCAATCCTTCCCGGTCGAAGACGATTACCTTGGTCAGACCCGGCATCTCGTCGCGCACCGACAGAAACTTGTCGAGCTGTTCGTCATTTTCGACGAACAGGAAGCGACTGTCGGAATCATTGACCAGATAGGCAAGCTGACTGGATGAATCCGTGGTGTAAACGCCCGATGAGATGCCACCGACGCACTGTACGGCGAGGTCCGTATAGACCCACTCCTTGTTGTCTTCCGAAAGAATGGAGACCGCTTCACCTCGTTTCAGCCCCAGAGCAATCAGGCCAAGTCCGATCAGACGGGCATGTTCGAGGTAATCGTTCCACGAATAGGAAAGCCAGATGCCGTATTCCTTCTCACGATGCGATATGCGTTCGCCCAGCGCCTTGCACCGCTGCAGGAAGAGCTTGGCCATCGTGTCGCAGCCGTCGATAAAATAGGGACCTTGGTGGAGGTCGCTGTTGACGCTGATGCCATTGACCCGCGTCTGCGGTGGAATGGTTTCCATATTGCCCATGTGATCCTCCTCCCTTCATGTCAGCGCCAGGTTTTGCGTTGCTTCCAGCGTCGCTGTCCGCGCTGCGTGTCCTGTTGTGCACCCAGATAGAACTCTTGAATATCCTTCGATTGTTGAAGTTTTTCAGCCTCGCCGCTCATCACGATACGTCCGAGTTCCATCACATAGCCATAGTGTGCCACATCAAGCGCCACCTTTGCATTCTGTTCTACCAGCATCATTGTCACATTCTGCTCCCGGTTGAGCCTGCTAATGATGGTGAAGATCTCTTTCACGAGCAGAGGACTGAGGCCGAGGCTCGGCTCGTCCAGAAGCATGATGCGCGGTTTGGCCATCAGGCCGCGGCCGATGGCGAGCATCTGCTGTTGGCCGCCCGAAAGCGTGCCTGCCTCTTGCAACCGGCGCTCCCTCAGGATCGGAAAATAAGTGTAGACCAGTTCCATATCAGAGGCGATCGCTTCATGATCGGAACGCGTATAGGCACCCATTTTCAGATTTTCTTCGACGGTCAGGATGGGGAAGATTTCACGGCCTTCCGGCACATGAACGACACCCCGATGGACCACGGCATCCGGCGCGCTGCCCTGGATCTCGTCCCCTTGCAGGGCGACGGTGCCCTTTTCCGGGTCCATAACGCCGGATATGGTCTTTAGCAATGTGGTCTTGCCCGCACCATTGGCTCCGAGAACGGTGACGATCTGCCCCTCCTTGACCTCCAGGCTCACACCCCGAATAGCCATGATCGGGCCATAGAAACTCTCAAGATTGTCGACCCGGAGCAGCGGAGCATTTGTGTTGTCACTCATGCGGCTTCTCCACTGTCTGTGTCATCGGAACCAAGATATGCCTCAATGACAGCCGGATCGTTTTGAACTTCCTGCGGCGTTCCGATGGCGAGCATGCGTCCGTCCGCCAGCGCCATGACCCGGTCGGACACCGCACCGACCAGATGCATGTCATGCTCAACCATGAGTACGGTAATGCCCATCACCTTCTTGATGTCCTCGATCCAGAAGGCAACGTCCTGCGTTTCTTCAACGGACAGCCCGGAAGCAGGTTCATCCAGCAGCAGCAGCTTGGGTTTGATGGCCAGCGCACGGCCCATCTCCACAACCTTGCGCACGCCGTAAGGCAGCCCGGAAATCATCTTTTCGCGATAGGCCTGAAGGTCGAGAAACTCGATGACATGCTCGACCGCTTCGCGGTGTCTGCGTTCTTCCTCGCGCACGAAGGGTGTGAAAATCATGTCGGTGAGAAAGTTGGACCGGCGATGCGTGTGGCGGCCGACCAGAAGGTTTTGCAGAACCGAAGCCTGTTCGAACAGCTCGATATTCTGGAAGGTGCGCGCGATGCCAAGTTGCGGAATCTCGTGCGCTTCGCGGTCCAGGATACTCTTGCCCTGATAGAAGATATCGCCTTCCGCCGGTGTATAGAACCGTGAGATCATGTTGAAGATCGTCGACTTGCCGGCCCCATTGGGTCCGACCAGAGCAAAGACTTCGCCTTCTTCGACATTGAAGGATACGTCATTAACCGCGACAAGGCCGCCGAAACGCAGCGTGACATTGGTGAGTTCCAATAGGCTCATCGTGTGCGCTCCGTCTTCAGGTAACTCTTCTGGCGGCGGAACATGTCCTTCCGATAGAAGGGAAACAGCTCGAAATAGGTGCGGATCTTGAACCAGCGGCCGTAGATGCCCATCGGCTCAAACAGAATGAAGCCGATGAGGATAGCGCCGAAGATTCCCTGTTCCAGGCCGGGAATTGTAATTGAGCTGGCTCCTGTCAACGAAGCGATCCCGTCCCTTGTGAAAGAGATCAAAAGCGGTAGCAGCACAAACACGATTGCCCCGAAGAATGCACCGTGAATGGTGCCAAGCCCGCCGACGACAATGATCAGCAGCAAGGTGATCGACATGATCAGGTTGAAGGTCTCATGGGTGAACACCGTTGCAAAATGCCCCATGAGCGCGCCGCCGAGCCCGGTGATCGTGCAGGAAACCGCAAATGCCAGCATTTTTGTGCGGGCGACGTTTACGCCCATGGCCTTTGCCGAAACCTCCGAATCACGCACGGCGGCGAAAGACCGGCCGAGCGGTGACCGTAACAGGTTGCGGTAGAGATAGACGATGACAAATGTGATCGCCAGCACAAGCCAATAGAGCTCCACCGGATTGCCATAGCGGTTGAAGGTGAAACCGAAGATCTGAATATCCGGAGCAAAAAGACCTGCCACACCACCGGTAATGGGTTCCAGAATGACGATCAAATCCTCGGCCAGAACCGAGATGGCGAGTGTTGCAATGGCCAGATAGATACCGTGCAGGCGTGTCGTGGGCAGTGCGATCAGGGCTCCAGCCACGCCCGCTGTCAGCCCCGAGAGGGGAAACGACAACAGGAACGGCATCGAAAAATGCTCCTGATAGAGCACGTTGGAATAGGCGCCAATGGCCATAAATGCGGCATGGCCGAGGCTTGCCTGTCCTGTCTGTCCCACGAGGATCATAAGCCCCATGCCACAGATCGCCCAGATCAGGACAAGTGTGGCTTCCCCGATCAAGAAATCATTCACGAGGAACGGCAGGCCTATCGCAATCGCAAACAGCAACAGATACCAGAAGGCTTGGGCATTGTGTTTGAACAGCCGGATATCGGCGTCGTATGAGGTCTTGAAAACGGTGCGCATCGCCAGCCCTCACACTTTTTTTGTCTGGATCTGGGAGAGGATGCCATGCGGCCTTACCACCAGCATCACAATCAGGATCAGATAAGGGAAAATCTGCGAATAGCCGGCAGGCATGTATCTGGCGGCAAACGGTTCAACCAGACCGATAATAATGCCTCCAAGAAGCGCACCGGGCAGGCTGCCGAAGCCGCCAATCACTGCGGCCGCAAACGCTTTGATGCCCAGAAGGCCGGCAGCCGGATCAATCGATCCCTTGGACGCAAAGAGGATGCCGGCAATTGTCGCGACAATGCCGGAAAGGCCCCAGATCAGCGAATGTATGCGCTTGACCGGAATACCCATGTAGTAGGCGGCAAGCTGGTTTTGCGACGAGGCCTGCATGGCAACGCCAAGCTTGGTCCGGGCAAAGAACAGGTAGAGCACGCCCGTCAGCAGGAGTGTGATGATGATCACCCATACCTCATCGAGGCCCAGTACAAGACCGCCAAATCGCAATTCACTGCCGGCAATAGGCGATTCCAGCGATTGCGGTTCGTGGCCCCAGATGGCGCCGGCGATAAAGCGGATGACAAAACCCAGCGCGATGGTCAGGATCACGACGGCAACCTGCGACTGGCCGAACATTCTGCGCAATATGACAAAGTCCAGCAGATAGCCGAGCACGCCCATGATCGAAATGGCCAGGAGAACCGACAGCCAGAAGGGCAGGTCCATATAATGGGCGTTGGTAAAGCCGAGTGTGATAAAGGCGCCCAGCATCATGAAGTCGCCCTGCGCGAAATTCACTGACTCTGTCGCCTTGTAGATCAACACGAACCCAAGAGCGATCAGGCCATAAACGCACCCATTGGCCAACCCGCTAACAATCAGTTGCAATATATCCACTCAATGGCCCTCCCAAAGCCCGAGTTGACGCTCGATCCGTTATGCGCTGCTGCGCATGCCTGCGTTTCCACTGTAAATCTACGGAACCAGCATGACCTTTCCATTGGCATTTTGTAGTGCGCCGGCCAGATCGGACATGGCGTCCTTGAGACCTATCTTGGCGCCGACTTCCGTTTGCCACTTACCTGACACAAAACGTTCCTGTACTTCGCCGATAATCCGGATTTGCTCGTCGAGCGGGGTGTTCATGAACCACCGCGTCAGCCAGAACCCCTCCACACGCTTTTCCATGAAGATGAACTGTCCCATCTCATTCAACACCGGCGGCGTCGGGTCGAGCTTGCCGTAGACCACCCAGCGTGCCCGGTTCGGCATGGCGGTGAAGATGTCGGAAGACGTCTGATTGGCGACCGCATCCAGCATCACCCTTGGTTTTTCGGACCTTATGATGTTCTTGAGCTCTTCTGCAAAACCGTCGCTGGAACTGTTGAGCACATGTTTCGCGCCAAGTTCCCGCAAATGCTCTTCCTGCTCCTGCTTGCGCACGATCGCGATCGGCGCAATATCATGATCGCGTCCGAGCGCGGTAAGCAGTTTGCACAGCTGGCTGTTGGCGGCGGTCAGTATAAAACTGCCGGTTTGCGATGCGCGGACAATGTCGAACATAGCCATCGCCGTAAGCGGATTGACGACATGGCCCGCCGCATCCTCATCGCGCATGTCGTCACGCACCGGAATGCAGACTTTGGCAGAGGTGATTGCATAATCGGCCCATGTTCCGGATCCTGCCGGATCGACCGTAAACGCAACACGCTTGCCCACCAGTGAGGTCGCATAGTCACCGTTCCCGGCAACCACTTCGCCAACGCCTTCAAAGCCCGCCGCAGCGCCCTTCACCCGGGGGTGTCCGTACTCGCCCTTGATATAATGAAGATCGGACGGATTGATCGATGCCATGGCCATGCGGATGAGCACCTGACCGTCCGCAAGTTCGGGCAACGCTATGGTTGCAGGTTCCAGATAAAGGTCCAGGCTTTCAATGTGCGGACCTTCGGACGTTCCCGAGTAGCCGTCATGCTTTTGCACCAATGCGAACGTCTCTTTGGGTAATGTCATCGTCAAGCTCCTTCAGGTACAAGAACGAGCTTGCCGACAGCGCCGCGGTCAAGCACCCTTGTCAGCACGTCGGCAGCCTGCTGCAGCGGATACCGACCTTCAATATGAGGTTTGACCTTGCCTTCAAGGTACCAGCCGATCAGCTCCTTCATATTGTCTGCATAGGTCTGCGGTTCGTGTTGTGTGAACGAGCCCCAGAAGACACCAACCAATGAGAATTCTTTCACCAACGTCAGATTGGCAGGCAGTTCCGGTATGCGGCCCGAGGCAAATCCAACCACAAGAAGCCGCCCCTTGCGGGCCATGGCGCGGCATGCCGCATCAAATGCATCCCCGCCGACGGGATCAAAGAGCACATCGACACCCTTGCCGCCGGTCAGGCCTTTCAGATCGTCCTTGAGGTTGTCGTAGCCAATGACGTCATCAGCGCCGGCAGCGCGCGCCGCGGACTGCTTTTCCGGGGAAGATGCCACGGCAATCACCCTTGCCCCCATGACCTTGGCGATCTGGATCGCGGCGATACCGGTCGAGCCGGCGGCGCCCAATATTGCAATGGTCTCGCCTGGCTTGAGTTCGGCCCGCTGCTTAAGCGCGTGATGAGACGTTCCATAGGCACATAGCAAGGCGCATGCATTGGCCGCATCCATGTCCGGTGGGAGCGGAAAGACAGCGGCCTGGGGCACAGCAACCAGCTCGGCATAGCCGCCCAGTTGTCCGAGCGCTGCGACACGGTCTCCCGGTTTGAATTTCTCCACCGCCGATCCGACTGATTCAACGATGCCGGCAACTTCCATTCCCGGAACAAAGGGCGTTGGCGGCTTCATCTGGTATAAACCCTTGACCAAAAGGCCATCAGGATAATTCACACCGATGGCCTCGGATCTGACCACCACCGTATGGTCCTTGACGTGCGGATCATCGATATCCTTGTATTCAAGGTTTTCCAGCGGACCATATGCCTCGCAAACGACTGCCTTCATGGTCAGACACGCTCCTGGGTGTATTGCTTCAGTTCCTTGCGGGCGACCTGCATGCGATGGACAGCATCCGGCCCGTCGGCAAGCCGCAACGTCCGCAATCCTGTCCATGCGCGGGCGAGGGGAGTATCCTGCGAAACGCCTTCACCGCCATACATCTGAACCGCTTCATCCGTTACCTTGAGTGCAACCCTCGGAGCCACCACCTTGATCTGGCTGATCCACGGCGCTGCAGCACGCGCGTCGCCCTGATCCATCATCCAGGCTGCCTTCAGGCAAAGCAGACGCGCCATCTCGATATCCATGCGGCATTCGGCAATGATGTCATAGTTGGCGCCAAGTTTGGCAAGTGGTTTTCCGAAAGCCTCGCGTCGAAGCGAACGCTGACACATCATTTCCAGGGCACGCTCGGCCTGTCCGATGGCTCGCATGCAATGGTGAATGCGGCCTGGACCCAGGCGTCCTTGCGCGATTTCAAAACCGCGTCCCTCACCAAGAATGAGGCTGTCCGCCGGTACGCGCACATCGGTGAAGCGTATATGCAGGTGGCCATGCGGTGCATCATCGTGACCATAAACCTGCATTGCGCGCAGTTTTTCGATGCCGGGCGTATCGGCCGGGACCAGTACCATAGAATGACGCTGATGCTTGGGCTGATCGTCGCCACCGGTCTTGACCATAACGATGTAGATTTCACAGCGCGGATCGCCCGCGCCGGATGACCACCACTTTTCTCCGTTGAGAACGTAGTCGTCACCGTCGCGCTCGCAACGCATGGCGATATTCGTAGCGTCGGAAGAGGCAACGTCCGGCTCGGTCATCAGGTAGGCTGATCTGATTTTCCCTTCCAGCAGCGGTGCCAGCCATCTGTCTTTTTGGCTGTCGCTGCAGTAGCGCTCGAGCACCTCCATATTTCCGGTATCCGGAGCCGAACAGTTGAAGACTTCCGCCCCTATGCTGGCCTTGCCCATTTCCTCCGCGAGATATGCATATTCTACGGTTGTCAGTCCGTAACCGCGATCTGAGTCGGTAAGCCAGAAGTTCCAGAGGCCTCTTTCCCTGGCCTTCGTCTTCAAGCCCTCGAGAATCTCGGTCTGTCGGGGTGTGTAAGTCCACCGGTCATCCTTGTCCACTTCGCCCAGAAATTCTTCCTCAAGCGGAAGAATCTCATCCCGCACCATCGTGCGAACCTCTTCAAGCAGCGGTGCGACCTTGTCGGTAATACCCAAATTCATGTCAGACATTTTCAGCAAGTTCCTCCGTCAACCCGAGACCACGCAGCGCAAACAGGGCGCACTGGCTCGCAATGTGCTCAATCGTACTCTCATCCTGACCTTCACGCTCCTGAAACCAGAAAAGAGGTGAATTCAGTGAAATAAACATAAGTTGTAAGGCAATGCTTGAGCTTTCGAAGTGGGCAATTCCTTCCTGTTTTGCTTTGTCGAGAACAGTACGGAAAATCTCCGCATAATTATCCCGCATAGACTGCAGTTCGATCAGAATTTCACGCTGCTCAGGCGTCGTCGCGCCGCGTTGCAGCAGTTCGACACCCTCCCACACGCAACGCTGGAAGGGCTGCGTGTGGATCATGGCCAGGCAATGGGTTTTGGTCATCCTCCGCAGCTTCTCGGCAGTTGGCATGGATTGCGATGCAATCGGCGTGATCGCATCGAAATTCATCTGCATACCGTGGCGAAACACATCAAAAAAAAGATCCGCCTTTGAGCGATAGTGATGATATATGCGTCCCTTGGTTGCGCCGAGACTGCGTGCGACGTCGTCTATGCTGGTTGCCGCGTATCCACGCGCCATGAAACATTTTGCGGCTGCGTTGAGAATGTCTTCCTGAACCGGGCGTACCGGGCTCTGTGTCGCCGATGCGGACATAGGCGGTGTTTTCCTCCTCAACCCTTTCGGGATTGCACCGGCCAATGACGGCCTCACACCCCTGTATTCTTTAACAGGAGAGGAACATACTACCGGGTATGTTGTCAATCAGCCATTCAGAGAAATCAGAACGGCTGCGACCTTCTGCATCAGATGTCGAGTGTGTGTCTGAACCAGGAAACGGTTTCACCAAGCCCGTCTTCAAGGTTGACCTTGGGCGCCCAGTCGAGGTCGCGTTTGGCAATAGTTATATCGGGACAACGTTGAATCGGATCGTCCTGAGGCAATGGTTTGAACACAATCTCGGACTTACTGTCGACAAGGGACAAGACCCGTTCTGCCAGTTCGAGCATTGAACATTCATTGGGGTTACCGAAATTAACCGGACCGGTTGTGCCATCGGCGCTGTCCATCAATGCCAGCATTCCGCCAATCAGGTCGTCGACATAGCAGAAACTGCGCGTCTGATTTCCGTCGCCATAGATTGTGATGGGGTCGCCCTGGAGAGCCTGAACAACGAAGTTGCTCACCACCCGTCCGTCATTCGGATGCATGCGCGGGCCATACGTATTGAAAATACGCATAACTTTGATCTTGACGCTGTGCTCGCGGTGATAGTCGAAGAACAAGGTTTCAGCGCAGCGTTTTCCTTCATCGTAGCAACTGCGCGGACCGATCGGATTGACACGTCCCCAGTAGTCCTCACTTTGGGGATGCACACGCGGATCTCCATAGACTTCCGAGGTCGACGCCTGAAGCACCGGAACGTCCAGCCGCCTGGCAAGATCAAGCATATTGATAGCACCGAGCACGCTTGTCTTGGTGGTCTGAACCGGATCGAACTGATAATGGACCGGCGAGGCCGGGCAGGCGAGGTTGAAAATCTGCTCCACTTCAACATTCAACGGGTCCACCACATCATGGCGCATCAACTCGAAGTCAGTGCGTCCAAGCAGGTGCTTGATGTTGTTGCGCTGGCCAGTGAAGAAATTGTCCACACACAAGACGCTGCCGCCGCGTTCCAGAAGGGCATCGCACAGATGCGAACCCAAAAACCCTGACCCGCCGGTTACGAGAATCTCGCGCATAATCTCTCCTAAAAAGATGTAAAGTATCGCAAGTCCAACCTAAACCAGCCGGAACGTTTGCGCTTTTTTGCCAATGGTTTATTGAATCATCACATGGGATACAACCGCATTCTTGGCAAGTCTCAACCTGCGCATTACAACGCGGCAGCAGCCTGCAAATGGGTGGGGGCACAGTGAACCTTTCTGACAAGGTTTGGGGATAAGCCGATGGGACTGAAAAGGCGGGTACGTCGGATTTCAAATCATCTCGGGGCCTATGGCTCCCTGTTGTCGTACCGGCTTCACGCATCCGGAAAAACCGAGGCGGCTTGCCGTTACGTCGGCAGCCATGGAATCAAGAAGACATGTGATTTCTGGACGGTGGACGGTAGCCCGCACCAAGCTATTCCGGCAAACGGGCAGGGTAGCCGTTCAGACACGCCGCCGCCCGTCATCTACGTCAAGACCGAATTTCTTCACAAGTTCAGCGAGAATTCTCTCGAAAGTCTCGACATGCCGTTTGTTCTGGTAACCGGTTGCTGTGACGTCGAAGCAGGACCGAGAGACCTTGAGCAGGAACTGCGTTCCCGTCTGCTGGACAACCCGAATCTTGTGTCCTGGTACGCCCAGAACTGCAACGACAATCACCCGAAACTGAGACCCCTGCCGATCGGTCTCGACTACCACACACTGACGTTCCAGATGCGCTTTGATCCTTGGGGCTATTTCGATACCCCCGTAGAACAGGAAAAGACGCTTGATACGATCAGGATTGCGGCACCGCGCCTTAAAGAGAAAAAACTTGCCGGCTACTGCAACTGGCATCATGCGTTGGATCGTGGCGACCGGTTAAGATGCATTAACGCTGTGGACTTTGATACGTTGGCGCTGGAAAGGCTTTCCGTCGAGCGTTCCACAAGTTGGAAGAACAATGCGACCCATTTCTTCACGCTCAGCCCGCTTGGCGCCGGATTGGACTGCCATAGGACCTGGGAGGCGTTACTGCTGGGGTCCGTGCCGATTGTTCCCCGCTCAGGGATCAGCAGTCTGTTCGACGACCTGCCGGTTTGTGTCGTTGATGACTGGAGTGAGGTGACGGTGAACTTTATGCAGCAGCAGAGGGAGCGGATTCTTGGTTCTCAGTTCGACTTCTCGTCACTCTATCTTGAGACATGGTTGGACCGGTTCCGGGGGCGGGCACGTCGCAATGCAAAGCGGCAATCGTTTCAGGACTTCGTCGACATGGCGCATCAGGGGCCGTGATCCTCGCACAGGGGCAGCCAGTCAGCGTGAAAGGGCAGAGTCATATGACCTATGATATGAACGGCAAACGGGTGCTGGTGACACATGCCGACCGGTTTATGGGACCGGCATGTGCAGAGGAGTTTTCCAAAAACGGCGCCGAAATACTCGCCGACGCCAGTGATTTGAAAAGCGATGAGGATTGCCAAAGACTGATAGAGGGCGCAGGACTGATTGACGTGTTGATTGTCAACCTGGCAGCGCCCAACCTTTACGGCACGCTTGTCACCGAACTCGATGAACCGGCCTGGCAGGAAACGTTCTCGCTACTGGTGCATCCTCTGCACGGGCTGGTACGGCATACTCTGCCTGAAATGATCGCCCGCCGAAAGGGCAAAATCATTGTATTCGGAAGCGCGACGCCGCTGCGCCCCATGGGAAGACTTGCCGCCTACAGCGCCGCCCGTGGCGCCCAGATATCATATGTCAAATCAGTAGGCGTCGAAGTCGCGCGGCATAACGTACAGGTGAACCTGATTGCCCAGAACTGGGTGGAAAACCCGGCTTACTATCCCCCCGATTTGCAGGCCAATCCGAAGTTTCAGAAAAATTTGAAAGAACAAGTACCCATCGGCCGGCTCGCAAAACCGGAAGAAGACGTCGCTCTGGCTCTCTTCCTGGCGAGTGACCAAAGCGATTTCTTCGTTGGACAGGCAATTCCCTTTGCCGGCGGCTGGGCAAGCTAGCGCTCACCGTGGTGGCTATTATGCTTTCGCTTATTGTGCAGGTGAGGCAGGGTCGCGCCCGATGCTTACATAGGTAAAGCCGTAGCGCGCCGGCTCCTTCCGCCGATGAATGTTCCGCAGATCGATCATCAGCGGCTCCGCCATCCCGTCCCGCAACCGTTCCAGTTCCAGCGCACGCAACACGTTCCATTCAGTCATGATGACGACGGCATGCGCGCCGATGGCTGCTTCATAGGGATCATCGGCCCAGACCACCTGCGGATAAAGCTTTGCCGCCGGTTCCATGGCTTTGGGATCAAAGGCGCGAACCTCCACACCGTTCTTGATGAGCAGTTCCACAAGCGGAAGAGCCGGTGACTCACGGATGTCATCCGTATCCGGCTTGAAGGCGATGCCGAGTACCGCGACAGTTTTGCCTTCGGGGTCACCAATGGTTTCGAGCACCCGTTCAGCCATCTTGTTTTTTCGATCTTCATTGAAAGAGATCGTTGCCTCGACGAGCGGCTGGTCGGTGCCAACGGATCTGCCAAAGGCGGCCAGGGCACGCGTATCCTTTGGAAAACATGATCCGCCAAAGCCGGGTCCTGCACGCAGGAACTTGTCTCCGATCCGCTGGTCCAGACCAATGATTTCCGAAACTTCGATAATGTTTGCTTCCACTTTCTCACACAGATCGGCAATGCTGTTGATGAAGCTGACCTTCATCGCGAGAAACGCATTCGAGGCGTATTTGCTCAGTTCCGCTCCGGCGAGTGACGTCGTGGAGATCGGCGTATCCTGAAGCTTCAGCGGCCGATAGAGCGCTTCGGCGACTTCGCGGCCACGTTCGTCGTGAACACCGATGACAACCCGGTCCGGCCTCATGAAATCCTGAATGGCTGACCCCTCGCGCAGGAATTCCGGATTGCTGACGACGGAAAAATCAAGGTCCGGGCGCAGTTTTGCAATCTGTTGCCTGACGCGCTCGCATGTGCCCGGTACGACGGTACATTTTACAATTACAACGGTTCCGTCTGTCAGGTGAGGAGCGATATCGTCAACGGCAGAGAACACGTAGCTCAGGTCTATGTCTTCCCCGCCGGCAATGGACGGTGTGCCAACTGCAAGAAAGACGACATCGCAATCCGGGACACATTGCGATACGTCACCTTCAAACTTGAGCCGATCTGCCTCGGCATTCAGGCGCATCATCTGCTCCAGTCCGGGTTCGTAGATCGGACTGATATTATCTTTCAACAACGCCACTTTGTCCGGATTGTTGTCGACGCAGGTAACGTGGAAGCCGAACTCGGACAGGCACACGCCCGTGACGAGACCGACATAACCGGTTCCGATAATCGTTATGATCAAAACAGCCTCATGCGCTAAATTTCGGTAGGGTGTCGACCTGTTGCATTGAACCTTGGGTCATGGCGTTTTCTTTGCCAGTGTGTGGCGGTATAAACAATTCGCAGAACAATTCCAAACCATATAAAGACACTTCGACCGTCCAGCACTGTGGAAACTTCATCTATGGCAGACCAGATATCAGCCCCGATCATTGTAACCGGGGCAGCAGGCTTCATCGGCTTTCATGTCACAAGGCTTCTACTGGATGCCGGCTACCGCGTCGTCGGCATCGACAATATGAACAGCTACTACGATGTCGGCCTGAAGGAAGCACGGCTTGCCCAACTCCAGAGTCGCAATGGTTTCGGCTTCGAACGTGTGGACCTTGCACAAAAGGATCCGGTGGCCACGATCTTCAAAAACGTTCGGCCATCACATGTCGCCCACCTTGCCGCACAGCCGGGCGTTCGTTATTCGCTTGAAAACCCGCATGCCTACGTGGACAGCAATATTACCGGCTTCCTCAATATTCTCGAGGGTTGCAGGGACAGCGGCGTTACGCATCTGGCCTATGCCAGCTCAAGCTCTGTTTACGGCAACAGCAACGACGTGCCTTACAGCACCCACCAGAATGTGGACAATCCCATAAGTCTCTATGCAGCCACCAAAAAATCAAACGAACTGATGGCGCATGTCTACAGTCACCTTTGGAATATTCCTGTCACGGGGTTAAGGTTTTTTACCGTTTACGGACCCTGGGGCCGGCCTGACATGGCGGCCTACCTCTTCACCAAGGCGATCCGTAACGGCGATCCCATCAAAGTATTCAACAACGGAGATTTGCGCCGCGACTTTACCTATGTGGATGATATTGCGAACGGTGTCGTAAAGGTCCTTCTATCTCCACCGCAAGGTGCCACAGAGACTTCGGAAGCGTCCGATGGCGAGGTCGCACCACTTTACCGGCTTTATAATATCGGCAACAGCGAGCCTGTCGAACTTCTTACGATGATCAAAACCCTTGAGAAGGTAACCGGGCAGAAGGCGGTCAAGGAGTTTCTGCCGATGCAGCCGGGAGACGTTTACGAGACCTATGCGGATACGTCGGACCTGGAACGTGACTTTGGTTTCAAGGTCCATACGCCGCTGGAAGAAGGCCTTACCGCTTTTGTGGATTGGTACGACCGCTACCATTCCGAGACCGGTGGCAAGTAAGATCGGCGATCATCCGGATATTATTCTGATACGGCACGGCCAGACCGAATGGAACCGGCTGGGCCGGTTTCAGGGGTCCAGTGACATTGCCCTTGATGACGTTGGCCTGGCCCAAGCCGAGCATATTGCACAGCGTCTTTTGGAATATCTGAATACGCACGGCCCCGATGCGGACGGCATTCCTATCCTCAGCTCGCCGCTTCGCCGGGCAAGACAGACCGCGAGGATTGTGGCACGGCGCCTGCAGACACAACCGGCCAATCTGCTTGAACTTCCGGAACTGCGCGAAATTTCGTATGGCGATTGGGAGGGTATGACAACACTTGAGGTCAAGGCGTCTTTCCCCAAGTTGCGCCGGGCACGCAAAGCCGACCGGTGGCGGTTCGTCCCGCCCGGCGGAGAAAGTCACGCGTCACGCCTTGCCAGTTTGAGAACACTGCTCGATGGTTTCGACCGCCCATCGGTTATTGTCTCCCATGCCGGAGTCCTGCGGATCTGCCTGTTTATTCTTGGTGTCACGGACGCTGAAAACGCTCTTGTTGAGCCGATTTCTCAGGATAAGATCTATCTGTTTTCAAAAGGGTCATTGGCACTGATATAAAAATGCTGCAAATATGGCCTAAACAACGGTGACGAAGCGGCAAGAAAAAAACGCTCGACCGGTTCACAGGGGAATAGGCGCTTAATGAATGAGGGAGTTTCCGATTTGCTGCGCGTGGAGGATCTGCGCGTTGGGATCGGATCACAGGGGACGAGGGTAGACGTCGTCAACGGTGTCAGCTTTCGGATCCCAAAGGGTAAGACAGTTGCGCTTGTGGGAGAGTCAGGCTCCGGCAAATCCATCATAGCCCAGACTATCATGGGCATTCTTCCTGATGTTGCCGAGGTGACCGGCGGGTCGATTAAATTCTACGACCCTCTGAATGGCGACGAGCCGGTCGACATTGTCAGCCTGCCGCGCGATGGCCGGCAGATGCGGCAATTGCGGGGAGGGCGCATCTCTATCATCTTCCAGGAGCCGATGACGTCACTGTCGCCGGTGCACACTGTCGGCAATCAGATAGACGAGGCGCTGTACCTTCACCGGGACGTCACCAAGGGCGAATGTCGTGAATTGACGGAACAGATGCTCGAACTTGTCGGGTTTCCCGACCCGTCCCGTGCCTACGACATGTATTCGATGGAATTGTCAGGCGGCTTGCGCCAGCGCGCCATGATCGCCATGGCACTGGTTTGCAATCCCGCACTGCTGATTGCCGATGAACCGACAACGGCGCTGGACGTGACCGTGCAGGCGCAGGTTCTTGCCGTTTTGAAGGATGTACAGCGTAAGCTCGATATGTCCCTGCTTTTGATCACCCATGATCTCGGCGTTGTCGCCAACATGGCTGACGAAATCCTGGTGCTTTATCACGGCGCCATCATGGAAGCCGGAACTCTGGAGGATATTTTTCACAACCCCACGCACCCTTATCTCAAGGCGCTCCTGGCCGCGGTTCCGAAGCTGGACATGGAACCCGGCGAAAAACTGGTGGCATTGCGTGAAGTGACCCAGCCCTTACCTGAATCGTTCAAGGAAAAGGCCCAGCAGAGATCTTACTCCAAGGACGACAACATCCTGACGGTCAGAAACCTGTCCAAAAGTTTCGAGTCGAAAAAGGGCAGCATGCTGGTCAGTTCAGAAGCCGACCGCGTCATTGCGGTCGACAATGTGAGCTTCAAAGTCCGCTACGGGGAGTGTTTCGGGCTTGTGGGCGAAAGCGGTTGCGGCAAAACCTCGATCAGCAAGCTGATCATGCGTGCGATTACGCCGTCTGGTGGTTCAATCTTGTTTAACGACGGCAAGGGTGAAATCGATCTCGCTGCGCTCCACGCCAGACAACTCTTTGATGTTCGCCGGAAGATCCAGATGGTCTTTCAGGATCCGTTTTCATCGCTCAGTCCGCGTTCCACTGTATTGAATATCCTTTCGGAGCCGCTGGAAATTCACGGCGAAGGCAACCGTCAGTGGCGAGCAGAGCGGGCGCGGGAACTGATGAGCATGGTTGGATTGTCGCCGACATTCCTGAACCGCTATCCCCACAGTTTCTCCGGCGGCCAACGCCAGCGTATCGGTATTGCCCGGGCACTTGCGCTCGATCCTGATCTTCTGATCTGCGACGAACCGGTTTCTGCTCTCGACGTATCGGTTCAGGCCCAAATCCTCAACCTCCTGATCCGTCTTCAAAAAGAGCTGAATCTGACGAGTATCTTCATTTCCCATAACCTAGCAGTTGTTAACTACGTGGCTGATCGCGTCGCGGTCATGCGTCGAGGACGAATCGTAGAGATCGCTCCTGGCCGGGTATTGTTCCAAAACCCCGTACACCCCTATACTCTAAGTCTATTGCAATCCATTCCCACAACGGATTTGGCTTGCCCGCTGGCGCTGGGACACGCCGATATCCTCTCATCCAGCGCATCGGAGAAGTGGGATGAACGGTTCATCCCGGAAGGACCCGGGGCGGAAATGCAAATGCTTGAGGTCGGCGAGGACCATTACGTTCTTGTGCGCCCAAACTGTGATACGACAAGGCTGGTAGCATGATGTTGAAGCACATTTCACTTGTAAGCAAATTCCTGGCTGTACTCTGTACAGCGGTTCTTACGGGAGCTGCGGCGGCCGCAGCGCTAAAAGAGCCGCCCATACTTGAACCAATGGTCCAGTCCGGGGATCTGCCGCCGATGAGCGAGCGTCTGCCGGAACAGCCGCTGGTGGTGAATTTTGAGGCCAATGGCCGAAGCATCGGCAGATATTGCTGCAGCATGGAAATGCTGATGGGCAAAGCCAAGGACATCCGCATGATGACCGTCTACGGTTACGCGCGGCTGGTTGGTTTCGACGAAAAATTTGCTCTCAAGCCGGATATCCTCGAAAGCTTTGAGGTGGAGGAGGGGCGTATATTCACCCTTCGCCTGCGTAAGGGGCATAAATGGTCCGACGGGCATCCCTTTACTGCAGAAGACTTCCGCTACTACTGGGATGATGTCGTCAACAATGAGGAATTGACACGCGCCGGCCTGCCGCAGGTACTGCTTTCCAACGGCAAACCGCCGACATTCGAGGTTATTGACGACCACACGATCCGCTATACGTGGGAGGAGCCAAATCCGGCTTTTCCGCTCGGTCTTGCCTATCCGCGCGCCACATATATTTACAAGCCCGCGCATTTCATGAAGCAGTTTCACCCCACCTACTCGGACAGGGGAGAAGTGGAAAAGAAAGCCGAAGAACTCGGCTATCGGAACTGGGCCGCAATGCATACGGGCCTTGGGCGGCAGTACCGTCCGGAAAACCCGGAAATGCCGACGCTGCAGCCCTGGCACAACACCACCGCCGGCCCTTCAAAGCGCATGGTGTTCCAGCGCAACCCTTATTATCACCGCGTTGACCCGGACGGGCAGCAGCTTCCCTATATCGACGAAGTCGTACTGCTGATGGGATCAACCGATATTGTGCCGGCAAAGACCGGCGCCGGCGAAAGCGACCTGCAAGCACGTTATCTGCGGTTCGACAACTTTACCTTCCTCAAGGAGGGCGAAGGCAAGCAGGGCTATCGCGTTCTTCCCTGGCGTGCCGGCATTGCCTCGCAGATTTCGCTTTATCCCAACCTGAACTACAAGGATGAGGCCTGGCGCGATCTTTTTCAGAACCGCGATTTCCGCCGCGCGCTTTCGATCGGAGTAAACCGCAACGAGCTGAACGAACAATTGTTCTTCGGCATGGCAAAGCCGGGTGCCGACACCGTCCTTGAAGCATCGCCGCTTTACAAGGAATCGCTTGGTACGAGCTGGGTTCAGCATGACACCGAACTTGCGAACAGGATGCTGGATGACCTTGGTCTGAACAAAAAGAATGCCGAGGGCACGCGCCTGCTGCCGGACGGACGCCCGATGGAAATCATCATTGAAAGCGCCGGCGAGAGCACGGAACAGACCGACGCGCTGGAATTAATCCGTTATCACTGGGACGAACTGGGCATACGCATCTTCACCCGATCGTTGCAGCGTGACATTCACCGACGCCGCTTTTTGACCGGCGAGACGATGATGACTGTCTCCAAGGGGCTCAATATCGGCCTCGCAACACCAGACCTCAACCCGGAAGAGCTGGCGCCTGTTTCACCCGCTCAACCAAACTGGCCGGTCTGGGGCCAGTACACCCAGACAGGTGGAAAGGCCGGCGAACCGCCAAGCCTACCATCCGTCAAACGCCTGCTTGAGCTCTATAACGCCTGGCGTGCATCAACCAATGACGCGCAACGTGAAGCCATTTGGTCGGAGATGCTGGAGATTTATTCCGAGGAAGTGTTCTCGATCGGCACGACCAGGGAAGTCATCCAGCCTGTCGTGATCAACAGCAAGCTGCAAAATGTGCCGGAGACGGGTATCTATTCCTGGGCTCCGTCATCGTTTTTCGGCGTATACCGGCCGGACACATTCTGGTTTGCGGAATAGAAGGTAGATGCTGAAATACATCTTTCTTCGTTTTCTCGCGATGATCCCCACGCTGGCAATCGCCAGCGTGCTGATCTACACGATTGTCGAACTTCCGCCGGGTGACTTCTTTGAAAGTTATGTCGCTGAACTTGAGGCCTCTGGCGAGACGATTGATCCGAAGAAGATTGAATATCTCAGGGTCGAATATGGTTTCGATAAACCGGTTTGGCAGCGATACTTCACTTGGGTGTGGGGTATGTTCCACGGTGATTTTGGTTACTCGTTCGAATATGAGCGTCCCGTATCGGAACTGATCGGCAGCCGGTTGTTCCTGACGATGCTGTTGTCTTTCGTGACAATCATATTCACCTGGGTGATTGCATTTCCCATCGGTATCTATTCGGCGACCCACAAGTATTCCATGGGTGACTACGGCTTTACGTTCCTGGGTCTTCTCGGCCTGGCAACACCCAATTTTCTTCTGGCGCTGATCATGATGTATTTCGCCAAGGTCTGGTTCGGGACGTCAATCGGCGGTCTGATGGATCCGAAATACATCAACGAACCGATGAGCCTTGCGAAATTCGGCTCCATTATGGAACACATGGTGATTCCTGTCATCGTGATCGGAACCGCAGGCACCGCGGCAATGATCAGACGCATCCGCGCCAACCTGCTCGACGAATTGAAAAAGCAATATGTGATCACCGCTCGAGCCAAGGGCGTGCCGCCGGTCAAGGCTGTTTTAAAATACCCGTTCCGCATGTCGCTGAACTTCTTCATTGCCGATATCGGCAGCATTCTTCCGGCAATTGTATCCGGTGCTGAGGTCGTCGCTATCGTCCTTTCACTGGAAACCACCGGTCCGCTGCTCATCTCCGCCCTGCAGAGTCAGGATATGTATCTGGCCGGTACATTCCTGATGTTCCTGGCCGTTTTGACCGTTATTGGCGTGTTGATTTCCGATATCGCGCTGGCGATCCTCGATCCGCGTATCCGTTTGCAGGGGAAGGCGCATAAATGACCAAGTCTTCCCTGCCGGAGCCCGGAGAGCAGATCAACCATTACGTATCCTCCGAGCCGTTTGATCCCCTGGCCGCAGAAAAGCTGACGCCGGAACAGGAGAAATTCTATTTCGCCTCGCAGCGGCAACTGATCTGGTGGAAATTCAAGCGACATAAGCTCGCGGTCTATTCGGCGGCATTCCTGCTCTTCTGCTACTTCGTCATTACATTCGCGGAATTCTTCGCGCCCTATGATCTGGCGCACCGTCACGTCAATCACATCTATGCGCCACCGCAGGGTATTCACCTTTTTGAAGATGGCGAGTTCGTGGGGCCGAGGGTTTACCAGCGTGTTCGCACGTTGAACCTGGAGGTGATGAAACGCGAATACTCCGTCAATTACGACAAAAGCTACGCGATCAATTTCTTTTGCAAGGGCGACCCCTACAAGCTCTGGGGATTGTTCGACGGGGACAGACATCTCTTCTGCGTAGAAGACGGCGGATCGTTGTTTTTGCTGGGAACCGACAGGCTCGGGCGGGACATGTTCTCGCGCATCATCTACGGCGCGCGCATATCGATCACCATCGGCCTGCTCGGCATTGCGGTCAGCTTTATCCTTGGCATCACCATTGGTGGCCTTGCCGGCTACTACGGCGGCTGGGTCGACGTGGTTGTACAGCGCATAATCGAAGTGTTGCAATCGATACCCAGTATTCCACTCTGGATGGCCTTGGCGGCAATCTTGCCGGTCACCTGGAGCCCGATACTGATCTATTTCGGCATCACGATCATTTTGGGTTTGCTGGACTGGACGGGCCTTGCGCGAGCGGTGCGATCGAAACTCCTATCCCTGCGAGAGGAAGACTACGTGCTGGCCTCGCAGCTGATGGGTGCCAAACCGCGGCGTATTATCCTGCGTCACCTGATACCCGGTTTCATGAGCCATCTGATCGCCTCGGCAACGATTACCATTCCGGCAATGATCCTCGGCGAGACATCGCTGAGCTTCCTTGGCCTTGGACTTCGACCCCCGGTGACAAGTTGGGGCGTGCTTCTCAACGAGGCCCAGAACATCAATGTCGTTGTACTTTACCCATGGCTCATTCTGCCGGTTGTGCCGGTAATTCTGGTGATCCTGGCATTCAATTTCATGGGTGACGGTCTCAGGGACGCAGCTGATCCATACAACTAGACGGGCCAAAAGAGGAGGCTGGACGGCCTCAGCCGGTCGCCGGCTTGCTTAAGATCTCGTCGATGACCGATTTGAATGTTCGTGCGGCCGCCGAAACATCGTGCCGGTCTCTTACATAGGCGCGGCCGTTCCTGCCAAGTTCTAAGCGCAGGGCCTCGTCGGTCAGCAATCTGCGAACCGATCCTGAAAGTGCTACGGCATCATCAACATCGCTCAACAGCCCGCCGACCCCATGCTTCACAACCAAAGGAACGCCAGCGGTCTCGAAGGCCGTGACCGGCAAGCCACGAGATTGTGCTTCCAGATAGACCAAGCCGATGGCTTCGCCGACGCCTGGCCAGAGGAAAAGGTCGCTGCGATCCATGAGAGCGAACATATCTTCATGAGCAACGCTGCCGCAAAAGGTGACCCGTTTGTCTCCGGCAAAATTCAGTTGCTCACCGATCGCCTCGCGCTCAGGGCCATCTCCGGCAATGACCAGTCTCCACGGTAGATCCATCAAAGGTTCCAGACAGCGCGCGATCCATTGATAACTCTGCGCCTTCGCGCCTGGTCGCATCATTCCGGCAGCAAGGATGACCGGCGGCTCATCCTGTTTCAAATCCGAGATGTCTGGCTGTGGCTGTCGTCCCAGGTCGATGAATGGCGGAACCCGTATTGCCGTTTCCATGTCCGGTAAAAACGTAGCAAGGTAGCGCCAATCGCTTTCCTTCAAGACAAAATTTGCATCCGCCTGTCTGACAGCATCCTGAACCGCAGCACGGCCTTCAAGCCAGTCATCCGTTGCCCCCTGGTTGGTGCGACACGCCTCGGCCGTGATGTAGGGAAGACCAAATCGCTCAGAAAGAACCGGTCCGAGCCAGTCAGGAGATTTGCAATAGGGATGATAAGTGAACCACAGGTCCGGAACAGCGTCAGGGTCGGCCTTCCAAAGGCGCGTAATGCGTTCTTCTTCTTTTGCTACGTCTGACCTGCGCTTGTCGTAAAGGTCCCGCGACGGTCTTTTCTGGTAGCTGATGACATCGGAAACAAGCGTCACGGAATAACCGGCGAGCCGCAGGGCCTGCATCATCAGCCTTGCGATTTCCCGATCTCCCGACGGGATAGGGTGATCAGGCGATTTCAGCGGCGCGTAAAAGGCAATCTTTCCGGTCATGGCAGCTTGTTCGACGAGGATGGCTGCTCGACAGCACGTGTGAGGAATTGCGCTGTATCATCGGCTCCGTTTTGCCGAATTTGGCTCCAGTCGGGCGGCGGCATGGACATCGCCCGGTTGACCGCTTCGCTGATGCGTCCCGGTGTCTTGTCTTTATGTGTCAACATCACGGCAAGCCCACGACTCGCCAGAAGCTCGGCACGCTTCAATTGCTCGGTCTCCTTGTCGTTCCACTGAGGCGCTATGACAGCACGGCATCCCGCCGCCATGATGTCGGCGACCGTGTTATATCCGGCCAGCGATATGGACAGTTGAGCTGATTTCAAAGTCGCGCAAAGATCGGGCACGAAACGCCTGACCTCTACGCCGAGCGCGTCAAGCCCCGCACGGTCGGCATCCTCCATGAAAGGGCCGGTCAGGATGCACCAGCGGTCAGAAGAAAGAGATGTCATTGCCTTTGCTTGAGCAGCAGCACGTACCAAATCTCGTCCCAGCATACCTCCGCCAACGGATACCACGACGTCGAAGCGATCTTTGTCCATCAAAGATTCGCCTGTCGCGTGTGGTGTGACAATGCCCGTGTAGTAGGTCATGTGTGCAATTTCGGCAGCAAACGGAAAGGTCGCTGACAGGTCGATCAAATCAGGATCGCCATGGACGAGAACACCATCGAAATAGCGCGTCAGCAGATCAACGGTCTGCCGGTCCTTGGAGACCTTGTTGCCTTCCTGAAGAATATCGCGCACGGAGCAAAATACCTTAGTGCGTTCGCGCCGTTCGGACACCGCTTCCATGAGTGGCAGTAGTTCAAAGTGCATCTGCCTGCGGCCGAACGGGAAAGCCTCGGTGATCAGGATTTCCGGATCGCAGTCTCCCAAAACGCGCAATATACGATCGCGCCGGTCCGCCTTGTAGGCGTCGCTTGCGGTTGAGCCGTTCTCATCGATGAGGTTTGAGAAATCGCCCTTGTCGGATGTCAGGGACGGCAGAAAATGAACCTTCGCACCATCGGCCTTGAAGTTCGGCAGTCTCTCACCGCCATAGATCAGTTCGACGGCAAAACCGCTGCGCGTCAAGGCGTCGATAATCCGCATCGTGCGAAAGACGTGTCCGACGCCCAGCAGATGCTGGACGTAATAAAGTACTTTCACCTTTCGGTTCATTGGGCCGCGTCTTCGAGCGTCGGTTGCAGCCCCAGGTCACCAAAAAGCTTTATGAGCTGCTGTATCTCGGTGCGGTGGTCGAACAATGAAACCACCCGTTCAGCGCCGTTTTTTCCCATACGCCGCCTTTCCGTCGGGTCTTTGGCAAGTTTCTCGATGGCTGCGGCCAGTGCCTTGTCGTCATCCGGACCGACCAATAGCCCGTTCTCGCCATCTTCGATCAGTTCGACAATGCCGGAGATGGGCGAGGAGATGCAGGCCAGGGCCTGGCTTTGGGCCTCCACCAGCACATTGGGCAACCCGTCGCGGTCACCATCAGGCGCTATTCGGCTCGGCAGCACGAACAGGTCGCTTTCGCGATAGGTGTTCAAAATGAACTCCTGCGACCTGGAGCCGAGCATATGCACCTGGTCCGAAAGGCCCAGATCGGCGACCTGCCTTTTCAGCTCATCGGATAGTACGCCGCCGCCGATATGGGTCCATTGCCAGTGCAGGTTTGCTGGAAGCATGGCGAGGGCACTGATCAACGTATCAAGTCCCTTCTTTTTGACGGCACGGCCCACCGTCACAATCCGCACGGGCTTGTCCGCGTTGCCGCCATCGCGTTCGGATGGCGCGTGTTTTGCCGGCGGAAAACGTTTCAGGTCAATTCCGTGATGGACAAGATGAACCGATCTGGGATCGTGGCACAGCGCCTGCAGGTGCTCATGCCCGCCCTTTGTGCAGGTCACGGTCCACGTGGCGTCATCAAGTTTTTCCGACAGTTCCCAGTCCGGAGATGTCCATATGTCCTTCGCATGGGCCGAACAACTCCAACCCTTGCCGGTTATCAGATGCGTGTACCGCGTAACGGAACCCGGAGTATGGATGAAGTGGACATAAAGCCACGCAGTATCCGCCGGCAATTCATTCGCCATGACGAGCGCCTGACCGAACCGCCTGATACGATTGCGGGTGCGGTCGCGAACAAGATCCTTGAGAAACTGCCTGAGGGCAGCGCCGTATCCAGGCAATTTTCTGCTCGCGAGCCATCCACGAAGTACACGCATCGGTTCTTCATGCAGATATTCCGGCAGATATGTCACCGGTGCGGTGATTTCCGAATGGATTGGATGACGTTGCTTATCCGTCGGATGGCGAAGGGAAAACAGGTGTAGTGAAAACCCGGCACGTTGCAGTTCAAGGATTTCCTGCGCGATAAAGGTCTCCGACAATCGCGGGTACCCTTTCAGGACGACAACGATCGTTCCGCCCATCAGCCTACGTGCTCCACCTCCAGCGACGGGTGATTACGCGCCGCAAGAATAGCCTCGACCTTTTCTCCGATCCGCTGCAGGCCGGACATATCGAGATTGTGACCAGGCTTCGGTCTTTCAGTGCTTTGGATAAGTGAGCGGATATCATCTGCGAAGCTGGCCGGGTCATCGGCCTGCTCACCCTTTACCACCTCGCAAAGACCGAGTTCCTTGGCGCGCTCGGCCCGGATCGACTGTTCCAGGCGTGGCGTCTGCCGCGGGACGAACAGAACCTCCTTGTTGCGCGCAATAACTTCGCAGAAGGTATTGTAACCGCACATACCGATGATGGCGCGCGCATGAAGGATGAGTGTTTCCGGTTCGGAATTGAATCCAATCACGGCCGTGCCCATAATCCGCTGGGCCCGTGACCTGATCTCCCGTTCATGAGCACTGTCGGAAAACGGCCCCAGCAAAAGAACCGCCGGACAGGAAATTGACGGATCGGCTTCATAAGCGCTCAGCACGGCATTCATCAGGAAATCGCCGTCCCCGCCGCCGCCTGCCGTAACCAGCAGATAGTCGTCGGGCAGGCCCTCTGGCGCGAGCTGCTCAAACTCAGGGTGCGGCTGATAGAGATAACCCGTATAGCTACAGCGGGAAACAACGCTGGAGGGCAGCTCCAATCCCTGCAACGGGTCATAAAAATCGGGCGATCCATAGATCCAGATATGGTCGTAAAACGCTTCAATAGCGTCAGTAATGCCCTTCTCTTTCCACTCAAGGTCCAGTTTGACCGCTTCGTCCAGCACGTCACGCAGACCCAGCACGAGCGTCGTGCCCTTTGCCTTGAGGATCTTCAACGCATCCGACAGCTCGCCGCTCAGCCCGAGAGGCTCCTTGTCAGCAATGAAAATATCGGCTGGCTGGTGCTGCAAAAACTCATTTATGGCGCGTTTGCGGGAAGCGATTGCCTGTTCAAAACTCTGGCTTGTGTCCACCGACCGGTAATTTCCGTCGGGAAGCTTTTCCACCTGATCGATTTCGAAGTATCGGATACGAGGATGGGCGGCATATTCGCCGGACAAACCCGATCCGGTGATAATCGTGGCTGTAAGGGACGGGAATCGCTCCACGAGCGATCTCGCGATCTTGCGATTTCGCCGGATATGCCCAAGACCGAACGTGTCGTGGCTATATAGGATGAGATGAGTGGTTATGCTGAAAGTTCCCGACTTGCCATGGTTGCGGTTCAAAGCCTCGTACAGTCAATCCGGTTTCCAGCTTAACAAACATGCCCTGACAAGGCTTTAGCAGATAAATTACCGGAATTCACGCGATTGTAGATAAGTATTCGCTGTTTGAATGTCACTGAAGATTTGCGCGATTGTGAAACAAGTTGAGCGGGCACGGAAGGTCATTAATTCTGGTTTCTCTCAGGGATAAGCTGATAGTGTGCCTCCCGATTGTTCATTGAAGACAATAATAAGCTGCGCAGCAGCAAAAGGGGGAGTGATGAAATCGACATTGTCTGAATTCATCAAAATGTCGGCGCTGTTTCTGATTCTGCTGGTTTTCCCGCAGGACTCTTTGAGCCAAACCGCAGTTCTTGATTCGCTCGGCGGTGGATCCCGGGAGACTGAGAAAACCAGTTCCGAGGCTCTCAACACCTTGATCGAGGACGCCAGGGCAGACGGCTCCACGGTGATCGTCATAGCACCTCCTTCCACTGGAGACGAGAAAACCGATAACGCCGACCAAATGGCTATGAACAGCGAAATGCTGTTGATGGCGCGAAACAATATTCGCGGCATGATCCAGGGTATTGGAAGTTTCAGGGAAAAACTCGTCGAAGCGCTTGAGAAATCGAGTTATGACGGCACGCCCTGGTGGCTTGCCTGGGCGGTGGGGACCGCCTTGTTCGGCATGGCGCTCGGCCTTGGGATATACAAATTTGTATCCCGCTGGATGCGGGATCATTTCCGGTCCTACTACAAGGACGAAAACCTCACGCGCGCGGACAAGTTGACCTATCTCATGATGCGCGGTGGTCTGATCCTGTTTTCAACGGCCATCATGTTCACCATCACCATCCTTGTTGCGGTGGTTCTTGATTACGAGCATGAACCCTCCCGGATGACGATCTTCACGATTGTTGCGACCTATGCCTGCTATCGGATTTTCCGTTATGTGATCATGCTGAATTTCTTTGCACCGGACATTCCGACCCATCGTATGGTCAATCTCGACGATCAGCGCGCCCGCAAGCTCTACAATGACTGGATATTGGTCGCAGTATCGGCGAGTTTCATACTCGGCATTGTCGCCTGGGTCCGAGGTTTGGGGATCGAAGACAACAGCTACCGTCTATTGGCAATCGGCGGCGTCGGGCTGGTCTGTATCCTCATCGCCCTCCTGACGATCCGGCATCGCAAAGACACATATGACATTGTCCTCGGCGTCGGAAAGGATGGCGAGCATAGCCGGTGGCGCAAGTTTGCAGCCCAGGCAACCACGCCACTGATGCTTCTGTATATCGCGATTTCATGGGTCGCCAGCTCCTTCAGGCTCGCCCTCGGCCTTCCCGGCGGTTACATCATCATCATGGCGCCAATGATCGTCTTCATCGGTGGTGCGCTTGTTTATGCTATCGCGATTGTGGTGCTTGACCGCATCTATGAAAGGCGGGCCAAGAACTTCCGCCGGCTGCAGATCATAAAGCTGCGCCAGGCGCGCGCGGAGGCCCGGCGCCGTGAAGCTGCCGAGCGCATGGCCGCAGAGGCCGAAACAGACGAAGAAGCCATGGTGGGCGAGGGTGAAGAGATGATCGTTCACCACGTCGAGCCACCAGCGGACGAGCACATCACACTTGAATACAAACCGCTTTTCAAACGCGTGATTGAAAATGCAATCGTCACACTTATTTTTGTCTTTGCCGTCGGAGAGCTCGGACGCCTTTGGGGCGTTGACTACGACCGGATCGGCGGCCATCCGCTGGCGACGGTTCTCGATAGTGTGCTGATCGTCGTCTATACCTATCTGGCCTACCAGGCCGTCAATCTCTTTATCGATCAGAAGATCATCGAGGAAGGCGGCTCTCTTGACGACACGCCGGCCAATCCCGGGGAAGGCGACAGCGAGGGCGGTGTCGGTGAATCGCGTATGGCGACGCTCCTGCCGATTTTTCGCAGCGTCTTCGTCGTATTGCTGGTCATGGTCTCGGTCGCATTCATTTTATCCGACTGGGGTGTCAACATTGCGCCGCTCTTTGCCGGCGCCGGTGTCGTAGGCCTTGCCATCGGCTTTGGAGCCCAAACGCTCATACGCGACATCTTCTCGGGCGTTTTCTTCCTGGTCGACGATGCCTTTCGAAAGGGTGAGTATATCGAGGTCGGCACCGTAAAGGGTGTCATTGAAAAGATCTCCATGCGCTCCTTCCAGCTGCGCCATCACCTTGGTGCCGTTCACACGATCCCTTTTGGCGAAATCAAACAGCTGACGAACTATTCTCGTGATTGGGTGATGATGAAACTGCCTTTAAGGCTGACCTACGGCACCGATGTCGAACGTGTGCGCAAGTTGATAAAGAAGCTTGGGCAGCAATTGCTTGAACACGATCAGATCGGTCACCTGTTTTTGCAGCCGCTGAAATCGCAGGGCGTTTATGCCATGGAGGATTCAGCGATGATCATCCGGGTCAAATTCATGACAAGGCCGGGCGACCAGTTCGTGACCCGCAAAGTTATCTATGGGGCCATTCGCGATCTTTTTGAGAAGGAGGGTATCACCTTTGCGCATCGTGAGGTCACGGTCCGTCTGGCCGAAGAAAGCCAGGCGAACAACCTGACGCCGCAGCAGAAGGAAGCCATCACCGGCTCCGTTCGCAGCCTGATCGACGAGGAAGAAGCGCAACGTCAGGCAGCGGCGGCGAAGCCGGCGCAGTAGGCGATCTGCCCACGTTTTTGTTGTAATTCGCCACGCTTTCGGCAACAGTCGGCCTAGTCAAAAGTAAGCGGGGCGGATTGCGGATGAAGGTGCGGGAGCTTGATCTGATTTCAGAATTCGGCGCTCGCCGGCCCGGCATTGCGCCTCGGCTGATCTGGAAGCTGGCGACACACCGCAATATCAACCGCAAGACGCGCAAATACATCCGCAAGAACTTCGCTCGCGGTTTCCCCGGTCCATATGATGTCGAGGCAGAGGGCGTTCATCTCCGTGCCTATCCGATGGAAAACTATTGCGATCGGATCGCGGTCGGCAGGGGCCGCCTGCCGGAAATTCCCGAAAGGCAGTTGATCGGTCCATATCTGAAGCCAGGAATGGTCTTTGTGGATATCGGCGCCAATATCGGCACCTACAGCCTCTTTGTTGCCGAACGGTGCGGCGGAGATGCTCGTATCCTTGCTTTCGAGCCGCATCCGCGAACCTTCGCCAAGCTGTCATTCAACATTAAAGCCAATGGCGGCAGGTGCATTGAGGCCGTGAACCAGGGGGTTGGCGTCAAGAATGAACGGCTAAGGCTCTATTCCAGCGGCGGCACCAATATTGGTACAGCGTCGATATTGCCCGAAGCGGCAACGGACCATGAATTTGTCGAAGTCAGGATCGCACCGCTTGCGGCCACTTTAAAGAACCGGCTCATCGAGCGTATCGATCTCCTGAAGATCGACATCGAAGGCTTTGAGGATCGCGCGCTCCTACCGCTGATGTCCGAGGAAAACAGACCCCACTGGCCGGGCGCGGTGTTGATTGAGACGGTGTTGAAACAGCACTGGCAGTCGGATTGCATCAGCGAACTCGAGAGTCTCGGCTATAGGATCGCCGGCGATACGGGCGAAAACCTCCTGCTGCTTCACCCGATGACGGAAAAACTCGAATCCTGATTAATCTCGCGGTTACGGGAGAAGCTGGCCATCGAAATATCAAGACCGACATGATCGAGATGAAACTGAACCGGGTCGGTGTCATGGCTATGGCCATTCTCACAAGCTTCTATCAGCCTGGCCATCATCTTCCCGGCAACCGGAGCATTCTTGAATTGATTTCCGCTGGTTCCGACCGCCATGTAAAAGCCGTCAAGGTCGCTCCGGTCATAGATGGGCATCCAGTCTTCAGTCACGTCATATAAAGCCACGGTCCCGCGCGCCCTGGAAGGGATCGGCAGATCCGGAAGCCGCTGTGCCATGCGCATGACAAGGACGTTCCATTGGTCTGAAAAACTGTCGTCATAATGGTCGGGATCATCGACCCAGACCTGTTCGTCACAATCGGGATCTTCCGAACCGATGAGCACATTGTTTCCGACTTCCGGGCGGCAATAGGCTGCGATATCGCTGTCGGAATAGACAACACCGTGTTTCTCGAAATCCACACCTTCCGGCGCCTTAACATGGGCGACCTCGTGGCGTAGGGCGCGTGTTGAAATGTTCATTCCGGCGTCCACGCCGCACAGCCTGTTGATTGCCGAAGAATGGGGGCCCGCGACGTTGATGACGACCGGTGCTTCGATCCTCAGATCTCCGTCTACAACCACGCCCCGAACCTGGCCTGCGGTTTTAAGGATATCTGTTACCGACCGGTTAAAGGCAAACTCCGCGCCTTGGCGTTCTGCTGCGCGCTGGGCATTGAAGGCAGCCAATTTAGGGTCGTTGACGTAGCCGCCTTTGGGAAAAAACACAGCCCCGTCAATTTGAGGACCTGTCGGCAACCCGAAACCGTCATCATCCTGGAGTTTGGCGGGGTGGAACTGATACAGATCCGGGTTGGGCATATAGCGCTGTATATCGCCGGGCTCGACATGCTCATAGGGACAGCCGATCCGGTCCATGATTGCGCAGACACGTTCGAGACGGTGATTCTGTTCTGTTTTGACCACGAGACAGCCAATATTACGGTAGCTGATCAGGTCCTCATCCTCTCCAGAGCCAAGGTACTGCGCCCAATTGCTCCAGTGATGCCATCCCTCATAAGCAAGGGCACAGGCTTCAAGCGTTGAATAATAGGTCCGAATGATGGCGCAGGAGCCCGATGTGGACCCATAGCCGGCTTGCGGCAGTTTATCGATCGACAGGGTTTTCCATCCCCGCCGCGCGAGTTCATAGGCTGTACATGCGCCGATAACGCCGGCGCCGATGATTATGGCGTCATATGAGGAATGTTCGGGCATTTTGAACTCCGGCTTGCGGCTGTTTCATGGAGCATTCAAATCGGGTATGCCATCGCCAGCCGGACGCGCTCCCCAAGTGAGGCGTAATCCGCTTCATCCGTCTGGGCAAATCCTGTCAACAACAGAGCATCGGCGCTTTCACTGTCAAGTGATGCCATCGCCTCGACAACGGCAAGATGCAGACGTTCAACGCGCCATTGCGGACGCGCCGCCGTTATGAACGGCAGGCCGGGCAGCGCGTCTGTTATTGCAAGGATGCGAGCGCTTTCAGCCGATTTCTCATGCCGCAGCGCCAAACGCCAGGAAACCGCATCGATAGCGGCCACGTCTGCCTTGCCTTCCGTGACAGCACGAATTGAAGCGCGATGCGAACCCGTGCGCAGCTTTTCTCCGAAAAACGGACCCTTCATCGACATTTGTCGGAGATGATGGGCAGGCGCCGCATATCCGGAGAACGAATCCTCGCTGTTATATGCAAACCTCTTGCCGCGAAGATCCGCCAATCCGACGGCGTCATTGTCCTGCCGTGCGATGATCATGCTGTAATAGCACCCTGCGCCGCAATTGATGTCATAAGCCGGGGTTCCAACGATCCTGACCTGTGAACGGAGTTTGCTGACAAGCGGCATACCGCAGGTCTGCCCTATGACAAGAGCGGGGTTTTGCCAGGTGGCACTGACCTTCCCTGTATCGCGGCTCAGCGAGTCAGGAGCGGGGAACCCAGCGTCACGCAGACTGCTTCGCAAGCAAGCCCAAAGAGAATCATGCGCTCCTCGTATCTCCGGCCAATCATACATGGGCAGGCTGGCGACGGCGTCATTGCCGGAAGTCATCGAGAAGATCCGCTTTCTAGCGGGTAAACCACCTTCTCCTTGCGCCTGAACGCAAATCGCCTGACTATTTCCAGATAGCTGTTAAACCGGTAACCCTTGTTCATGTCGAGGAACCGCGTTCGGTTTCGCCGGTAAAGCGATGGCAGGTGATGCCAGGCCACGGCCGGATATGCGTGATGCACCGCATGCAGGTTGTTGTTCAGAAACAGTAGGCTGAGAGGGCCTTTATCCTCAATAATGACGGAGCGTGCGCGCAGGCTCTCCTCTGCCTGATGCTCCAGATAGGTGCGCACCATGAGCAGCGAGAAGCCGCCATAGGCGCAAACGGCATATGTCCAGAGCGGCAGAGCCGACCAGTATGTGACGGCGGCCAGGACCGGCACAATCAGCGCAAGGTGAATGATCCAGGCAATAAGCACGCGACGATCGCCTGACAACACGGCGCGGGCATCGGAGATCGCCATCCGCACCAGGCTGATGACAGGACCGAGCAGCACGCGCCCTGTGAGCGTGTTGTTCAGCTGAAAGATGGCTTTCAGCGGGGACGGCAGTCGTTGCCAGAAGGATTGCGACACGTACCAGCTCTCTGGATCATCATAGGGATCGCAGATCCTTGCGTTCAGGTGGTGCTCAAGGTGGAGATCCTTGAAGCGCATATAGGGAATGTAGAGGCCGACCGGCAAAACCATGATAGAGTCGTTGAACCACTGGAACCGAGTGGGGTGGCCGTGCAGGCACTCATGCTGCAGCGAAGAGTGAAGTGTGATTGTCGGAATCAGAAAAACGGCCGCGACGATTATTGAATATGCGGACACACCAAAAAGCAGCGTGATCCAAATCAGGTAGCACAATATGATCAGAGCGGCGGTACGCCACTCTGTTTTGTCTTTCAGAATCATTCCTTTGTCCCCAGATTGCCCCTGGACTATGTCGCAGTTGGTCAAAGGTGGACAATATGGCAATGTGCGAAATAAAAAGAGAATACGTATTAGATTATGTGAATTATGGAATTTTATGAAAAATCGAGATATTACACCACATATGGAGACAGAACGCACAGATAAGCGGGATGTGGCGGAAGTTTTTCGTGACCGTATGGCGCTGCTCATTGCTCAAAAAGGTTTCAATCTGAGCCGGTTCTCCAAGAGTATCGGCATTGACCGGTCAGCTTTGAGCCAGTTTCTCGCTCCAGGGTCCACACGGTTACCTCGGGCCGAAACGCTTTGCGCCATCGCCAGAACATGCGGAGTTTCCCTTGATTGGCTCATGGGTCTGATTGCAGTCGACACCTTCGGCGAAGAGACGGCCCCGATGCTCGAGATTGAGCGCGTAACCGACGACACCGGCAGTCGGATGATCGCGGAATGGCATCGCGAGGCGATGGGATACAAAATCCGTTATGTCCCCAGCGACCTGCCTGATCTGCTGCGTACGGAAGCAGTTCGCAGTTTCGAGTTCAACACCGATGGCCGAGACGACAGAGAGGTGAGAGATCAATTGGCAAAGGACCAGTTGATATATTCGCGCCGCCCCGAAACCGATATGGAAGTGTGCATGCCGCTGCAAAGGCTCGAACAATTTGCAAAAGGCCAGGGCGTCTGGCGCGGTGTTCCTGCCGACATACGCCGCGAACAACTTGATCACATGGTCGCTCTGATTACCGAGCTTTATCCCACCTTCCGTCTTTTTCTTTACGACGGGCGAGAAGCCTACGCTGCGCCATACACGTTGTTCGGGCCGCTGCGTGCGGCTGTTTACTTGGGCAACATGTACCTGGTCGTCAACTCGGTCGACCACATACGGGCGCTCGCCGGTCATTTCGATCAGCTTATACGGATCGCCCGCTACGGCCCGGACAGGGTGTCTGAATTTATTGTCGGCCTTTCGGCCGCCGTAACGCCCGACGCCTAGCGGCCCTCGGGCGCAAGTGACAGGCTACTTCGGGCGAACGCGTTCCCTATGGCGTTTCGCAACACAAAGCTGACGCCCCTGGGGTCGTTGCGCTCCATCTGAAGCTGCATCAATTCGATATCCTTGATGAAAATTGCAACTTCCTCATCCCAGTTCTGATCGGGCAATCGGTAGAACCAAAGCCGTGCCGTCCGGAAGTAAAGCTCATCGTAAGTCTTCAGCAACAGACTGTTGCCGATCATCATGCAGACTGAGGCGTGGCACTGTAAATCGGCTTCGGCGAACAATCCGGGGTCGGATTGTCCCAACAGGCTGCGATAGCTTTCAAGAGTATCCTGCATCGCCTCTATCGTGCGGGCATTGATGGGTTTAGGTTCCAATGTCCCGATGAGCGGAACAATTTCGATGCGAAACTGGACAGCTTGGCGCATGTATTCAAGCTCGAGCGGCGCAACGATGGTTCCGACACCGTGGCGTGTTTTGACCAAGCCTTCATGGTCCATGTGCTTGAGAACATTGCGAACGGGCGTCCTGCTGACGCCGAACTCCTCGCTGAGTTCGTCTACATCCAGGCGCATTCCGGGTTCGTATTCAAGTGAAGTTATGCGCTTCCTGAGTATGTGATGAATATGCTCGAAGCGCTGCCGCCACGGACTGCGGTCATCACGTGTGTGAAAAACTTTTGGCAATCCGCTGGACCCAGCTTGTTTTGGGTTGGGCCCCATCTTGTTCCTCTCAGTCTGGCAATCTAATTGGCGAGTATCTTCTTAAAAAATCAACCATGGCTAGCATTTGGCAATTGTCTACGGGTTAAATGGGTCCGCGGCGGAATTTTCCCCGCAAAAATGCCATGAAAAGGGTCCCATTGCATAGTACCAGCGCATAGCTTGAGGAATTCGCATTTGCGTAGCGAGGAGAACGCGCATCATGAAACGTTTTGTGTCGACGGTCCTGATTCTTGTGTTTGCATCAGCCGCCAGTGCTGCCGATATCAATGGGGTATGGCAAACGCAGCCCGCCAAGGACGGCAACTATCTTCAAGTGACGATAGAGCCGTGCGCGGCAAACCTGTGCGGCATTATCAGCGGTGCATTCACATCCGATCATAAGTCCGTTTCCGGCTACAAGGATATCGGCAAACAGATGATCTGGGATATGAAGCCGAACGGGCCAGGCAAATGGGATGGCGGTAAAATATGGTCACCGGAAAATGACGTGACGGCGGATGGTAAACTGGAACTTGATGGCGAAAAACTGGAGGTTTCGGGCTGCAAGGGACCCATCTGCCGTTCACAGGATTGGACAAGGGTCAAATAGCCGGAGCCGGTTAGTAGTCCGAACGGTTACAATGTCTGCCTATTTGGGCAATTGGTGAGCCGACAGGGATTCGAACCCTGGACCTACTGATTAAAAGTCAGTTGCTCTACCAGCTGAGCTATCGGCTCCCGATGTCCCGGAAACCGGGCTCAAGAATTGCGCGGAACATATGCATGTGACCTGACCGGGTCAACAGAAAAAATGCATGAAAATTTGTCCTTTGCGGCATTTCATCACGCCGCGCGAAAAGGTGACTGGCGCGTGATCGTCACCCGTCCTATTAAGGTGCCGGACACAAAGCGGATATGACCCTTGAGCATTGCCGATATCTCACTTCTTGCCGCGATATTCGCCGGCGCGTTGTCATTCCTTTCCCCCTGCGTTCTGCCGCTGGTGCCGCCATATCTTTGTTACATGGCCGGTGTCAGCGTTGAGGATTTTCAGGCGGAGAGAAAAAGCGATGTGATCGCACGGCGCTCGATCCTGCTTGCCTCCTTCTTCTTCACACTCGGCTTTTCGACCGTATTTGTCGCGCTTGGCGCAGGGGCTTCCAGCATTGGCGGACTGTTGCGCGCGCATATGGATGTTCTTGCTCAGATCGCCGGCGTTGTGATCATCATTATGGGTCTGCATTTCCTGGGCGTTTTCCGCATTGGTCTGCTTGCACGCGAGGCCCGTTTTCAGGGCGGCGGAACACCCGCCACGGTGACCGGCGCCTATATCATGGGCCTTGCCTTCGCCTTCGGTTGGACGCCATGCATCGGTCCGGTTCTCGGCGCTATATTGGGCGTTGCCGGTTCACGCGATACAGTCGGCGACGGTGCCGTTCTGCTGGCGGCCTATTCGCTTGGGCTTGCAGTGCCTTTCTGGATCGCCGCCGGTTTTTCAGGCATGTTCATGCGCTTTCTCATGCGCTTCCGCCGGCACCTCGGACTGGTGGAAAAGATAATGGGTGGATTGCTTGTCCTTACCGGCATCCTGTTCCTGACGGGTGGCATGCAACGCATGGCCTTCTGGCTGCTCGAGACTTTCCCGGTCTTCGCAACCATCGGCTGACCGGCGAACCTACCCGCAGTACGGGCTTTTCCAATCAGAACAATTTCTTTAGACGTCCCCTGTATGATGTACGGCGGAAAAAATGGAGAATGCAATGACGCGCAGCTGTCTGGCAGTGGTGCTTGCAGCCGGTGACGGCACAAGGATGAAGTCATCCAAATCGAAGGTGCTTCACCCTGTCGGTAACCTGCCGATGATCGCTCATGTGGTTGGGGCCGCCCAGGCTGCCGCTGTGGATGCGCTCGCGGTTGTAGTCGGCCGCGATTCGGATGCCGTCGCTGAGGCGGCCAACTCTGCTGTCCCGGTGAGTACGCATATGCAAAAGGAGCGCTTGGGCACAGCCCATGCAGTGCTTGCGGCCCGTGATGACATCGCCAAGGGATACGACGACTTGCTTGTACTGTTTGGCGATACGCCTCTCGTATCCCCGCAAACGCTGAAACAGGCGCGCGCATCGCTCGCGGACGGCGCCGATGTCGTGGTAATCGGCTTCAGGCCCGACAACCCACACGGTTACGGCCGGCTGATTGAAGAACACGGAGAGCTTTTAGCCATTCGGGAGCATCGCGATGCCTCCGAAGAGGAGCGTAAAATCACCTTTTGCAACGGCGGCATGATGGCGGTTTCGGGACGCCTGGCACTCGAGCTGCTCGATGCGGTCGAAAACGACAATGCAAAGGGTGAATACTATCTCACCGATATCGTCGGAATTGCCCGGTCACGGGGCGGCAGGGTCATCGCGATTGAAGCCAGCGCAGAAGAGGTCCTCGGTGTCGACACGCGGGTGGGCCTTGCCCGTGTCGAGGCGCTTTGGCAGGCCGCAAAACGACATGACCTGATGACGGCCGGCGTTTCCATGACGGCTCCCGAAACCGTTTTTCTCAGCCACGACACGCTGATCGAGGCCGATGCGATGATTGAACCGAATGTCGTGTTCGGTCCGGGCGTTACGATAGCAAGCGGCGCGATTATCAAGTCATTCAGCCATCTTGAAGGCGCAACCGTTGCGAAGGGCTGCACAGTTGGACCGTTTGCAAGGCTGCGGCCTGGCGCGGATCTTCAGGACAAGGCCAAGGTCGGCAATTTTTGCGAAGTAAAGAACGCAGTGCTCGGCACAGGGGCAAAGGTCAATCACCTGACCTATGTCGGCGATGCGGATATCGGCGCCGGCTCCAACATCGGAGCCGGAACGGTTACCTGCAATTACGACGGGTTTAACAAACACCGAACGATCATAGGCGAAGGCGCCTTTATCGGCTCCAACAGCTCACTTGTTGCGCCGGTAGAGATCGGTTCACAGGCCTATGTCGCTTCCGGAAGCGTCATCACTGGGAACGTTGAAGGTGATTCTCTTGCGTTCGGTCGCGCGCAGCAGGTCAACAAGCAGGGTCTTGGGAGGAAGCTCCGGGAACGCTTGCAGGCTGACAAGCAACGACGTCAAAAGGACGAAACATAGTTCCTTATGCCATTTGCGGCAGTGTAAACGCAGATTTTACCGTGTAATTGAATGTGACGTGGCCAACGTTTGCACGATTCCGGCAATTGGCTATCAAGATTTTAATCTGAGGGGATTTTTATGTGTGGCATCGTTGGAATCATCGGCAATAAGCCGGTAGCGCCGCTCCTGGTGGATGCGCTGAAGCGTCTGGAATATCGCGGTTATGATTCGGCCGGTGTCGCGACCTTGATGGACGGCAAACTCGACCGCCGCCGTGCCGAGGGCAAACTCTCAAACCTTGAAACAGAACTCTCCCACCACCCGCTGGATGGAAATGTGGGGATAGGGCACACGCGCTGGGCGACCCACGGGGCGCCGACGCAAAACAACGCCCATCCGCATTTTTGCGAAGGCGTCGCCGTGGTCCACAATGGCATAATCGAGAATTTTTCCGAGATTCGCGATCAACTGAAAGCGCGCGGAGCCGTCATTTCAACCGAGACGGATACGGAAGTCATTGCGCAACTCCTTGCAAGCCTCATCCGGAACGGTAAGGCACCGAAAGAAGCGATGGCGGCAACCCTTAAACTGATCCGGGGCGCCTATGCGCTCGCAGTCATGTTTGAAGGATTGGATGGCGAGATCATCGGTGCGCGCAATGGCCCGCCGCTGGCGGTCGGATTTGGCGACGGAGAAATGTTCCTGGGATCAGACGCCATTGCGCTGTCGCCCTTTACCGACGATATCAGCTACCTTGAGGACGGCGATTGGGCGGTGGTCAATCGCGATGGTGTGGAAATCCATGACACCGACGGCAATATCGTTCACCGCACGCGGATCAAGGCGTCCAGTGTTCACGCACAGGTCGACAAGGGCAATCACCGCCACTTCATGGAAAAGGAAATCTATGAACAGCCGGAGGTGGTGTCCCATACACTCGCCCATTATCTTGATTTTACCGCCGGCAAGGTTCGCGGTATCGCAAGCGAGATAGACTTTTCCTCTGTTGAGGCGCTGAAGATAGCCGCCTGCGGCACCGCCTATTATGCCGGACAGATTGGAAAATACTGGCTGGAGCGATATGCCCGCTTGCCGGTTGAGATCGATGTGGCGTCGGAATTCCGTTACCGTGAAATGCCTCTGCCGGGCAATCAGGCCGCCCTTTTCGTTTCACAGTCCGGAGAGACCGCCGACACGCTCGCCTCGTTGCGATATTGCAAGGAACACGGCCTTAAGATCGGTTCCATCGTCAATGTCCCCGAATCCACGATCGCCCGGGAATCCGACGTGGTGTTTCCTATCCTTGCCGGCCCCGAAATCGGCGTCGCGTCGACAAAGGCGTTTACTTGTCAGCTCGCAACCTTTGCCGCTTTGACCATCGCGGCCGGACGCGCTCGCGGTACGCTGATCGCCGATGAAGAGACCAATATGGTCAGGGCCCTGTCAGAGGTTCCGCGGATTGCATCCTCAGTCCTGAACCAGATTCAGCCGCCGCTGGAAACGCTGTCGCGTGACCTCGCGCGTTATCATCACGTTCTATATTTGGGGCGCGGCACAAATTACACCCTGGCCATGGAAGGCGCACTGAAGCTGAAGGAAATATCCTATATTCATGCGGAAGGTTATGCGGCCGGCGAACTCAAGCACGGCCCGATTGCGTTGATCGATGAAAACATGCCGGTCATCGTGATCGCGCCGTCCGACAGGCATTTTGAGAAGACCGTGTCCAACATGCAGGAAGTGGCCGCGCGCGGCGGTCGCATCATATTCGTGACCGACGAAAAGGGCGCCGCGGCATCGGATCTGGAAACCATGGCGACGATTGTTTTGCCGGACGTCGATGAGCTGTTGATGCCGCTGATATTCAGCCTGCCGATACAGCTCATAGCCTACTATACGGCTGTCTTCATGGGGACCGACGTGGACCAACCGCGCAATCTGGCAAAGTCCGTTACGGTCGAATAGAGACAGCGGATCGCTCGGGCGGCGAGAGCCTTTAACCAAACAGCCTGATTGACTGGCAAATGGCCAAGTGGGGCGCTTGTTGCCGGATGCCGATCCCCCTATATTGATTGGATATTACTGCCTCCAAAGCGGCTCGGTGAATGTCGGAAAAACAAACGCGCTTATCAGCATCGACGCGGATACGGAACTATTTCCTGACCGGCCTTATCATCTGTGCGCCGCTTGCGATCACCGCCTATCTGACATGGTCGTTCATCAACTGGGTTGACGGATGGGTAAAACCCTACCTGCCGGCGGTCTATAATCCCGACAATTATCTGCCGTTCTCCATCCCCGGTTTTGGACTTCTCATTGCCCTGGTGTTCATCACCCTCGTGGGCTTCCTGACGGCCAACCTGATCGGCCGGACAATTGTGGCCTACGGTGAGTCGATCCTGAACCGGATGCCCCTGATCCGCGGGTTGTACAAGGGGCTTAAGCAGATATTTCAGACCGTGCTGGCAGAGCAGAACAACTCATTCAACAAGGCCGGGCTCATTGAATATCCGCGTCGTGGCATATGGTCGATGGTTTTTCTAGCTACCCCCACCAAGGGCGAAGTGGATCACAGGCTGAACGATGCCGGCCACGAGACGGTTTCGGTGTTCCTGCCGACAACGCCGAACCCGACGTCAGGCTTCCTGCTGTTTGTTCCAAGCAAAGACGTCATCATTCTGGATATGACCGTCGAGGAAGCGGCCAAGATGGTCATTTCGGCCGGTCTTGTCGCGCCGGAATACCATACGCAGACCGAAAAACTGGCCATGGAAGCGCTCGCAAAGCAGGAAGTCGAAGACAGCAAATCAGCCGCCCAGTGACAGGTGCGGCTCTATCGTCCCAGCTTCTTATTGAGTTTGCGAAGCAGCCTTGTCTTCCGGGACATTCCTGAATCGTGAGGCTGTCCGCCACTTCCGTTGATCAACGTCGCATCGACATAGAGCCGGCTGCCGTTTTTTCTCATGTCGCGATGAAAGGCGACATGCTCACAAACCTCAATACCATCGGCCGCAAGGCCCACATAACGACATCCGTCCAAGGCATCAAGGCGATACATGCCAAGCCCGCCGAACGCGCTTTCCACCTCGATAAAGCCGCGCGCCGGATCAACTCGTTCCTGTCGCTTGAAGACAAACTCCGCCTCGGCTTCCTTTTTTGTCATATGCGGCGGTCGTTCCCTCACGCGTTTCCAGCAATCATCCGGCGACCAGGTCGGGTGCCGCAAGGCCCAGATGTCGTAGTAGCGATCGCTCTGGTTGGCAAAAACCGCATCCCACCGGGGATCGTCCGTTTGCATCAGTTCCAGTAGTCTCGCCTTGTCAATGGTTTCGTTCACCGCATCAAGATCGATCATGATCAGGAAATCGAAGTGACGCATACGCTCCGAGGTTAAAATCTCGTCGACGCACCGGTTGCGCAAAAGCGCGAGACGCTCGGTGCGGGAAGATATCCGGGACTGCAGGTCACCGTATGAAGCCACCAGGCCCCGGCCATGTTTGGCATCGAAGCTCCCAAGTAATTTGAGGGTGGTATCGACGGAATTGTTCTCAAAAAAGACATAGCCCCAATCGTCAAGATCAGAAGCGATATCTTCAATATGTGCGAGAATTCCGGGAAGGGCGTGGGCACAGTCGCGGGCCAAGCCAGCAAAAGCCACCTTGAATTTTGCAGTCACGAAATAACAGCCATTATGAGCATCTCATTGAGATTCTACAATTCGCCGACGGCCGCCGCAAGCACTCTCGTCGCCATCGGCAAACGCGGCAGATGTCAAGATTTGCGCTTTCGCGAATGGTAGGTCAGGGCCAAAGCCAGACAGTGCTTCAGCGCCTCGGTCGGCTGTGGGCCATCAGCACGGTATGAAAGGCGGCGATTGCCCTCAAACTCGAAATCCTGACCATAAAGCTCCCGGCAGGTGGCGATCAGATCCGTCTGGCAGTGGAAGAACACCGAGCAATGGTCGGGCTTGTCGTCGTGCCAACCGATCCTGATGGTCGACCCGCTCTTGGGCCGGCTTGTCAGATAGCTCGGTTCGCCCCATTTCAATGTCTCTTCGATCTGGCCGACGCCTTGCGTCTCGCCGGCGGTCTCAAACACCAGTTCCCGCAAGGAAAGCAGGCTGTCACGTACATGATCCGGATAGGCCGTGAAGATCGCCTCAACATCGTCCGACTGGAAAACTGACATCAAAGATATCTCCTAACCTGCTCGCAACAGTCTGATGGCCTCGTCCCGGCGCCAGATATACAGCAACAGGCGCAGCGCGTGACCTCTTTTTGAGGAAAGGTCAGCATCGGTTTCCAGAATGTAGCGCGCATCATTGCGGGCGATTTCGAGAAGATCCCGGTGTGCTTCGAGATCGACAAGCTGAAAACCCGGCACACCGGATTGCCGGGTTCCGAGCAATTCGCCTTCACCACGCAGCTTCAGATCCTCCTCCGCGATACGAAACCCATCCTCGCTCTCGCGCATGATGGTCAATCGTGAACGAGCGGTCTCGCTGAGTGGAGATTTGTAGAGAAGAATACAGCTTGATGCTTCCGAGCCCCGTCCGACACGGCCCCTTAGCTGATGCAACTGCGCAAGGCCGAAGCGTTCGGCATGTTCAATCACCATGATCGATGCGTCCGGAACATCGACCCCGACTTCTATCACCGTTGTCGCCACCAGCAGCCGTGTCCTGCCTGATTTGAAATCTGCCATGGCCCGGTCCTTTTCATCGCTGTTCATGCGACCGTGCACGACGCCGACGAGATCGCCGAACTCCCGGGCAAGCGAACCGTGGCGCTGCTCGGCAGACATCAGGTCTGAAACCTCCGAGTCCTCGACGAGCGGGCAGATCCAGTAGGCTTTTCGTCCGGACGATACAGCTTCCCGCAGACGCGCAACGACATCCTGAATACGATCGCCGTCGATGGTAACGGTTTTGATCGGAAGGCGGCCCGCAGGCTTTTCGCTCAATTTCGAGACGTCCATATCTCCAAACGCAGACAGAACGAGTGTCCGCGGTATCGGTGTCGCGGTCATCACCAGCATATGCGGGGCGGTGCCCTTTGCGGTCAAGCGAAGCCGCTGATGCACACCGAAACGGTGCTGCTCGTCCACAACGGCCAAAAGCAGATTGTCATAAGCAACACTCTCCTGAAAAAGCGCATGGGTCCCGACGATCAGCCGGGCTTGACCATTTTCCATGCGTTCAAGAACCTCTTTGCGCTGCTTGCCCTTGATTTTCCCGGTAAGCAGTTCGACCTCCAGTCCTGCTTTGCGGGCGAGCGGCTCGATTGTTGCGTAATGCTGTTGCGCCAGTATCTCGGTCGGCGCCATCAAGACGGATTGACCGCCAACTTCGGCGCAGGCCGCCATGGCAAGCAGAGCAACCACCGTCTTGCCGGAGCCAACATCGCCCTGAAGCAGTCGCAACATGCGGTCCGGGCTTTGCATATCCGACAGTATGTCCGAGATGGACACTCTCTGGCTGGCGGTGAGTTCAAACGGCAGTGCGGACAGAATACTCTCACGAATTGTACCGTCGCCATTTACCGGTTGCCCTTGCAATTTACGAACACGCTGACGGACAAGAGCAAGAGAGAGCTGGCCGGCAAGCAGTTCATCATATGCAAGCCGCCGGTGCGCCGGGGCATTTGCATCCATGTCGTGTTCATCGCGCGGAGTATGCAACGCGCGCACCGCGCCGCCAAAGTCGGCGAATCCGTTTTTGCCGATGAAAGCCGCATCTTGCCACTCGGGCAGGTCAGGAAGCGAGGCAAGGGCTCCCTCTACGGCGCGCAACAGATGTTTCGGCGAAAGGCCGGCCGTTAAGGGATACACCGGCTCGACAAACGGAAAGCTTTCGGCATCCTTCTCTCGCGCCATGCGGTCGGGATGCACCATGGACGCCTTGCCGTTGAACCAGTCCACCTTGCCGCTGACAAGCACCATCTCTCCTACCGGAAGGGCATGTTCGAGCCAGTTCTGACGAGCGTGAAAGAAGGTGAGGGCAATGTCGCCCGTGTCGTCATGTGCAAACACACGGTACGGTACATTCCGCTTGCCCCGTGGCGCCGGCTGATGCCGGTCGACAAACAGTTTCAAGGTTACAATGGCATGTTCCGACGCGTATGCGATACCTGGCTGGTTGCGACGGTCGATAAGGCGAGTTGGCGGCAGAAGAACAAGATCAACGGCACGGGTATCATCGGCGCTTTCGCGCCCGATCGCGCGAGCAATAAGTGCCGCGATCTTCGGGCCGACGCCGGAAAAAGAGGTCACCGGGACAAATAACGGGTCCAGCAGGGTGGGACGCATGGCTTGGTGTATTCAACCCCTCAAACGCGATAACGGAAAATGGCATCAATCTTCAGATTGTCACCTGACTTTCATTCCACAATAGCTTCGATCCATCTTACTAGCATTACCGTCATCCGGCACTGCCGACTGTGACGGTAAAGCTGACTTTTCAATCGGCCTTCGCTATAGAGACGCATCTTTATCTGGAATCAAATCCGATTATGACCGGCACCACCCGTACGAGCGCTGAACTGGATCCCAGACGCAGGCGCATACTGTTTCGTTCCTGGCATCGCGGCATCCGTGAAATGGATCTGATTCTGGGGCAGTTTGCAGACAGCAATGTCGACACGATGACAACCGACGAACTCGATTTTTACGAAACTCTTCTCGAGATTGACGACCGAAACCTGCTTCAATGGGTGACCGGGGAAGTGCCAACGCCAGCGCAATACGACACGGATCTTTTTCGACGTATCCGAGATTACAAGCAGGACGATCCGACATGCTGACTGACATGTCGGTGAAAGGAATCTTCGACGTTTCGGTTCCCACAATTGTCGCCAATGTTCCATCGGGATCGGAAGCGCTGATCCTTGCGGAGGCTGCACGGCGGGGAAAACCGGTTGCCTACGTGCTCTCCGATGGCCAGCGCATGGCCGACCTAGCGCAAAACCTGGGTTTCGTAGCCCCGGACATACCCGTCCTTCAGCTTCCCGGCTGGGATTGTCTGCCCTATGACCGTGTATCGCCGAGCGCCGACGCGGCAGCGCAGCGCCTCTCAACGCTCAGCGCCCTGTGCGCACATCGTCAAAACCCCCATGCCGCGATCGTTCTGGTCTCCATCAACGCCCTGATGCAAAGGGTTCCCGAGCAAAATCTGTTGGACCGTGTGGCATTCCAGGCCCGCGCCGGCAATCAGCTTCGGATGGACGATCTCGCAGCCCGCCTCGCCAGCGATGGTTTCGAACGCGTGCCAACCGTCCGGGAGGTCGGCGAATACGCGATACGGGGTGGTATTCTTGATGTATTCCTGCCTGGAAACGAAGAGCCGCTCCGGCTCGATTTTTTTGGCGACACACTTGAGAGCATCCGGGGATTCGATCCGGCGACGCAACGCACCACAGGGCAGGTGCGCGAATTCCTGTTGAACCCGATGAGCGAAGTGACGCTCGACAAACAGACGATCAGCCGCTTTCGCCAGAATTATCTTTCTCTATTTGGCGCTGCTACCCGTGACGATGCGCTTTATCAGGCAATCAGTGAAGGCCGTCGCTTCGCCGGAATGGAACACTGGCTTCCGCTTTTTTATGAGAAACTGGAGACGGTGTTTGATTATCTGCCGGATTTCACGATCTATACCGACCGGAACGTGCCGGAAGCGGCGGCGGAGCGCCACAAGCAGATTGTCGATCACTACGAGGCGCGCAGCACCTTTGCAGAAGCGGCGTCTTCCGCCGGAGCGACGCCCTACAACGCCGTGCCAGTCGAACAGCTTTATCTCGATCCTGACGCGATTTCCAAAATCTTTGGCGACAAAAACGCGATAACCCTCTCGCCTTTCATGGAGCAGGAAGGCGGCGCGCAACGCGTCGTCAATATCGATGCCCACGCCGGTCCCCGCTGGGCTGCCAGCGTGGAGAAACGGGATGATGCGGGCCAGCGCGTCAACCTGTTTGACGATGTTGTCAAACATATCGGCCAAAAGCGCGGTGAGGGGGCCAAGGTCCTGATCACGGCCTGGACGGAAGGGTCGCTCGACCGTTTGCTGCAGGTTCTGGCCGAACACGGGCTTGAGCGTGTGCGGCCTGTCAAAACCCTCTCTGACCTTGACAAACTGGCACCCGGAGAAGCCGCCGCCGCCATTCTCAATCTGGAAAGCGGCTTCGAAATCAATGAGCTGGCTGTCATCGGTGAGCAGGATATCCTCGGAGACCGCCTTGTTCGGCGCGGGCGACGACGAAAGAAAGGCGCGGACTATATCTCCGAAGTGTCCGGACTCGAGGTGGGCGATATCGTGGTCCACGCCGAACACGGTATCGGTAAATTTATGGGACTTCGCACCATCGAGGCGGCAGGCGCGCCCCATGCCTGCCTGGAACTGCGATATGCGGAACAGGCCAAGCTGTTTCTTCCGGTGGAAAACATCGAACTCCTGTCGCGCTATGGCTCTGACGCCTCGGATGCCGTTCTGGACAAACTCGGCGGGGTCGCATGGCAATCGCGCAAGGCAAAGCTGAAAAAGCGGCTGCTCGAAATGGCGGACGCCCTGATCAGGATCGCGGCCGAACGGCAGATGCGCCATGCACCCAAGCTCAACATGCCGGAAGGACTTTACGACGAGTTTGCCGCCCGTTTTCCCTATGACGAAACGGAAGACCAGGCGGTCGCCATTGACGCCGTTCTGGATGACCTGTCGGGCGGCGTGCCCATGGACCGCCTCGTTTGCGGCGATGTCGGTTTCGGAAAGACGGAGGTGGCCCTGCGGGCAGCCTTTATTGCCGCGATGAATGGCGTGCAGGTGGCTATCGTTGTGCCGACAACGCTGCTCGCCCGTCAGCACTTCAAGACGTTCAGCGATCGCCTGCGCGGTTTTCCTATCAATGTCAGGCAAGCATCGAGGCTCGTCGGTACAAAAGAACTGACGCAGACCAAGCAGGCGCTTTCCGAAGGCAAGGCCGATATCGTCATCGGCACGCACGCGCTGCTTGGCAAATCGATCCGGTTTGCCAATCTCGGCCTTCTGATTATCGATGAAGAGCAGCATTTCGGCGTCAAGCACAAGGAAAGGCTCAAAGAGCTGAAGTCCGATGTCCACGTGCTGACGCTTTCCGCAACGCCCATCCCGCGTACGCTGCAGCTCGCCATGACCGGCGTGCGGGAGCTGTCTCTGATCACCACGCCTCCCGTTGACCGGATGGCCGTGCGCACCTTTATTTCGCCCTTTGATCCACTTGTCATTCGCGAAACCCTGCTACGCGAACATTATCGCGGCGGGCAGAGTTTCTATGTCTGCCCCCGCATTGCCGACCTTGGCGAGGTTCATGCTTTCCTCGAATCGGATGTGCCCGAGTTGAAGGTCGCTGTCGCCCATGGGCAGATGCCCGCCGGTGAGCTCGACGACATCATGAACGCGTTTTATGACGGCCAATATGATGTGCTGTTGTCGACGACCATCGTTGAGTCCGGCCTTGATGTGCCAACGGCAAACACGCTGATTGTCCATCGCGCCGACATGTTCGGACTGGCCCAGCTTTATCAGCTTCGCGGTCGTGTCGGACGCTCCAAGGTGCGGGCCTTTTCATTGTTCACCCTGCCTGTGAACCGCATACTGACGGCAACCGCGGAACGCCGGCTGAAGGTCCTGCAGTCCCTCGACACGCTCGGCGCCGGCTTCCAGCTGGCCAGCCATGACCTCGATATTCGCGGTGCCGGCAATCTGCTGGGAGAAGAACAGTCCGGCCATATCAAGGAAGTCGGTTTTGAACTCTACCAGCACATGCTGGAGGAAGCTGTCGCAGAACTGAAGGGCGAGGAAGAGCGCATCGACACCGGCTGGTCTCCGCAGATCACCGTCGGTACGTCCGTCATGATTCCGGACGCCTATGTGCCGGACCTTCATTTGCGGCTTGGTCTTTACAGAAGGCTCGGCGATCTCAACACACCCGATGAGATTGACGGCTTCGGCGCCGAACTGATTGACCGCTTCGGTCCGTTGCCGGACGAAGTACAGCATCTGCTCAAAATCGTCTTCATGAAGTCGCTTTGCCGGCGTGCAAATGTCGAAAAGCTCGATGCAGGCCCCAAGGGGGTCGTCGTTCATTTTCGCAACACCGAGTTCCCCAACCCGGCCGGCCTGGTGGCGCACCTAGGCAAACAAGGATCACTGGCCAAAATTCGTCCGGACCAGAGCGTGGTCTTTGCACGAGACCTGCCAACAGCTCAAAACCGCCTGAACGGCGCCGCTGTCATCATGACGCAACTGGCAGAGATTGCCGAGGCGGACTAGGTTTCTTCAGCAACCTGCTCTTCAGACGCCAGTTCCGTTTCCTTCTGGCGTGCGACCTCTGCGATCGCATTTGAAAGCACATCGGCCGTCTGGGCGCCCATGACGGCATATTTATTATCAATGATAAAACAGGGAACGCCGGTTACGCCCATCTTGCGAGCAACTTCGATCTCCTGTTCCACCTCAAGACAGTCGGCAGTCCCGGAAAGCAGGCCTTCGGTAATTGCCCGGTCCATCCCGGCTTTTTCCGCAGCCTCCAGAAGGATCGTATTGTCGCCGATATTCTTGCCCTCAAGGAAATAGGCACGAAACAGGATGTCGACGAGCCGGTCCTGCACTCCCGGCGCCTCTGAAGCCGCCCAGCGGATGATACGATGCGCATCTAACGTATTCGGGGAAACCGCGATGGCCTCGAAATCAAAGGGTATATTTTCCTCGCGGCCGGCATCCAGGATGGCATCGTAGATCTGTTTCGCCCGTTCGGAACCGCCGAATTTTTCGGAAAGATACTCTTTGCGGTCCTTGCCTTCCTTTGGAAGCGTTGCGTCAAGCTGATAGGGCCTCCAGCGCACATCGACCTCAATATTCTGAGGCAGCTCCTTGAGTGCCGCTTCGAGCCTTTTCTTGCCTACATAGCACCACGGACACATGACGTCCGATACAATATCGATGTTAACGGCGGTCATCTGCTTGTCCTTTTCATTCCATTGCCTGCTATTGGCTCGCGGTTTTGTCCCACCAGGTCGGCAGAACATATCCGTAGATGGGCGTGACGGCAGGATGTTCAAGTTTCGACCGGTACGCGACCCGCTGTCCGGGCAGATAATAAAGCGGCACCACATAGTAGCCTGAGACAAGCACGCGGTCGAACGCGCGCACGGCAGCCACAAATGCCTCCTGCGAACGGGCCTCCAGCATGGCGTCGATCATGGCGTCGATGGCCGGTTCGGCTGCACCCGCATAATTGAAAGTTCCTTCAATATCGCGCGACTGGCTTCCCCAGCGCCACACCTGCTCCGTGCCGGGGGACAGCGACGCGGGGTAGGCCTTGATGATCATGTCGTAATCGTAGTTCTGGCTTCGGCGCTGATACTGTGCGTCATCGACTGTGTGTATACTCAGATCGATACCAAGTGCCGCCAGATTGCGTTGATAGGCCAGGGCGATTTTTTCCTGGCCCTCATTCTGGGTCATCACCTCAAAAAGAAGTGGCTGGTCCGCCTGATCCAAAAGCTTGCCCTGTTCGATCCGGTAACCGGCCTCGTTCAGAAGCCTGAGCGCCTCCCTTTGAACTTTCCGGTCCCGGCCGCTGCCGTTGGTCCGGGTTGCATGATAGGTACCGTCCATAACGGCCTTGTCCACGGCATCGGGAAAGGGGGCAAGCAAGCCGCGCTCCAGATCGCTGGCCGGTCGTCCGATGGAGGACAGGTCGGAATGTTGAAAATAGCTTTCCGTGCGCTTGTAGGCGTTGTTGAACAGGCTGCGATTGACCCATTCGAAATCAAAAAGCATGGCCAGGGCTTTGCGGAGCGTTTTGTCCTCGAACTTCTCACGGCGGGTATTAAAGACAAAGCCGAACATGCCTGCAGGCAGCTTGTTCTCGAAGACAGCCTTGACGATTTCACCTCGCTCTATTGCGGGAAAATCATAGGCGCGTTCCCAACTGATCGGACTGCCCTCCGGATTGATATCATAGACGCCCTTCTTGAAAGCCTCGAACTGAGCACTGTCGGACAGAAAATACTCCACCGAAATCTCATCATAGTTGTCGAGTCCGCGTTTAACGGGCAGATCCCGTGCCCAATAATCCTCACGCCGTTCAAATGTGATTTTTTCTCCGGGCTGTATGGCTTTTATTCGGTAGGGACCTGACGTAACCGGCGGCTCGAACGTCGAGCGATCGAACGTTTCGGCATCGGTTGCGTGTGCCGGAAGGATAGGACTGATCCCAAGGATGAGCGGAAACTCTCTGCCGGCGTCTTCCTTCAGCCAGAAGCGGACCGACAGAGGACCGGTCTTTTCCATTTTTTCTACGCGGTTCAGGCGCCTTGAAAAGGGCGGGCGACCCTTTTCCTCCAAAAGTTCAAACGTGAAGACCACATCGTCAGCCGTCACGGGCTCTCCGTCAGACCATGTGGCGAGCGGATTAATGTTGAACTGGATGAATGTCCTGTCATCGTCAAACTCGACGCTTTCGGCGAGCAAGCCGTAAAGTGTGAAAGCCTCGTCCCTGGACCGCACCATCAGGCTTTCATAGGTCAGATGTCCGAATTCCGGGTCCCACATGCCGCGCGCGGTCGTGCGCATGCTCTTCAGGATGAAAGGGTTGAGATTGTCGAATGTACCAACCACACCGTAGGAAATGCTGCCACCCTTGGGTGCATCAGGATTTGCATAGGGTAAATGCTCAAAGTCAGCCGGCAGTGCCGGTTCACCGTGAGACGCGATGGCGTGCATTGGGCCTTCAGCGGTGGCCAGAGCTGAGGATATACAGCCAATCGACGCTGCAAACAGGATGAGAAAAGCAGTGCTTTTTAAGAACATTTGCTGATTCCTTGAGGCGGCAATCCGCTCATCTGATTCGACAATCCTAGAAATAGCAGCCCAATTGCGGCTTTTCCTATTATTTCCGGGCAAATAAACCATTGAACAAGCAAACGGGGTGACACAGGGCCGCTTTGCGCTTACAGAACGGGGAAAGTTTGGTTCTCAAGCCTTGCAATGGCCGTATTTCAGGTACACGGAGTGCGCGATTGGCAAGGCGGAATTCGGTCGGGATGGCTGCGAATCGACGTCAAGGCTTGCTTCGCTTCCACGAAACGGAAAGTACAACACCCGGCGAACAGCATATCAAAGCCCAGGAGAAATGAGACGAATGACCTTCATGACCGCAATAGTCACAAGGACCGTGCTGGCAAGCGCAGTGGCAGGCGCCGCGATCTTTTCGATGGCTGGGGCCGCGAGTGCGCAGGCACCGCAGCAGGGATGGTACAAAGTCTGCACGAAACAGGAAGACAATGATGTCTGCGTGGTTCAAAACATCACCGCAGCGCCAACCGGCCAGCTTCTGACCGCTGTCGGCCTTATTCTGGTGGAAGGAAAGGCAAGCAATAAGATCCTGCAGGTTTCAGTGCCTTCGGCCCGCACCATCCAGCCTGGCGTCAACATGCAGATCGACGGCGGCAAGGCTCAACGTGTTCCATATTCCGTTTGCATGCCGGACAAATGCGTAGCGCAGGTTCCGCTGACCGACGCCATAGTCGACTCTTTTAAGCGTGGCGGCGAGGTGGTCTTCACATCCGTCAACTTCCAGCGCGCACCGAACCCGATCAAGGTTTCGCTCAAAGGATTCACCGACGCCTTTGACGGCGAACCGGTCGCGCAGTCCGAGTTGCAGGAACGCCAGCGCCTGCTGCAGGAAGAAATGCAGCGCAAGGCACAGTCCGCAAGGCAAAAGCTGGAAGAAGCCCAGCAAAAGGCCAAGGAAGCCAACTGATTCATTTAAAAGGGCGCGGCACACACCGCGCCTTTTTCATCGATTGGCCGGCAGGAAGTCAGTTGTCCCGACGGAGTACTGAAACATTGCTGCTCAGGCGGCCTTCCTGATAGGGCTCAGTGCCCGACCGGGCCGCGCAGCTTATAGAGCCCGTCATCGGGCCCATCAAAAATCTCTGCGATCTGGGGATGCTGAACCGGCTGGCCACTGTCGTCAGGCAGGAGATTCTGTTCGGATACGTAGGCGATGTAGTCAGTGTCTTCGTTTTCCGCAAAGAGATGATAGAAGGGCTGCTCTTTATGCGGGCGAACGTCTTCCGGGATGGACTGGTACCACTCCTCGGTGTTGTTGAAGACAGGATCGACGTCGAAGATAACGCCGCGAAATGGATAAACACGGTGTTTAACCATCTGTCCGATTTGAAATTTCGCTGTGCGCGCTTTGAACATATTTTATTGTCTCCTGCGGACACTATTAGGGGCAAGGCCCCTGTAATTTCAATGACTTTCCGTCGAATTCAGTAACAAATTGTTAGCGCTGGCTTGGTCCGGTCAGGGCTCAATTCTGATCAGACGACTTTAGCTTCTTGATTACCAAGCGTTTTTGAATACAAGCTGTGTAGCAACCGCAAGAACGGCCTATGTCGGATATCGCAGCGCTCATCCTGCCCCTTTTCGGGCTCATTTTCCTTGGATTCCTGACCGCCAGGCTGGTTCATCAGCCGGCCGAAGCTCTCGGCTGGCTCAATATATTCGTCATCTACCTGGCGCTGCCGGCTCTTTTTTTCAAGCTCTTGTCGCGTACGCCGATTGAAGAGCTGGCGCGCATGGATTTTATTTTTGCGAGCCTTTTGTCGACCTATTCCGTGTTTGCTCTGATTTTTGCGCTTGCCATTGTTGTCGCGCGCGCAACGATCGCTACGGCAACAATCCAGGGATTGGCGGCGGCATACGGAAACATAGGCTATATGGGCCCCAGCCTTGCAATCCTTGCATTCGGTGAAAAGGCCGCTATCCCGGTTGCGCTGATCTTCTGCTTTGAAAACATCATGCACTTTGCCATTGCGCCCTGCATGATGGCCATTTCAGGCAGTGAAAAGCGGCCGTGGCCGTCCCTGATACTGCTGATCGCACGGCGCATTCTGCTCCATCCGTTCATTCTGGCGACCGCTGCCGGCATTCTGGTCGCATGGCTGGATATCCCGGTTCCTGCAGCACCGGAGCGCCTGATCGACTATCTCGCTCAGGCCGCCGCACCCTGTGCACTCTTTGCAATGGGAGTGACGCTGGCTTTGCGCCCGCTCAAACGTGTTCCCGTTGAGCTGACCTATATCGTGCCGGCAAAACTCCTCATTCACCCACTGCTTGTTTATCTGGCGATGGGTCTCGTCGGAGATTTCGACAGGGTTTGGGTTTTCACTGCCGTGCTTCTGGCCTCACTGCCCACAGCCACGAACGTTTTCGTGCTGGCGCAGCAATACGGGGAGTGGGTTGAGCGAGCTTCGGCGACCATACTGGTCACAACGTCCTTGTCGGTACTCAGTGTGACGGCGCTGCTTTACGCCATTACGACCGGGATGCTTCCCGCCGATATTTTTCCGGCCGCCAATCCTTAAGCAATCCAAATCCGCTTCCAGGTTCCATTCCCTCACGCATGGCAAAATTGCGCAGCGGCGGGATGGCTGAAAGGGCTGCAAGACCGGTTGAACGCAAGAGCTGGACCGGAAGAAACGAGTGCAGCAGGCTACGGTTGAGCATATCGACGCTGGCTGTACGCGAAACAACATCGTTTCGGCGCGATTTGTCATAGCGTTGCACTACGTCATGGGCATTATCCGGTCCACCGGCTTGCTCAAGGGCGGAGACCAGGTCCAAAACGTCGCGCAAGCCAAGGTTCAGGCCCTGTGCACCGATGGGAGGGAAGACATGCCCGGCTTCCCCGACGAGCGGCATCCGGCCGCGACCAAAGCTGCGGGCAATCATTCCACTAAAGGGAAAGCACTGAACTTCGCTTTCAACTGTCACACGACCGAGCATTGACTGCATCTGCATTTCAATCTTTTCAGCCAGCACTTCCGGACTGAGCGCACGCATCGCATCGGCTTCGGAGGGTTCTCGCGCCCACACCAGGCTTGAGTTCAACCCGGGCAGGGGAACCTGCGTAAACGGACCCTGTTCCGTATGAAACTCGTTCGATGTATTGGCGTGTGGAAACTGATGAGAAAAGTTCAGAACCAGTGCGGTTTGCGGATAGCGCCAGTCATGCACGCCGATCCCTGCGGCAGATCTGATTGTGGAGTTGCGTCCATCCGCTCCAACGGCCAGCCTGCATAGAATGGTTTCTCCACTATCCAGCAAGAGCTCAACACCCTGGTCGGTTTCCACGGCGGCGTCCAAGGAAGCCTCAACAATCCTTACTCCCGGATGCGACATGGCACGGTCGAGCAGGGCCTTCAGCAACGGACTGTTGGGGATATTGTAGCCGAACGCATCGATATCCAGTTCGCTGGCATGAAACGTAACGGTCGGCGCCCTGATCAGGCGTCGAGTACTGTCGATAATCCGCATGCTGCGAAGAGGCGCCGCCGTATCGCTGACTTTTGGCCAGACATCAAGTTCTGCAAGCATATCGATGGACGGCATCATCAAGGCCGTAGTGCGGCCGTCTGCGCGCCTTACAGCTGGGGCAATCAGAGACGTTCTATAGCCGCGCGATGCGGCCGCCAACGCCGCCGTCATGCCGGCCAGACCGCCACCGACAACAGCAATTTCACAGGAGTCACTCATCTGAACCGATCCAGTCGGGGCATTGTTGATCCGCCATTACTACAACTCTTGAGCCAATGAATGAAGGCTGTGCAGCGGACGATGTGACGCAGCACAAATCCTGTGCTTCATGCACAAAAATTCCGCACTGCAGCAATTGCATGTGGATGAAATCGACCACGCTGAAAGCGCGGGGATGACAGGTTGAAACGGGGCTGCAATTATATGTCAAAATTTTGAAGCTCTTTCTCGGCGTTCGATCTTTTTGCTCCGCGGCCTCTGCGCCTAGGATCAATTCGGGTTGGATCCGCGCAATGCGGGGGAGGAAATGTTGGCTGACAACGAAGTTGGGCGCGATGAGTGCCTGCTGGAAGTACGTGGCTTGACCAAGATATTTGGTGAGCTTCGTGCCAATGACGGGATCGACCTGGAAATCAGATCGAGCGAAATACATGCCCTGCTGGGCGAAAACGGCGCCGGAAAATCAACACTCGTCAAAATGCTTTTTGGTTCGCTTGAGCCGACATCCGGGCAGATTCTGTGGAAGGGTAATAGGGTTCGGATCTCGAGTCCGGGTCAGGCGCGCCGTCTTGGCATCGGCATGGTGTTTCAGCATTTCTCCCTTTTTGAAGCGCTGACAGTCGCCGAGAACATCGCACTCTCCATGGACGGCAATGTTTCCATTGAGAACATTTCGGAGCAGGCGGCGACGCTTTCGCGGGAATATGGCTTGCCGCTTGATCCGCACGCTCATGTCGCGGACCTGTCAGTGGGAGAACGGCAACGCATCGAGATTGTCCGCACACTTTTGCAGAACCCCGAACTCATTATCCTCGATGAGCCTACGTCGGTTTTGACGCCTCAGGAGGCAGACAGGCTGTTCGAGACGCTTGAGAAAATCAAATCCGAGGGCCGGTCGGTTCTTTATATTAGTCACCGCCTGGAAGAGGTGCAGCGGATCTGCGACCGGGCAACGGTGCTGCGCCATGGCGAGCTGACCGGTGACTGCGACCCCCGCACAGAGACCCCGGCCTCGCTGGCGCGCATGATGGTCGGCTCAGAGGTGAAAACCGTCTCCAACACCGGCGGAAAAGTGTCCGATGACATTCTCATCGAGGCCAAAAACCTTTCCGCACCGGCACGCACGCCCTTCGCCGTGGCGCTCAAGGATATCAACCTGGTTGTCCGAGGCGGTGAGGTCATCGGGATCGCCGGCGTCGCGGGTAACGGGCAAAGCGAGCTGTTTGACGTTTTGTCCGGTGAGGAACTGGCGCAGAACCGCGCCGATATACGCATTTGCGGCACGGACGCCGGCCGCCTTGGCATCTCGGCAAGACGGCTCCTTGGCGCGGGCTTCGTTCCCGAAGAACGCCACGGTCACGCTGCAGTCTCGTCGATGACGCTGTCCGAAAACATGGTGCTCGCCCGGCACAAGTCAGATTCGGATGCCTTCCTGACTGGCGGTCCCTTGAAAATCATACGGTATAACGCCGTGCTCGACGCGTCCGAGCGCATCATCAAGGAGATGGACGTACGCATGTCGGGCGAAGACCCGGATGCATCGTCACTGTCCGGCGGCAATCTGCAAAAATACATCGTCGGCAGGGAACTCGACCGCAAACCGGCTGCCATCGTGGTCAACCAGCCCACCTGGGGTGTCGATGCCGGTGCGGCCAGCCGCATCAGACAGGCGCTGATCGATCTGGCGGAAGCCGGATCCGCCGTGGTTGTCATCAGCCAGGATCTCGACGAGATATTCGAGGTGGCGACCAGCATCGCCGTGATCAATGAGGGGCGGTTGTCTGCTGCCGAACCCGCCTCGCAGATGACGCTTGAACGCATCGGCCTCCTGATGGGTGGCATCCATGGAGAAGACACACCGGTCGCGGAAACGGGATTGGAGCCAGCCCATGCGCATTGAGCTTGAACGCCGACCATCCCACTCCGCGCTCTTTTCGGTCCTGTCGCCTTTCATCGCCCTGGCCCTGACGGTTATCGCCGGGGCGATCATCTTCTCGGCAATGGGCAAGAACCCGGTACACGCGCTCTATAGCTTCTTCATTGAACCGCTTACCGAAGTCTGGTCCCTGCACGAGCTTGCCATCAAGGCAGCACCGCTTATCCTTATCGCGGTCGGGCTTTCGGTCTGTTTCCGCTCCAATAACTGGAATATCGGCGCCGAAGGGCAGTTCATTATCGGTGGCGTTTTCGGTTCGGTCCTGCCCATCATGTTCCACGAATGGAACTCGGTTCTAGTCCTTCCGATCATGATGATCATGGGTATGATCGGCGGCGCGCTCTATGCATCGATTCCCGCATTTCTGAAGACCCGGTTCAATACCAACGAAATCCTCTCCAGCCTCATGCTGGTCTATGTGGCGCAGCTGTTCCTTGACTGGATTGTTCGCGGTCCATGGCGCAACCCGGAAGGGTTCAACTTTCCCGAAAGCCGCGAGTTTCACGTAAACGCCATTCTGCCGGAAATCCTGCCGACATCGGGCCGCGCGGATTGGGGCATTATGTTCGCTGTTGTCGCAACCATTCTGACCTGGTTCATGATGCGCTACATGCTCAAGGGTTTCGAGGTGTCCGTCCTCGGTCAGTCCGCCCGGGCAGGGCGCTTTGCCGGGTTTTCCACCACCAAAATGGTATTTTTCGCTTTCATATTTTCAGGGGCTTTGGCGGGGCTCGCCGGCATCTCGGAGGTGTCGGGCTCAATTGAGCAGTTGCAGCCGGTCATTTCGCCCGGTTACGGCTTTACGGCCATCATCGTTGCATTCCTTGGCAGGCTGAACCCGCTCGGCATTTTCGCAGCCGGCCTGATCCTCGCTCTGACCTATCTCGGAGGCGAAGCCGCTCAGATTTCAATCGGTCTGCCCGACAAGATCGCCCGTGTCTTCCAGGGCCTGCTTCTCTTCTTCGTCCTGGCCTGTGACACACTGATCCACTATCGGATCAAGATCCATACGGCGGAGCGAGCCAATGTGGCCGGGGAGGGCGCTTGACATGACCCTGATTGAAGCTGTTCTCCTCACAGTCACGACGGCCGCTACACCGTTGCTTCTTGCGGCCCTTGGCGAACTTGTCGTCGAGCGGTCCGGTGTCCTGAATCTCGGCGTTGAAGGCATGATCGTCATGGGTGCAGCCATTGCATTCGTAGCGGCAAAAATGACCGGAAATCCGTATTTTGGTGCACTACTCGGCGCATTGGCCGGCTGCGCGTTTTCTCTGTTGTTCGGGTTCCTGACCTTGACGCTCGTCACGAACCAGGTTGCAACAGGTCTGGCCCTGACAATCCTCGGGCTTGGTCTGTCCGGAATGATCGGCGAAAGCTATGTCGGAGAACCCGGTGTTCAACTCGAGCCGATCAGCTTTCCGTTCCTGAGCGAACTTCCCCTGGTCGGCCCGCTGCTGTTCGCGCAGGACATCATTTTCTACCTGTCTATTGCCGCAGTGATCGGAGTGAGCTGGTTCCTTTTCAGATCACGCCTCGGCCTCCAGCTCCGCGCCATAGGCGACAGCCATGGTTCGGCGCATGCGCTCGGCATCTCAGTCATCAAGACGCGGTATTGTGCGGTTATGTTTGGCGGGTTGTGTGCCGGGCTTGCGGGAGCGCAGTTGTCCCTGGTTTACACGCCGCAATGGGTTGAGAACATGTCTGCCGGGCGTGGATGGATTGCGCTTGCCCTGGTCGTGTTCGCAAGCTGGCGTCCGCTGCGCGTCCTTGCCGGCGCGTATCTCTTCGGTGCGGTAACCATCGGCCAACTGCATGCGCAGGCCCTGGGCATCGCTATTCCATCGCAGTTCCTGTCGGCGCTGCCTTACCTGGCGACGATCGTTGTGCTGGTTATAATCTCTCGCAATCGGCGACTGACGCTGATGAACACACCGGCCTCACTTGGCCAGCCATTTGTTCCCGACCGTTAATTCACTAGCAATCGCAACAAAAGAGGTGAACACAATGAAAAAAACACTATTGGCTCTCGCAGCCGTCGCAGCATTCAGTTTTGCGGCCTCGGCTGCTCAGGCAGCGACCAAAGTCTGCTTTGTCTATGTCGGCCCGAAAAATGACGGCGGCTGGAGTGAGGCGCACGATATCGGCCGCCAGGAGATTGAGAACCATTTCGGCGATAAGGTCGAGACGGTCTTTCTGGAGAATGTCTCCGAGGGTCCGGACGCGGAACGCGCCATTGAACGCCTTGCCAGATCCGGCTGCAACCTGATCTTCACCACATCCTTCGGCTTCATGGAGCCGACATTGAAAGTCGCAAAGAAGTTCCCGGATGTGAAGTTCGAACACGCGACCGGCTACAAGACCGCACCGAATGTAACGAACTACAATTCCCGTTTCTATCAGGGCCGTTACATTCAGGGCCAGATTGCCGGCAAGATGTCGGAAGTAGGTGTTGCCGGATACATTGCATCTTTCCCGATCCCTGAAGTTGTCATGGGTATCAACTCCTTCCTGCTGGGCGCTCAGTCGGTCAATCCGGATTTCCAGCTCAAGGTTGTCTGGGTCAACACATGGGCCGATGCGGGTAAGGAAGCCGATGCCGCCAAGGCTCTGATTGACCAGGGCGTCGATATCCTGACCCAGCATACCGACACGACTGCGCCCATGCAGATCGCCGCAGAACGCGGGATCAAGGCTTTCGGCCAGGCTCTCGATATGATCGAGGCGGGTCCTGAAACGCAGCTTACGGCCATTATCGACAGCTGGGGTCCGTACTATATCAAGCGGACACAGGCCGTCATGGACGGAACCTGGGAAAGCCAGTCGACTTGGGACGGTCTCGTAGACGGCATCCTGACCATGGCGCCTTACACGAACATGCCTGACGACGTTATGAAGATGGCGATGGAAACTGAAGCCAAGATCACCAACGGCGAGTTTGAACCATTCACCGGTCCGATCACCAAGCAGGATGGTTCGGAGTGGCTGAAAGAAGGCGAGGTTGCTGATGACGGATCGCTTCTAAGCATGAACTTCTATATCAAGGGTGTTGACGATCAGCTTCCGCAATAAGTGGTCACGTCAGGACGAGCAAGGGCGCCCCAGTGGCGCCCTTCATAGTCCCGGCACAACGTGCGCAATTCATTTGGACACAGACAACGTTCAACCACCAGCGTTGACTACAGAACCTAACCCGATGCGGTTTTGTTCAAAGTTAAGCGGACAAATCCACCCTCATTGTAGTCGTGTTGCCTCTCCTCTCCGGCAGGAGCTCCGTGTTATAGTCCAATGTCGTCACAAGAGACGTCATCGGAGAGCACGACACAAATGAAACCTTTCCCATGGGGCACCGGCACCTTTTATCGATACATCTTTGCAATCTTGATTTGTTTGGTGCTTGGCATGCCTGTCGCAGCCGAACCCAAGAAATACATGTCAGCGCAAAAGTTCAAAGACGATTTATTCGAAACATACAATACCCTTAAGCGTTTTCACCCGCACCTCTATGCACACACATCTCCTGAGGAATTGGACAAGCTCCACGCGGAGTTAATGAGTTCCGTATCCGGGATAGTTTCGATTAATGAAGCATATCTCTCCATTTATGAGCTTGTTGGCGCCGTGTGTGACGAGCACACGCTTCTGCTTCCCGATAAACCACATCTGCTTCCGAGCTATGAAGGCTGGCCGTGGTTTCGATATCACCTGATCGTTGCGCACGAAAAACTCTTTTCCGAAAACCCTGACACGAATGCTAAAGACGAAATCGTTTCAATCAATGGTATCAATGCATCAGACATCGTAAAAGCGCTGACCAAAAAGGTTGGCCATGACGGCTGTCTGAATGACGAATATTTTTTTGTTTCAGACAACCTGAATGTCTCTGGTCAGTTAGTCAGCGCAATTATCGGTGCGCGCGGGCCATTTGATATCCTAACCAAATCCCCCGGCGCCAACGACATCTCCAAGAGCAAGTTGGAAGCCAACAGCCATTGGAAATCCAGAGTTGATAAGGGCAAGTTTAGGAGCGCTGAGCTGCGCAGTCTGGGCAAGCTCCTACAAGAGGAAGGTTTTGTTCGTCCGATAGATGACCCTTCTGTACGCCCCAGGGAACTCGATTATCGGTATTCTGTAAAAAGAAACCTTGCGTATTTGAACATAAACTCCTTTGGAGACACCGAAGTCGCCACGCGGGGGGTCGAACTCGTTATGCGCGACATCATAAACAAAAAACCGGACGCACTCTTTATCGACCTGGTGGACAACAGCGGCGGCGCAATTTCTACGACGCAATTGATCGCCGCGTTTCTTCTCCCGACATCTCATCGCCTTTTCAGCAGGAAGATTATGCGGGATGTCTCGCGGCAACTACCAGTGAACTTTGAATTTCTCGATGAGACGGCTGAGAACTGGCGGCAGCACAATCTCAAATACTTCAGAAGGATAAGGCCGAAAAACGGCGTGCGCATTGAACGCACACCCAAACGATCCCTCGGCAAACCGGACTATAAAGGACCGATATATATTCTGGTCAATCCCAAAACACGTTCTGCCTCGATTAGGCTAACCACTGTGCTGAAGTTATTGCGAGATGCAAAAATTGTAGGTGCTGTTTCCGCAGCGCATGCAACCGTATTCTGCGCCCGGGCAAGCGGCGGCTTTACCTTAAAGAATAGCGGATTTATTCTTCAGGTTCCTGACGTTTGCTTTGAAAATCCGGAGGCAAAATTTGCCAAGGAGGGTCGTCTGTCACCCGACATAGAAATCGATCCGTTGGGTGTTGAACTTGCCAACTTCCGAGCATCTGCTTTTCGTGCAGCCCTCGATCATTATGACAATGAGACAGGGCATAAGGAAAGAAATTGAGTGCTATTTGCTTCCTCGACTTCGTTTCTCCCAAGCTCGACCAGTTACAATTCTTGGCAATAGCTGTCCAAAACCCCACTTCATCCTAGTTTTCTCCGTTGTCTTTGGAAACGGGGACCGGATGCCCATCAGCATTCACTGCCACGAAGGTGAACAAGGCATCTGTGACCTTCTCGTGCTCACCGTAGCGATCGCGCAGGACCCAGGCCTCGACATGGATCTGCATTGATGTCCGTCCAATCTTTTCAATAAAGGTATAAACGCAGACCACATCGCCGACCTTCACAGGCCGGATGAACTTCATCGCATCAATGGCAATTGTCACGACACGTCCATGGGCGCGTTGTCCCGCTGCAATGCCGGCGGCAAAATCCATCTGCGACACGACCCAGCCGCCGAATATATCACCGGCCGCGTTGGTATCTGCCGGCATGGCCATCGTTCGGATGGTAAGTTCCCCGCGGGGTCGCTCCTGGCTCATTTTCAAGTTCCCCATGTAAACAACTAAAAAGCCAGCATGCCGCTATCGGCACTGCAAAGCCAATGAAATCCCGCGAACCCTGTGGGCAGTTCGACCGACAAAGACGACCGAGCAGCCAACGAGGTTCCCCGACCTCACTTTCTCATCACAAAAGCGTGTTCGAACGGAAACTTTTTCGAGATAGACTCCCATTGTATTATCGGCAGATGCGTTCGATGGCTCTTATTTTGCTGGCTTTGTGTTTCGTGTCGATTTCGGCACTCGCCGGCTATGACAAAGCCAAGGCCAGCCCCGAACCATCTGCGGTCGAGGCGCAGATTGTTCTTGACGGCAACCAAGCCGGTTTTGAGGCGCAGACGGCTGGTTTTCCGCAAGGCGGCAACAAGGATGACGCGTGCCCGTGCAAGAAGAGCGCCGATTCGCTCACCTTCACGTGCGGCGTAACGCTAGCCCTTTCCGGTGACGATCCCGGTACGTATCTTTTCGACACGCAGCAGGTCTGGTTCGTCTTCGGCCAGGCCGACCCCAATATGGACATGACGTATCGTCTGAAGCGACCGCCTCGAACCCATCTCTAAAGCTGACTTTCGAACACGCACGGCGTGATCATCAATGCTTTGAGGGACCGGTTTCATGCTGGACAGATTTCTAATGACGTTTGGGGCAATCGCCTCCAACCAGATTGCATATGCAATCAACATCACCCGAAGACACAGCCACAGGCTCTTGAAGCCAAATATGGCGCCTCGCTTCTTGTTTCCGGACAACGCCGTGTTGCTGCCTTTAGTGGTACGGCAGCCGCGTCGCCGAGTTCACTAGCCGCAGACGGGAACAAAGATGATGAAAAAAACACCTACGGGCAGCACCCGCCGGGCCTTTTTGGGCGCTTGCGGCAGCTTTGGCCTGCTGACCGCCGCCGGATGCACGGTTACGGCCGATCCGAATAAAGCGCCAGCCAATTCGAGGTTCGGTCCGCTAACAGGCAGGGCACTTTATCCGGCCTTGCCAAACGAAAAGTTCCCCATTCCGGCTGTTAAGCCGGGAGAACTTAAACCCAAATATCAACGCCAGCGCGTCAACTATAAAACCTCTGAGAAACCCGGAACCGTTGTCGTCGACACGCGCAACTTCTACCTTTATCACGTCGAGCCGAACGGGCAGGCCATGCGTTACGGAGTGGGCCTCGGCAGGGCAGGATTTGCCTGGTCCGGACGTGCACGCATTGCCTGGAAACGCAAATGGCCAACGTGGACCCCGCCGGCCTCAATGATCAGGCGCGAGCCGCATCTGGTCAAATGGAGCGCAGAGAATGGCGGCATGCCGCCAGGGCTCAACAATCCACTGGGGTCACGTGCGCTCTATATCTTTCAGGGCAACCGGGACACGCTTTACCGGCTTCACGGAACACCCGAAATCGCGTCCATCGGACGCGCCGTTTCAAGCGGCTGCGTGCGCCTCGTCAATCATGATGTCATCCACCTCTACGACCGTGTGAAACCCGGTTCGGCCATCGTGGTGATCTGAGACAAACTGTCCGGGACAGTGGCATGAACGCATATACGAAACGCCGCCGAAAAGACCGCGCGTCGAAGCATTCCGGTTATCAATCGGGCAAAGACGTTGGTGAACTTTGGGGGAAACGTGACGTCTCCAGGGACGACGAATCCACACGAGACATTGCGGGCATGGCGCGATCGCTCGGATTTTCGAGCAGCGAGGTTCTCGAAATCGAGAGGCTCTATCTTATCGCCCCAAAACACAATCAAGATGAACGTCAGGACAGCAATCCAGGCCGCGACGATTCATCAGTAAAATGAGCAATCCCTATGAAAAAGCACGGAAATTCAAACCGCTCCTCGAGAGGTAAATCGAAAGAACAGAAAAAAACCGGCCAGACGCCCGACAAGGGCCGCCGCAACTTTCTTCGCCTGGCGCGTAACGGTGCCATCGGTGTTGTCGCAGTCGGTGGCGTTGGTGTGTTTTTCGTTCAAAACGTCAGAAGTTCGATGCATGAGCATGACCTGTCGCGCATAACCAATGGCAAGCCGACAGTCGTGCAGATCCACGATCCGCAATGCACCATGTGCCTTGCCTTGCAAAAACAGGCCCGCCGGGCGCTGAACCAGTTCGATGACAACGAGATCGATTATGTCGTCGCAAACATCAGAACGAACGAGGGCAGAGCGCTCGCCGATCAGTATGGCGTTCCGCATGTCACGCTTCTGCTGTTTGACGAGAAGGGCGAACACAAGTCGACCTTACGAGGTCAGCGCCAGAGCAGGGAACTGGCGACAGCGTTTCGCCTGCTTGTCTCCGGGTAGCCACGACGGCCTCAGCTGTTTGAATTCGCCTTGGGTTTCCGCTTGATGCTCAAAAGCACCTTGGTGTCGTGCAAGATGACGTCATCGTCGACCGTAAGAAGCAACCACTTGCCGTCATGATATGTCGTAGCATTGTCATAGGCTTCCAATGTCCCGGGCGAGATTTGGTCTCTCACAAGCGCCACCTTCGAACGTTCCTTGGATCCGAAGGTGATCTGGAGTTTGAAAGCGTTCCGCTCCGGTATGAAGGTACAGAACGACCGGCTCTTTTTGTATCGTAAGGACCAGCCGTGCTTCTTCCCGCCATTCAGCCATTCGGGCACGAAGACGCCCGGATAAAGCGCGTCAATCATCTCACCAAGCCGGCGCCAGTAGTCGTAAGCAGATGCCCCAATCCAGCTTTTGACGGTGCGGGCGTCCGGCGGGGCATCCGGACTGACGATCCTTACAGCAGCCTCGGAGTTTCTCTGATCTTCACTCTTGTTCATCAAGGTCGTCTCGCTTGGAGTTCTGTTGGCGATGTGATGTCTGCTCATCGAATGAATGAAACTCTGGAAGAAAGCCGATCGCCAGTTTTTGATCCTCATCAAAATGACGGCACGTCCTTACCGGTACACAATAACGGTGGGTCAAAGCTCATTTTTGGATGCGCGCAAGAGCACGCGCTATAACGAAGGCGATCCTCACCTTAATTGGCCGGTTGCTTCACCAGCGGCGGTTCGGACCGCAAGACCGATCAGAGGGCACGGCCCAACACCGCATGATAGGCAGAGAGTGGCGGACCTTGCGGGTCAAAAAGGCAAACTAAATCTTCTCTATAGCCCTACGATAGCGCAACCTTAAGCTTCGAAACACTGACACACTCTACGTTGCTGAACTGCATGCCCTAACCGGTCTGGCTTTGTCGTCGCCGGATCACTCGTTCTGTCGGTCGCCGCAAGGCGAACATCCTCACTCAGGCCACGCTTTCAGGCGCGTTTCTATTTGATCTTTTTTCTGACCCCTGTAGGGTACTTAGCTTACCTCTGAAGGATGCAAAAATGTTGGTTTAGCTGCTTGCCCGATTTAAAGATCAATTGGAGCATTTGATCTTTAATTTGCATGCCTCAAGCTAGGTGAAAGCTAATGAATGCCCCACTTGTGTGGAGGCGTCCAACTTCAGCTTATGATGCTTCCCAGCCAAGGACTAGCCGTTTGGTGCTTTGTCCAACCGGTATGGCAAGTTAAGAGACATTTGCTCAACTCTCCAACATTTTGGCTGCGGCAATGCCCGTCAGCGGCCAAATTCCCCATATGAGGATCCCATGAGCAAACTGGATTTTGAAATTCGCCCCTTTACCGAAACCGATCTACCAACGTTGCAAGAGGTGCGTAAAGCGGCTTTCGCGCCCGTGTTTCAGTCTTTCCGGTCAATCATGGGCAAAGACATTGCCCGATTTGCCTATGCCGACGCCGAAATTGATCAGGGCGCACACCTTGATGAGATGTGCCGTCAAGGCTCCGATCACAAGGTTTACGTTGCAACTGTCGCCAGTCAGGTCGTGGGGTTTTGTGGTTACACGGCAAACCTCGGAAGCAAAGTCGGAGAGGTTGGTCTAAATGCCGTTCATCCAGACCTTGCTGGCGCAGGTATCGGAACCGCCATGTACAGTTATGTTCTGGCAAAGATGAAAAAGGAAGGCATGGCGGTTGCAACGGTGAGTACAGGCCTCGACCCAAGCCATGAACCCGCTCGACGAGCCTACTATAAAGCGGGCTTTGAACGGGGCATTCCATCCATCTGGCTGCTCAAAAAGCTATAAGTTCGGCAGTCTGCTAAGGCCACCTTTAACAAGCGTCGCAGAACCGGCGGCGAACGATGTTCGCATTTATGCTCCAGACTGGCGGAGGAGGTGGGATTCGAACCCACGAGACGGTCTCCCGCCTGCCGGTTTTCAAGACCGGTGCCTTCAACCACTCGGCCACTCCTCCAAGATATTGAGGGCATTAGCTTTTACTTGCTTCCGGGACCGGCCGTTTGTAACGGTTAAGCCCGGATTGCGACCCAATCTCTTGTCCGGGTGCCTTCTTAGCGTGTTTTATGGCCGCGTCAACTCGTTCCGCAGCATCCGCCTGAAATCCACATACATATGCTGCAAATTGCAGGGCGCATGGCGGATCATAGAGATCTTCACACAGCCACGCGTTCCTTGGACTATCGCAGAAATCCGGACGCAGGGAAAAGGTGCAAAAGGATCATTCCTATCGCACCTCATCGATCAGCGGCGGTTCTATGGAGTAATGGCGATTTTGAGCACGCCGTCGCGCTGGTTCGCAAACAGCTCGTAAGCCTCCTCGATCTGCTCCAGTTTGTAGTGGTGCGTCACCAGTGGCGTAAGGTCGATACGGTCCGACTCGATGACATTCATCAATCGGCGCATCCGCTCCTTTCCGCCAGGGCACAACGACGTGACGATCTTGTGGTCTCCCAGTCCCGCATGAAAAGCAGACAGCGGGATCGACAGGTCCTCAGCGTAGACACCAAGGCTTGACAGCGTTCCGCCCGGTTTCAGGACCTTGAGACTGGCCTCAAAAGTCGACTGCAATCCCAGTGCTTCGATTGCCACATCAACCCCGCGACCGTTCGTGAGCCGCAAGACTTCGTCGACCGGATCTGTCTTGTTGAAGTCGATCACGACATCGGCCCCGACACGTTTTGCCATTTCGATCCGCTCGGGAACCGTCTCCACGGCGATGATCGTTGACGCACCGCGAAGTTTGGCACCTGCTGTTGCGCAAAGTCCGATCGGACCCTGCGCAAATACCGCGACGGTGTCGCCGATCTTGATATTGCCCGACTCGGCTCCGGCAAAACCCGTCGACATGATGTCCGGGCACATAAGCACCTGTTCGTCGGTCAGACCGTCAGGGACCGGCGCCAGATTTGCCATGGCGTCCGGCACCCGAAGATACTCTGCCTGGGAACCATCAATCGTATTGCCGAAACGCCAACCACCCATCGGCTTCAGTCCGTGTGCGGCGCTCTGGCCGTCCTGTGCACAAAGCCCGTCCAGGCATGCGTTCGAATAGCCACTGGGGCAGATAGCGCCGGCGATAATCCTCTGTCCCTCGTGATAGCCGTGAACATTCTTGCCGAGCTTCTCGATCACGCCGACCGGCTCATGGCCAATTGTCAGTCCTTTGGCGACTGGATATTCACCCTTGAGAATGTGAACGTCGGTTCCGCAGATTGTGGTGGTTGTCAGCCGGATCAGGGCGTCGTTTGAACCAATATCCGGAATGGTTTTGTCTTCCAGAACGATTCTCCCAGGCTCCACAAATACAGCTGCTTTCATCTTCTGGGCCATGATTGACGGTAGCTCCTTTATCGCGACATCGGGTCAATTTGACACATCATGACCAAGCGCGGCTCAATCTTCTTGATCCACGTCAAAAATAGTTCTTATAGTTGTAGGTAGATTGCAAAACCCGACTGGAAATTCAGTTGACATATCGCTGTTGCGCCAACCGTATGGGGCGCTTCGCAATATTTCGAAGCTTCTGACGACCAGTGACATGATTGCCTGAGCCTGAATTGATGATGGAGATACTGAAGCGATAATTTCCAACGGTGAATTATACATCGAAATCAGACACTAGAGAGCGCTCGCTCATGTAGTAAGTCCGGTCTTTGGCAATCGTTTCTGAAATTGATTGAGGCTGACGATACCCAATCTTCTTGAATGTTCGATTTCCGGCGAATTCCCGGTTCAGCGAGGACTCGAGTAATGGCGATATTTCAGCCAAGAAAGCCGGGTCAGCCGACCAACCTGCAGCCGTGGCACGCACTCTCGGCCGACGATGTCCTCGCGTCACGCAATGCTACGCGCCATGGCCTGAGCGACCAGGAAGCCAGGAAACGTCTCGGACAGTTCGGACCCAACCAATTGCCGCAACGCAAGGCCCGCAGCCCGTTGGTCCGTTTCCTCGTCCAGTTCAACAATCTCCTGATTTACGTGTTGTTGAGCGCGGCAATTCTGACAGCGGCGCTTGCCCATTGGGCAGATACCGTTGTGATCCTGGCGGTTGCTGTCGTCAATGCGGTCATCGGCTTTGTGCAGGAAGGCAAAGCGGAAAAGGCGCTGCAGGCCATCAAGCAGATGCTGTCACCCCACGCCACGGTTTTGCGCGATGCACAGCGCAAATCTGTACCTGCCGAGGATTTGGTACCCGGTGATCTGGTTCTGCTGGAGCCCGGTGACAAGGTCCCGGCGGATATTCGCCTCACGCAGGTCAGGGGCGTGAGAATACAGGAAGCCGCCTTAACAGGTGAATCCGTTCCCGTCGACAAAACCGTCGACCCGGTTCCGGCTTCGACACCATTGGCAGACCGCACCAGCATGGCTTACGCTGGTTCTCTTGTCGCTGCGGGACAGGGGGCCGGAATCGTTGTCGAGACCGGTCCATCGATGGAAGTCGGCCGAATTAGCAGCATGTTGACAGAGGTTGAGAAACTCGCCACTCCGCTGCTGCACCAGATTAACATATTTGCCCGCTGGCTGACCGTGGCGATACTCCTGCTGGCGTGTGTCGTATTCGTTTTCGGACTGGTTTTACGCGGCTTCGAGCCTGCGGACATGTTCATGGTTGTTGTCGGACTTGCCGTCGCTGCAATTCCGGAGGGATTGCCAGCCATCCTCACCGTGACGCTTGCCATCGGCGTTCAACGCATGGCGGCGCGCAATGCGATTACCAGGCGTTTGCCTGCCGTCGACACGCTTGGATCGGTCTCGATAATCTGTTCAGACAAAACCGGTACGCTTACGCGCAATGAAATGATGGTCGGGTCGGTTGCAACGGCCGACCATTCATTCCTTGTCAGCGGCACGGGCTATGAACCCCGAGGCAAATTCAGCGTCGAAGGCAGACCAATCACCCCGGGGCACAACCCATTATTGCTGGAAGCAACGCGGGCCGCCGCTTTGTGCAACGATTCAGCCCTTTCCAACAAGGCAGGGCATTGGACGGTCGAAGGCGATCCCATGGAGGGGGCTCTACTGACTGCGGCCGTGAAGGCTGGCCTCGACCCGACAGTGGAGGCCGGGCTCGTCCCGCGAATTGATGTGATACCCTTCGACGCGGCGCACCGCTTTATGGCGACACTGCACGAGAGACCGTCAGGGGAACGCGTAATCTATTTGAAAGGTGCGCCCGAGCAGGTCATCGACATGTGCGCCCGCCAACGTAATGGCGAAAACGACCAGCCGATTGACAGAAAATACTGGAATGCCAGGACGGAAGAGATGGCGGCGCAGGGACAGCGCGTATTGGCCGTTGCCACAAAGGTAACAACAAGCCAGGAACTTCGATTTTCTGATGTCGAAACCGACCTGACGATCCTCGGGCTTTTCGGTCTCATTGATCCGCCACGTGAGGAGGCCATAGCCGCGGTTTCCGAATGCCAGTCGGCCGGCATCCGCATAAAGATGATCACGGGCGACCATGGCGGCACGGCACAGGCGATCGCCAGGCAACTTGGTCTCATCAACAAGACAGACGTTCTGACGGGCAGGGACATCGATGCGCTGAGTGACGAAATCCTGGCTGAACGGGCTCCCGATGTCGATATCTTCGCGCGCACGAGCCCGGAACACAAACTCCGCCTCGTACAGGCCTTCCAGACCAATGGCCACGTCATCGCGATGACCGGCGATGGTGTGAACGATGCCCCGGCACTAAAGCAGGCCAATGTTGGTATCGCCATGGGGCGTAACGGCACCGAGGCAGCCAAGGAAGCAGCGGAGATGGTGCTGACGGACGACAATTTCGCGTCGATCGATGCAGCAGTCAGGGAAGGCCGGACCGTTTATGACAATCTGAAAAAGGCGATTGTCTTTCTGTTACCTGTCAATGGTGGCGAGGCCTTTGCCATCATCGCGGCAATCCTCATGGGTTCCGCCATGCCGATCACGCCTTTGCAAATCCTCTGGGTCAACATGGTGAGTTCTGTGGGACTGGCCATGGCACTGGCTTTCGAGCCGGCCGAGGCGGACATTATGAAACGCCCTCCAAGGCCTGCTGACGAACCAATGCTGTCGGCATTTCTTTTGTGGCGCATTGCCTTCGTTTCGGCTTTGTTTGTGCTTGGCATATACGGGATCTTTTCGTGGACGCTTGCGAACGGTTCGACCCTTGAAGAAGCCCGCACCTATGCCGTCAACACGCTGGTGGTAATGGAAGTTTTTTATCTTTTCAGTGTGAGATATCTGCGGGCGCCGTCTTTGACCCTGATCGGTATACGCGGAACGCGTGCAGTGCTTATCGCCGTTGCCGTTGTGGTGGTTCTTCAACTCGTCTTCACTTATGCCCCGTTCATGGAGGCCTTCTTCGAAACACGCCCGGTCGACTTCATACATGCAGTCGAGATTATCGGCGTTGGAGTTGTCTTGTTCGCGATTCTCGAAATCGAAAAATGGATACGTATCCGGATAATCCGCCATCGGCGTTCCTCTGATGGGCGGACTGTGAGCCCCGGTGGCATGAAGACGCCCATAAGGGAGAGGGGCCAGTGATGCTGGAGATTGTCTCCACCTCGGTTTTCTATGAAGTGGCAGCCCTGCTCGTACTCGCCGCAGGCGTGGGGCTTATCGGCGTCCTGCTGCGCCAGCCGCTGATTGTCAGTTTCATTGCCGTTGGCATCCTGGCCGGACCGTCCGTGTTTGGGCTTGCCCAGTCGGAAGAGCACATCGGCCTGCTTGCCGAACTCGGCATCTCCATTCTCTTGTTTCTGGTGGGGCTTAAGCTCGACATAAGACTGGTGCGCACCCTCGGGCTGGTTGCGCTGATGACCGGCCTGGGACAGGTGGCGTTCACCTCGATTATCGGTTTCGGCATCGGACTGGCACTTGGTTTCGACATCACAACAAGCCTCTATGTCGCGGTTGCGCTGACATTCTCCAGCACCATCATCATCGTCAAATTGCTCTCGGACAAACGCGAAATCGACTCCTTGCATGGTCGCATAGCGCTCGGTTTCCTGATCGTACAGGATCTGGTGGTCGTCTTGGCGATGATCGTGCTGTCGGCCATCGGGGTTGGGACCCAGAGCAACACTGCAGCAGGCGATATCTTGCTGATCTTCCTGTCAGGCATAGCCATGTTGGTCGTTGTCGGTATCTTTATCCGTTATATCGCGGAGCCACTGGTCGAGCGTCTGGCGCGCGCGCCGGAACTCCTCGTCTGCTTTGCGATAGGCTGGGCTGCGCTGTTTGCCGCTGCCGGCGACTTTCTGGGATTCAGCATGGAACTCGGAGGCCTGTTGTCGGGTGTTTCGTTGGCTTCCACCCGATTGCGCGAAGCCATGGCTGCCCGGCTGGCACCGCTAAGAGACTTTCTTCTGCTTTTCTTTTTCATCGCGCTGGGAACGCATCTTGATCTCTCGATCGTCGGCGAACAGGCGCCGGCCGCGATCATCTTTTCTATGTTCGTGTTGATCGGCAATCCTCTCATTGTGCTCGCCATTATGGGTGCCATGGGATATCGAAAGCGGACCGGTTTTCTCGCCGGTCTCACGGTTGCGCAGATCAGTGAATTCTCCCTGATATTCATGGCGATGGGGGTCTCGCTGGGTCATGTCGGAACCGACTCGCTGGGGCTTGTGACCCTGGTAGGCATCATCACCATATCTCTGTCGACCTACATGATCATGAACTCCCATTGGCTTTATGGTTGGCTCGATCCATTGCTCAGTCCGTTCGAGCGAGCCGGAACGCCGCGTGAAGCTGACGAACAGGAGATGCCGGACAAGGTTCAGTACGATGTCCTGTTGTTCGGGCTTGGCCGCTATGGCGGCGCGATTGCGCAACGTCTCAGGGCTCGAGGTCTCCGCGTTCTCGGTATCGATTTCAATCCAGTCGCAGTGCGGCGTTGGCAGGAAGAAGACTTCGAGGTGATTTATGGCGACGCATCAGATCCGGAATTTATCGCCAATTTAAAGCTTTCCGGTGTGACCTGGGCCATCTCCGCCGTGCCGGAAAGCGAAACGGGGATAACCGGGGATGATTCAAGAGTTGCACTCATTCACGCCCTGCGGGAACAGGATTTTCAGGGCAAGATCGCCGTTACCTCACACCGGGATGAGGAGTGGGAACATTTGCGGTCAAACGGCGCCAATCTGATCCTTGAACCGTTCCAGGACGCTGCCGATCAAGCCGCAGATCTCCTGACCGGATCGCGGCATCCTCCGCGATTTGAAGTGATCGAACCGCAAGATCAAAAGGAATTGTCGTGATCCGGCCTACTCCAGCAATCTATTAAGGAGCTACAGATGAAAACGATTATGTTGGCGACAGACTTCTCTGAACGCTCCGACCGCGCCTTGCGGCGCGCCACGCTGCTGGCAGAGCAATTCAATGCCTCTTTGTCGATCATTCATATCGTCGATGATGATCAACCCAAGCGCCTGGTTGAACGGGAGAAGCAGATTGCGGAGAACTACCTGCATCAATTGGAAAAGACAGTCACGAAGATGGACGGCGTGACCTGTACATCCGAGGTAATCTTTGGCGCACCTCATGACGGGATCGCCCAGGCAACGAACAATGCCAGTCCCGATTTGCTTGTTGTAGGACCGCACCGCCGACAGGCATTGCATGACGTATTTGTCGGCACCACAGCCGAGCGAACCATCCGGGCTGTCCAGTGCCCCGTCCTTATGGTGAATGCACCGCCGCTCGGACATTACCGCCGCGTGCTCTTGACAACCGATCTGTCGGAGAGCGCACGCGCTACAATTGAGCGTTTTCTGGCCTTGGGAATACCTCAGAAGGCAGACTGCGAGCTGCTTTATGTATTCGATGCACCGGCACTTCACCTTGCGATGAGCCACACGATAGGAATTGACGAGAAGGAAGCTTACATTGCGGATGAAAAGGAGAATGCTGCAAAGGATCTGGCTGACTTCACGTCGACCCTGGGAGGAGAAATCTTCGATCAGATATTACGCCTTGCGAAACAGAAACCGGCGCAAGAAATTCTGACCGTGGCGCAATCTCAGGAAAGCGACCTGATCGTGGTCGGAACCAGCGGCAAAGGCGGTATTGCAAAGTTCTTTCTGGGAAGCGTTGCGGAAGAAGTGCTCCGGTCTGCAGACCGCGATATTCTTGCTGTGCCGCCAGGCAACGCCGTCCAACAGGCCGTTGGTGATGACAGCGGCGGTTCGCAATAGGCACCAACGGATATTGAATTGAAAATCCAGCGGGAAGCGTTGGAAATACATACGCTGAATGGCGGGAGCGCCATCCTTAAGGTGCGGTTAACCACAGTCCGAGCAATTCGATTCAAATGCGCCGCATTTAATGCCAGCGCCGGGAATTTCTGGCATTGTGGCAGTCGGGCTTGGCTCACAATGCCTTCTCTGCTATCAAGGCATTGGGAAATAAGCCAAATGTCGTAATCCAGTCCTTCAGTTCGACGTTCAGCGATATCGGAATGATAAAATCGATGCAAAACGGTTTTGTAAAAACCAGGTGCGGGCAGACGAGTGGCTGCGCTCATGGCGGCATCTCGAAGAAACTTTTTCACATCGGTATTTTGATCGCTGGAGGCATCGCGCTCTCGGCTTGCGGTGGCAGCCCCGAGAACCGAGCGGACATCAACACAAAGACCAAATTCAAGTCGAAAGACTATGGCGTTTCAGCCAGCAAACGCGTGACGGTTTCAAAGAACGTTCCGAAGGGCGGCGGCACGTACAAGATCGGGAAACCCTACAAGGTTAAAGGTCGGTGGTTCCATCCCAAGGAAGAGAAGGACTACGACAAGCGCGGCTACGCCTCGTGGTACGGCCCGAATTTTCACGGTCGTCTGACGGCCAATGGCGAGGTTTATGATCAGTATCATTTGTCCGCCGCACATCCGACGTTTCCGCTGCCCAGCTACGCAAGGGTCACAAATCTGAAAAACGGACATTCCGTTGTGGTGCGCGTAAATGACCGCGGGCCCTTTGCAAAAGGGCGGATTATCGACGTCTCCAGCAAGACCGCTGATGTACTGGATATGAAGCAGGAGGGCGTTGCCAAGGTGCGCGTCCAATATATCGGTAAGGCGCGCATGGACGGTCAAGACATGCGCTACCTGACGGCATCCTTTATGAAGGATGGCCGGCGAACACCGATCGACACAGAAGACACCGGTCGCTCGGGCGTCATGCTCGCCTTGAACAAGCCAAGACAATCAATTGCATCGGTCTTCGGGTCAAACGAAGTCGAGGTCGCAGCGGCAGCGCCTGCTGCCGGCTTTGCTCTGGCGGCGCCAAGCAACTCCATATCCGCAAAGAGTGGCCGGCTTCCCGGCACGATCGAAGTCGCGCTGCCCGCTGTCGGACCTGTACCGAGAGAACGTCCGCCATATGTACCGGCGCTCGCAAGCGGCACGGGTGGATCAAAGACTCTCTCTTCCTACGCCCAACAGCGGATCGAACAACAGGCTGATACACCGTTCCGTGTCCTCCTGTCGGGTTCGAACAATCTGACGGGCGAGATGATCACGGCATCCTGGAAACGCCGAAATCTGTGACCGCTTAACCGTTCCGACCGATCGTCGTTGATCGGCCTCTGCTTGATTGCTAACCTTGTTCCACGGGTGTTGCGTAGTCAGGGGTTCGGTGTTCATGTTCCATCGTTGTGGACCGTTATTTGTTGTCATTGCGCTGATCGCGGTGACCTTCATTTCAACCGCCGCAAGTGCACAAGTCTTTGAAACGAAAGCAAAACAAGCTTATCTGATCGAGGCAGAAACCGGCACCGTCCTGTTCGCGAAGAATGAGGACGATCTCATACCGCCGGCATCGCTCGCCAAATTGATGACCATGGAACTGGTCTTCAAGTCGTTGAAAAACGGCGAGTTATCGCTCGAGGATACGTTCGAAGTCTCGGAGAATGCCTGGCGCACCGGCGGCGCGGTGTCGGGAACCTCGACCATGTTCGCAGAGATCAATTCCTCTATTGGGGTTGCAGATCTCATTCGTGGAGTCATCGTCCAATCCGGCAATGATTCCTGCATCATCCTGGCCGAGGGTATGGCAGGCTCCGAAGAAATCTTCGCTGAAATGATGACGGAAAGGGCGAGGGAACTTGGCCTGGAAAAATCGGTTTTCGCAAACTCGACCGGACTGCCGCATCCCGACTCAAAAGTGACCGTTCGCGAACTGGCCTTGCTGGCACGACACATCCAGCAATCCTATCCGGAATACTATCCGATCTATTCCGAACTGGATTTTACCTGGAACAAGATTATCCAGCGCAACCGCAATCCGTTGCTTCGTGCAAATATCGGCGTCGATGGCCTCAAGACCGGCTTCACCGAGGCCTCCGGTTACGGCATCGTCAGCTCGATCGAGCGCGAGGGCAGACGCCTGTTTCTGGCGATGAGCGGCATGAGCAGTGTCAAGGAGCGAGCCCAGGAAGCCCGCAAGATGCTCGAATGGGGTCTGCGCAGTTTCGAAAGGCGGGATCTGTTTGCCGCCGGTGAAGTCGTCGGAGCAGCCTCGGTCTATGGCGGTGAAAGCTCAAGGATCGGCCTGATGGCTGACGGGCCCGTGAGCATCTTTGTACCGATTACGAACTCGGATCGCCTGAAAGCAAGGATCGTCTACGATTGGCCGTTGACCGCGCCGGTAGAAGAGGGCAGCCCGATCGGGACGCTGAATGTCTGGGTTGGAGATACGCTCAGTCAGCAAACCCCGCTTTATGCGGCGGAATCGGTGTCGAAAGGACCGCTGCACAGCCGGGCGCTCGATGCACTGCAGGAACTCATGCTGTTCTGGCTCTAGCACCTTACGCCATGGTCGATCCACGATCTGTATGCAGGCAAGTGGCACATTGTCTGGACGACCGGTCAAAACACCCGTAATAACGGACGCGAAAATCGCGGAGATGACGGGCTTTTGACAGGTCGATTTATCACATTTGAAGGCGGAGAAGGCGCAGGGAAGTCGACCCAGATCCAGTATCTGGCCGAAACGCTCCGCTCGCGCGGTTTCGATGTTTTGATGACCCGCGAACCGGGAGGTTCACCCGGCGCCGAGGCTGTACGACATGTTTTGCTGTCGGGTGCGGCCGAAGAATTCGGCGTGCGAATGGAAGCGGTCCTGTTCGCCGCCGCGCGCAGCGATCACGTGGAAGAACTGATCCGCCCGGCAATCGAAGACGGCAAGATTGTCCTGTGCGACCGTTTCATGGATTCATCGCGCGTCTATCAGGGCATCAGCGGCGATCTCGAACCTGAATTCGTCAACGCGCTGGAACGGGTTGCAATCAACGGAATGGTTCCGGACCTGACCATTATCCTCGATCTGCCGGCCGAAGTCGGCTTGGCGCGCGCGATCAAACGCAACGGCAGCCAAGGGTCAGGCCCGGACCGCTATGAAAAGGAATCGCTTGCCGTACATCAAAAGCGGCGCGACGCCTTCCTGGATATTGCCGCCCGCGAACCGCAACGGTGTAAGGTTGTCGACGGCAATCAGCCGGCGGACGCCATAGCACAGGACATCGAAAGGCTCGCCTTGGACCTCCTCGCCGGCACGCAGGCACATGGAACAGCTGAACCATGAATGCCGACACCGGAGTACTCGACGGGGCGATCCCGCCATCCCAGAACACTCGCCTTTTCGGTCATGAACAGGCATGCGCATTTTTGGCCGACGCCTACAGGTCCGACCATTTGCACCACGCAATCCTTCTTGAGGGCCCGGAGGGGATCGGCAAGGCGACCCTTGCATATCGCTTTGCCTATCATCTCCTGATGCATGAAGATCCGAAGACGGCTCCAGCGGCTCTAGCCGACCCTGATCTCGCTTCTCCGGTCATAAGACAGGTGGCGGGCGGTGCCTCTCACAATCTCCTTCATCTGGCCCGACCGCTCGACACGAAAACCGGACGTGTCAAATCCGCCATTACGGTCGATGAGGTGCGCAGGGCAGGGCACTTCCTTTCTCAAACGTCGGGAAGCGGAAACTGGCGTATTGTCATCGTGGACCCGGCTGACGATATGAACCGGTCTGCTGCCAATGCAATCCTAAAAATTCTTGAGGAGCCGCCAAAGAAGTCGTTGTTTCTGGTGTTGTCGCACGCGCCGGGCAAGTTGCTTCCGACCATCAGGTCACGTTGCATGCCGCTGCGCCTTACCCCGCTGAACGACCAGCAGATGCGCGAAGGCCTCGCGCACCTTGAATTGTCGGACCATCAGGAGCCGCAGATCGTCGACGCGGTCATCAGGCACTCGGAAGGCAGCCTGTCGAATGCAATTCTTCTTTTGCGTTATGGCGGGCTGGAGATTGCCGAGGCCTTCGAACAAATCCTGAAGGACGGGCCGGAACGCTCACAGAAAAAGATCCATACCCTGGCCGATTCGATGACCGCACGTGACCGGGAAACGGCATATGCATTCTTTACGGCCTATGCAGCGAACCGGCTGGTCTCTCTTGCCCGCGAGGCCGCCGCAGACGGAGATCTGCATACCGCACAGCACTGGGCATCCGCCTCCAGCGGCCTGCAGGAAAACCTGGCAATTGCCGATGGCTACAATCTTGACCGCAAGCAAACGATCTTGTCGGTCTTTTCTTCTGTCTTTCGAATGCCGGCGGCATAGCCAGCGCTTTCATTTTGCCGTAAGACGGCTTCAACCATCACCCGCACAAGTGACCAAACGAAATGAGCGACAACAACCGCTTTTATATAACGACGGCCATCTCCTATCCGAACGGAAAGCCGCATATCGGCCATGCCTACGAGCTGATCGCGACAGACGCGCTGGCGCGTTTCCAGCGCTGTGACGGCAAGGACGTCTATTTCCTGACGGGAACCGACGAGCACGGTCAAAAAATGTTGCAGACTGCGCGCAACGAGGGCATTCCTGTGCGCGAACTGGCGGACCGGAATGCCGCCGAGTTCCAACGGATGGCGCAAGTGCTCAACGCCTCCAACGACGATTTCATCCGCACGTCCGAGGAACGCCACCACAAGGCAAGTCAGGCCATCTGGGAAAAGATGGTCGCGACCGGCGATATCTACAAGGATACCTATGCCGGCTGGTATTCGGTGCGGGACGAGGCCTATTATCAGGAAAGCGAGACCGAACTGCGCGATGATGGCGTGCGTTACGGCCCGCAAGGTTCGCCCGTCGAATGGGTTGAGGAGGAAAGCTATTTCTTCCGCCTGTCAGCCTATCAGGACCGGTTGCTTGAGCTTTACGAGAAGCAACCCGACTTTATCGGGCCGTCGTCGCGGCGCAATGAGGTCATGGCTTTCGTCAAATCCGGACTGAAGGATTTGTCCATGTCCAGAACCACCTTTGACTGGGGTATCAAGGTGCCGGACGACGAGCGTCATGTAATGTATGTGTGGGTCGACGCGCTGACCAACTACATTACGGCTCTCGGCTATCCCGATACGTCGAATGCGCTTTGGAAATACTGGCCCGCCCTTCACATCATCGGCAAGGACATCATCCGCTTTCATTCGGTTTACTGGCCGGCCTTTTTGCTATCGGCAGGCGTTGAGCTTCCAAAACGTATCTTTGCCCATGGGTTTCTCTTTAACCGGGGCGAAAAGATGTCGAAATCCGTTGGCAATGTCGTCGACCCGTTCACGATGGTAGACCACTACGGTCTCGATCAGGTGCGTTACTTCTTCCTGCGTGAGGTGCCGTTCGGGCAGGACGGCAACTACAGCCATGAGGCCATCGTCGGGCGGATCAACTCTGATCTCGCCAACGATCTGGGTAATCTAGCGCAACGATCCCTGTCGATGATTGCCAAGAATTGCGACGCCAAAGTTCCGCAATGCGGCGATCTTACGGACGCCGACAAAGCCATCATGACGGCTGCCGACGGATTGCTGGAAAAGTCGCGCGACGCAATGAACCGCCAGGCAATCCACACGGCGCTTGCTGATATATTCGCAACCGTATCGGAGGCCAATCGCTACTTTGCCGGCCAGGAACCATGGGCACTGAAAAAGACCGACCCGGCCCGCATGGAGACAGTCCTTTACGTGACCATTGAGGTGATCCGTCAGGTCGCGATCCTGTGTCAGCCCTTCATGCCGGACGCAGCCTCAAAGCTGCTCGACATTGTCTCGGTGAGCGAAGCGGAGCGGACTTTCGACAAGCTGGGCGCTGCCGGGCGGCTCCGGATCGGTGCCGACCTGCCGAAACCTCAGCCGGTTTTCCCTCGCTATGTGGAAGCCGAACAGGGCGAGTAAACATCATGCTTGTCGACAGTCACTGCCATCTGGACTTTCCGGATTTTGATGCCGAGCGCAACGATATCATCGCGCGCGCAAAATCGGCCGGTGTGGAGCTGATGGTGACGATCTGCACAAGGATCGCCAAGTTCGATCGCGTGCGTGCGATCGCAGAACAGTATGACAATGTCTACTGCTCCGTCGGAACCCACCCGCACAACGCGGATGAAGAGCTTGATGTGACCGCGGATGAGCTTGTGCGACTTGCGGACCATCCGAAGACGGTCGCCATCGGCGAGGCCGGGCTGGATTATTTTTATGACAACGCACCGAGAGATGCGCAGGCAACAGGCCTCAGAAATCACATCGCCGCAGCCCGCACCGCGCAGCTTCCACTGATCATTCACGCACGCGATGCCGATGACGATATGATTGCGATCCTGACCGAAGAGACGGGCAGGGGGGGCTTCCCGTTCGTCCTCCACTGCTTTTCTTCCGATGAGAAGCTCGCGCGCACGGGAATAGACCTTGGCGGTTACGTGTCGTTTTCCGGTATCGCGGCCTTCAAGAAATCCGATGCGCTCCGCGACATTGCCAAAACGCTTCCGACGGACCGGATCCTTGTGGAGACGGATGCGCCTTATCTTGCACCGCCGCCCCATCGCGGCCAACGCAACGAACCATCCTATGTCGTCCACACGGCAAATATTCTCGCACAGGCTCTCGATGTGCCTGAGGAGACGTTCCATCAGCAGACGACGGAAAACTTCTTTCGCCTGTTTTCCAAAGTTCCGAAGCCTGCCTCAGCGTCATGAAAGTCACCCAACGTTTCACCATTCTCGGCTGTGGTTCGTCTCCGGGCTGCCCGCGTATAACAGGGGACTGGGGCGCGTGCGATCCGGACAATCCCAGGAACCGGCGCCTCAGAGCATCCTTGCTGATCGAGCAGTTCGATCCGGATGGCAACAGCACAGCCGTCGTTATCGATACAGGGCCGGATTTCCGCACGCAGATGACCATGGCCGGCGCCACCAGGCTCGATGCAGTCGTCTACAGCCATCCGCATGCGGATCATCTCCACGGCATCGACGACCTGCGCGGCCTTGTCATCGAGCGCAAGAAACGCATGCCCGTTTATGCCGACAAGCAGACGATGGAACGGCTTCGCGACGGTTTCAGTTATTGTTTCCAGTCGCCGCCCGGGAGCAATTATCCGCCGATCGTCAAGGGTCATGACATTGAAAACACGCAGGACCCGATTGTTGTCAGCGGGGAAGGGGGCCCGCTTACCCTGCTCCCGCTTGAACAGTTGCACGGAGACATTATCTCCCTTGGCTTCCGCATCGGAAATCTTGCCTATTGCAGCGATGTCAACGGCTTTCCGGAAGAAACGGTGGATCGGCTGACAGGACTTGATGTGCTCATCATAGATGCCCTGCAATATCGTCCGCATCCAAGCCATTTCTCCCTCTCGGAAGCACTTGAATGGATTGAGCGACTGAGGCCCAGGAGGGCCATTCTCACCCACATGCATGTCCCGCTCGACTACGATACAGTCATGCGGGAGACACCTGACCATGTGGAACCCGGATACGATATGATGGTCATCGAACAGGCAATGGAGCTTGAAGCGTGAATACGCCGGATGGAAGCACGGGCAAACTGTCGAGTATCGATCGGGTGCGCAACGCCGCACGGACGCTCGGTCTTCAGATCGATATTGTCCGCATGGACCAGTCCACACGCACAGCCCAGGAGGCTGCCGATGCCTGCGGATGTTCCGTGGCGCAGATCGTGAAGTCGCTGGTGTTCGAGAACGCCGACACCGGGGCACTTATATTATTACTTGTTGCAGGTAATAATAATGCCGATCTGGATTTGATCCGAGAAACCCACGGCCTGACACTTCAGCGGTGCGATACGAGAAAAGTCCGCAATGAAACCGGGTTCGCCATCGGCGGTGTTGCGCCGATCGGCCATATCAATCCAATACGAGTTCTGATGGATGAAGGACTGCTGGCGCACCCGGCTGTCTGGGCGGCCGCGGGACGTCCTGATAGTGTCTTCAGCGTCGAACCCAACGCGCTTTGCGCAGCCATAAGCGCTGAAACAATCAGCGTCGCAAATCCATAACGCCGATGCTTAAGCGCATGCTAATCCCGCTTCTTTTGATTCCGGTCATCTATGTCCTGATTGCGTTGACGCTTTCGGCAATCCCGCCATCGGTGCGCGAAGCGCGCTCTTTGAACTTCGAACGTCTGACCGGACGTGAAACGGCTCAAGCACCGGAGCTGCAGATATTCAAGGCACGGGACGGGCAGGCGATGTCCTACGCCCATTACCCGGCAGACACGCGCTTGAAAGTTATTCTGGTCCACGGCTCCGCCTACCACGGCCGCTATCTCGCACCGCTTGCCAGCCATCTTTCGGCCGCCGGCATAGCTGATGTCTGGGTTCCGAACATCCGTGGCCATCTCGGATCAGGACAAAGACGTGGCGACATTGAGCGTATCGGACAGCTTGAGGCCGATATGGACGATCTCATCGCTCTCATCCGTCAAAACGACCCTGAGGCACAAATTGTCGTCGGCGGACATTCTTCAGGCGGCGCGTTCGCCATGCGCTACGCATCCGGCGTCGGCGCCGGCCTGGTACACGGCTATTTCGGTCTTGCTCCATTTCTCGGCCCGGACGCACCCACAATGCCTGACACGGATTCCGGATGGGCACACATCTCGCTGCCGCGCATCATCGGGCTCTCGATGCTCAATACAGTCGGCATCCGTGTGCTGAACGGCCTTGAGACAATCCGTTTCAATCTGCCTGAGCGATATCGCGACGGAAGCGAAACACTTGGGTATTCATACAGGCTGATGACAAACTTTGCGCTCAGACCGAATTTTGAAGCCGACATTGCCGGTCTGCCGGAAAGATCGATCATCATGGTGGGCAGTAAGGACGAAGCCGTCAAGGCCGAAGCATTTCCCGGTCTATTCAAACGGTTGGGCAAGAACGCTGAGGTGCTGGATAATCTCGATCACTTCGCCATTGTCCTGGACGACAGCACCATGGCGCGGCTTGGCGCATGGCTGTCCGCCCAAAGCTCACATACAAATTAGTTCCATAATCTATCTTATGCGATCTTGTTGTACAGGCATACGCACACATGTCGGGCTGATGATCACAGATCGAAACTGAATCGCCTCATGTCGTTCTGAACACCTGCCTCTATCCATCAGGATGATGGAAGCCGCTTCATGGGTGGCCGATTATCCTGTTCCACATGGTTCCCAACAGTCATGAGCTTGGCCCACGCCATCTGTTCTATCGCGCGATACCGGTCCAGATAGAGCGAAATACAAGATCAGCTTTCTGCAGGTCATGCGAGCCGCCCGACAGCATCCTGCGTGCCAGGTTGACCGCAGGTCCAAAGAGCAATGAAATGACGCAATCCATTGGCATGTCTTTCAAAGTACGGTCGTTAATCGCATCACCCAGCACGCCGTGGATGTCCCCGGCCATGCCCGCCACCTCTTCCAATTGATCAGGGCCCAGGAGCTTCTCGGCGGCCACGATCTCGTGAAAGGCAAACATGTCAGGATTCTCGAGCATAAACCCAAACATCGCGAACCACATTGAGCGTATACGTTTTGCACTATCTGCTCCCGGGCCGGAGGCCGTCATCATCGCATCGTGCAACAGTGATTTGATTTCCAGATAGATGGACTGCAGCATTTCATCCTTGTTTGGGTAGTACACGTAAATTGTGCCGGCAGAGACCCCTGCCCGCTTCGCAATACGCGAGACCGGCGCCTTATCGAGACCGTTCTCAACGACATCTGCGATCACTGCATTTCGGATCGCTATGCGTTTGTTCTCGTCTTTTGTTTGAGCTATCGGAACCCCCGGTCACATCCTATGACTGTTTCTCATGCCCGACACATATCTTTACCGGATTTCGCGTTCTGTTGCTTGTATAATGAATGAACGTTCATTATACAAGCAACAACGAACCAGGAGAATCCCATGGCCGCTACATCCAAAATCCTTACGACGTCTCTCGTGGCGGCGTTGGTCCTGTCAGTCCCTGCCATAGGAGCGGAGACCATGACAACCGAAGAGATCAAGAACGGCTTCCACAAGCACGCCGCTCTCACGCAATTGCATCGTTGGTACCTTCTTTACGAGGAGCCGAAATACGGCATCGACAACCAGCTTGATATTCTCGACACGAATGTGACGATAAAGTCGGGTCTCGGCGAAGCAACCGGCCATGAGCAATATGCGGAACGTGTAAGGCAGATTCCCGCCAGCTGGCAAAACGCCCATGACGTCAAATCAACCGATATGACGATCGGCGAGGACGGGTCGGTCAATTTGATGGCAACCATTACCTATCTGAACAAGGGCGTACTGGAAGACGGAGGCGTGCGCTCGGCCGAACTCTCCTATACAACCACACTCGCACCAACAGATACGGTTCTGCCGAAATTCACATCCATAGAGATCGTGCAGGACAGTGATGGCACCGCCGCGGAGTTCGTTTCCGAATACGGCAACAACCGGATGCGCAGCCTTGTGCACTACTGGCTGGCGCTTATTGAGGATCCGTCCCGCAATCCGGAACCCGTGAAAGAAATTCTTGCCGACGACTTCAGCCTGAATTTCTCCAGCGGCGCGATCACCGACTTTGACGGCTTCAAAGCCTGGCTGACCGGTCCGGCATCAGCCGTTGTCGCCAGCACACACAAGATCAGCGACTTCTCCCAGGAGAGCGTTGGTGACAATGAATACAGGGTTTCCATGACTTTCGATTGGAATGGCATTTTGCCGGATCAGACCGAGATGACCGCGAAGACAAGACACACTTGGCTGGTGGTGGATGATCCGAGCGAGCGCTTCGCCCGCATCAAGACGGTTGATGTCGAGGTGATTGAGCCATTCAGGCCAAAGGGCTGAGCAACAATTCCAAGTACAAAATAGCATTCTACGGACTGCTGTCCGCAAGACTCCAGCTGTAACCTTCACAACAACATGTGGATGGACAATACTGCCCGTGACGCGGCGAATCATCTACTTCTGAAGCCATAGAACTTCCCGCGGCCGGTTTTGCCCCCAAGAGCAAAGGCCTCTGTTTTGAGCTTTACGTTACAATCATTCGAAAAATTCAGAAAACGATACAGCTCAATCCTCTCCGGCACAGTCGAAATGATCGGCGACGGCATTTCTCAGAGAATAGGAGCCTACAGCGCCAAACCTACGGCCGTAAGAGGACGGGATGCGCGTTCCGAATTCGCTGGTTTTACAGGCGCGAACGTGACGCTGAATTGCGTAAACTGGGGCTCCCCGGTTGTGGGCACCGCCTTGGACGACCACAACACATTCTGTCTCAGTATTTCACTTGAAGGACACGCGAAAACATTTGATCCGGATTTAGGCACGATAGACCCTCGCATTGATGAAGCGAGGGTTTTTTGTTGGCAGGCCGGAACACAAACCGTTTGCTCAGACAGCAATACCGTCATCAACTTTTCGGTCCCTTGCGATCTTCTGCAGCACCGGGTCAAAACAATGTATGACAATGAGCTGAACGATGCATTGACCTTCTCGCCCCTGCTGGATCTGAACTCGGCCAGAGCCAAACCGATACTCAGCTTGATTGATCACTTCAAATCGCTGATTACGGAAACCCCGGAAGTTCTGAACAATCCTCTTATTGCGACAAATCTCAATGAGACTGCGGTATCGATAATACTATCCAGTCTGCAACATAACTATGCTGATCGGCATTTGCCGATAGGAAACGACGTCGCCTTAAGACGCGTTAGTCTCGCCGAAGAGTATATGCGTGCCCACGCGGATCAACCCATAACCGTTGAAACGCTTGCCCAGCATACGAACTGTGGTGAGCGTGCGTTATTTGCGGGCTTCCGTCGATATCGAAACGCGACGCCAATGTCAGTTTTACGGGACATCAGATTGGACAATGCCTATTCCGACCTTCAAGACGGAGCCTGCTCGGTAACCGAATGCGCATTTAAGTGGGGTTTTTCCAACTTGGGTCGATTCTCAAAACTCTATTCCGAAAAACATGGCGAAAAGCCATCGCAGACCGCAAACAGCTCTGGAATGCATGCGATCGGGAAAACCGTTGTTGGTCGACGATAAAACTCACCGGTGTCCGTCTTTGAACCGCCATGCTCTCATGACCGGTGGCGCCGCGATTGCGCACGTTCCCGGTGAAAGATGTAAGCCGAGGATGCCAGGATAACGCAGGCTCCGGCTATGGTGTGCAGATCCGGTATCTCGCTGAACAGGATGAATCCGAAAACGGCTGCATAGACAAGCTTGGTGTATTCCATATTGCCGACAACGCTGGCTTCACCCGACCGAAGTGCCTGCACGCCCACCCATTGCCCAAGTGTCGCAAGAACACCCATTGAGATGAGCAGAACCCAGCCGTAAAAATCCGGCGTGACCCACAGCCAGAAAAGCGGCACACCGGCCAATACGCCGACAAACAGCGCCTGATAGAGCAAAAGGGTTGCCGTGGATTCGGTCTGTGAGAGCTTACGCACCGATACAACGGCCACCGCCGCACCAAGGGCACTGGCAAGAGGTATAAGGCCGGCAAGGCTTGTAAAGCCGCCCGCCCCCGGCCGCATGGCGATCAGGACGCCAAGGAAGCCGACAATGACTGCGATGATCCGATGGGGGCCAACCGGCTCCTTCAGGAAGATCAACGCAAACAACACGACGAAGAACACCTGCGCAAAAGTAATCGTGGTCGCCGTTGTCAGTGGCAGCACCGCCACGGCCCAGATCCCGCATGACAAGGCAACGAAGGCGCCGCTCAGCCGTATCGCATGAATTCCCGGCCGCGATGTTTTCAGGCTGGAGGGAAACGACCGTGCAATTGACGGCAATGAAAAGACGAAAATAAGCGCTTGGCGAAAAAACAGGATTTGCAGCACATGATATTCGTGCACCGCGATCTTGGCCATGGCGGCAACTGCTGAAAACAGCCCCGCCGCCAGCAGGCCCCATACGATGCCTCCGGTATTTCCGGACAAGCCGCCGATCCCCCTCCCCAGATAATTCTCGCCGGCCATGCTGGTTTTCCCTTGCGATCAAATAGGTCGTTGGTACCATGGTACCAAATAACACGAAACACCTTTCCGGTGGAGAGATGAAATGTCCCCAGTCCAAAAGACAGTCGAACGCGTTCAGACCGGTGTGCGAATAGAAAGGCGTATCCTGCAGATCCTGAAAGCCGTCGCAGCGCACAAAGGCATCGGCTTGGGTGACCTGCTCGAAGGCATCGTATTGCACAGCTTTGAAGGAAAACAGCCCTTTAACGAACAATCACTGGATTTCATTCGGCAGATGCAGCATGCCTATGGCCTTGATTTGACTGCTGCAGACAGCCACAGGCTTTATGAGAAAACATAACAGGCGCCGGAGGATTTCGTTCCATGACCATCGAACATTTGCTGGCATTCAACATTGCGCTTTTCGCCGCCATTGTCAGCCCGGGCCCTGCCCTGTTGCTATCGATTCAAACCACACTCAGGTCCGGTCGCAGCGCCGGCATAGCCGTCGGCATCGGCCTTGGTTTGATGGCTTCCCTATGGACCATGATGGCTTTGCTCGGGCTCGAAACGATTTTCAAGATCATGCCCTGGGCTTATGTGGCGATGAAAATCCTCGGCGCAGCTTATCTCCTCTACATCGCCCTGGTGATGTGGAAAGGGGCAAGGGACAAAATAGAAGCGCAGACGGCACCGTCCAGAAACGCCTTCAGGCAAGGCTTTCTGGTCAACGCCTTCAATCCCAAATCGGTGCTTTTCGCGGCAGCCGTGCTTGTCGTAATTTTCCCGAAGCACATGACACTGATTGAAAACGCTGCCGTTGTTTTCAATCACCTGATGGTGGAACTCTGTTTCTACAGTGCTGTTGCTGTTGCAATGAGCACACCGGCAGCACGAAACACCTATCTGAGGGCTAAGGTCTATCTCGACCGGATAGCCAGTCTTGTTTTGAGCGCCCTCGGACTGCGCCTGCTTCTGAGCCGCTGACCGCCAGGTCGAGGTCACATCGTGACCGCGACCTCGGGTTCCAGTTCAAATCCTTTGATCATCCGCAAGCGTGCCTATTTGTCATCAGAAAAATCAGCGGCATGTACTCGTTCGACGGCAATTCGTGGACAATATGCCCAGTTCCTGAAGGGCCAACGCGATTGAAAGGATTCTGCTGTGGATTCTGCTCCACTCGCCGAATTGTATGCCACTCTGTCCGAACGAAAGGTCTACAGTGAGCGTTATGGAAGCTTCAAAAGACATCCGCCGTCTTCTTGACATCATGGCCGCCTTGCGGGACCCGCAGACGGGCTGCCCCTGGGACGTCAAGCAGAGTTTCGCAACGATCAAGCCTTACACGATCGAAGAGGCCTACGAGGTCGCTGACGCCATTGAACGAAACGATCTCGATGACCTTTGCGACGAGCTTGGTGACCTGCTTCTCCAGGTCGTTTTCCATGCGCGCATGGCCGAAGAGCTTGGCGAATTCGACTTTGGCGATGTGGTTCACGCCATCACCCTGAAGATGATCCGACGTCATCCACACGTATTTGCGAACTCAACGGAAGACACACCGGAAGGCGTGAAACTGCAATGGGAAGAGATCAAGGCTCTGGAGAAGGCGGAGCGCTTGGAACGGCGCCGTGCGCGCGGCATTGAAGAAACCGGGCGGCCAGGCCTGCTTGATGGTGTTCCACATGCACAACCGGCATTGTCCGAGGCTCTCAAGCTGCAACAGAAGGCGGCGCGTGTCGGATTTGACTGGAAAGAAGCAGCGCCCGTGCTGGATAAAATCGAAGAAGAATTGTCCGAGTTGAAGGACGCCCTCGCCGAAGGCGATAGGGAACGTGTCCGCGACGAGTTCGGAGATCTGCTTTTCGCCTTCGTCAATCTTGGCAGGCATGTCGATGCTGAACCGGAAATGGCCTTGCGCGGAACGAATTCAAAGTTCAGAAAACGATTTTCCCACATTGAAACGGAGTTGGCACGTCGGGGCACAGAGCCGGCTGATGCAACACTCGAGGAAATGGAAGAACTCTGGAACGAAGCCAAGAGACTCTAGCGCCGCACATTATTTGCCGGCGGCTTTGCGCCGCTCAAACTCCGCCAGGTCATATTCGGTTATTTCAATATCCAGGCTGACACTTCCGTCTTCATTGTCAGTCCGGCCCCGCACTTGCGCGTGGTCATAAAGCCACGCCATGTGGGACAGTTCGCCCGACGCCAGCTCGATTGATTTCAACGTCACCGTGCCGGATAGGGTTTCCTCTATAAGCGACAACAGACCGTCAATACCCCTGCCCGTCTCGGCAGACACAGCGGCTACCTTGACCCCCGTTTCCGCACTGCGCTCCATGGCTTCAATATCGGCTTCGGCGAGCAGATCGATCTTGTTCCAAACCTCAATAATGTCGGTTGAGCGTTCTCCCGGCCTGTTTACGCCCAGCTCATCCAGGATTCGCATCACATCCGCGCTGTGGACCTGATTATCCGGGTCCGCCATATCGCGGACATGCAGGATCAGATCGGCCTCCAGCACCTCTTCAAGCGTTGCCCGAAAGGCAGCCACAAGATGGGTCGGAAGGTCTGAAATGAAGCCAACGGTATCCGACAGGATCACCATTCGGCCGTGGGGCAGCGACATACGTCTGAGCGTCGGATCCAGCGTCGCAAACAGCATGTCTTCCGCAAGCACGTCGGCACCGGTGATACGGTTGAAAAGTGTTGACTTGCCGGCATTCGTGTAGCCGACCAATGCAACCACCGGGTGGGGAACCTTCTTGCGTTTGGACCGGTGCAGATGCCTTGTTCTGCGCACCTGTTCAAGTTCGCGCTCAAGGCGGACAATCTTTTCCTGAAGAATACGCCGATCGGCTTCGATCTGCGTCTCGCCCGGACCACCCATGAAACCGGCTCCGCCGCGCTGGCGCTCAAGGTGCGTCCAACTGCGCACGAGCCGACCCTTCTGGTAATTCAGGTGCGCCAGTTCAACCTGAAGAACCCCCTCCCGGGTTGAGGCCCGTCGGCCGAAGATTTCCAGAATAAGACCGGTCCGGTCGATGACCTTTGCTTTCCAGGCTTTCTCAAGATTGCGCTGTTGGACAGGCGTCAGCGGATGATCAACCACCACCAGACCAGCATCCAGGCTGATGAGCAGACCGGCAATCTCATCAACCTTGCCTGTACCGATCAGCGTTGCAGGACGAACGCTGTTAAGGGCTATGACGCCGGCATGTGCGACCTCGAGATCGATCGCTTCCGCAAGGCCAACGGCTTCTGCAAGGCGCGTGTCACCACCCCGCGACAGCCGCGACATCTCGTCACCGGCGGCCTTGCCGGAAGAAGATTTCAGCACGGGTACAATCACCAAAGCGCGGGTCGTATCCCCTCGCCCGTCGCGCTCATCGCTGTGCTGGATTCCTATTGCGTGTTTGTTTTGATCAGCCTTCACGGCTTGGCTCTTCGCCCTCAAACATCTGTATCGGTTGCCCCGGCATAATGGTGGAAATCGCGTGCTTGTAAACAAGCTGCGAGTGACCATCGCGACGCAAAAGGACGCAGAAATTGTCGAATGACGTGACCACACCCGTCAACTTCACACCATTGATCAGGAATATCGTGAGCGGTACCTTTTGTTTTCTAACAGTATTAAGAAATTGATCCTGCAAATTCTGGGAACGCTCCGCCATTGCGCCAGTCTTCCTTGTCCTTACCGGTTTTTTCTTTTTTTCGGCTGTACCGCAAATCCATCGCGGAACCTTACTCTCCGAGGCAGTAGCCCGTCTTTCGACAACACACCATTGGTGGTTATCAAATCGCCGCAAATTCCGCAATGTAAAATGCGTGCGGCAATTCGTTCTGGTTGATTTTTGATCGTTCGATAAATTAGCGGTTGTACCAATATCGAATATTAAGAACGGCAAAGATCACAAGTACTTCGAGCCGCCCGATGGTCATTATGATGATTGAAAGGAGGTATGTTGCCTGATGCGGTAGGGCGCGGAATCCGGGCCAACTGGCCGTCACGCTTTCATCTCCCAATGGACGCAGGGCGTCGTAAACCGGGCTGGCATTGGAGAAAAACGAAACCGACATCACAATGGCGGCCTCAAAGCCTGTGCCCGACAAGGCAAGCAGTGAGGCGCCGAGACCGATGACAAGAATTGCGATGATAAAATAGGTCCAGATTGCCTGGATCGACCCGCGCCCAATCACGAGGTCGCCGAACTTGTGGCGGTCGACGCTGTTCGGAAAAATCAGCCGGTTAAGTTCCGCAACGGTATAAACCCACATCGCCCCGATGCGGAACACCTTAACCCCGCCGGAGGTCGAATAGACCCCCGCCCCGACGAAGATGACCGCAAGCACCACAATATTCGGCAGCAGCGCAATAACTCCCGGGCGCGTCTCGATTCCGCTGGTTGCAACAAGTGATGACGCGGTGAAAAAACCCTCCTGAAGCGCTGAAAGAAGTTTATTGCCGGCCGCGCTGCCCGATACATCCGCAATGCGCACTGCGTAGGCAATCGTCAATGCAGCAATGACAGCGACAACAATCTTCACCTCCAGATTGTTTTGAAATACGTGTTTCGGCCGCCTCAGAATCTGGCGTCGCCAGAAAACACTTAAGGTCCCAAGACAAAGACCAAGCGCCATGACGGTCGTTGCACCCTGACCTATCGTCTCCTCGAGTGGCCCGCTGAATGGGACGAAGCCACCGGTCGCCGCAGAAATCATCCCCAGCATCATCGCGTTAAGCGGCGCCACGCCAAAGAGCATGAGACCAAGATAGATGAGCCCTGTAATCAATGTGTATTGCAGCGCCAGCGTCCGGTAGGTCTGGACCTTGAACAGCGAGTTTTCAGATCCGCCCGATAACAACCGGCTGCCAGCGCCCTGCAGACCTCCAAAACCCGCAGGCGCCAGGACGTGAACAATCGAGGCCAGCGCCAGGAATCCCCCATACCATTCAGTAGCGCTGCGCCAGAAAAGGAGACCGACCGGTGTTTCGCTGCGCTGCAGGACCGAAGCACCGGAGGTTGTCAGCGCGCCGACAGCTTCAAACCAGCCCTGCATGAGGGAAAGGTCGCTCAGCACGGTGTAGAACGTGCCGGCGATAAAAGGCGTAATGACCCAGACACCCACCAGGGCCAGATAGGTAAATGCTCTTTCGGTTTCCTTGATACGTCCGGAAAGTGCCGTGGTAGCCGAAACCGCAACAAAACTGCCAACCGCAAAGAGCAGGAGCATATTCGTTGCCAGTTCGATCTCGGAATGGGCAAATGCGATCAGCACCGCCGGCAACAGGAGCACGAGCAGACCGGAAACCGCCAGGGTTATGAGGAATAGAACCGCGCTCATGCGTTAGCCCGACCCCGGTTTCTCAAAAGAATTCAAGGCTGACCCGGAACAGTTGTTCGACGTGGCGCACCGCCTCAGCCCTTGCCAGCAGCACAACGCGATCGCCGGTTTTGATCTTGCTGTCTCCATCCGGTCGCATGACCTGCCCGTCACGATAAAGCGCGCCGAGACGTATGCCATGCGGCAGGTCCAGTTCGCGCAACTCCTTGCCCACGATCGGCGAGGTTTCCAGAGCCTGAGCTTCGACAACCTCTGCCGCGCCCTGCTGGACGCTGTGAACAGCAAGGATACGGCCGCGGCGCACATGTTGCAGAATCCGCGATATCGTAACCGCGCGCGGGCTGACATGCGCATCAATGCCCAAAGTCCGCGTGAAATCGAGAAATGCGGGGCTGTTGATCAGCGCGAGGTTCGATTTGCATCCGAGCCGTTTTGCCATGACGCTGGATAAGATATTGACCTGGTCATCATTGGTGAGCGCGACCATCAGGTCAGCATCCTGTATATCGGCCTCCACCAATATCTGCTGATCGAGAGACGACCCGTTGAGAACGACAGTGCGATTGAGATCGTCGGCAATCCTGACGGCCCGGTCGCGATCGTTTTCGATGATCTTGACCTTTGTGCGGGCCTGCCGCTCTTCAATCGTCTTGGCAACAAAGAAGCCGATATTGCCCCCGCCGGAGATCACGATCCGCGTTGCCTCGGGCTCTTCATGACCGAAAAGGCCCAGCGTACGCCGGACATGACTGCGGTCGCAGATCACATAGGCAAGGTCGCCGGTAACAAGCTGGTCACTTGAGCGCGGCACAATCAGGTGCCCGTCGCGCCACACACCGACAACGGTCGCGGTCAGATCAGGAAAGAGATCGCTGAGCTGCTCAAGCGGTGTGTTGACGACCGGACAATCCTCAAGACATTCGATCGCCACCATGGTGATCAGATCGTCAGAAAACCGCACCGCATCATTTGCGCCCGGCAATGCAATCCGCCGCAGCACCATTTGTCCCACCTCGATTTCCGGTGAGATGATCACGTCAATGGGCATGTGTTCGCGCGAGAACAGATCTGAATAGTGGGAGGCGAGGTAGCTCTGGGCACGAATGCGGGCAATCTTGGTCGGCACGTTGAACAGGGAATGGGCAACCTGACAGGCCACCATGTTGACCTCGTCATAGAGCGTCACCGCGATAATCATATCCGCCTGATCGGCTCCGGCCTGGGCAAGAACCTCAGGATGAGCGCCATGGCCCACATACCCCCGCACATCCAGTGACTCGCGAATCGCATGGATCAGAGACGGGGATGTATCGATGACCGATACGTCGTTTTCCTCGGTTGAAAGCCGTTCGGCAATACCGTAGCCGACGCGCCCTGCCCCGCATATGATGACTTTCATCCGGTACGGCCCCTAAACGCTTCTTGCGAACGCAACCCCGGATCCGGAAGTGCGTCCCCTCGGCTAGTCTTATAGACCAAGCGTTTTCAGCTTTCTATGCAAAGCAGACCGTTCCATACCGACGAATTCTGCGGTTTTGGAAATGTTTCCGCCGAAACGGTTAATCTGCGCGACCAGATATTCCCTTTCAAACAACTCCCTCGCTTCCCGCAAGGGCAAAGTCATGACGTGGCTTTGGTCCTCATTGCCCACATTGGGCAACATCTCGCCAATTTCCTTGGGAAGCATATCGGCACTTATGGGAGCGCTTGATGAATCGCCCCTTGTAAGGATCATCAGCCGTTCGATATTGTTCCGAAGCTGACGGATATTGCCCGGCCAATCATGGGCCTGCAGCACCGCCATGGCGTCATCGCCGATCGGCCGCGCGTTGATACCCACATGTTCGCTGATCTGCTTCATGAATTGATCGACAAGAAACGGGATATCCTCCCGGCGTTCCGCAAGCGAGGGAACGCGAACCGGCACAACCGCCAGCCGATGGTAAAGGTCCTCGCGGAAGTTGCCCTCCGAAATAAGGTGCTCAAGGTTTCGCGACGTGGACGAAATCACACGGATATCAACGCGCACCCGTTTGGAGCCGCCAACCCGTTCGAATTGCTGGTCAACCAGCACTCGAAGGATCTTGTTTTGAGTTCCCTTCGGCATGTCGGCGATTTCATCAAGATAAAGGATACCCCCATGGGCCTCTTCCAGCGCGCCGATCTTACGTTCCTGTCCATTGGCTGCCTCGGTGCCAAAAAGGGCGACCTCCATCCTGTCGGGCGTGATCGCGGCCGCATTGAGGGCAACAAACGGACCGTCCTTGCGGGTGGATTGACCGTGAATGAGCCGGGCAACCAGTTCCTTGCCCGCGCCCGAGGGCCCGAGGATCATGACCCGGCTGTTTGTCGGCGCCACTTTCTCGATGAGCTGGCGTAGCTGTGAAATGGCAACGGATGTTCCCGTCAGATCCATCGGATCCCCGGAGCGACGTTTCAGTTCATCCACTTCCCGTTTGAGATTGGATGTCTCAAGCGCTCTTTCCGCAACCAGAACCAGACGGTCGGCCTTGAACGGCTTCTCGATAAAGTCATAGGCGCCGCGACGTATCGCCGAGACGGCGGTTTCGATATTGCCGTGCCCAGAAATCATGACGACAGGCAATTGCGGGTGGCGTGTCTTGATCTCGTCAAGCAGCGCAAGCCCGTCGAGCTTGCTGCCTTGTAACCAGATATCAAGAAAAACGAGACGCGGCACACGTTCGGCAATGGAAAGCAGCGCGCTCTCACTGTCGCCCGCGGTACGCGTCTCGTGACCCTCATCGGACAAGATACCTGAAACAAGCTCTCGGATATCTTCCTCGTCATCAACAACCAGAATGTCAGACGCCATCTGCTCGTATCTCTCCCATCGGGTTTGAGTCTGAATTTTCCGGACCTGCCGGCAGTTTCACGCGGATCATGGCACCGCCATTTTGATCAAAATCGCGTGGCGCATCGTAGAGTTCGAGGACACCGCCATGCTCATCGATGATTTTCTTCACGATGGCCAAGCCTAACCCGGTCCCCTTGTCCCGCATCGTCATGTAAGGCTCGAAAATGCGGTTTCTGTTTTCCACTGGTAGCCCCTTGCCATTGTCGATGACGTCCACCTGCAGCGTCCCGTCTGTCGCCCGGCTGGCTTTTACCAGTACCCGGCGGCCGTCTCGCGTCTGATCCGTTCCGACCGCATCGATCGCCTCACTGGCATTCTTGATAAGATTGCCGAAGGCCTGACCAAGCATGCGCTCGTCAAAGAAACCGGTCAGCGGCTCCTCACCAAATTCGCGAATGAACTCGATGTCGTTACGGCTGACTTCGCGCAGGAATATGGCGTCCTTGAGAATGTCTCGCAGATCGTGCTCTTCCTTCGCCGGTTTCGGCATCCGTGCAAAGGCAGAAAACTCATCGACCATGCGGCCGATGTCTTCAACCTGGCGTACGATCGTATCGGTACATTGATCGAAAACAGCCCGGTCACCATCTTCAATCTGCCGTCCGTAACGCCGCCTGATTCTCTCGGCGGACAGCTGAATGGGAGTCAGCGGGTTCTTGATTTCGTGTGCAATACGCCTCGCGACCTCTGCCCATGCCGTGGAGCGTTGCGCGATCACCAGGTCGGTAATGTCGTCAAGCGTGATCACGTAGGATTCAAGGCCCTGATGAGGCCCTTCACGTGTTGCCTGTACATTCAGCGTGCGCTCCTGCCCGTCGCGCATGATCGTCACCTGGCTGCGATACTCGCTACGCTGCCAGATCGACGCGCTCTCCAGGACGGGAGAGATCTCCGGCGCAATATCCGCCAGCAGGCAACCAACGAGTTTTCCGGGCTCCGTTCCAAGCATGATCTCGGCAGAGCGGTTCGCGATGGAAATCAGCCCGTCATCATGCACGCCTATCACACCCGCGGTCACGCCCGAAAGAACCGCCTCGGTAAAGCGTCTGCGTTCATCCATTTCGTCACGAGCAGAAATAATTTCATCGCGCTGAACTTTAAGTTCCTCGATCATATTATTGAAGGTTTTGGATAAATTTCCGACGTCACCATCAGATGCCTTGACCGGAACGGCGACATCCAAATCCCCACTCGCAACATCGTCCGCGGCACCAATCAGCTGCCGTATCGGTCGCACGATACGGTCCGCCACCGCAATCGCAGTCCAGATCGCCGACAAAAGCACAATCAGTGCAAAGCCAAGATATAGAATGCCGAATGCCAACTGGATCGGTCGCCGGTCTCTTTCCAGCGCCTGGTATTCCTCGGTATTTTCCTCAACGAGACGCATGGACCGGATCACCGAGGGATCAACAGCGCGGATCGTGTACAAGAAGGCGTCCGGTATATTCTGCAGTTTGATCACCGCGCCGACGAGGTTGGTAACCCCAGGTGGAATAAGAGCCGGTTCACCTTCCGCTGCGACTTCGATTGCTGCCCTCGGGACGCCAGGGAGCGGATTGTCTGTCTCGATATCGGCGCCAACGATCACGCTTCCATCTGCACGAACCACACTTGCCGCCAGGAGCCCCCGGCCAATGGCCTGACGCGTGACCAGTACGTTGAAACCGGTTCGATCCAGACTGTAGAGCGTCCGCGCCGCATCCAGGTCATTGGCCATCGACACGGTCTGGCCTTGCAGGTAGCGCGCGTTCTCGTTCATATAAGCCTGAGCAACGCTCAACGAGGAATTCACGATTTCCTTCGTGCGGATCGAGAACCAACGGTCCAGGCCGATATCAAGCGTGATGCTGGCGACAATCGCGACGAGGATTGCCGGCAGGATCGCCACGACACTGAAGAGGCCGATAATGCGCACATGAAGCCGCGAGGCAGCGCGTCCCCGGCGGCGCGCCGCCAGGATATTCGCAATCTCCCTTATGATCAGCCCGATGAGGCCAAGCACAAAGGCGAGATTGACGATAACCGCCGTAAGAACGACCTCGTTTCGCGGCGCAATGGGCGTGAGCCCCATCAGGATAACAAACGAAACAATCGCACTCAAAAGAGCACAGACGACAATCACGATGCCCGGCAGCGCCAGCACTCTGCGTCGATCCGTCTTGACCGCCGATTGCTCTGGCGTTCCGCCCAAAGACGATAGTGTGCCGCCGGCAGTCATGCGGTCCTCAAAGCTCTTTTACAGGTGAAGGCGTTCAGATGTGCCATGTCTTGCGTTGCCATAGTGCAACGCATTGTGGCGAAAATGCAACGCAATTTGGAACCGGTCAAGCGTTTCTGGGGGAGCGGTAAACAGAAACGCCAAGTTCTCTAATTTTTTTGCGCAAGGTGTTCCGGTTCAAACCTAGTAATTCCGCCGCCTTTATTTGATTTCCGTTTGTCGCGGTCAGAGCCGCAAGAACAAGCGGATACTCCACTTCCTCCAATACACGGTGATAAAGGCCAGGAGGCGGAAGCTCATCGCCGAACTGGGAGAAATAGCGGCGCATATTCTCTTCGACAGACTGGGAAATCGTCGCATTTCCTGGAACACCGCCGGCCGGGCTTGCCGTGTCTTCCGCGCTTTCGCTCCGCAATTCCGTATCGACGATCTCTTCGGTGATTGCATCCTGTGGATAAAGCGCGGTTATACGGCGCACGAAGTTTTCAAGTTCACGGACATTTCCGGGCCAAGGATACCGTTTCAGCCTTTCAAGAGCAGTGCGTTCGAAGCGTTTTGCCTGCAGCCCTTCTTTCTCCGCCTCGTTGCTGAAATGACGCACGAGATCGGGGATGTCCTCGGCACGGTCACGAAGCGGCGGCAAGCGCAAGGGAACAACGTTAAGCCGATAAAACAGGTCCTCCCGGAAGAGGCCCTGGTTAATGGATGTCTTCAGGTCCTTGTTTGTTGCCGCTACGATCCGAACATCGGTGCGGATCGGCGTTCGCCCGCCAACGGTCGTATATTCCCCTTGCTGCAGAACCCGTAGGAGGCGTGTCTGCGCATCCATCGGCATGTCGCCGATCTCATCAAGGAAAAGCGTTCCGCCTTCCGCCTGTTCAAAGCGGCCGCTGGAGCGCGTCTGCGCGCCGGTAAAGGCACCCTTCTCATGGCCGAACAGTTCCGACTCGATAAGATCGCGTGGGATGGCTGCCATGTTAATCGCGACGAACGGACCGTTCCTGCGCTTTCCGTAATCATGCAGCGCACGCGCCACGAGCTCCTTGCCTGTTCCCGATTCCCCGGTGATCATCAGCGTCAGATCGGTCTGCATGAGACGCGCCAGCACACGATAGATTTCCTGCATGGCGGCTGAGCGCCCGACAAGCGGCATGCCCTCGCCCAGATCCTCATCCTTGTGCCGTGCCGCCGGTTTAGGCTCAGACAGAGCCCGTCCGACAATGGAGATCATTTCTGTCAGGTCGAACGGTTTCGGTAAATATTCATAGGCCCCGCGTTCGGACGCCTTGATGGCCGTCATGAAGGTGTTTTGCGCACTCATGACAAGCACAGGAAGATCCGGACGCGCCTTCTTTATCCGCGGCAGGAGGTCGAAAGCATTTTCGTCGGGCATGACGACATCTGTGACGACGAGATCGCCATCACCGGCAGCCACCCAGCGCCAAAGCGTCGCCGCATTCGATGTAATACGCACATCGTAACCGGCGCGCGACAGCGCCTGATTGAGGACGGTACGGATCGCCGCGTCATCATCGGCAACCAGAATTGTGGCTTTACTCATATACCTGTCTCCCCGGAAACCGGGTTTGTATCCTTCGATGCCGGCATCAAAATCCTGAAAACGGTTCTGTTGCCATGGCTGTCACATTCGACAATGCCGCCATGGTCGCCGACGATTTTTGCGACAAGCGCAAGGCCAAGCCCGGACCCGTTGATCTTTGTCGTAATGAACGGATCAAAAAGATGCGGCAGAATATCCGCCGGAACGCCTGGTCCGTTGTCCTGAACACAAAATTCCAATGGCAATGATACGCGTTCACTTGCGCCCGGTATCGAGAGCCGGATTCCCGGCCTGTAGGCCGTGGTCAGCGTGATTTCACCATTGGACTGCTCTCCCAGCGCCTCGCTGGCATTCTTTATCAGGTTGAGAAACACCTGGATCAGCTGGTCGCGATTGGCAAAAACCGGCGGCAGTGACGGATCGTAGTTTTCTATGATCTTGATATTTTTCGCAAAACCCGCCGAAGCGAGCGCCTTCACATGATCGAGCACGGCATGGATATTCACCGGCTCCCGATCGACAGGCCGCTCGTCGGAAAAGATCTCCATACGATCGACCAGCGATACAATCCGGTCTGTTTCGTCCCTGATCAGTCGTGTCAATGCACGGTCTTCATCACCAACAGACATCTCAAGGAGTTGCGCCGCGCCCCTTATGCCTGAAAGCGGGTTCTTGATCTCATGGGCAAGCATGGACGCCAAACCGGTCACGGAACGGGCAGCGGACCTGTGCGTAAGTTGCCGGTCAATCTTGTCGGCCATCGAGCGCTCTTGAAAGAGAACCACGACGGAACCGCTCTGATCGGCAACGGGCGCGACATAAATATCGACAAGTCGGTCGTTTCCGAGTTTGGGGGAACTGACGTCGACCCGGTATTCATTGACCGGCGCGCGGCGCTCCCTCACCTGCTCGATCAGCGCAAGGAGCGGACTTCCAAATGGGATATAGCTACTCAGCTTGCGACGTGACAGCTGCGCACGGCTGGCGCCGAAGAAGGACTCAGCTTCCCAGTTGGCAAAGGAGATATGGTTCTCCACATCGACCATGATCACCGGGTGTCTGATTGCGTCGAGGACCACATGCGCGCTTTCGGCGCTGAAGTCCGCAATGGGCGTATCGGTCTTGCTCATGCTGCGGCCAGGTTGCCTTCGTCTTCCATGGGGATCGCATCAAATGCTTCGCCCAGCCCGGCGAGCACCTGTTGCGGATCGCGCGACGTCATGATGGATGCTTTGAGTTCCGCCGGACATGCAGGCGCATGCAAGCCAAGATACCAACCAAGATGTTTGCGAAAATGCCGAACGCCAACACCTTCGCCATAGTGGTCAAGGCTCATCCGGTAGTGCTCCTCAATGAGCGTCAGGATTGCTTTAGAGGTGGTCGGGCCGGCATCATGGCCGGCAATCTCGCCGACAAGCCAGGGCCGTCCCTGGGCGGCTCGGCCAATCATGACCGCATCCGCTCCGCTTTGCGAACGGGCCATCTCCACATCATTCAGTGTCTCGATGTCGCCATTCGCCACAAGCGGCACTGAAACGGCCTCCCTTACACGGGCAATGGCCTGCCAGTCCGCGGTGCCGGTGTAAAACTGCGCGCGGGTGCGGCCATGAACGGTAATCATCTGCGCGCCTGCCAGTTCTGCCCGGCGCGCAAGTTCCGGAGCGTTGAGCGAGTTTTCGTCCCAGCCAAGGCGCATCTTGACCGTCACCGGCACCTTCACCGCCGCAACGGTTGCTCCGATCAGGCCAACAGCATGGTCGAGATCACGCATAAGCGCCGAGCCGGAATAACCGCCTGTGACCTTCTTGGCCGGGCAACCCATGTTGATGTCGATAACATCGGCTCCATTGGCCTCAGCAATGATTGCAGCTTCACCCATCCAGCCTGCCTCTCGTCCGGCAATTTGCACAACATGTGGCGTAATCCCGGCACCCTGCATGCGAACCCAGGATTCGTCCCGGTCACAAATGAGTTCACGACTGGCAATCATTTCGGTTACGACAAGCCCGGCTCCATATCGCCATGCCAACCGGCGAAACGGCAAATCACTGATACCGGACATCGGCGCAAGGATTGCGCGATTTCGCACCTGAACCGGGCCTATGTTGAAAGATTCATTGATCATCGTATTTGCACTATTATCAGGCACGCTACCAGACTGCACGCTTTTTATGCAACGCCGTGAAAAAAACAAGGAAAACCGGAAACAAGGATGCTGGTCAAACAGACGAAGGCCCGTTACAGCATCATGACGAATTCGCATATAACAGGCAGGCATGGCGGACAAGGACACAGTCGGAGCGGTTATCGTAGCAGCCGGACGCGGTGAACGCGCCGGAGAGCCCGGCAGCGCGCCGAAGCAATACCGCCCCATCGGCGGCAGACAAGTTCTTGCCTGGACGATCGACAGTTTCAAGAACCATCCGGACATCGACGCAATCGCCGTTGTCATCCATGCAGACGACCATTCTCTCTTCGATCGGGCGCTGCAAAACTGCAGCCAGCCCGCCGTGCTGACAATTGTCGAAGGCGGTGCAAACCGGCAGGAATCGGTCTTGAAAGGTCTAGAGGCCCTGTCCGATGCGGGCCTGAGCCACGTTCTCATTCATGACGGCGTGCGGCCTTTCGCTAACGGGCCTCTGATTGACCGCGTCATTGCGAGACTGCGCAATGGATCCATGGCCGCCCTGCCCGCCATTGCCGTGGCCGACACGTTAAAGAACGCGTTCCACGGTGACCGTGTGGACGGAACCGTCCCGCGCCGCGGCCTGTTTGCCGCTCAAACACCGCAAGGGTTCGAATTCGCGGCAATCTTCGATGCCCATCAGCGGGCATCCCTGAACAGTGACGGCGAATTTACCGATGATTGCAGCATTGCCGAATGGGCAAAGATACCCGTCGATCTCGTTGGCGGTGATCCGGAAAACGTGAAACTGACGACCGCGGGAGACATTGCATTGGCGGACGAAAAGCTGGGGCGGAAAAACCTGACAAACGCCATTCCGGACGTCCGTACCGGAAACGGATACGACGTGCACGCGCATATCGCCGGAAACAGTGTGACGCTCTGCGGCCTGGAAATCGCCAATGACCAGGCGCTGTCCGGCCACTCCGATGCAGATGTCGCTCTGCATGCGCTGACCGATGCGCTTCTGGCCACCTGCGGCCAGGGGGATATTGGTGATCACTTCCCTCCCACCGACCCGCAATGGGAAGGCGCGGCATCACACATCTTCCTCGAACACGCTGCAGAGCTGGTCCGCAAGGCCGGCGGCGTCATTTCAAACGTGGACATTACGCTGATCTGCGAAGCCCCCAAAATCGGCCCGCATAAAGCCGCCATGCGCAGCAAACTGGGTGAAATCCTTTCTATTCCAGTAGAACGCTGCTCGGTCAAAGCAACCACGAACGAGCGGATCGGCTTTATCGGCCGCCGCGAAGGTATTGCCGCAATCGCCACGGCGACCGTAGTTTATGGATATGACACGGATGACTGATAACACAGACCTTGCCGGTAAGCTGGTGGAACTGATGACCAGTCAGGCAAGGATGGTCGCCACGGTGGAATCCTGTACAGGGGGAATGATCGCAGCAGCAATCACGGATATCGCAGGCTCCTCGGCTGTTTTCGATCGCGGGTTCGTCACCTACTCAAACGAAGCCAAGCGGGATCTGGTCGGGGTGTCGTATAGCACACTAGCAGAACACGGCGCCGTTTCGTGGCAAACAGCTGTCGAGATGGCCGACGGCGCCCTCGCCCGCTCGAGAGCCGAAATCGCGATTTCGGTGACCGGCATTGCCGGGCCGGGCGGCGGCTCGCCGGACAAGCCGGTTGGGCTTGTTTATATGGGCCTCGCCTGCAGAGGCACGCAAACCCGGTATGAGAAACTTCTCTTCGGCGATATCGGCCGCGCCCCTATTCGCCAGGCGACTGTCAAACGAGCGCTGGAAGCCTTGATCGAAACAGCCGAGACGGCGACGTAGCCTTAAAGCCCGCGCTGTAGGGTCAAGACCGGTTGAATCTCAACAGATGCATTCAGAGCTGCAATAAAGAGGTTCACTAATCACTGGCATGCGTGCCTGATCATTCTCCTCGAAGATGATGGCGGCCATTCGCCTGCCATTTTCCAAAGCGAAATAGGATGGCTGCGCATCGACGGTCTCGATCAGCGGGGCAATTGCCTTTCCGGATGTCCCGTCCTTTTCGGCTTCATTGCCCATTTCTACCGGGTTAGTGAATTTCACCATCTGCCGCTTTGCGCCCGCCTTGGATTGCCCCGGCGTAAATTAGACGTGAATTAGATATGCAGGCCCTGACCAAGCGCAACCATTGCCGCTTCCTGTATCCCCTCGCCTTGTGTCGGATGCGCATGGATTGTCGACGCGATATCCTCAAGGCAGGCACCAAGCTCAAGCGCTGCTGAAAAGCCGGAAGCAAATTCAGAAATATTTGTACCCACCGCCTGAATACCGAGCACCAGCTCATTGTCCTTGCGCGCCACAACTCGCACAAAACCGGCCTCGGCATTGAGTGTCATCGCCCTTCCATTGGCAGCAAGGGGAAACTTGCCTGTTATGACATCATAACCGGCATTCCGCGCCTCATCGGGTGACAGGCCGACCGACACGATCTCCGGGTCGGTAAAACAGACGGCAGGGATCGCAGCCGGCTCGAAAGCTCGAGGCTTTCCGGCAATCAGTTCGGCCACCACTTCTCCCTGGGCCATTGCCCGGTGCGCCAGCATCGGCTCGCCGGTCACATCGCCGATTGCAAACACATCCGTCATGGATGTACGACACTCGCTGTCAATGGCGATGAAGCCGCCATCCATCGTCAGTTGCAGCTCGCGCAGGCCCCACCCGTCGAGGCGCGGCTTGCGCCCCACCGTCACAAGAACCTTATCAACTTCCACCGAAAACGGCTTTCCATCGCCATCGGTCGCCGAAAGCGATTTGCCATCCTTCTCCAACGCGCCGGCGCGGGCATTGAGATGCACGATGATCCCGAGTTTCTTCAGCTGCTTTGCAACGACATCGGAGAGCTCCTTGTCGTATTGCGGCAGCAATCGGTCAGATGCTTCAAGCACCGTCACCTTGGAGCCCATTTTTGCAAATGCCGTTCCCAGCTCAAGACCGATATAGCCGCCGCCGACGACGGCAAGTTTCCTGGGCAGGCTTTCAAGTCGCAAGGCTTGCGTCGACGAGATCACATGGCCGCCAAACGGCAGGGCTTCGAGCTCCACCGGTTCGGACCCCGGCGCAAGAACGACAAATTTCGCCTTGATCTGGGATGATTCTTTCTCCCCCGCAACGCTACATGTCTTGCCGTCACGCATACGGGCTTGACCGTTTATCACTGTCACGCCCGCCTTCTTAAGCAATCCGGCGACGCCGCCATTGAGACGCTTTACAATACCGTCTTTCCATTCGATCGCTTGAACCAGGTCGAGTTTCGGGGTCTTGACTGATATGCCGGGCACCTTGCCTTGTGAAGCCTTGACGGCGGCCTCGAACTCATCGGCGACATGGATCATGGCCTTTGAGGGAATGCAGCCGACATTGAGGCAGGTGCCGCCGAGCTCTTTCTTTTCGACAAGGATTGTATCGAGGCCGAGCTGCCCCGCGCGGATCGCTGTCACATATCCGCCAGGACCGCCGCCGATGACCAGGACCTCACAGGAAAGATAGTTCATTTACGGCTCCATAAAGAGTGTCGCCGGTGTCTCCAGCGAACCGCGAATATGCTGAATGAACTCCGCCGCATCCCAGCCGTCGACAATGCGGTGGTCGAAGGACGACGACAGGTTCATCATCTTTCGCGGAACGAATGCACCGTCCTGGTAGACGGGCCGCATGGCGATTTTGTTTACGCCCACCACGGCAACCTCGGGACTATTGATAACGGGGGTCGAAACAATGCCGCCCATCGAACCGAGGCTGGACAGAGTGATGGTCGAACCGGTCAGTTCCTCACGCGTGATCGTGCCGTCACGCGCTGCGTCGGCCAGCCTTTGCGCCTCAGAGGCAATGTTCCAGATGTCACGCGCTTCGGCATTTCGCACAACAGCGACAACAAGACCGTTGGCTGTCTGAACTGCCATGCCGATATGCGCCGCACCGAACTGCCGAAGTATACCGGCGTCATCCTCAAAATGTGCGCTCAGCTTCGGATACGCCTTCAGCGCCTTGACCATGGCCCGCATGATGAAAGGCAAAAGCGTCAACTTGGGCTGACCTTCCTGCCTTTGGATGTTCAGGTGCTGACGCAGATCTTCCAGCTCCGTCATATCCACCTCATCTACATAGGTGATGTGGGGAATGCGGGCCTTTGCGTCCTGCATGCGTTCGGCAATCTTACGCCGCAGACCGATCACCTTTGTCTCGGTGATCGTGTTGTTTGGCTGAAAGGCTGAACTGACGGGCTCGGACTTGCCGGCAATGTAGGCGTCCAGATCCTCATGGAGAATGCGCCCGGCCGGGCCGCTACCGCGCACATAGACCAGTTCGATACCGGCATCCCTTGCCCGCTTGCGCACGCTGGGCGCTGCGATAGGACGCTCCCCCTCCGGGCGCGGAGCACCGCTTGGCGCAGCCATTGGTGTTCTGGCCTCTACGGGTGGAGACATCGGTACGGAAGGCTTGACGTTCTCCGCCACGTCCTGCCGCGTTTCAGGCGGCATCTTTTCCTGATCGGTCTCCGATGCCTTTGCGGGTTGCAGTGATGGCGCCTCTTCGACAGAGCCATCACCGTTTTCGACATTGATGGTAATGATGGTCGCGCCGACAGCTGTCATCGCCCCGACCTCGCCGTCAATGGTCAGGATCTTGCCTTCTACGGGAGATGGAATCTCAACCGTCGCCTTGTCCGTCATGACAGCGGCGAGCAGCTGATCTTCGCGGACCAGATCGCCAACCGACACATTCCACTCGACAATTTCCGCTTCGGTAATGCCTTCACCGACATCTGGCATCTTGATCGTGTGTATTCCCATCACGCAGCCTCCGTCAGTTCTTTCAGTTCACGCCCGACCCGTGCGGGACCGGGAAAATAATCCCATTCCTGCGCATGCGGATAGGGCGTATCCCAGCCCGTAACCCGTATGATCGGCGCTTCCAGATGATAGAAACACTGCTCCTGTAACTGGGCGGACAGCTCGGCGCCGAACCCCGATGTCAGCGTCGCTTCGTGAAGAACCATGCAGCGGCCGGTCTTTTTTACCGACTGGGCGATGGTATCGATATCGAGCGGCAACAGCGTTCTCAGATCAATGATCTCCGCGTCGATCCCGGTTTCCTGGACCGCGGCCTCGGCAACAAAACACATGGTCCCGTAGGTAACGATTGTAACGGCACTGCCCTCTCTGCGCACCGCAGCCTTGCCGATGGGCAGTGTATAATAGTCTTCGGGAACATTGCCGAGCGGATGGCTGTTCCAGTTTTGGGCCGGACGGTCGTGGTGGCCGTCAAACGGTCCGTTGTAAAGCCGCTTGGGCTCAAAGAAGATCACCGGGTCGTCATCTTCGATCGCCGAAATGAGCAGACCCTTCGCGTCGTAGGGCGTTGACGGCATGATGGTCTTGAGACCTGACACGTGCGTAAAGAGAGCCTCCGGGCTCTGACTGTGCGTCTGGCCGCCGAAAATGCCGCCTCCGACAGGGCTTCTGATCGTGATCGGTGCTGTAAAATCATTAGCGGACCGATAGCGGATACGTGCGGCCTCCGACACGATCTGGTCATAGGCCGGATAGATGTAGTCGGCAAACTGCACCTCAATGCAGGGTCTAAGGCCGTAGACCGCCATACCGATCCCGGCTCCGACAATACCGCTCTCGTTGATCGGACTGTCGAACACCCGCGACGCGCCGTATTTCTTCTGAAGACCGGCCGTGCAACGGAATACACCACCGAAATATCCCACATCCTCGCCAAAGACGACGACGCCATCGTCGCGCTCCATCATCACATCCATGGCGCTGCGGATAGCCTCGATCATCGTCATCTGGACCATGACTAAACCCCCAGCTTCTGGCGTTGTGCAACAAGATGCGGCGGCATGTCCTTAAAGACGTCCTCGAAGATGTCGCGCGCGCTGGAGCCGCCTCCCATGACGCCATAGGATTCGGCTTCCTTGGCCGCCACCCGCATTTCCTCGTCAAATTCGGCTTCCGCCTGGGTGTGGCGTTCCTCGCTCCAGTTCCCCTTTTTAATAAGGTGATTTTTCAGCCTCAGGATCGGGTCGCCCAAAGGCCACGCCGATGATTCCTCGCGCGGGCGATACCTGCTCGGATCATCCGATGTCGAATGCGGTGCCACCCGGTAGGTCACCCATTCGATCAGGGTCGGACCGAGATTGCGGCGCGCTCTTTCAACCGCCCATTTCGACGCCGCATGGACCGCCATGAAATCATTGCCGTCCACCCGCAAGGATGGGATGCCAAAGCCGAGGGCCCTTTCGGCAAAGGTCGCCGAATCCCCGCCCGCAATGCCTTGAAACGAGGAGATCGCCCACTGATTGTTGACGATATTGAGGACCACCGGCGGCTTGTAGACCGATGCATTGACGAGAGCGGCATGAAAGTCGCTCTCGGCGGTGGAGCCGTCACCGATCCAGGCCGCGGCAATCTTTGTATCGCCCTTGATCGCCGACGCCATGGCCCAACCGACCGCATGAATATACTGGGTTCCGAGATTACCGGAAATCGTGAAAAAACCATGCTTCTTGGAGGAATAGAGAACCGGCAGTTGCCGGCCATGCAACGGATCGCGGGCGTTCGAGAGAATCTGGCAAATCATGTCGACGACCGGATAATCTTGACAAAGCAGCAGGCCCTGTTGCCGGTAGGTCGGAAAATTCATGTCACCTGGCGACAGCGCAAGCTGTTGTCCGATGGCGATCGCCTCCTCGCCTGTGCATTTCATGTAGAAGGACGTTTTGCCCTGGCGCTGAAGCGTCATCATGCGTTCGTCAAAGGCCCGCGTCTTTAGCATCGAGCGCAGTGCGTGCAAGAGCAGGTCCTTGTCGATATCTTCGGCCCATGGGCCAACCGCCTCGGCGTCCCGGTTCAGGACGCGGATCATGGTTGTTGCCAGATCCTTGATATCGCGGGCATCGGTATCGATGTCCGGTTTGCGGACAGTCCCGGCCCTCGGAACTTCGAAGTCGGAGAAATCCGGCTCATCACCCGGCCGAACAGGTGGCTCCGGCACCTTGAAGGAAAGCGGTCCGTAGTCGTTCATCAATGTCTCGCTTTCTGGCGAGCCGCTTCGGCAGCTTCAACCGTTAATTACGACAACAATACTGACCTATAATCTGTTCCGGTTTCGTCTCACTCACAATAGCGTCTTTGAAATTGGATTGTATATGGCGCTGCCTGTGGATCGGCTTTGCAAAGATTGCGTCAAAACGCTGAATTTTGTTCTTTAATGATCCGGCTTAACTGCGCACATCAGGAATTTCAGTGGCTTTTGCCGTAAATCTCGTCCGCGCGCTTCTCGAACGCTTCGGCAAACATGCGAAACGCCCGGTCGAACATACCACCCATCAACAGGCCGAGCGTCCTGCTCTTGAACTCGTAGTCGATAAAGAACGACACATCGCACCCGCCATTGCCGGCCGGTTCGAAACCCCAGCGGTTGTTGAGATAACGGAACGGCCCGTCGAGATATTTGACGTCGATGACCGAATCCTCAGGGCTCAGCAGCACCTGGCTGGTAAAAGTCTCCCGAATGGCTTTGTACCCCACGGTCATATCAGCAACCAGCAGGGTTTTGTCGCCCCGCTCCTTGCGATTGCGTATTTTGAGCGAATCACAAAGAGGCAGAAACTGCGGGTATTTCTCGATGTCTGCGACCAGCGCGAACATATGCTGCGGCTCGTGTGCCACGAAGCGCTTTGTGTCATATTTAGGCATAGGCTGCGGTCTGTCCGGCGGTCCTGATCATCACATGGTTACGCCGCGCCGCGCGGCGCGCGCAGCCTGCAGTTTTGCAAAGTCGTCGCCTGCATGGTGTGACGACCGCGTCAGCGGGCTTGCTGATACCATCAGAAATCCCTTTGAATAGGCAACCGCCTCATAGGACTTGAATTCATCCGGGCTGATAAACGCTTCCACCCTGTGGTGTTTGGGTGTCGGCTGCAGATACTGGCCGATTGTCAGGAAGTCGACATCGGCAACCCGCAGATCGTCCATCAGCTGCAGCACTTCGTTGCGCTCTTCGCCGAGGCCGACCATGATCCCCGATTTGGTGAACATGTCCGGATCGATTTCCTTCACACGCTGCAGCAGGCGAATGGAATGGAAATACCGGGCACCGGGCCTCACCGTCAGGTAGTTCGACGGAACGGTCTCAAGATTGTGATTGAAAACGTCCGGCCGGGCAGCCACGACGGTCTCCAGAGCGCCATCCTTGCGCAAAAAGTCCGGCGTCAGGATTTCAATCGTCGTGCTGGGTGACGCCTGCCGTATCGCTCTGATGGTTTCCACAAAATGCTGCGCACCGCCGTCGGCCAGATCGTCCCGGTCAACGGATGTGACAACAACGTGCTTGAGCCCCATCTGCTGGACGGCTTTCGCCACATTTTCGGGTTCATTCGGATCCAGCGATGCCGGCTTGCCGGTTGCCACATTGCAGAAGGCACAGGCACGCGTACAGATTTCGCCCATGATCATGAAGCTGGCATGCTTCTGCTGCCAGCAGCTTCCGATATTCGGGCAGCCCGCCTCCTCGCAAACCGTTACCAGATTGTTCGATTTCACGATGTCGCGGGTTTCCTGATACCCTTTCGACGTCGGGGCCTTGACGCGAATCCAGGCCGGCTTGCGCGCGACCTCATTGTCGGGTCGATGCGCCTTTTCCGGATGCCTGACCCGCTTTTCTCCTGAAATCGTATCGACGACGGTGACCATGGTTTGTATCCCAGTAACCTCTAGCGGCCTGCCAACAGTGCAAACAGCCACAGGACGATAATGGCTCCGACCGTTGCGACAATGAGTGTGCCGACAAAGCCTGCATAAGCGATCCCGACCTGTTGCGCCAGAAATCCGCCAACAAAGGCTCCAACAACCCCGACAACCAGGTTTTTGATCAGCCCATGGTTCCGCTTCATCACCTTCTCGGCAATGAAGCCGGCTATCAGACCGATAAGAAGAAACATTAACCAACCCATATCCGCTCTCCTGTTTTTAACGCCGCCTAAGCATTCAGCGCGCGGCCGTATGCGTCAAGCACACTTTCCTTCATCATCTCAGATAGGGTCGGATGCGGGAAAACGGTATGCATCAGCTCTTCCTCAGTGGTTTCCAGGTTCATAGCGACCACAAACCCCTGAATCAGTTCCGTTACCTCCGCACCGACCATGTGTGCCCCGAGAAGTTCACCGGTCTTCTTGTCGAAAATCGTCTTGATGAGGCCCTTGTCCTCGCCAAGTGCGATGGCCTTGCCGTTCGCACTAAACTGGAAGCGCCCGACCCGGATGTCATGACCTGCCTCCTTGGCCTTCGCCTCGGTCAGGCCGACACTTGCAACCTGCGGATCGCAATAGGTGCAGCCCGGGATCTTGTTCTTGTCCATCGGGTGCACGCCAGGAACACCGGCGATCTTCTCGATGCAGATAACGCCCTCATGCTCTGCCTTGTGCGCAAGCATGGGCGGGCCGGCAACGTCACCAATGGCATATATGCCCTCGACATTGGTTTTGCCATAACCGTCGATGACAACACAGCCGCGATCGGTTGTCACACCGAGCGCCTCAAGTCCAAGATTCTCGATATTGCCTTGAACACCTACGGCTGAAATAAGCCGGTCTGCGGTAATGGCTTGTGTCTTGCCATCCTTGGTCTCAACATGGGCGGTGACGTTGTTTGCGCCCTTCTCGACCTTGGTAACCTTGGCTTCGGTAATGAACTTCAGGCCAGCGCGTTCAAGCGCCTTTCGGGCCAGACCGGAAATCTCTGCATCCTCAACCGGCATGATGGTCGGCATCAGCTCGACCACCGTAACGTCGACACCCATGGCATTGTAGAAACTTGCAAATTCGATACCGATCGCACCGGAGCCCATGACCACCATCGACTTGGGCTGGGTCTGCGGCACCATCGCTTCGAAATAGGTCCAGATCAGCTTTCCGTCCGGTTCTATTCCGGGAAGGACACGCGGCCTCGCGCCGGTGGCGACAATCACATTCGTGGCCTTGTAGGTTCCCTCACCCAGCGTATTCTTCGGAGCCGGGTGTTGCGGCTCCATCGCTTTCTTCGTCGGCTTGCCGACGACGACCTCCGCCGGCGTGCTGCCCTTGGCCGCCTTTGTTATCTTTGCTTCACCCCAGATCACATCGACCTTGTTTTTCTTCATCAGGAAGCCGATACCGGCGTTCAACCGTCCGGATACGCCGCGCGAGCGCTCGACGACGGCCTTGATATCCGCCGAGACCTTGCCTTCCAACTTGAGCCCGTAATTGTCCGCATGTTCGGCAAAGTGAAGAATTTCCGCCGAACGCAGCAATGCTTTTGTCGGAATACAACCCCAGTTCAGGCAGATGCCGCCCAGGTGTTCACGCTCAACAATGGCGGTCTTCAAGCCAAGCTGTGCTGCGCGAACGGCGGTTACATAGCCGCCAGGTCCGGATCCGATAATGATGACGTCATATGTGTTGGACACGCCTGGTCTCCTGATATCTGGGCATGTTCATGCCACTGGCAGTCTGGAAGGGCGGCATTCGCCGCCCTTTGTTTGTTTGTCAGCTTTTCCTGAGCGCAAGACCGGTCATCAACAGCGCAACGCCGTTGAAGGTCAGTTCCACGCCGAGGAAAAGCCCGAGAACCGAAGTCGCCGCCCAGGGAAACTCGGCAAAGATGAGGACGCCAAGAAACACGGATACAATTCCCGAAACCGTCACCCATCCCCAGCCAGCCGCCGGCCGCATGGAGATGGAATAGGCGATCTTCGCTCCCCCAAGCACGATCAGAAGAACGGCAACGATAATCGTCAGTGACGCAGCGCCGGCAACCGGATTACCGACAAGAACCGCACCGACCAGCAGTGTCAGAATGCCGACGCCGAGTGTCCACATGAAATCGCCGGCCCCGCGTGTCGAAAAGGCCTGAATGACCTGCGCAACACCGACCAGAATGAACATGAAACCGGCAATATAGTCGACCGCCAGGGTCGCCTGCATGGGATTGGCAAATGACAGAAAGCCGCCAATCAGCGATATGATGCCAATAGCGACCAACCAGCCCCAGGCCGCTTTCAGCTTTTCGATGGCTTCCTCGATATCCTTTTTGTCAAATTGGTCCGACATGTAGACCTCCTCTCCTCGTTTGACTTAAGGCAAGCGCTATACGAGCATCGCGAACGGATTCTCGATATAACCTTTGAATGCTGCAAGAAGCTGCGCGCCAAGGGCCCCGTCCACGGCGCGGTGATCGGTCGACAACGTGACCGACATGACCGTCGCAACGGCCAGTGTTCCGTCCTTTACAACCGCCCTCTGCTCCCCGGCCCCCACGGCAAGTATGGTCGCGTGCGGTGGGTTTATGACGGCGGAGAACTCCTTGACCCCGAACATTCCGAGATTGGAGACGGCCGTTGTTCCACCCTGATATTCCTGCGGCATGAGCTTGCGGTCCCGTGCCCGCCCGGCAAGGTCCTTCATCTCGTTGGAAATGGTCGACAGCGATTTGAGTTCGGCCTGTCGGACAATCGGAGTGATCAAGCCGCCCGGTATCGACACGGCAACCCCGACATCGGAATGCTTGTGCATGACCATGTTGCTTTCGGTCCAGGACGCATTGGCATCCGGGACATCACGCAAGGCCAGAGCCATTGCCTTGATGACAAAATCGTTCACCGACAATTTGAAGGCCGGCTTGTCATCGCGAACGGGCGCAGACTCGTTAAGCTGTTTGCGCAGAGACAAAAGCCCATCCAGCTCACATTCGACCGTCAGGTAGAAATGCGGAACGGTCTGTTTGGATTCGACCAGACGTTTCGCAATCGTCTTGCGCATATTGTCGTGCGGAACGAGCTCGTATGACCCGTCCTCGAACAGTTTGAGTGTCTGATCGTCCGATGGCGCGGCGGCGGGCGCCGGTGCAGCAGCGGCAGGCGCAGCCTTGGCACCGCCCGCAATGGCCGCGTCCACATCGCGCCTGACAATCCTGCCATGCGGCCCGGTCCCCTTGATCGCCGAGAGATCGAGACCTGCCTCTGCGGCGATACGCCGTGCCAGAGGAGATGAGAAGATCCGGCCGCCTGCAGTATTTTGAGCCGGCGTTACAACGGCCGGAGCAGCAGCGGGTGCGACCGCTGCAGGCTCTGATGCAGCAGGTGTCGGGGCCGGCGCCGCGGGCGCAGGCTCTGCTGGAGCTGGAGACGCGCTTGCAGCGGCAGACGCATCTTCGCCCTCCTCGGCGAGAATGGCGATCGGCGCATTGACCTTGACGCCCTCGGTGCCCTCGGGAACGAGGATCTTTGCGACGACGCCTTCATCCACCGCTTCGACTTCCATGGTCGCCTTGTCGGTTTCAATCTCGGCGATCACGTCGCCGGAGGAGACGTTATCGCCTTCCTTGACGAGCCACTTGGCGAGATTGCCCTCTTCCATCGTCGGGGAAAGCGCTGGCATGGTGATACTGATCGGCATGTCCCTTCCCCCTTAGCTCGTGTAGGTCACGGCTTTGACCGCGTCGACGACTTCGGCGACATTCGGCAAGGCCAGTTTTTCAAGATTGGCGGCGTAGGGCATCGGAACATCCTTGCCCGCAATGGTCAGCACCGGCGCGTCGAGGTAATCGAACGCCTCTTGCATCACCCGTGTTGCGATCTCGGTTCCGACCGAACTTTGCGGGAAGCCCTCTTCTACCGTGACCAGACGTCCGGTTTTCTTCACCGATTCAAGAATGGTCGGCATGTCCATCGGGCGTATTGTGCGCAGATCGATGATCTCCGCCTCGATACCCATTCCCGCAAGCTCGTCGGCTGCCTGTTCAGCATAGGTCATGCCGATACCGAAGGACACGATGGTGACATCACTGCCGCTGCGGTGAATGCGGGCCTTGCCGATCGGCAGCACGAAATCATCCAGCTTGGGCACGTCGAATGTGTGCCCGTACATGATTTCATTTTCCAGGAAGATGACCGGGTTCGGATCCCGGATCGCGGCTTTCAAAAGGCCCTTCGCATCGGCTGCGTTATAGGGCATCACCACCTTCAGGCCGGGAATATGACTGTACCAGGATGCATAGCACTGCGAATGCTGGGCACCGACGCGTGCTGCGGCGCCATTCGGTCCGCGGAAGACAACGGGCGCGGACATCTGCCCACCGGACATATAGCGTGTCTTTGCCGCCGAGTTGATGATCTGGTCCATGGCCTGCATGGCGAAGTTGAAGGTCATGAATTCAACGATAGGCTTCAGGCCAGCCATGGCTGCTCCGACGCCAACACCCGCAAAGCCATGTTCGGTGATGGGCGTATCGATCACCCGACGGGCGCCGAACTCGTCGAGCAATCCCTGAGTAACCTTGTAAGCGCCCTGATATTCGGCAACTTCCTCACCCATCACGAAGATATCGTCATCGGCGCGCATTTCCTCGGCCATCGCGTCACGCAATGCTTCGCGCACCGTCGTGGGGACCATCTCCGTACCTGCCGGGATATCCGGATCGGACGGAACAGCGGCCGCAGCCGGGGCAGCAGCGACAGGTTCAGGTGCAGCCGATGCCGACTCGGCGACCGGCTCTGCGGCTGGAACGGCCGCCGGCGTTTCACTTCCGATATCGGAGGCCGATTCACCGTCTTGAAGCAGAACGGCGATGACGGCATTGACCTTCACGCCCTCGCTGCCTTCCGGAACAACAATCTTGCCGATCGTGCCCTCATCAACAGCTTCGACTTCCATCGTTGCCTTGTCCGTTTCGATCTCGGCAATCACGTCGCCGGAAGAGACGTTGTCACCTTCTTTCTTCAGCCATTTGGCAAGGTTGCCCTCCTCCATCGTCGGCGAGAGGGCTGGCATCAAAATATCAATTGGCATGTTTTCTCCCCCGACCTAGGCCAATATGTCCGTGTAGAGTTCCGAAGGATCCGGTTCCGGGTCCGTCTGCGCAAACTCCGCACTGTCTGCGACGATGTCGCGGACGCTCTTGTCGATGGCCTTGAGTTCGTCCTCTGTGGCCCAGCCCTTTTCAAGCAGCCGCGCCTTGACCTGCTCGATCGGGTCGTGCTCGGAGCGCATTTTCTGCACTTCATCCTTGCTGCGGTATTTGGCCGGATCCGACATGGAGTGGCCGCGATAGCGGTAGGTCAGCATCTCCAGGATGATCGGCCCCTTACCGGAGCGCGCGAACTCCAGAGCCGCATCGGCCGCTGCCTTGACTGCCCGCACATCCATCCCGTCGACCTGGTAGCCTGGAATATTGAAAGACACGCCGCGCTGCGAGAAATCCGTCTGGGCGGATGCGCGCGAGACCGCCGTTCCCATGGCATAGCGGTTGTTCTCCACCACATAAACGACCGGCAGCTGCCAGAGTTCCGCCATATTGAAGCTCTCGTAGACCTGGCCCTGATTGGATGCCCCGTCGCCGTAAAACGCGATGCTGACCTTGCCGTTGTCCTTGTACTTGTTGGCCAGCGCGATGCCCGTGCCGAGCGGCACCTGCGCACCCACGATCCCGTGGCCACCGAAGAAATTCTTTTCACGAGAGAACATGTGCATCGAGCCGCCCTTGCCGCGTGAATAGCCGCTCTGCCGTCCCGTCAGTTCCGCCATGACACCGCGCGCCGACATGCCCGCCGCAAGCATATGGCCATGATCACGATAGCCGGTGATCAGTTGATCGCCTTCCTGCATAGCGTGCTCGATGCCGGTTATGACCGCTTCCTGTCCGATATAGAGGTGACAAAAGCCGCCGATAAAACCCATCCCGTAGAGCTGGCCGGCCTTTTCCTCGAACCGGCGGATCAGCAGCATTTCACGATAGACCTCGAGTTCCTGTTCTTTGCTGAACTCGGCGATCTCCTGGCCGATCACCGGTTTCGATGATTTGCTCGATCTTGTTTTTGTAGATTTGGATGCGGCTGCACGACGGCCGGCAGACGCTGCATTCTTGCGCGGGGCCATTTGGTCCTCCCAATGGTTCTTCTGTGCCCACCTTACGGAAATGCCGAGCGACCAGCAAGCTTATAAATGCATAGCTTTGTTGCGGTCTATATATCTGTTTTTAAGCAGTTTTTTTAATATTAACTTGATTACAGTTAAATCAGTTATAGTCGAAGATAACAATCTCGTCCGGGCGCGACAGGTTCAGCGCCTGACGCGCTTTTTCATCGAGCATATCGCGCACGACCGGACCGCTTGTCGGCAGCAATTTAACTTGCTGTTGCAACAGCTTGCGCTCTGATTTGAGGGAGGAAAGCTCGGCTTCAAGTTGGGCTTTACGCACGTCAAACTGCTGCGTTGCGTTAAGCCCTCTGTCGCCATTGATCGAATGGAAGCCGAAATAGCTGATAAAGGCGATTGCAATGGTCGGAATAATCAAACGGCCGGTTTTTCGTATCTTTTTTTGCCGTGTCGACATGTTTACGCTGCTTTACACTCAAAACACATGGCATCCGGGTTGAAAGCTCCGGAGGCCGAACTGCCAGTGTTATGCAGCAACAAGTTTAATAACGGGTTATCGCAGCCAGCCGAGGGCCAAGCCTGTTTGCGGCCCGGCCCCGGCGAGAACAAAGAAGTCCCTATTCAGCCGCATCCATGCTTGGCATACCGCGGCTAGGGTTCGCCTGAGCTGCGCCGCTGCCGCCCAGATGTTTCCGGTTGAGAAGAACCATGGTCTTGATGGTCACAAACTGAAGATAGACCAGCGGTGCGACCAAGATGAAATAGGCGATAGAGAACTTGTCCACGATGCCGTTGGCGACCAGTCCGGGATGCAGGAAGAACATTCCGAACACCATCAGCGCGACGCCTGGGCAAATCAGGGCATAAGATGCGGCGCTCGCCTTTTCACCATGAATATAGTCAGCAAAGTAGTGGAGCTTGCGCATGGTGACAAAACCAATCAGGCCGAACAACAACTGAACCGACAGCATGATTGCCATATTGACGAGCATGTCTGAAGGAACCGGTCCACCGTTAAAGACATGATGCAGGCCGTGTGACAGCCGTACAGTCGCAATGCCACTGACGGTAACGATCGGGATAATGATCCAGAGTGAAGGCGAGCCTTCCTCGCTGACGCCGTGCTCCAGCATATCCTTGAAGCCCAGAACGACCATGATTAGTCCCCAAATGGCCGCAGAGGTCAGGAAGAAGATCGACAGCACCATGCCGACTACCACCGTCGTCGGGACGTGGCTCATGGCGGCAGGCGCCGCGAACCCGACACCGATCATGGACATGGCAAAGACGGCGACGAGTTGGCTGAGGCTGTTATTCGCAGACCATTCAAATTGTCCATTCGTTAGGATCCGGCCTGCATAGGACGCAAACATCCGCAGTGCCAGAACCGCCACCGCGCCAAATGCCACGATTGCTGCCGGGAACAGATATTCCACAACGCCCCACAGACCGGGAACGAACAGTGCGCCGAGGATAAAGGCGACATTAATACTCATGGCCAAGGTCAGCGGGATGGCCATGCGGGTCACCTCGGCATTCCCGGACATGAGTTTTTCATAGGCGGGCGTTTGCTGAAACGCCTTGTAGGCCGCCAGGTTTCTCAGGAGCAGCCGGTAATGCTGGAAGGCGAAGTACAGAATGCCGACAACCGCAACCGAGACCAGCGCCATGGTCACCGGGTTGCCTGCTGCAAAGACACCCGCGAGCGTCGTAAATGTCGGAATGGGCGACACCGGATGCGGCAACATGAACATCAGATACATAAAAAAAGAAACCGCAAGGCCACCATTGCCCAAGGAAGCCAGGAAATAGAGCGGATTATAAGGACTGCTGAAGCGCGTCGTGTTTTTCATTGCAAACCCCTGTGTGTGCGTTTCCGGTTGGCCGCCGCGATCAACGCAGCGTTGGCCTAAGGCATGATTGTTGCCTTTATATTAGTATATTGTGAAATACTAATATAACAATGCGACTTTATGACCCGCCCGCCCCGCACCGATCAACACAGGTTTTGAAAAGGTGATTTCAAAAAAAGCCTCCCGAAGGAGGCCCTTGATAATCAGTCAGTGTCTTGGTGACATCAGCTCCGCAGCATGCTCCGTCCGGCATAATTTGCCTGCGTATCCAATTCCTCTTCGATCCGGATGAGCTGATTATATTTTGCCAGCCGGTCCGACCGGGCAAGTGAGCCTGTTTTTATCTGACCGCAATTGGTGGCCACCGCCAGGTCGGCAATTGTCGAATCTTCCGTTTCACCCGAACGGTGCGACATAACGGCGGAGTAATTTGCCTTATGCGCCGTCTCAACGGCATCCAGTGTCTCCGTCAGAGATCCGATCTGGTTCACCTTCACCAGGATCGAATTGGCGACGCCCATCTTGATCCCGTCGCGAAGACGCGCCGAATTGGTGACAAACAGGTCGTCACCGACCAGCTGGCATTTGTTGCCAATGAGATCCGTCAGGGTTTTCCATCCGTCCCAATCATCTTCAGCCATCCCGTCTTCGATCGAAATAATCGGGTACTGACCGACGAGTTCGGCAAGATACTCAGCCAAGGCGCCCGGTTCCAATGTGCGCCCCTCGCCCTCAAGCACGTATTTACCGTCCTTGAAGAACTCTGTGGAAGCACAATCAAGCGCTACAAACATGTCTTCGCCGGGCGCATAACCGGCTTTTTCGATGGATTTCATGATGAAATCGAGCGCTGCCGGTGCACTTTCCAGCCCGGGAGCAAATCCGCCCTCATCGCCGACATTGGTATTGTGACCTTGCGCCGACAACTCCTTTTTCAACGTATGGAACACTTCAGAACCCATGCGCACAGCGTCACGGATCGAGCCGGCACCGACCGGCATGATCATGAACTCCTGAAAATCGATCGGATTGTCCGCGTGTTCTCCGCCATTGATGATGTTCATCATGGGAACCGGCAGCACGTGGGCGTTGGGCCCGCCGACATAGCGGTACAGCGGCAGACCTGACGCCTCGGCTGCGGCTTTGGCGATTGCAAGCGACACGCCCAGAATGGCATTGGCTCCGAGCTTTCCCTTGTTGGATGTCCCATCCAGGTCAATCATGGTGCGGTCGAGGTGGATCTGGTTTTCCGCATCCAGGCCGGCCAACGCCTCCAGAATTGGACCGTTCACGGCATCGACGGCATTCTGAACACCCTTGCCGAGATAACGCGGCCCGCCGTCGCGAAGCTCCACGGCTTCGTGAGCGCCTGTGGATGCGCCGGAGGGGACAGCGGCCCTGCCGAAAGAACCGTCTTCAAGAAGTACGTCCACCTCGACGGTGGGGTTGCCGCGGCTATCGAGAATTTCGCGGCCGATAATGTCGACGATTGCAGTCATGTCACTGGTCCTTGTGGAGCGGAGTTGGGAATTCGGCTGCCGTTTTAGGCAAACGCGCGAAAAAGGCAATGATCAAGCGCCATGCGCTCACAATCGAAAAACGCTCAGACAGCCTCAAAGGCGAAGAACGCACCCTGCCCGCTGTGCTCGGGAACCACCAGCCTGCCGCCGACAAATGAAAACGCAATACCGTTTTGTTTCAGCCGATCTTCCAGAGCATCAAACCGGTCCGTCGCGAAAACAATGCCGCGCATGCGCAACCCCCTGGCGTGTGTTCCACCCTCAACACCGAAATATGCCTTCAAGCCGGTTCCATTAAGGGCAAGAACGGTTGCATTTCCAGCGTCTAACTCAATACCGAAAGAATGAGCGTTCACTTCCCTTTGGTCGGCGATCTCCTGCAGCAGATATTGAAAATCGCTTGGGTTCTGCTCCGACAGCACCACTTGCCGGATCGAAACCACACCATTGTCGTGCGTCTCAAGGGCCGATTTGTCGACGTCCGACGGGTTCTTGCGTTCGCAAGTGAAGAAGAAAACATCCGGTGCTCTAAGGTCCGCCGCAAATGCCAGCTCGAAGCCGGCCACGTCACGCGTCCCATCCAGCGTTTCGAAGGGCCTGGCAAATTCCAGGTTCAGGCCGGCGCTGATGCCTGCATTTACAAACTGCCGCCGGTCTTCCTCGGCATTTTGGGTGCCCATGACAAGAGCGGAACAACCCTCTTCCCCGCGTCGAAACCGATAGGCCTGATCACGGGCGACAAAAACATTTCCGTCAATTGCCGAACGTTCGCAAAGCTCCCGCTGAGCAACGGCAATCGGCTCGAGGAATGTACCATCGCCCAAAAAAACGCAGGCATTGGCGGTTCCGAAGGGATGGCGCGCTTCTGGGGCCACGGTAAAACCCAAGGCATCCAGACGCTGTCGGGCGGTGCCAAGATCCGCCGTTGGCAGCACAATATGGTCCACCGGGCGTGGCCCGTCGCCATTCAAATCAGCCATTGAGAGATTCCTTCCAAAAACCGTTTAGCGCCAGCAATTGAGCAATGTCGGCAAGAATACAGGTTGCAAATCCGATCGGATATCTACCTTATCGGACGAAAACAAAGCATGGAATTGGATTTGCACCCGCATGCCCTAGATATTTTCTGGCATATTACGAGGATATGCTGCGATGATTTGGCAATGTAAATATGCGGGTCGCTGCGTTATAACCCGCGTCGAAACGGAATGGCTTTCATTCCGGTCACTCCTACCGGGCAATCGGATCCGACGATGAATATTGCAAGCAACAAAGAACTTCAGGAACAAGCGACCGCAGAGACGGTTGTCGTACGCCTTGCAGGTGATTCCGGCGACGGCATCCAGGTCATCGGATCGCAGCTTGGTCTTGCAAGCGCCATGGCGGAAAATGATCTCGGCACGTTTCCCGAATATCCATCGGAAGTGCGGGCTCCCGTGGGAACAACCTATGGCGTATCGGCCTATCAGGTCCATTTCGGAGGCAGGCCGATCAAAACCATCGGTGACGAAGCCGATATGCTGGTGGCGCTTAATCCGGCCGCGCTGAAAACAAATCTCGACACCTTGAAAAAGGGCGGCGTCATTCTGATTGATGTCGGATCATTCACCCAACGCAACATCGAAAAAGCCGGATACGAATCCTCTCCGCTTGAAGACGGCAGCCTGAACAATTATCATCTCCTGGATCCCGATATCTCCAAAATGACCCTCGAAGCGGTTGCCGATACCGGTCTGAACCGGAAGGCCTCCATGCGTTGCAAGAATTTCTGGGCGCTCGGGCTTGTCTACTGGCTTTACGGAAGGGACCGGTCGCCAACAGTCGAGTGGCTCAACCGGAAATTCGCAGCAAACCCCGACGTTGCCGGTGCGAACGTTGCGGCTCTTAATGCCGGCCACGCCTATGGCGAAACCATGGAAGCAACCGCTACAAACGTTGCAAGAATGGATCAACCGCCAGGCACCTACAGTTTTGTGACCGGGTACGAGGCATTGGCCTGGGGACTGGCCGCGGCCGCTGAGCTGTCCGACCGGCAGCTTGTCTTCGCATCTTATCCGATCACACCGGCCTCACCGCTGTTGCACACGCTGGCGAAGCTTTCCGATATTGGCGTCAGGACTTTCCAGGCGGAAGACGAAATTGCCGCGATCTGCGCCGCGATCGGTGTGTCCTTTGCCGGCGGCATCGGTGTGACGTCAAGCTCAGGCCCGGGTATTGCGCTCAAGCAGGAGGCGATGAGCCTTGCGGTCTCCGCCGAACTGCCGCTTGTCATCGTCAATACGCAGCGGGCCGGCCCCTCGACGGGCATGCCCACTAAAACAGAGCAATCCGATCTCAACCAGGCCCTTTATGGCAGACACGGCGAGAGCCCTCTGGTGGTGCTGGCCGCCGGCACGCCTGCCGAGTGTTTTGATCTGGCGATTGAGGCCACAAGGATTGCGTTGACCTATATGACGCCGGTCATCCTGCTGTCCGATGGTTTTGTGGCGAATTCCTCGAGCCCCTGGACACTGCCCAATATGGACAGTCTCAAAAAGATTGAAGTCAAAAACCACACGGATACCGAGAACTTCAATCCCTATCATCGCGACCCGGACACATTGGCCCGCAGCTGGGCCGTGCCCGGCACGCCCGGCTGTGAGCACCGTATTGGCGGCATCGAAAAGGACTATGCGACGGGCCACATTTCCTATGAGCCGGATAATCACCAGAAAATGACGGATGTTCGCGCGGCCCGGATAGACGGCATCGCAAAGTCGATCCCGCCCCTCAAACCTGATCAGGGTGAGGCAGAAGGTGAGATGGCGGTTGTCGGCTGGGGTTCGACATATGGCCCGATATCGCGGGCCATCTCCAATCTGCGCGCACGCGGTCTCAGTGTCTCACACATCCACCTGACACATATCAGGCCCTTCGCCCCCAATCAGAATGAATTGCTCAAGGGGTTCAGGCAGATCCTCGTGCCGGAAATGAACTCGGGGCAGCTTGTCAATTTGCTGAAGGCGGAAGGCTGTCCCCATGCGGAAAAACTCAGCAAGATGACTGGCAGGCCCTTTCAGGTAAAGGAAATCGAGGAAGCGGTAATGTCCAGGCTGGAGGCGACCGATGAATGAGCAAGTAAACACTGCGCAGCTGACCCCCGCGGATTTTACCACCGATCAGGAGGTACGCTGGTGCCCTGGCTGCGGCGATTATGCGATCCTCAAGGCTGTGCGAACAGTATTGGCAGAGGTAGGCGCGCGGCGGGAAAACACGGTTTTTGTTTCCGGCATAGGCTGCTCGTCGCGGTTTCCCTATTACATTGACACCTACGGCTTTCACACAATTCATGGACGGGCGCCGGCGGTCGCCACCGGAATGCTCCTGGCCAATCCGGACCTTGATGTGTGGATCATCACCGGAGACGGCGATGGTCTGTCGATCGGCGGCAATCACCTGCTTCACATCCTGCGCCGTAATCTGAATTGCCAGATCCTGCTCTTCAACAACGAGACCTACGGCCTGACCAAGGGCCAATATTCCCCGACATCGCATCAGGCGACACGCTCACCATCGTCTCCCGGCGGCAGCGTCGACAGCCCGGTCGATCCGGCCGGTTTTGCGCTCGGCTGCGGTGCGCGGTTTGTTGCCCGTGGTGTCGACACACAGATCAAACAGCTTACCGAAGTGCTCAAAGCCGCCTACCATCACAAAGGCGCATCTTTTGTCGAAATTTATCAGAACTGCATCGTGTTCAATGAAGATGTGTTCGAAGACTTCACGGCCAAGAGCAATATCGCGGACCATCAAATTCAACTTGAAAGTGGCGCTCCGCTCCTCTTCGGGAAGGACAAGTCACGCGGCATCGCTTTCGATCCGTCGTCTCTTGGGTTGAAAACGGTTGATGCGTCGTCCGGCGAGGCAGATATTCTTATGCACGACCCGGCCAATTACAATCTCGCTTCAGCGCTGGCCCGCTTCGCAAACCCGGACAACCCGGTAGCAACCGGCGTGCTTTACGACAATCCGGCTCCGGTCTATACGGGCCATCCGGTCAGTACCGGAAAACGCTCGCTGGAAGACGTGTTACGCGGCGGCTTCAGCTGGCAGGTCGGCAAGAACGAGTAGCGGCCGCCAGCAAGAATTGGTCACTGCTTTCCTGCTTCTATCGCCCGCATAATGATGGATTCGCAAAGGGCCACCATTTCGGCTTGCAGCTTCGTCTGTATGACGGGGTTCTTTTCAAGCAGGATACGGTCGGTGAGCGGCGCCATGATGCCGACGGCCGTTTTGCGCGCCACCTCCAGGTCCCCGTCACCGATATCGGGTGCCTCCGAGCGAATAATCGCGGCAATCAGATCGCCGGTGAACTCGTCAACCGTCGCTTCATTGATACCTGGCGGCTTGTTGACCGACGAAAACTTAAGCAGTTGCAGATAGCCGGGTTGCGCTTTCGCACTGTCAATATAAATGCCGATCAGCTTTTCAATGGCGTTGTCTACGGGATCCGACAGGACTGCGAACACTTCCTTTGCAAGATGCTGAGCCAGCCGCTCAAACAGCCGCTCTTCTGCGGCAATCAGCAATTCAGTCCGGTTGCCGAAATACTGGTAGATCGTCCCGACCGCATATCCTGTGTGCTCCGCGACTTGTGTGGTCGTCAAAGCTTCCAGGCTTTGCTGCGTCACCAAAGTTTCAACGGCATCAAGAATCTTATCAACTTTTTCCCGGGAGCGCTTCTGCCTGGGTTTGCGCCGTACGTCATCATTCATTTGATTACAGGCCACTCCAAATTAACAAAAATCAAATCTGAGAAATATTCATATTCATTGTAGCAAATGCGCTATGCTGATAATGTCTTACACGATTGTTTGCCGCAGAGGAGCAGATAGTAAGCAGCATATGCGTTGTTCTGCGGGTTGTGCCATCGCAATTGTGCTTCCGCTTCACAGCACTAGGATGTTCCTGGATATCCGCCCGGCACATTCGAAATGACAGGACCGTCCGCTCGTTTGGAGATCAATAGGCCGGGGGCAAAGGCTTTCTGACTACATTCGATGGTTTTCTGTTGGGGTTGTCACGTCATCCGCATACGCTTTGGAGCGGACCGGCAGCAGACAACCCCAGCACAGGGTAGCCGCTCAAACCAGCCGCGACTGCTCAAGCGCCGCCTCAATGAAGGAAGCGAAAAGCGGATGCGGCTCGAGCGGCCGCGATTTCAACTCCGGATGATACTGAACGCCGATAAACCAGGGGTGGTCCGCATATTCGATCGTTTCCGGCAATACGCCATCCGGTGACATACCCGAGAACACAAGACCGTGTTTCTCCAGCACATCGACATAGTCATGATTGACCTCATAGCGGTGCCGGTGCCGTTCCGATATCTCTGTTGAGCCGTAGATGCTGGCAATGCGTGTGCCTTCCTTCAGGTGAGCGGCATACGCCCCCAGACGCATTGTTCCGCCGAGGTCCCCGGACTTTGAACGCTTCTCCAGCATGTTGCCGCGCAGCCACTCGGTCATAAGGCCGACCACCGGTTCGGACGTCTCACCAAACTCCGTTGATGATGCGGATTCAACTCCGGCAAGTGAACGCGCTGCCTCAAGCACCGCCATCTGCATCCCGAAACAAATCCCGAAATAGGGAACCTGACGTTCACGGGCAAAGCGGGCTGCCAGGATCTTTCCTTCAGCGCCACGCTCCCCAAAGCCACCGGGCACAAGGATCCCGTGAACCTTTTCCAGCCATGGCGCCGGCTCTTCCTTTTCGAAGATTTCCGATTCGATCCACTCGAGCTTCACCCTGACGCGATTTGCAATGCCACCGTGATGCAGTGCCTCGATCAGCGACTTATAGGCATCTTTCAGGCCCGTATATTTGCCGACAATGGCGATCGTGACTTCGCCTTCCGGCGTTCGGATCCGGTCGGCAACCTCTTCCCAGCGCTCCATGCGCGGCGCCGGAGCCGGCTCGATGCCGAATGCCGCCAGCACCTCATCGTCAAGACCTTCGCGATGATAGGAAATCGGAACGTCATAGATATTGTCGACATCAAGCGCCTGGATCACCGCAGATGCACGCACGTTGCAAAACAGGGAAAGCTTGCGCCTCTCTTCTTCCGGGATAGAACGATCCGCACGCACCAGAAGAATATCCGGCGCAATGCCGATCGACTGAAGTTCCTTGACTGAATGCTGGGTCGGTTTGGTCTTCAATTCACCAGCAGCCGGAATCCACGGCATCAAGGTCAGGTGAATATAGATGGCGTTTCCGCGCGGCAGGTCGTTGCCCAACTGGCGAATTGCTTCAAGGAACGGCATCGCCTCGATGTCGCCGACCGTTCCGCCGATCTCGCAAAGCACAAAATCGTAATCATCATTGCCGTCGAGGACGAATTCCTTGATTTCGTTCGTAACGTGCGGAATGACCTGGACCGTTGCGCCCAGATAGTCCCCTCGCCTTTCCTTATCGATGATGTCCTTGTAGATCCGGCCCGTGGTGATGTTGTCGGCTTGAACCGCGGAACGCCCCGTGAAGCGTTCATAATGGCCAAGGTCGAGATCCGTTTCCGCACCGTCGTCGGTTACGAAAACCTCGCCATGCTGATACGGGCTCATCGTACCGGGGTCGACATTCAGATAGGGATCGAGTTTACGCAGCCTTACGCGGTAACCGCGCGCCTGCAGGAGCGCTCCAAGCGCTGCAGCGGCAATGCCTTTACCCAGTGAGGAAACCACGCCGCCAGTGATGAATACATATCGCGCCATGGGCTTATTCCGTTACCGCTTTGAAACTGATTCCACCAGCCCCAAAAAGCCGGCCGATGCACTTTTCGACATAAATGTGCGTCCATGCAACGTTACGTTCGTGGCTTGCAGGACCGCACGTTAAAAACCGGCGGCATCCTCATGCCGCCGGTTCAACTCGTATAATCCGCTCTACTGTCCCGTCGGGATCTGGCTGTCACCGCTTCCGGATGAAGTCGGGCCCGGTATGTCGGCAGACCCGCTGTCATCGCCGGACGAGCTTGGCGCACCACCGATCTGATCGAGCACGGACTGGCCGCCACTCGGCGCTGTCTGTTCAATCCTGTCGAGAATGTCTGTCGGTTGCGCTTCGTAGCGGGCATAGATGCCCAATGCGATCGACGTCGCGAAAAAGGCTGCGGCAAGGATACCGGTTGTCCGCGTCAGGGCATCAGCCGCACCCCTTGCTGACATCAACCCGCCGCCGCCGGAGCCGCCGCCGATACCGAGGGCGCCGCCCTCCGAGCGTTGCAGCAGCACGACACCGACTAGCGCAACCACGATCATGAGGTGAATAACGATTAAGACCGTTTGCATGGATCACATTTCCTGCCACTTGGGCAATTAGCAAAATTCGCGGCTGTTTACACGACGCAGGCGGTCTTTCCAACCCCATAACGCCGTTTTGAATGCGGCATTTGTTACGCCGTAACAGTCATTTTACGACCTGTATGACTCACAGATGGCGAGAAAGTCCGCAGCTTTCAAGCTTGCGCCGCCGACAAGCGCACCATCCACATTGCGAACAGCCATCAATTCTGAGGCATTTGATGGTTTCACGGACCCGCCATAAAGCAGCTTCATGAGCGCTCCCTCGCCGGCGAAACGATCTTCCAGCAGACGCCGCATGAAAGCATGCGCCTCCTCCACATCAGAGACTGTCGGCGTCACTCCGGTGCCGATCGCCCATACCGGCTCGTAGGCAATAACCGTGTTGGCCGATGTGGAGTTGTCCGGAACGGAATGGGCAAGCTGATCCTTGATGACGTCAAGCGTCCGCCCCTCGTCCCTTTCCTGTTTGGTCTCCCCGACACACACGATGGCAATGAGGCCTTGCTCATGCACCGCCTCTGCCTTCTGTTTGACCGTATCACTGGTCTCGCCGTGATCGGTCCGCCTTTCCGAATGTCCGACGATGACATGCGTTGCCGCTGCATCTGCCAGCATCGCCGCTGAAATATCGCCGGTATGCGCACCCGATTGCGCCATGTGACAGTCCTGGGCACCGATGGTCAGCCCGGTATCCTGAACAGCAGCGGCCGCAAGATAGATCAAAGTAGCGGGCGGGCAGATCAAGGTGTCCATTGTTTCACGCAGGTCCGCATCCAGTGAACCTGCAACCGTTGTGATCTCGGAGAGCCAGTCGCGCGTGCCGTTCATTTTCCAGTTCCCGGCGACCAGGGGTTTGATGTCAGGCGTCATTGGTATCTCCCGCAGATCAAACGGCCTGCCATGAGCGCGTCAGGCGCTGCGGCGACCATGGACCGTTATGTTTGCGCTGGACCTATCAAATCTTGAAAATAAATCAATTGCGCACCTGCCGTAAGATCACGCCAAATTGCGCATTTCCGGCTTCTTTTGCGCCTTGCGGCTGACGCAATGGATGCGTAAAACACCCCGCACTATCAAATGATATCGAACGCTGCCACCGTGCGCTTCGAAAACACGGAGTTTTCATGCTCGACTCACTTCGCAACAGCGCCAAATCCTGGGTGGTCAAAGCTTTTCTGATGATACTCGTTTTGTCCTTCGGTGTCTGGGGTATCAGTGGAACGGTTTTCCAGGGCACGGGAGGGTCGGTTGTGACCGTTGGCGAGACGCGCGTCACACCGCTCGATTTCCGCCTGGCCTATGACCGCCAGCTTGCCGCGCTGTCGCGCCAATTCGGTACACGCCTGACAACCGAGCAGGCCCGCTCAATGGGTCTTGAAAACCAGATTCTGGTTCAGGTTGCCATGAACGCGGCGCTCGACGAACAGTCGCGCCGCATGAATCTCGGCCTTTCCAAGGACCGCCTGGCCAACCTCATTGCCGAAGATCCGGCGTTTCAGGGCATTGACGGCCGGTTCGACCGGACAACCTTCGCTGCGCTGCTGCGCAATGTCGGCATGACGGAAGAAGACTATATCGTTAGCCAGGAGAACGCTGCCATTCGCTCGCAGATTGTCGAGGCGATTTCAGATGGGTACGAGGCTCCGTCAACGCTGCTGCGAGCGATCAGCCAGTACGACAACGAGACCCGGACCATCGACTACATTCTCCTGAACTCGGATGCGGTTGACGCCATCGCGGAGCCGACACAGGAGCAGATCCAAAACTACTTTGAGGAAAACAAGGCGGCTTACCGCGCGCCGGAATATCGCAAAATTGCCTATGTGACCCTTCGGGCAACCGATATTGCCGATCCTACAACGATCAGCGATGACACCGTGCGGTCCGACTACCAGACATATATCGATCGCTTCCGCACGCCAGAGACGCGCACCATCCAGCAACTGTCCTTTCCGGATGGCGATGCCGCAAAAGCTGCAGCAGACGCCATTGCTGCTGGCGGATCATTCGAGGAAATCGTCCAGGAACAGGGCACCACGTCAGGCGACATTACGCTCGGCACGTTTGAACGTGACACGGTTCCGGACCAGTCAATCGCCGAAGCCGCCTTTTCCATCAGCGAAGAAGGCGGCACCAGCGGTGTTGTGGAAGGCGCTTTCGGCCCGGTCATCATCAGGGTGACTAAGATCACACCGGAAGCAACACGCAGCTTTGATGACGTCAAGGAAGATATTCGCAACGACCTGGCGCTTGGAGAAGCCGAAGCCATCCTGTTTGATGTCCATAACGCCTACGAGGACTTGCGCGCCGGTGGCGACACGATGCAGGAAGCCGCCAGGAAACAAAGGCTGACGCCGGTCGTCGTCGATGCGGTCGACCGCTCGGCGCGCACACCCGACGGTACGGTTCTTCGCGACCTGCCCGAATCGCGCGACCTGTTGGCGCAGGCTTTCGACACGGAAATCGGTGTTGAAGTCGCACCGTTGAACCTTGGAACGGATGGATACCTCTGGTTCGAAGTCCAGGATGTGATGCCGGCACGCGACCGTTCGCTTGATGAGGTGCGTGATCGCGTGATCGAGGACTGGAAGCGCGAGCAAACCGGGCTGGCGCTGGGAGAACTGGCAACGCAACTGCAAAAACGCGTTGAGGATGGTGAAGAGATTACGGCGGTCGCAGCCGATCGCGGACTGGTAACGAACACGAAATACGAATTCAAACGCAGTGACGAAGACGCTGTGCTCGGACCGGTAGCCGTCGCCGCCGCCTTTGGCGGGCCGGATGGGTTGGTGGCTGTGGCGGACGACGCCGGCGGAGCATCCAAAATCCTGTTGAAGGTCTCATCCGTCACAAAACCGACCGCTGGTTCCGCGCAGCTTGCCGATCAGCTCACCGAGGCGGTTTCCGCGCGCATGGGCGACGACATGCTCACCCAGGCCATCGCTCAGATGCAGTCGGAATTCGGCGTCTCCTACAATCCGGCCGCCGCTGAGTTGGCTTTGTCGCCCGGCCACTAGGTAGGCCGGCGCGGAGACAGGTATATGAGCGAACTCAAGGACTACATTGCAATTGCGGCCAGCGGCCGCCATCTCACCCGGCAGGAGGCCGAAGAAGCCTTCGGCATCATGATGTCGGGGGAAGCGACAGCTGCGCAAATCGGCGGCTTTTTGATGGCGCTGCGCATGCGCGGCGAAAGCGTCGCCGAGATCACCGGCGCCGTTTCGATCATGCGCGACAAGATGTTGTGTGTGGATGCGCCGGACCATGCCATCGACATCGTCGGAACGGGGGGAGATGCCTCCGGCTCTTATAATGTGTCAACATGCACCGCCCTTGTTGCCGCCGGTGCCGGCCTGACGGTCGCCAAACACGGCAACCGGGCGCTGACCTCGAAATCCGGCGCCGCCGATTCCCTTGTGGCACTGGGTGTTGAACTCGACCTCAAACCGGGTGGAATTGAAGCCTGCATCAACGATGCCGGTATCGGTTTCATGTTCGCGCCCGCTCACCATTCGGCGATGCGCCATGTCGGCCCGGCAAGGGTCGAACTTGGAACACGGACGATTTTCAACCTGCTTGGGCCGCTGTCCAACCCGGCCGGCGTAAAGAAACAACTGCTCGGCGTCTTCGATCCGCGCTGGCTGCGGCCCCTTGCCGAGGTGATGCGTGATCTGGGGTCCGAAACCATCTGGGTGGTGCATGGCGACGGCCTTGATGAGATGACGACAACCGGTGTCACTCAGATCGTTGCACTCGAAAACGGCCAGATCCGTGAATTCGAAATCACTCCCGAAGAGCTCGGCCTCGAACGTGTGACGATGGACAAGTTGAAAGGCGGAGACGCACAGCACAACGCCCGCGCACTCATTGAGGTGCTTGAGGGCAAAAAAGGTCCCTATCGGGACATCGTCATGCTCAACACCGCGGCATCTCTGGTCATTGGTGGAAAAGCCGAAGACATGTCCGAGGGTCTTGCGATTGCAGCCGACACAATTGACAGCGGCGCGGCAAAGGCAGCCCTCGACAGATTGGTCGAAACATCAAGGGCACATGCCAAGGAAAAAGAAGAAGAATAGCCGGACCATGACCGATATTCTGAAAAAGATCGAGCATTACAAGCGGCTCGAAATTACGGCGGCGAAGACGGCTGTGCCATTGTCGCAATTGCGGGATACGATCGACCGGGTGGAACCTCCGCGTGGATTTTTGGCGGCACTGGAGCGCAGGGCCAGGAGCGGTGCGTTCGGGCTTATCGCAGAAATCAAGAAGGCCAGCCCTTCAAAGGGGTTGATACGGGCCGACTTTGACCCGCCTGAGCTTGCCAGGGCCTATGAGGCCGGCGGTGCGGCGTGCCTTTCGGTTTTGACCGACGCACCGTCTTTTCAGGGTGCACCGGAATTTCTGACAGCCGCTCGCGGCGCCACAGGCCTTCCCGCGCTGCGCAAGGATTTCATGTTCGAGCCTTACCAGGTCTATGAAGCGCGATCCTGGGGAGCCGATGCAATCCTGATCATCATGGCCTCGCTGAGCGATGATGACGCCAGGGCCCTTGAAGACACAGCTTTTGAGCTCGGCATGGACGCACTTATTGAAGTGCACAGCGAAGAAGAAATGGAGCGTGCGTTACACCTTCGCTCACGCCTTATCGGCGTGAACAATCGCAATTTGCGGACCTTTGAAGTCAGCCTGGAGACAAGCGAGCGCCTTGCAAAAACGGTGCCGGATGACCGCCTTCTTGTCGGCGAGAGCGGTATATTCACGCATGAGGACTGCCTGCGCCTTTCCAGATCAGGCATCACATCCTTCCTGGTCGGTGAAAGCTTGATGCGTCAGGCGGATGTTGAAAGCGCAACGCAAAAACTGCTGACCGGCGCCGATTGAGAGACATGATGCCCAAGGATGACAAGCTAACCCATATCGCAGAAGACGGCGCCGCCAATATGGTCGATGTCGGCGGCAAGGAAGACACAGGCCGCCAGGCCGTTGCCGAAGGCTATATCCGTATGGCGCCGGAAACCCTGGCGCTGATCCGTGACGGCGATGCCAAGAAAGGCGATGTCATCGGTGTCGCGCGGCTCGCCGGCATTATGGCTGCAAAGAAAACATCGGACCTCATTCCACTTTGCCACCCGCTCATGTTGAACAAGGTTGCCGTTGAGATCGACGAGGCTCCCGATCTGCCCGGACTGCGGATTGAGGCGATGGTGCGCCTCACGGGCAAAACGGGTGTCGAAATGGAAGCCCTCACCGCCGTTTCGGTCGCCTGTTTGACGATCTACGATATGGCAAAAGCTGCCGACAAGGCGATGGAAATCTCCGGCATCAGGTTACTGTCAAAATCCGGCGGCAAATCCGGAGAGTGGCAGCGCCAGCCAGAGGATAGCTGATGTCACTTGTCCCGGTTGAAGAGGCACGCTCCCGCATCCTTGACGGTATCGAACCGATTACCTCCACGGAAACCGTAACGCTTGCACAGGCTATTGGCCGTCAGCTCGCCGCCGACCTGAAGGCGGGCCGGTCGCAGCCTCCCTTCCCTGCCTCCGCCATGGACGGCTACGCCGTACGCGCGGCAGATGTCACGACAGTCCCGACCAAGTTAACCGTGATCGGAGAAGCGCCAGCCGGGCATGGATTTTCGGGAACGGTGGAAAAGGGCGAAGCTGTACGCATATTTACCGGTGCGCCTGTGCCGTCCGGCGCCGATACAATTGTTATCCAGGAAAATACCGAGCGACTGGATGACCGGACAGTTCGGATCGACCAGACGGTGTCACAGGGCACCTATGTGCGTCCGGAAGGTCTGGATTTCGCAACCGGCGACACGGTCTTGCATGCCGGTCAGATACTCGACGCAGGACGGATAACGGTCGCAGCGGCGATGAACTGTCCTGAGCTTGTCGTCAAACGCCAGCCACGCGTTGCAATCCTGGCGACGGGAGACGAACTTGTTCCTCCGGGCAGCACGCCCGGGATGGACCAGATTATTGCCTCCAACGGTTTTGGTGTGCGGGCCATTGCCGAAGCCGATGGAGCTGCGGTGACCGATCTCGGTATTGCCGCCGATCGGCAGGACATTATTGAAGCGGCGATTGATCGAGCACTTGAAATCAAGGCCGATATTCTGATTACCTTGGGCGGTGCTTCGGTTGGAAAACATGATCTCGTCCAGAAAGCACTCGTGGCGCGGGGAATGAAACTCGATTTCTGGCGCATTGCCATGCGGCCGGGAAAACCGCTGATGTATGGTGAGCTTGGCGCTTTGCACGTCCTCGGTTTGCCTGGCAATCCGGTCTCGAGCCTTGTTTGCAGTCATCTCTTCCTGCGCCCTCTGATTGCGCGTCTGTCCGGCGTCGCTGAACATGATCCGCACAGCAATGCAGTTCTGGGAAGCGATGTTGCCGCGAATGATCAAAGGCAGGATTATCTCAGAGCGAAGCTCGCGCGCAACGCCGACGGCACGCTTGTTGCAACCCCATTCGAGCGGCAGGATTCATCCATGACACGGATTTTTGCAGAATCCGATTGCCTCATCATCCGGCCGCCTCACGCAAAGGCCGCAAGCAGCGGTGATGCCTGCCGGATCGTTCTGCTGCGCGCGCCGGCCTAGTGCGCCAGCCTGCGTCTTTGCATGACGAAATGCGCCGCTATTCCAAGCAGATAGCATAGGATGATCAGCATCATCATGCTGCCATATCCAAAAGAGACCAGAACCGCCAGGGCAAATGGTGTCCCGCATGTATTGCCCAGATTACCCATCTGCGCGATCGCGCCATTGGCCATGGCCTGCGTGTCGGGCGTGTCATTGAGTTGCGGTACAGCGGCAAAACTTGCCCCCTGAACCAAACCGAGTGCGGCAAACAACAGGACACAAAGCCACGGGCTTCCGGGCGACAGCCAAAGTGCCGATCCAATTGCGATTGCAGCCAGGAAACCGGTCTGGATGACCGCAACGGCACTCGTGACGCGAAGGAGCGCAATACCGAGTGTCATTGAACTGATAATGCTGGCGAGCGGCATGGCACCGGCGACAAAGGCGCGGCTTTCCGGCGGCACAGTCTCGGGCAACAGTGTCAGGAGCGACACGAATGAAAATGTGTAGAACAGCCAGCCAAGTGCCGCCGCCGACATGTGCGGCGAGCGATAAATCACTGCATGACGGCGAATAACATCCATGAAACCCGGAAGGGTCCGGTCTGCGTCACCTTCCAGTATTGACGGCAGCAGAAAATACAGGACCACAGCGACAACGAACATAAAAGCCGCATGGGCAACGAAAATCGAATGCAACCCGTACGCTTCGACCAGCGGCAGTCCAAACCAGGCAACCAGTGAAAACGCCACACCGAAGAATGTGCCCCACAGCGTCAGTGTCATCGGACGGTGACGGTCCGAACTGATCTGGGCAATGAGCGTCGGCGCGGCGACCACGATCACCAGGTGCGACAGTCCCTCAATCACCCGGCTTGCAAACATTGGAACAACAGTTGGCAGCGTTGCCTGATAGGCGGAAACGACGGCGCCGAGCAACAAGGCCCACAGGATCAAGCGCCGAAATCCGACACGCGCAACGATCATCCCGGCCGATGTGCCGAAGATGATCCCCATGAAACTGATGACCGAAACCAGAAAACCGATTTCAGTGCCGGCATCGGGATAAAGCTCCCGCAGATCGGGAAAGATCACGCTGACCTTGGCAAACTGTGCCGCAGCTCCAAGCCCGGCGGCCCAGAGCAACAGCACCAACCCGAATCGTGTGCTTGTTGGTGTTTTCATCCGCCAGCCTTTAGCGCGAAGCGGACACAAACAAAACCGTTCACACGATACTTCTGGATTCAGGCCCCGATGGTGGCACTATCGTCGTTGTCAGACTTCGTCAAAGTCCAGGACGACCTTTTCGGTCAACGGCCGTGATTGGCAGGCAAGGACAAACCCCGCCTCAAGCTCCCATGGCTCAAGGGAGTAGTTGACGGCCATCTCCACCTCGCCGTCCCGCACCTTGCAGCGGCAAGTGCAACACATACCACCCTTGCACGAGAAAGGCAGCTCGACCCCGTTGCGATGGGCCGCGTCGACGACATTATCGTCCTGTGCCGCCATGACGAACGAACGCGACGCCCCGTCCAGAACGGCCTCGACCGCAACGCCCTGTTCGGCGACATCCTTTGCCTGCTGCGAGCGTTCGGCGCGCGGTGCGCTGCCTTCTGCCGGCGTAAACAGTTCAAAGCGGATGCGCTCGGCAGGCACGCCCAACTCTTCAAGCTTGGCGCGTCCGGCTTCAATCATATCGCCGGGTCCGCACAGGAACACATTGGCGACGGAGGCGGGATCAAACAGGCCGGACTTTGTAAAGCGCCCGATACGCTCGGCATCCAGCCGTCCGTGCAACAGGTCGACATCCTGACCTTCGCGGCTGAGCACATGAATAAGTGTGAACCGCTCAAGAAAACGGTCCTTCAAATCTTCCAACTGCTCCCGGAAAATCACCGACGCGCGGTCCCGATTGCCGTAGAACATCGTAAAGGTGCTGTCCGGCTCCCGCATGAGGATGGTCTTGACGATGGAAAAGACCGGCGTGATACCGGACCCGGCGGTGAAGGCGACATAGTGATTGCCGGTCTCCTCGCCAGGCTTGGCGGTAAAGCGGCCCTGCGGCGCCATGACATCAAGTTCCATGCCTGGCTGAAGATTATCATTGGCGAAGTTCGAGAAGACACCGCCATCGACACGCTTGATCGCAACGCGCAGTTCATCCTCGTCAAGGCCGCTGCAAATGGAATAGGTGCGTTGCACGGCTTCCCCGTCAACATCCGCACGCAGGGTCAGGTATTGTCCCGGAACAAAGTCGAAAGCCGCCCTGTTCTCATCCGGAACGTTGAAAGCGATAGAGACCGCATCGTCCGTTTCCTGTCTGACATCGGCAATCTTAAGCGAATGGAATTGGGGCATTCTCGTTCCTCAAAGGCACTTGAAATAGTCAAAAGGTTCCCTGCAGGTCAGGCAGCGATAAAGCGCCTTGCAGGGTGTCGATCCAAACTCGCTGACGCGCTCGGTTTCCGCGGCGCCGCAATGGGGGCATTGAACCAATGTTTCGCCGAAAAGGGCACGCTTTGAATTCGACGTCTTTTCCGGCGGTGCGATCCCGTATTCCTTGAGCTTCTGCCGCCCTGCTTCGCTGATCCAGTCGGTCGTCCAGGCCGGACTGAGAACCGTCTCGACGCGTGCGTCCTCAAAACCCGCAGTCTGAAGTGCTTCAAGCACCATCTCCTGGATAAGCTGCGTCGCCGGGCAACCTGAGTAGGTTGGGGTGACATGCGCGACAACCCTGCCTTCGGCATCAAGGTCAACCAACCGCAGGATTCCAAGGTCTTCGACCGTGACGACAGGTATTTCCGGATCCGGCACGGCAGCCGCCGCCTGCCAGGCAGCCTTGCGGATGCCCTCGCCCGATTGCTGTTTTATATCAGCAACATCGCCCATCGCAGCTACCAGTTCAGTCCAGGATAGGTGCGCTGCATGTATTGCAACTCGCTGAGAACATGGCCGAGATGCTCCGTATGAAGACCGTTTCGCCCGCCTGTCTGCATGTGACCGGACTCGGGAAGCGTCAGTGTGGCTTCTCTCAAGACACTGTCGACCGTCTGCTGCCATTCATGGGCAAGTGATTTCGGGTCGACGGCATAACCGGCGCGGAGCGCAGCCTCGGTCACTTCGTCGGTCTCGAACAGCTCGCCCGTATACATGACCAAGGCATCAAGCGCCTCTTCCATCCGGGCATGGCTTTCATCGGTGCCGTCGCCGAGCCGTATCACCCATTCGGATGTGTGGCGAAGGTGGTAAGCCACCTCCTTGCTGGCCTTGGCGGCAATGGCGCGCAGTGTTTCATCCGAAGAGCGCTCCATTTCCCGCCAGAACGGCACCATGAAGGCGGCAACAAAGAACTGCCGAACGATTGTCTGAGCAAAATCACCATTGGGCAGCTCGGTGATCAGGGCGTTCAGATAGTCGCGCTCATAGCGCAGAAACGCGAGCTGATCTTCGTTACGACCTTTCCCCTCGACCTCGCCGGCATAGGCATAAAGCGCCCTTGCCTGTCCCATCAGGTCGAGCGATATGTTGGTCAGCGCCAGGTCCTCTTCCAGGGTCGGACCATAACCGCAGAGCTCGCCGAGCCGCTGGCTGAGGATCAGGTGATCATCCGCCAGGCGCAACAGATAGGTAAACAGTGTTTGATCTTCCGCCATGGCAGCCTCACATATTTCCGACATCTTCGGGAATTTCGTAAAACGTCGGATGACGGTAGATTTTCGATTCTGCCGGCTCGAACATCATGTCCTTGTCAACCGGGTCTGAAGCGACAATGTCGCTGGACCGCACGACCCATACGCTCTGGCCCTCGCCCCGCCGCGTATAGACGTCACGGGCAGCCTGTAAGGCCAGTTCGGCATCGGCCGCATGGATCGATCCGGCGTGTTTGTGGCTCAGGCCGTTACGGGCTCTGATAAAGACTTCCCACAAAGGGGTTGCAGCTTCGGTCATGAAAAACCCTTCTCACAAAATATGGATATTGAAAGCAGACAGGTGCTATTCGGCAGCAACCCGGGCGGCAGCTTCACGCGCCGCGCGCTTTTCTGCATAGGCCAGCGCCGCCTCCCGGACCCATGCGCCTTCCCTTTCCACCTTGCGGCGGGTGCGCATGCGTTCACGGTTGCAGGGGCCGTCACCTTTGACCACGCGCCAAAACTCGTCCCAGTCGATATCGCCGTGGTCGTAGCCCTGTTTTTTCTCGTCCCACTTCAGTTCCGGATCCGGAACCTTCAGACCGAGAAACTCCGCCTGTGGAACGGTCGCATTGATAAATTTGTCGCGCAGATCATCATTCGAGAAGCGCTTGATCTTCCAGAGCATGGATTGCTGCGAATGGACCGACTCGCCTTCAGACGGTCCGAACATCATCAGCGAAGGCCACCAGAAACGGTTGAGCGCATCCTGCGCCATTTCCTTTTGCTCATCGGAGCCGTTGCACAGGGTGATAAGGATTTCATATCCCTGACGCTGGTGGAAACTCTCTTCCTTGCAGATGCGGATCATCGCCCGCGCATAAGGGCCGTATGAACAACGGCAAAGCGCGATCTGGTTCATGATCGCAGCACCGTCAACCAGCCATCCGATCGCGCCGATATCGGCCCAGGTCAGTGCCGGATAGTTGAAGATCGACGAATATTTGGCGGCACCGGAAAGAAGCTGTTCGGTCATCTCTTCCCGGCTTACGCCAAGTGTTTCGGCAGCCGAATAAAGATAAAGGCCGTGACCGCCCTCGTCCTGGATCTTTGCCAGCAGCGCGGCCTTCCTGCGCAGAGATGGCGCGCGGGTAATCCAGTTGCCCTCCGGCTGCATACCAATAATTTCGGAATGGGCGTGCTGAGATATCTGGCGGATTAGTGTCTTGCGGTATCCTTCAGGCATCGGATCGTTCGGTTCGATCTTCTGCTCGGCGTCGATACGCTCTTGAAATGCGGCCAGAAACGCCTCGTCCTCATCAGTCTTGCCGTCGGCGCCAATAAGCCCCTGTGAGTACATATCCCTGATCCTTCTTTGAATTTAGAAGGATTATACGTTACGAAATTTGCATCGTCAACGATATCTTCGTAACATATTTTGTGCATGCCGGATCACACGGCGAAACGCCGGGCGATATCGATCTGCGGCTGTGCAATGGCTTGATCCCGGGCATTCACACAGGTGTCGAGCCACGCCTCGCTGGGGTCCGCAAGGTGCCCGTAAATGGAGGCAGCCAATGCCCTTGCCTTGTCGCCTGGCCAGTTCTGCGGCGACAATTGCGATGGAAACGCAGGATCACGCAGTGCCAGACGCCGGAAATGATGGATCAAAAGACTTCGCGCCGCCATCGCCGAGAGCGGATCGAGCTGACCGTTGGAATCAAGAGCGCGTTTCAGCCGTGCAAACCGGTTGATAAAATCCACATAGGATTGTTCAATCTCGTCAAGCCGCCATGCCTGCGCAACCATGGAACGTGCGTCCGTCTCGCGGTCCAGCGAGGACTTGAAAAGAAACTCTCCGTTTTGGATCACAGGTGCCGGAGCGCCGTTATCAACGTCGGGACGGATAAAGACATTCGGCGTCAAGGCACCGAAACCGCCGGCCCGCAATTGCCTGCGCCGCGCATCCCTTCCCTCACCTGCTTCGCTGGACAACACCAGCACCAGCCACTGGCCAGACCAGAGCCCAGCAGAAGGACCGTAGATCCTGAGAGCCGCCTGAGCAAACTCTTCTTCTCCGGCAGGAGCAAGCCGGTAGAAACTCTTTCGCCCGATTTTGCTTCGCGTCAGCCATCCGTCAGCAGTCAGCCGCGACATCGCGGTGCGTAAGGCCGTCGGTTCAATCCGAAGCCGACCCATCAGGTCCTGCAGGGATCCGAGCCAAAGCTCGCCACCCCGGGGAATGACGGCATCTCCAAAGACAGTGATAACCAGAGACCAGACACGAATGCGCTCCTGTGCATGGAAGCCGTCAACAAGCGCTTCAATTTCTCCGGCGGCGGAATCAGACATGATGCTTATATGAACCGTCGCGGCTGACAGGGCAACTCAGCCTGCAGCCTCGCAGCTGTCCGCGGTATTCAGCTCAGGTCAGGCCGCGTGTACCGCTGACAATGAGACGGCTTGCCATTTCAGCATATTCCTCGCGGCCAACACCGCCTTGAGGGCGGAACCACATATAGTGCCAGTTCAACATGCCGAAGAGAGACATCGTTACGGGTTTAACGAGCCTTGCTTCAAGATCCGGATTGATGCCGCGCACTGCCTGCGCAAAAAAGGTAACAAGACGGCGTTCGAGATCTTTTAGCGCCTCCTGCTGATCATGCGGCAGGTGCTTCATCTCGTTGATCTGAACCTTGTGCTCATGATCGGCTTCACGATAGGCGTTGAGCAATGCGGTAATCAGAAGATAGATGCGTTCTTCCGGCTCGGCATCCGGCCTGTCGGCAGCTTCCACTGTCAGGCAAAGTTCCTTCAGGTGCGAGCCGATGACATCGTATAAAAGCGCGTCCTTGCCGGAATAGTAATGGTAAAGCAGTGCCTTGGAGACACCACAAGCCTCGGCAAGCTGCGACATTGAGGAGCGGTCATAGCCGACATCGGCAAACAGCTTGGCCGCCGATTGCAGGATCGCGCCGCGTTTCTCATCGTAATCCAGGGCTTTTGTTCTGGCCAATGGCTTTCCCCCGTCAAAGCAGGTTTAGTCGGTTTTGCGCAGGTCGACAACACGACGCGCTTTACCGGCGGACCGCTCAACGCCACCTGGCGGCCGGACCGTTACGCGGGCTGTGACGCCAAGGGTACTTTTGATATGTCCGGAAAGCTCCTTGCCGCTTGCCTGCCGTGCATCATCGCCGGCTGCGCCCTCAGTCGCCTCGACATTGATGGTCATGGTGTCCATGCGGCCTTCGCGGGTAAGTTCGATCTGGTAGTGCGGTGTCAGGCCGGTGCATTTGAGGAGTTGCTCTTCGATCTGCGTCGGAAAGATATTGACCCCGCGCACAATCATCATGTCGTCGGAACGGCCGGTGACCTTTTCCATACGCCGCATCGTCCGGGCTGTGCCCGGCAGCAACCGGGTCAGATCACGCGTGCGGTAGCGGATGATCGGAAAGGCTTCTTTGGTCAGCGACGTGAACACCAACTCGCCCTTCTCGCCGTCCGGCAGCACCTCACCCGTATCCGGATCGATGATCTCGGGATAGAAATGATCTTCCCAGATGTGAAGCCCGTCTTTTGTTTCCACGCATTCATTGGCAACGCCCGGCCCCATGACTTCCGACAAACCGTAGATATCCACCGCGTCCATATCGAAAGCGTCCTCGATTTCGCTACGCATGGAGTTTGTCCAGGGTTCGGCGCCGAATATCCCGACCTTGAGAGATGCCTCCCTCGGATCGATGCCCGCACGGCGGAATTCGTCCAGCACCGACAGCATGTAGGACGGCGTGATCATGATGATTTGCGGCTTGAAATCATGAATGAGCGTCACTTGCCGCTCGGTCATGCCGCCGGAGACGGGCACCACCGTGCAGCCGAGTTTTTCAGCGCCGTAATGCGCGCCAAGACCACCGGTGAAAAGTCCGTATCCATAGGCAACATGAACCATGTCACCCGGCCGGCCTCCGCTTGCATAGATCGAACGGGCAACCAGATGAGACCAGGTCTCAACATCGCGTGCCGTGTACCCCACAACCGTAGGCTTGCCGGTCGTACCGGACGAGGCGTGAACGCGGGCAAGCTGTTCACGAGGAACCGAGAACATGGAGAACGGGTAATTGTCCCTCAGATCCTGCTTGACCGTAAACGGGAAACGGGCGAGATCCTCCAGACTGCCAAGGTCATCCGGATGCACGCCACTGTCGTCGAAATGCGCCTTGTAAAAGGTTGAATTGTCATAGGCGCGGTTCAGGGTTTCCTTCAGGCGCGTGAGTTGAAGAGCCGCGATCTCATCCCTGGAGGCCGTTTCGATCGCATCGAGACCACCCTGTTTGTCCCCAGCAATCGTCACCGGGGCGCCTGGTTCGTTTGTTGATTGTGCCTGCATAGATCCATCCTCCCGTGTGGGGACTACCGGTTTCAGCTTTCGACCGGCAGATGTGTTCCCTTGACCGTACGTGAATGACCACGAAACTCGGCGATCACCTCGCCGTCATTGCGCGTCACACGAATATCGTAAATTCCGCCACGGCCGGCCCTTTGAACCTCGGATGCCGTTGCGGTCAGCTTCTCGCCCGATTTGACAGGCGCTAGAAACGTTATCGCGCATTGCTGTGCGACGGCATTCTGATTGTAACCGTTGCAGGCGAAGGCAAAGGCGCTGTCCGCAAGCGTGAAGATGAAGCCGCCATGACAGATATCATGGCCGTTCGTCATATGATCGAGCACCGTCATGGAAAGCGTCGCCGAGCCCGCCGATATGTCCTCGATTTGCATGCCCATATGCTTGGAGGCCTTGTCATTTTCCCACATGGCCTCGGCACAGGCGCGCGCCAGTTCATCAGCACCCATCGATTGGGGATCAAGGCTGCGTTCCGTCACGACACTACCTCCGCCCGGTGAATGCCGGTGGCCGTTTTTCAAGGAATGCCGACACGCCCTCAGCATAGTCCGGCGTGTAGCCGGCATCGCGTTGGGCGTCGCGCTCCATATCCAGCTGCTTGTCGAGATCATTCGCACCGGCTGCTTGAATGAGCGTCTTGGTGAGCCCCAGACCGACAGTCGCCGCTTTGGCGAATTTTGACGCCATCTCGTGCGCCTCACTCATCAGTCCGTCATCGTCTACCGCTTTCCAGATCATGCCCCATTGCTCGGCGGTCTCAGCATCGACGGGTGCACCGGTCAGCATGATCGCCTTCGCCCTCGCCTCGCCGATCAGATGCGTCACGGTCCAGGTGCCACCGCTGTCAGGTACAAGTCCGATTTTCGCAAAGGCCTGAATGAAACGTGCGGACCGTGCTGCTAAAACGATGTCGCACGCAAGCGCCACATTGGCCCCTGCGCCTGCGGCAACGCCATTGACCGCGCAGATCACCGGAAGTTGCAGACTGCGGATCCTTCTAATCAACGGATTGTAAAACGTTTCTATCGTGTTCCCGAGGTCGATCGCTTCTCCGCCTGGCTCGCGCTCGCCCAGATCCTGACCGGCGCAAAACCCGCGCCCTGCTCCGGTCAGAACCACCGCCCTGCAGTCGGGATCATCATCTGCCTCATCCAGCGCTTCCATCAAGGACGTGCTTTGAGACGGCGTGAACGCATTCAGCTTGTCGGGACGGTTGAGTGTGATCACGACATAGCCGTCGCGTTGATCTACGAGTACCTTGCCGTCACTCATACCCTTCCTCCACTGAAATCCGGCATCATGATCTGCCTCCTCTTTTCATCTTGCATAAACCGACCGGTTGGTCAATGATTGGGTCAATTATCTATTTGTCCGTCAGGAGGAAAGAATGAGCGCTTTTTTTGAGGCACACAAGTCAACGCTTGAAAAGGCACTGGAGGTCTCCAAAACACGGGATTACTGGTCACCCTATCCCGAAGTTGCCAGTGGCAAGATCTACGGCGAAACCGCCAAGGACGATGGTGCCGCTGCGTTCAAGAGCGTGTTGGGAGGTCCGTTCAAGCTCGAAGGACATCCCGGCGAAAGCACCGTCGGCGCTGAACAATCGCCTTACGGCATTGATCTGGACATTGCCTACCCCAAGGCCTCACCTGCCGGCCTGCTTAAGGCGTCCTCAGACGCGGCAACAGGCTGGGCGAAAGCCTCGATTGAGGAAAGAACAGGCGTTTGTCTTGAAATCCTCGACCGCCTGAACAAACGCAGTTTTGAGATGGCAAATGCCGTATCGCAGACAACCGGCCAGGCCTTTATGATGGCTTTTCAGGCCGGCGGACCGCACGCGCAGGATCGCGGCCTTGAAGCTGTCACCTATGCCTACGCGGAAATGACACGCACACCGCAAACCGCCGTGTGGACAAAGCCGCAGGGAAAACATGACCCGCTGGTTCTCGAGAAACGCTACCGCGTCGTGCCGCGCGGCACCGCTTTGGTTATTGGCTGCGCCACCTTTCCGACCTGGAATTCTTATCCAGGCCTCTTTGCCAGCCTTGCAACGGGCAACACGGTCATCGTCAAGCCTCACCCGGGCGCGATCCTGCCCCTCGCAATAACCGTGCAGATCGGCCGCGATGTGCTGAAAGAAGCCGGCTTCGATCCGAATGTTCTGTTGCTGGCAGCCGACGAACCCGGATCCGAGATCACCAAGGAACTGGTAGAAGCACCGCAGGTTCATATCATCGACTTCACCGGATCCAACAGCTTTGGCCGCTGGGTGCGGGACAATGCCGGACCGGACACCCAAGTCTACACGGAAGAAGCCGGCGTGAACTCAATCGTCGTCGCCTCGACAGATAATTTTCGGGGAATGTGCTCCAACATTGCCTTCTCACTCTCGCTCTACAGCGGGCAGATGTGCACCGCGCCGCAAAACATCTATGTTCCGGACGGTGGCATCGAGACGGATGAAGGTCACAAGAGTTTCGATGAGGTTGCCGACGGCATTGGCAAAGCCGTCGACAAGCTGCTCTCCGACCCTGCCCGCGCCGGTGGCGTCTGTGGGGCGATTGCCGGCGACGTAACGGCAGATCGTGTGCAGTCGAGCGCCTCGCTTGGCGCGGTCTTGAGGCCTTCTGCTCAAATCGAGGGGATGGAAAGCGCCCGCACCGCAACCCCGCTCATACTCAAAGTACGCGAGGGTGAAACCGAGGCGCATCACGAGGAGCAATTCGGGCCCATCAGTTTTGTCATTGCCGTGTCCGACGCAAAGGAAGCGATCGAACGGGCCGCCGATCTGGCTTCCACAAAGGGAGCAATTACCGCTTCCGTTTACGCAACCGATGATGAGACCCTGGATGCGGCTGCCGACGCATTCGCGTCTGCCGGTGTCAGCCTGTCCTGCAATCTGACGGGAGGCATTTTTGTCAATCAGAGCGCTGCCTTCAGCGACTATCATGTCACCGGCGCCAATCCAGCAGGCAATGCGTCTTTGACGGATGCAGCCTTTGTCGCCAACCGTTTCAGGATTGCAGCAACCCGGCGGCACATGGCTGCGTAACAAGTTTCACACTCTTCATGGAGGTTCGCGCCTTAAAAAAAGCCGGCGCCCGAAACGGGCGCCGGCCATGGGAGGTCAGGCAGTCTTGTGAAGACTTACCGGTCTTTCTCGCGGAAGACACCGCGTCCGCTGGAAATCCCGAATGCAACATCGCTGCGAACCAGTCCAAGATCACGCAGATCATGGTTGGACATTGATATCAAATCTTCGTGTTCACGACGGATGCGGCGGCGCTTGCACGCCTCTTCCGAAAACGGGTTCATCCATTTCAAAACGGCTTGCGCGACCACATGGGAACGGGAAGCCGGCTTTGCGATGGCGTGGTCGATTACAATCGTCATCTTTCGCTCCTTAAAACATCAGGTCGACTGCGGAGAACTGCCTCCGGCTCATTTGTCGATGATGCCAATTTAGGAGCACCCCGTTTCAGTCCGTTTTCACGTTGGGCCATAGAATGTTTCAATTGTAGCGCGCCTTCAGAGGCACAATTGGAAAAAGCGCAATTGTTTTAGAGCGTTACCGGATTATTCAACATCACCTATCCTGCTGCAGAAACATATGAAACAAAGGCCGTGTGAAATGGAGCCGAAATTGCCGGCCATCGGATACCGGCCGGTGCCTATGACGAGCCACAACATGAGCGTCCTGCCGAACTGATCACGGGCCTGCCCTCAAAGATGAACATGTTAATATTTAACAAGATAAGTATTATAAGCTTATTTCTCAAACTTTGAATGCAAATAAATGTTCATTTTTACAGAAAATAGGTATTTTACAATATTTCGTATATCTTACTGGAAATAATATTAATCTTCTTCTTTGTGGCATTGATCACAAACGAAACGAGCGGAAGAGATTAGGGTTTATTTGGAATCGCATGATTTTTGCCTTTCCGGTGAGCGCGTTAGCGCAAACCAAACTAAGTGTTCGCAAAGCAGCGGAAAGCCCCAGACCGCTGGACATGTCGAATGCGAGGTGAGCTGTGCAAGCCAGCTCACCTTTTTTTTGCTTGAAGACAGGATGATCGAGGAAGCGTAAGGCCTGCCCTGCGCTTCACTGTTCACGAAACGCGCGCGCCATGCTGTCGATGACCGGCTGGCTCAGATAGTCGAAGAAGGTTCGCTCTTTCGTCTGGATCATGACCTCTACCGGCATGCCGGGTGTCGGGGAGAAGCCGCGCGCCCGCTGCATTTCACGAGCGTCCAACGTCACACGCGCAACGTAAACCTCTCGCTGCATGGCCGGCTGGCTTTTGTCCGGAAGCGAGTCAGCGGACACATAGTGAACCCTACCGTTCAGCACCGGCGTGATCCTCTGGTTGAGCGCGCTCAACCTGACAACAGCCGGCTGCCCGACACGTACACTGTCAATGTCCGTGCGTGATACATGCGCCTCGATGATGAGAGGCACATTTGACGGCAGGATCTCGGCAATGCTTTTTCCGCTTTCAATCACGCCGCCGGATGTGTGGTAATTCATCTTCACGACTGTTCCGGAAACCGGCGCACGGATAAGAGCCCGTCGCAACACGTTTTCTGCATTGCGGAACTGTTCCCGGACGGTGTCGAGCTCCGCTTCGATCGACTGCAGCTCATCGACCACGGCCTGCTGATGATTGGTCTGCGTCTGCGCCATCTGCCGTCTCAGTTTCGCTATCTGCGCCAGGGTCTCGGATACCTGTGAATCGAGACGGCCGATCTGGCCTTCGGCGTCCGCGATGGCCCGTTGGATCGCATTGACCTCCACCTTGCGTATGAAACCCTTTTCAAGCAGCGCCTGCTTGCCCACCAGTTCACCTTCAAGCAACTCAAGCTGCCGCTCCATCGATTTGCGCTGCAGTTCAAATCCGTCGGCACGAAACTCAAGCGACGCGACATTGCTTTCATAGACCTTGAGATCATTCTCCAGCTTGCCGCGGGACGCCTGAAAGTTGATTTTCTGGCTCTCAAGCATTGAGGCGATTTCCGCTTTGTCGGCCTGCCGGGTCAAAAAGTCCGGGAACGCAACCTGTGTCAGGCCCTGAAAGTGTGAAACAAGCCGCGCATTAATCGCTTCCAACCGCGCCCGCCTTAAAAACAGCTGCCTTTCATCGGCCAACGCTGACGTATCATCAAGGCGCACAATCGGCTGGCCCTCTTCGACCATATCGCCCTCGGTCACCAGGATCTCCTGAATGACGCCACCTTCCAGGTGCTGGATGATCTTGTTCTGCCCGGTGGCCACGAAACTGCCCTGCGAAATGACCGCCGCGGCAAGCGGTGCGGTGAAAGCCCAGGCGCCGAACCCGCCAAACGCCGCCAATATCAACAGCAGACCGTAATAAGTATGTTTCCTGATGCCTCTCGGCACTTCGGAATACCACTCGATATGGTCCGCTACCTGCTGCAACTGGGTCATGATACCGTGCTCCCCTTATTGCTGTTCGGCGCCGCCGAGGCGGCCCTTGTTCTGGCTTTCGGCCAGCGCCTGCAGAACCTGATTGCGATGGCCGAACATGGAAACCGCACCTCCGGCGAGAAGAAGTATCTTGTCGACGTGCTGAAGAAGCGCCGGCTTCTGTGTAATCACCACCACCGTGATGTCGTTTTTCTTGGCATGCGCCAGAGCATTGGCCAAAGCCCTGTCGCCCAGCGCATCGAGATTCGAGTTGGGTTCGTCCAGGACAACAAGGCGCGGATCGCCGAAGAATGCACGCGCCAGGGCGATGCGTTGCTTCTGACCGCCAGAAAGCGGAGACCCATCGGCCGCAACAGTCGTCTCATATCCCTGCGGCAGTGAGGCAATCATCTCATGGACGTCAGCCAGCGAGGCAGCTTCGAATATCTGCTCGTCCGTTGCATCCCCGCGCATCCGGCCGATATTGTCCTTGATCGTGCCCGGAAAGAGCTGAACGTCCTGCGGCAGATAGCCGATGCTCTCTCCGAACTGCCTCTGATCCCAGTTTCGAAGGTCCATAAGATCAAGACGCACGCATCCAGATGTGGGCAGGATCGAACCGACAAGCATCTTGCCGAGTGTCGTCTTCCCTGCGCCCGAGTCGCCGATGACCGCCAGTGAGTCCCCCGGTGCGAGCGAAAAATGGACCGCATTGAGTACAACACGCTTGGTGCCTTGCGGCACGTAAAGCAGGCGTTCGACATCGAGGCGTCCCTGCGGCTTCGGCAGTTTCAATCGCTCGAAATTCAGCGGAGAACTCTTCAGAAGCGCCGCAATACGCCCATAGGACGATCGCGACAGCAAGAACTGGTTCCAGCCTTCAATTGCACCCTCGATCGGCGCCAGCGCGCGGCCTGCAATAATGGATGCGGCAATCACCATGCCGCCGGTGATCTGGCCGTCGATTGCCAGAAAGGCGCCCCAACCGAGCATGCCGACCTGTGTGAGCAGTCTTATGCCGCGGGAAAAGGTCGCCGACATGATGTTACGATCCTGCGCGGTGACCTGCGCACGAAGCGACGATGCCGTGTCCTTTCCCCAAATGTTAACCGCTTCCGGGATCATCGCCAGCGCATTGATAATCTGCGAATTCCGCGCCATGGAATCCAGATGCAGATTCGCTTTGCTCATATGGCTGTTTGCTTCGCCGAACGGCGCCGATGTGAGCTTCTGATTGATCAGCGCAACGACCAGCAAGGCAAGGGCCGTGGCGACCACGATCATGCCAAGGTCGGGATGAATGAGGAAGATTGCAAGGACAAACAGGGGCGTGAACGGCGCGTCGAGAAATGATAGCAACGTTCCCGAGACGAGAAATGAGCGAAGCTGCTGCAGGTCACCCAATATCTGATACTCACGCCCGTTTCCGTGCAAGGAAGCGCGCGCCGCGGCGCTGAGGATCGGTGTCCCCAGTTGAGCGGCCAACTCGACGGCGGTCCGCATCAGGATAAACCGGCGGATTGCATCGAAGACGACCTGCAGGATCACTGCCGCCACGATTACGGCCGTCAGCATGATCAGCGTGTCCGTTGAGCGGCTTGTCAGAACCCGGTCCGATATCTGAAAAAGATAGATCGGGATCGCCAGAACAAGAATATTTGCAGCGCAACTGAAGACCATGACGATCGCCATATTGTTGCGTACCGCGGCAAGTCCCGCCTTCAGGCTTTTGGAAAAATCCACCGGGCCAAGGCGCTTGTGGAACATACCGCCTCCACCACCGCCACCGCCGCCGTGGCCTTTATTGCCGCCGCTTCCGGAACCGCCATTGTCATCCGTCTGCGCGCCACGCGCCCGCACGGGCCCGCTATCGCCCTCTATGGTTTTAGTGCCGGGCACGGAATTTGGCCGATCAACCCGAAACGTTGGTTCATCTGACTTTGCGGTAATGGTCTGCGCGCCCGGGCTACTCGGTGGTACATCGGATTGAGACAGTCCGCTGTCAGATAGCGAAGAACCGTCATCTTCATCCGGCAGAGCCTTGAGCTCTTCAACGGCCTCATCGATTTTTTCCAGCGGGTCCCGTTGTCCGTCATCATCAAAACTTGTGTCTTCATCATGCAAAGACGTCTCGTCGGTCCGCGATTGCGCGGTGCGGTCGGAGTAATTCACGTTTTTTCCCCCGGTTAAGCCAGCATTGTCTGCATGACGTCCGGCTGAACCGGATCGACCGGATCAACGGGTTTTACTGATTCAGAGTTCTCGCCTTCCGGCTCGAGCATACCGTCCGCAAGGAACAGGACGGCCTCGTTCGCCAGGCTGGTGGCCGCCTCAGTGCCTGCCGTCGGGTCATCCGAGACGAGCTCGGCCTGATGGAGAAACGCGTCGGAATAGGCTTCCCCGGCGACATAGACCGCCGAATCCGTGCCGGCATCGACAATCGATGCGAGATTGATGACATCATTATCGCCCGTTTCCACATCCCACTTGCTTTGGGCTCCACCGGCCAGTTCCGATGCGATGACGGAAACCTGGTCCGCATCTCCCACCACATTTGTCTGCAGGATCGTTTGCAGATCGTAGATACTTCCTTCGACATAGAGGACGCGCAGCCCCGTCAGGCCTGCAAAGGCTTCGTCGCCCAGCACACCGGCGGCAATCGTATCGACGCCGTTTTTGAGATTTTCAGCGGTCTGCATGTAGGCGTCTGGCATGGAGCCGATACTGGTCTCGCCGATCTTGTGGATGCTTGCCTGGTTCCACAGGAGATTGTTCCCGGTCGACACGGCGCCGTCCCAGGACGTTCCGAACTCATTGATGGAGGAAAGATAGTCGCCATCAAGCAGCACGTTGATCTGGTTGATGACATTGGCGTGGTAGAGATCGCCGCCAACGACAATAAGATCGTAATAGGTCCCGAGTTCAAAGAGCGAAAGTGAGTTGATTGCCGCATTGTCGCCCGTCGTCAACGTGGTGGACGTCCCCGACGACGACAGGATGGTGACGTCGTGATCCGATATCAGATTGACCTGTTCAAGCCAGTTGAGAAAAACGAGATTTCCTTCGATGCGCGTCACGGCCCAGGTCGCCGGGAACGACCCCGAAACATCCTTTTCCTCATCGTCGGAGCTGCTGCTTTCCAATGAGAAGGATGCAATATTGAAGGCCAGCGTCTCGCTCGCTGCCGCCGGGCTGATGAAAGAACCCAGGAAACTGTCTACATCGCTCCAGACATTGATCTGGCTGATGAGATCAATGGAGACATAATCGCCCATCGTGGCAAAGACAGCCGCATCGAGCCAGTAGGACGCGATATAGGCTTCGTTGACGACGAAGTTCCCACCGGTTGCCACCTCCATCAACGGCACCGGCTCAAAACTGCCCTCACCTTCCACAAACGACACACCAGCGTTTTCGTCCGCTTCATCCTCTTTCGCAGGCAGGTATGCGTCGATCTTCGGGGCGGCGTCCGTCTTCTCACCGTTGACGTGGATGCCAAAGACCTGCTGACCGGAGGCGATTTGGAAGGCAGAAGCAGCATCAGACAAATCTTCGAGTTCGCTGATGATCCCGACGACAATCGCACCAATTGCCTCCTCTGAGGCCGGCAAGTTCAGACTTCCGATCGGATCAAGGCCCGCCGCCGAGGATAGGAGAGCGTCAAGACCGGCGTCGAAATACGCGCTGTCTAGGACGTCTACGTCCCAATCGTCCCAGATCACATAGTCATTATCGGTCAGCCGGTTCGTCTGTTTGGCGATAACGACGATGGAGCCTGGAGGCGTGATTGTGAAACTTAAGGAGAACTTCGAGGCAAAGCCGAAAGAGTAAACTTCCGGCGCAAAGGCGTAATCTTTCACGCTCTCAATGAGAATGTCAGGCAGCGTTCCGGGCTCGTCAAACAACCCGGGAATGATCTCAGGCACAAGGTCGACGGGCGGCGGCGTGTAGTTGACGTGGGGGATATAGTCGACGAACTCGTGAGGCGCTTTGACAGTAACATTGATGTTCGGAAGCTCATTGTCCTCGTCGGTTATCTTTTCAAGTGCTTTGAACTCGTCGTAGTCCATGCGCGCACGTTGCTCTTCGACAACGATATTAAAGACACCAATAAAATGAGCGATGATTTCTGTGACGGGATCCATGGGCACTTTAACGCCTCCCGGTTGATCCGTAGTGCCCCATCATTTTCTGCTCGCATCCAGGCTGGTCATTCGACGCCGGCCTTGGTGCAAAAATGAAGCCGGGCAATTGCTGCCCGGCTTCCGGTTCAAATCAGGTCAGACGCTGTCGTCACCGGTCAACGTTTCGGTGTAGTTTCCGCCGACCACGGTCATGTCGACCGTGTTGCCGAGGATATTGGCACCCATAACGATGCTCTGATTGAACGCGGTGGTGTCAATCGCAGCACCGGCAATAGCTTCTGAGATTCCGTTTATGGTGCTGTCGTCACCATTATAGGAACCCCACATGCCGCCGGCTCCACCGGCTCCGCCGTCACCGTTGATGGCTTTGGCAACTCCGCCGGCTCCGCCGTCACCGCCGATGCCTTTGGCAATGGCTTCTCCGCCAATGCCTTTACCACCGGTAGCAGCACCGCCGGTTGCGTCGCCGCCAACGCCTTTGCCGGCACCGAAGCCGTCACCCTTGGCCAGTCCGGCGCCGTAGCCGCCGCCACCTATGGAGTCGCCTCCGTCACCGCCTTTACCTCCGGTCGCATAGGCTTTTGCGTCACCGCCATCGGCATCGCTCTTGCCCTTGCCGCCATTGCCGCCCTTGGCACCTGCTGCGGCAAGCGACTTGGCTTCGGCGTCATCGCCACCCGGCTTCTTGTGCCAGTGCCAATGTCCGCCGCCATCGGAGTCGGCATAGGCCTTGGACAGGGCAATTGCGCCGGCGTCTCCACCACTGGCATCGACATCGCCGCCATCACCGCCTTCAGCCTTCGCCTTGGCGCCTTTGGCATTGCCGCCGTCACCGGCTTTGTCAGCATCACCGCCGACACCGACACCGACGCCTACGGCGCCGAGACCGAGACCGGCACCATAGCCGTCGCCACCCTTGGCATTGCCGCCCTTGGCGTTACCGCCGTGGCCGCCACCGGCCAGGGCCAGACCGCCAATCGCATGGCCGCCATCAGCGCCATTCGCATTGGCCATGGCCTTGGAGCCGCCGTCGCCGCCACCGCCGCCGGCATCAATGCCTTCGTCAGCCGTTGCATTACCACCGTAAGCACTGCCATTCTGACTGAAGTTGCTGTTGTTGGTGACATCCGGATCGATCAGTTTGTCATTGTCGACGAGCGTGTTGGTCTGCGAGAAGACGTTTGCGCTGTCATTGCCGGCACCGCCCAACGCACCGTTGAGGATGTCGTCGAACGACACATCGTCACCGGGGTTGTAGTCGATGTCGCCATCGCGGTTGACCAGAAGACCTTCGACGGTCGAATTCTGGATATCGATGTCGTTGTGGTCATTGTCGGTCGGCATATAGCCCTTCATGTCCAGCTTGACGTCGACATCAACATCCACATCGGACTTGTTGTAAGTGGCCGATTTGGAATAGCTGTGCGAACCGCTCTTGGAGTGGCTGCCGGCATATGCGTCACTGTCCGAAGAACTCTTGTTGTAGTTCTTGTTCAGGTTGGCATTCAGGTTGCCGTTGCCGTTCAGGTTGCCATTGCCATTGTGATTGTCGTTTTCGTTATCACTGTGCTGGCCCTGGTACTGACCCTGATAGCTTTTCTGACCCTGATGCTGACCCTGATGCTGGTCTTGATCCTGATCCTGGTGTTGACCCTGATGCTGGTTATCCCACCACCAATACTTTCTGGAACTCATTGGAGTGTCCTCACTTGTGCGGGACAGCCTCACCGCCACTCTTCTTCAAAGCGGTACTCAGCTGTCTTGGTTTGAATTGTGGACGAATGTCCGAACGGATTTGGAACAACCACGCCGGCTTCAAACGCCGTACATCGAGCCCGTGGCCAGCTTGACCTCCCTTCCTGTGTTCCCGACCGCTATCCAAGCGAAAAGGCAAAGGATCACGCGCAATCAAACGGCGAACGCCTCGCCATTTGGTTGTGTCAGATACCCCATGCCTTGAAATCCGCTCTTACGGCGGTCGGTAATAGTTTGTTAAGTTTTGAGAGGTCTGAAAACCCGGAAATTAATACTAGATAAAACGGAGTATAAATTTTTGGTGTGGCAATTTCGCTTTTTTATCAGCGTCTTGAATTGAGCAAAAGCACCAGGAAACTAAATGATGTCAGTGTTTGGCCGGATAAGCATGTCTCCTGACGGCTCAACAAGATGGCGAGCTGATCACGGCTTGTTTCCATCATTAACAAGAATGGAATGACCGGTTTACTAGTCTGAAAAGTCTATCTTTGTTGATGTTTCGCCACTATTGGCTAGGTAAATCGGGATATATAAACCTATCGATGTATTTACCTCTTATGCAAGAATTGGTAGTATGGATGAATATCAGAGGGGTGGGCAGCCTCCATAAAAATAATTAGCAGTTCAGTTTAGTTCTGGGGCCTCTTAACGGAGGTAGTGATGAGTAGGGCGACCAAGGGTCCCGGCTCCACAGAACGAGCCATTGTGTTTGTGGGCCCAAACCACAACTTTGCCGAATGCATCGAGACAGCGCTGATAAATGAAATTGAGGATCTGGTCCTCGAACGGCGTCTCGATTTCAAACAACTCTTCCACAAAACCGAAGACCTTGAGGTGCGTGTGTGCCTCATCGTCATAGATGAGACCTTGTCGGACGAAGTTCGCTCAAACTACGACCGGCTGCGCGAGCTCTTCCCGACCCAGATCTTGTGTCTCGCCTGCAACGAGACACGGCCCCTTCCTGACCTCATGAATGATCCCGCTTTAACCGGATTGGTCGAAAGTTTTCTGCCGATGAACCTGCGGCTCGATATCTGGCTTTCAGCTGTCCGGCTGATGATGAACGGCGGTGACTACATACCCAGGCAAGCCCCGGCACCACTTCATACGAGCGGCGACAGCCAAATAGAGATTGCGCGCGCAACAAAAGACGGCACAACGCGGACACAGGTTACCGGGGCAAAAAACGCCCGAAGCGGCAGGTTGACTTCAAGGGAAATTGACGTGCTGAAACTGGTTGCCCGAGGTTATCAAAACAAGGTCGTCGCAGCCGAATTGGAACTTTCGGAAAACACCATCAAGCTGCACATGCATCACATCATCGAGAAACTCGGTGTCGGCAACAGGACGGAAGCTGCCGCGGTCTATTTCGGTGAGATCAAGGCAGGCCGGGCGAACGGACCCGGTTAGCCGAAGCCTTTGCTTCCAGAACGCGGAGGTTAACTCAGCATGGTCACATCAGAGACCAGACCACAGCCGCATCTGCCCGAGCAGTTTCAGAAGATACTTCTGCTGGTCGGGCAGATGAATTACTCCTGGACCAACACTGAGACCCTTCTCATTCATCTGATTGCGGGGCTGGCCGGGATCGATAAAGAAACGGCGATCGTCATATTCCTGACCTTGAACACCACTCGCGCCAGGCTCGATCTTGTCGACCGGCTGGCCAAAATGGAGCGGACCGAGCCACAGGCCAGAAAGGATATTCTTGGACTGACCGGCGACATGGTCAAGGTCCTGAAACACAAGAACCGCTACAACCACTGCCTCTACTCCTTCGACGATGAAGGCAGGAATGCAAAAACGATCCTCATGCGCATCGCGGAGACCAAGAACGCCATCAAGATAGGCAAGACACAAGCCCTCGACGCTTCCGAGATCGGAAAAATCCGGGAATCGATCAGGACGATCGAGACGATCAACCGGCGCACCTGGTCAACGATCATGAAGTTCGATTTTCCGCTCTAGTGCGCGAGAGATCAATCCACATCAGCCGTCAAGGCTTCCCGGGCCGCGTCAGGCGGGAGCCAGCTCGTAAATATGGACCGGATGCGGGCTGAAGAGTTTGATGATCAGTTTGACAAAGCGTGACATCGGCCTCGGCCTGATCCGTTCATTTGCATTGAGCGCATGGCGGTGCATGGAGTTGTAATAGACGATAATCACCTTGCGCTTCGCGCCGCTATCGTCGCAGTGCGAATATTTGCGGATGACCTTATCCAGCAGTTCGCCTTCGAACGGATTATAGAAATAAAGGATGCAGTCGGTTTTCGGCGTATCGTAATCCATGACGTCGCAGCAGACCGATTTTATGTCCCTGCATTTGAGATGATTTTTCGGATAACCGGAAATATTGCGCTCGGCCTGCTCATGTAAAATGCTGCTGAACTCGATCCCGTGCACGAGACGAAACGGCCACTGGGCGGCAGTCAGCAACATGCGCCCCCTGCCCGATCCGTAATCGACAAAAGAGAAACGGCTCAGATCCTCATTCAAACCTTTGAGGATCCAGCCCAGCACAAGGCGTGGAGACGCGCCATATTCATAAGACAATTTGGCATGAGCCGAATTCACCGGGGAAAGATCGTCCTGATGCAACGTCCCGCGCGTGGCAACTGCCTCCCGCGTTTCGAACCACCGGTCCCACATCCAGTAATGAACTCTGTAGAGGAACATCGCCCAAAAGTGGCGTACAAGCTGCATCTCATTTACCGGCAGCGGCGGACCGAAATTGGCCACAGTGCGGTCCGCGCCCGAGATAGATCGTACGCGGGATCGTGACCGCAATGTCTTCCAGCCCGGACAGACCCGCACGATCATCCGGCAGAAATTCTCCGGTGATGCACGCTGTGATGGGCCCGCAGCCTGGATATGACGATCGCATCTTTTTCATTGGCTAAACCCCCTGCCGTGTTTGAGGCTGAAGGTACAACGCGCAGGTTTATACAATTTTAACGGGACGGGCGAAAGCGAACACAGCGGTGCTTGTTTTAACCGGCGCTCCCTATTACCGGACAGCGATTGACGGGCGCCGGCCGCAATGCCCTGTCGGCAAAACCCGATTGACTACCCTGTTAGCGACGCCGGGCAGTCTGTTAACCAAATATAAACACTTGAAGAACACAAATGGAACATATAGTGTATGTTCTGTATTTGTTTCTCCGATTCGGGAGCCGGCGATGCTGACGCGAAAACAACATGAGCTGCTGCTTTATATTCATGAGCGTATGAAGGAGACGGGCATCCCGCCGTCCTTCGACGAGATGAAGGAAGCGCTTGATCTTGCCTCAAAATCAGGCATTCATCGCCTGATTACCGCCTTGGAGGAACGTGGGTTCATCCGAAGGCTGCCAAACCGGGCCCGCGCTCTTGAAGTCTTGCGCCTTCCCGAGACGATGATTCCGGCCGGCCAGCAACGCAAGGGGTTCTCGCCAAGCGTTATCGAAGGCAGCCTGGGTAAACCCGCGCCTGAACCCACACCGCTTCCGGTTCAGGACAATGATGATACGCAGGCTGCGGTGAGCGTACCCGTTATGGGCCGGATCGCCGCCGGTGTGCCCATATCGGCCATCCAGAACAATACGCACAATATCAGCGTCCCCCCGGAGATGCTGTCCGGCGGTGAACATTACGCGCTTGAGGTAAAGGGCGATTCAATGATCGAAGCCGGCATTTTTGACGGCGATACTGTGGTCATCAAAAACGCCTCCACAGCCAATCCGGGTGAAATCGTTGTCGCGCTTGTCGATGACGAGGAAGCAACCTTGAAGCGGTTCCGCAGAAAGGGCGCCTCAATTGCCCTGGAAGCAGCAAACCCATCCTATGAGACTCGGATTTTCGGCCCGGATCAGGTGAAGATCCAAGGCAAGCTGGTGGGGCTGATCAGGCGCTATCACTGACGCCATGACGGTGTGATCTTGTAGAAGCTGTCATTGCGCCAGTTATAGGCGCGATGGCGCGTCCAGGCTCGGTCAACACTGGCAACTGCCGAACGTATTTTCGGCTGATTGCCGTTCGTTTTCGTCCAGATGGCCAAAGCGCCGCTTTGGCGCAGCATGCGGCCTGTAATCAGCAGGGCTCCGGAATAACACCGCTCCATCGCAATCGATGCCGCGGTCACGACGATATCTGCCTCGTCACAGGCAGCGCCGAGATAGGATAAATCCTCAACCAGAGCCAGTTTCGTCCCACTGCCCGACACGCCGACACAGAAAGTTTTTGCCGCACACTGCATGTGATCAGTCCTCGCAGCTGAGGCTTCCAATGCGGATCCAAGGTCATTTATCCCGCCAGCGATATCGAGGGGCGTATCATGTCGGGTTCGTTTGAGCCCCGTCTGCCATTGCTCAAAGATGAATCGGGGTGGTCTTTTGCGGTTTGTGGCCAAGCCGCCTTTATTGACAAGTGCAACCAACCTGCCGTCCTCGGCAATCAGAATGTCAGGCCACGTGCGTGGTATCGTCATGGCGGCTCCAGCGAGCAGGAGCAGCGCCAGCCCTACGATCCTCAACCGGGTCCTGCTCAACACAAAGATCAGCAGGCCGGCGACCGCAACAAGTGTTATCCACGGGCTTATCTGACCAACGACAACCGCACCGCCGATGTCACGAACATAACGGGCGATGGCTATCACTGCATCAAGCCCCCCTCCCATCACGATCAACGGCCATTTTTCGAGACCCAATGGCATGAGCAGGACGGCAAACATCCCCGCCGGCATCACAATAAAGGTGACAATCGGCATGGCGGCCAGATTGGCCAGAAGCCCGTATGCCGCAATCCGATGGAAGTGATGGATGGCAAACGGCGCCGTGGCGAGACCTGCAACGAGTGACGTAACCGCCAGCCCAAGGAAAAAGACAAACAGAACGCGTGCCGGGGTGCCCAGCCACCCGGCCTCAGCACGCCCTGTTCCGGGCCGGGGTTTATTCCACAGCGCATAAGTCGCAATTAGTGCCGCAGTTGCGGCAAACGACATTTGAAAGCCCGGCCCGAGAACGGCGGAGGGCGTTATGACGATGATAATCATTGCGGCAATGGCGACATTGCGCATCGTCAGCGCCTGTCTGTCCGCGAGCACGGCGATCAGCATGATGACCAGCATGATCCAGGCCCGTTGCGTCGAAACGCTTGCTCCGGAGATGGAAAGATAGAGCGTGGCGATGGCCAAGGCTCCGACCGCCGCATACTTCTTCGTTGGAACTGCCTGCACGATCGTGGGAAAAACGCTGAAACAGGCGCGCACAAGCAAGAAGAATGTGCCTGCCACAAGCGCCATGTGCAGGCCGGAAATCGCCAGCACATGGGCAAGCCCGCTCTGCCGCAGGGCATCCACCGTATCCGGGCTCATCGAACGACGGTCCGCAACCGTCAACGCGGCCGCAAAGCCGCCCGCCTCTCCGGGCAGCACCTCTTTGACCCGTTCGCTGATCTTTTGACGCAGGCGTTGAAGTGTCAGCCCACCTTCTTCGAACCAACCGCGACCGCTTGCATCCGGCACATACGTCGTATCGGGTTTGCCAAGGAAAAACCCGTTGGCGCCGATACCGTTGAAAAAGGAGTTGTAGGTAAAGTCGAAACTGCCCGGCAGGGCTGGTCCCGAAGGCGGTCGCAGGCGCACCAACCCCGAAACGCCGCCGCCGATTTCCACCGGTTCATGGTTGGCCCTGGCGACAAGACGGACGGTCTCGGGCGGCCGTCGCAGTTGTGGATCAAAACTGCGATCGACCTTGATCGTATAGCGTAAACGACCTGCATGGTCGACGTCACGGGCGACGACCGTCCCGACGATATTTGTCGTCACCTCTCCATCCAAGAGGGTCGTGTTCAGCTGCCTTGTCTCAAAATCGGCGGCAAGCATCGCTAAAACAAAACCCGCGACCAGCAAACCAGACTTGCGAAGCCACTCACGATCCGAGACTGCGAGAACGATCATGCAGCACCCGAGGGCAACCGCAACAGGAAGAATGGCTGGTCTTTCCGGCAAGACAAACCAGGTCGCGGCACCAAGGGCCATGGAAACCGGAAGCCAAAGCATCGCCTGGCCCGGACCGGCTTCCTTACGCAAAGCGTCAATCAAGGTGCGCCATATGGACGTGAAAGATCCGGGCCTGGCTCCCTCCCGTGAAGTCGGCGCCCTGTCATGCGCATCAGGAGCAGCGAGCCTTTCGGCGGACCGCCCGTCTTTGACCCGATCTGAGCTGTTCATGGAGCTTTCGTCAGTCCCGTACCGGCCTTTGATCCTACATTTTGCTTGCCTGACCGCAAAGCACCCTGCGCACCTTGCACTCTTCAGGTTGTGTGTTACATGACCCGCCAAGTTCCAGACAAATCGAAAACCCAAGGAAACTCCATGTCCGGAGACGTCATAACCCGTTTTGCCCCCTCCCCGACCGGCTTTCTCCACATCGGCGGCGCGCGGACCGCATTGTTCAATTGGCTTTATGCTAAGAACCGTGGCGGCAAGATGCTGCTGCGCATTGAAGATACTGACCGTAGCCGCCACTCCGATGAGGCCGTCGAAGCAATACTGGACGGTCTCCAATGGCTGGGACTTTCCTGGGATGGAGAACCTATCTCACAATATGCACGCGTCGACAGACACCGTGCGATCGCCGAGGAACTCGTGAAATCGGGCAATGCCTATTATTGCTATGCGACGCCGAAAGAGCTCGAGGCGATGCGTGAAAAGGCTCGTGCCGAAGGCCGCCCTCCGCGCTATGATGGTCGCTGGCGCGACCGCGACCCCTCCGAGGCACCATCCGGCGTGAAACCGGCAATCCGCATCAAGGCGTCGCGCGACGGCGTGACGGTCGTTGCTGATCGCGTGCAAGGCGATGTGTCGTTCCCGAATGGCGATCTGGACGATTTCATCATCCTGCGCTCTGACGGCAACCCCACATACATGCTTGCTGTCGTTGTCGACGATCATGACATGGGTGTGACTGATATCATTCGCGGCGACGACCACCTGACCAACGCCGCCCGCCAGACGGTTATCTATCATGCGATGAAATGGCCGGTTCCGACAATGGCACATATTCCGCTGATCCACGGCCCGGACGGAGGCAAACTCTCTAAGCGCCACGGAGCCTTGGGCGCCGAGGCCTACCGCGCCATGGGCTATCTGCCAGAAGCACTGTGCAACTATCTGGTACGCCTTGGATGGAGCCATGGCGACGACGAGATCATTTCAATGGAACAGATGATCGAATGGTTCGACATCGCCGATGTCAACAAGGGCGCCGCCCGGTTCGACGTCAAGAAACTCGAAGCGATAAACGGCCACTACATACGAAATGGCGACGACGACACCTTGACGGAAGCATTGTGTGCGTTCTTCCCCCACATGGAAGGCGGAGACTATTTCGAAGCTCGTAAATCCGATGAAAAGGTCAGGCAGCTAAGGGAAGCGATGCCGGGCTTGAAGGAACGCGCCCGCACCCTGTCGGATCTTGCCGACGGTGCTCGCTTTCTCTTCGCCGAAAGGCCCTTGAACAATGAAGACAAGGCGGAAAAGATACTGTCCGAGGGCGGCCGCGATACGTTAAGCAAGCTTTTGCCGCTGCTGGAGACGGCCGGCGATTGGCGGTTGGAGACACTGGAAACGGTCATTCGTGACTTTGCCGATGCCGAGGAACTGAAGCTCGGAAAGGTCGCCCAGCCGCTTCGCGCAGCTCTGACCGGGCGCACAACGTCTCCTGGCGTATTCGATGTCATAGCCGTACTTGGGCGGGATGAGGCATTGGGGCGAATAAAGGATCAACTGGCCTGACCGCCGGCAAGCCTCTGGAAATTGACTGTGCAGTGCGGTATCTACCCATCCACAGGCGGTTTGGATTGGTTCTTTCGGCCCATCAGCTCATGCGGAAGAAACAACGGAACTTATCCTACAATGCCCGGCGCATAAGCCGGGTTCATCTATTGTGGTGCAGCAGCCAATACTGCCTGCCCGTTGGTATCGTTTGCTTTTTCGGCAACGTTGCATCGCACAATAACACCGGGCCAGAGCTTGGCAGCGCGCGTGAAATCGGCTAGCAACTGCGCACGCCCACTCCGGTTTGGCGTATGGGGACCTCCCGGGTCGCAGTCTGAATGAAGAAAAAGGGGACCAACATGACAGAATCGAAGGCAAAGCTCTCTGTCGATGGCAATGACATCGAACTGCAGGTACGCGGCGGATCGGTTGGTCCACACGTTGTCGATATCGCCAGCCTTTACAAGGAAACCGGCGCTTTCACCTATGACCCGGGCTTTACCTCGACTGCCTCATGCGAATCCAAGATCACTTATATCGATGGTGACGAAGGCATCCTTCTTCATCGCGGCTACCCTATCGACCAGCTGGCCGAGCACGGCGACTTCCTTGAGGTCTGTTACCTGCTTTTGTACGGCGAGCTTCCCAACAAGGCGCAAAAGGCGGACTTCGACTACAGGGTTACGCGCCACACAATGATCCATGAACAGATGTCGCGGTTTTTCACCGGCTTCCGCCGTGACGCGCATCCCATGGCCATCATGTGCGGTGTTGTTGGCGCCTTGTCCGCATTTTATCACGATTCGACCGATATCACGGACCCGCATCAGCGCATGGTCGCCAGCCTGCGCATGATCGCTAAGATGCCGACCATCGCGGCAATGGCCTATAAATACCACATCGGACAGCCCTTTATTTATCCCAAGAACGATCTCGATTACGCGTCCAACTTCCTGCACATGTGCTTTGCGGTGCCCTGTGAGGAGTACAAGGTCAATCCTGTCCTTGCCCGCGCGATGGATCGCATCTTCATCCTGCACGCCGATCACGAGCAGAACGCCTCGACGTCGACCGTTCGCCTCGCCGGCTCGTCCGGCGCCAACCCGTTCGCCTGCATAGCCGCGGGCATCGCCTGCCTGTGGGGACCGGCCCATGGCGGCGCCAATGAGGCTGCGCTCAACATGCTCGCCGAAATCGGATCAGTGGACCACATTCCGGAATATATCGCTCGCGCCAAGGACCGCGACGATCCGTTCCGCCTGATGGGCTTTGGACACCGCGTCTATAAAAACTACGATCCGCGCGCCAAGATCATGCAGAAGACCACGCATGAAGTGCTGGCCGAACTCGGCATCAAGGACGATCCGCTTCTCGATGTCGCCATCGAGCTGGAGCGCATTGCGCTCACCGACGACTACTTCATCGAAAAGAAGCTTTATCCGAATATCGATTTCTACTCGGGAATCACCCTTAAGGCGCTGGGCTTCCCAACCACCATGTTCACCGTGCTTTTTGCCCTCGCCCGCACGGTTGGCTGGATCGCCCAGTGGAAGGAAATGATCGAGGATCCGCACCAGAAAATCGGCCGCCCCCGCCAGCTCTATACCGGAGAAACCAGCAGGGATTATGTGCCGATCTCGAGCCGGTCGTAAGCCTCGCGGAAACAGGACAAGTGCATAAACGACAAGCGCCCCGGCCGGAAACACCGCGCGGGGCGCTTTTCTTTTAACAAATGGCCGTAAATAGCCGCTTTCAGGATGTTTAATAGGCGTCACGGGCCTTCAAAGCCTCGCAAAGCGCGCCGCACTCTGGCAGACTCGGCACGATGCGAATCAACTGGGAAATACCCGTTTGATGGAAGACAAGACAGACCTATTTTCCGACCTGAAGGCCGACCGCGCCACACCGTCACCGGAGCAGGATGACAGCAGCACGTCAGCCCCGCCAAAGACGCCGCCTGCCGGAAAACGCAAAGCAGCCGTGAGAGATGACGCTGAGGCAGGTTATTCCGCCTCCGATATCGAAGTCCTGGAAGGGCTGGAGCCCGTTCGCCGCAGACCGGGTATGTATATCGGCGGAACGGATATCGGCGCGCTCCATCACCTGTTTGCCGAAGTCATCGACAATTCGATGGACGAGGCTGTTGCAGGCCATGCGAAAGTCATTGAGGTCGAACTCGATGCCGACGGGTTCTTGAGCGTATCCGACAATGGCCGCGGCATACCGATCGACCCGCATCCGAAGTTCAAGAACAAGTCGGCACTGGAAGTCATCATGACCACGCTTCACGCCGGCGGCAAATTCGACTCGAAGGTCTATGAAACGTCCGGCGGCCTGCACGGCGTCGGTGTTTCGGTGGTCAATGCACTGTCAGACCATCTCGAGGTTGAGGTGGCGCGCAATCGCCGGCTGTACAGGCAGACCTTCTCGCGCGGTGTCCCAAAGGGCAAGCTTGAGGATCTGGGAGAGGTTCATAACCGGCGCGGCACCAAGGTCCGCTTCCATCCCGACGCGGACATCTTCGGCAAGTCCGCAGCGTTTGAGCCGGCCCGTCTCTTCAAGATGGCAAGGTCAAAGGCCTATCTGTTCGGCGGCGTCGAAATCCGCTGGTCCTGCGATCCCTCATTGCTCGGAGAAAAGGATGAAACGCCGGCAAAGGCGGTCTTTCATTTTCCCGGCGGCCTGAAGGACTATCTAGACGAATCCATCGGCCCGGAACACAAGGTTACCCGCGATATCTTTTTCGGCCGCTCGGAAAAAGCCGGCGGCCACGGCACCGTCGAATGGGCGGTGACATGGTATACGGGCGACGCTTTCGTCAATTCCTACTGCAATACGGTTCCGACACCTGAAGGTGGAACCCATGAAGCCGGCTTCAGGCTCGCGCTTACGCGCGGTCTCAAGGCCTATGCCGAACTCACCGGCAACAAACGCGCCTCCATCATCACCACGGACGATGTGATGATTTCAATGGCCGGCATGCTCTCCGTCTTTGTACGCGAGCCCGAATTCGTTGGTCAGACCAAGGACAAACTCGCCACCGTCGAGGCCCAGCGCATTGTCGAAAACGCAGTGCGCGACCCGTTCGACCATTTCCTGGCCGACTCGCCCCAGGAAGCGGCAAAGCTGCTGGATTGGGTCATGGAACGGGCCGACGAGCGTGTTCGCCGACGCAAGGAAAAGGAAGTCAACCGCAAGAGCGCTGTGAGAAAGCTTCGCCTGCCCGGCAAGCTGGCTGACTGTTCGCAAGGGACCGCCGCAGGGGCCGAACTGTTCATTGTTGAGGGCGATTCCGCCGGCGGTTCGGCGAAACAGGCAAGGAACCGCGCAAACCAGGCCATTCTGCCCCTGCGCGGCAAGATCCTGAATGTCGCAAGCGCCGGCCGCGACAAATTGGGCGCCAACCAGCAGATTGCCGATATCGTCCAGGCACTGGGCTGCGGAACGCGGGCGAAATACCGCGAACAGGATCTGCGCTACGACCGTATTATCATCATGACGGATGCCGATGTAGACGGCGCGCACATTGCGTCACTGCTGATCACATTCTTCTACCAGGAAATGCCCGACCTCATTCGCGAGGGACATCTCTACCTCGCTGTGCCGCCGCTTTACAGGATTACACAAGGCGGCAAGACACTCTATGCCCGCGACGACGCGCACCGTGCAGAGCTCCTCGAAAGCGAATTCAAGGGTAAGGGGAAAATAGACATCGGCCGTTTCAAAGGGCTTGGAGAAATGCTCCCGGCTCAGCTCAAGGAAACGACCATGCACCCCGACAAGCGCACACTCCTAAGGGTGGAGATCGACGAAATCAGCGCCGATGATACCCGCAAAGCCGTCGATGACCTGATGGGTACAAAGGCCGAAGCGCGTTTCCAGTTCATTCAGGAACGCGCGGAATTCGTCGACGATCTCGATATCTGACGGCTGGCCGCTCAGGCCGCCTCGCACGCTATGGCCATTGCATAGTCTTTTGCAGCTTTGCGGCGGAACTCCAGGTTCATCCGTTCAACAAGCAAAAGCAATTCTTCAACCGGACCGCTTTCACCATTTTCCATATAGTGGTCGATCAACTGCTCGGTTATGCGCAAGGCGTTCGGAGCGACATCCTGCTTTGTCGCATCACGCCAAAGCAGTGTCGCGGTTGCAAAGACCTCACAGGTCATGGCGTCCAATCCGCTCGACGCATAAAGCGCCTGAATGGCATTGCGCCGACCGTCGACGAGAATAGCCCTGACCCTTTGGTCATCAACACCGGCGATTGAACCGACGGCCGATGCGAAGAACTCGATATTGCCGATGCACAGTGCATGCATCAAGAATGCCGGTGTCAGCTTGCCGTCAAGCCGCAGATGTTCGACCAGAGCCGGAATTTCCCTGCCGTCAACCGCTCCCGCCAATTGCAGTGTTGCCGCCTGACAGGCTTCGTCGGTTATGCGCCCCACCCGGCCTCGCCCGACAATGCCCGCCACGAAACTGGACTCGGCCAGCGCATTGCCAACCTTGAGGATAAGCGAGTGCCGCACATCGCCCGGCAGATCGGAGCGATCAAGCAGCCTTGCGCGTATTTCCGGATGACCGCCAAATCGTTCCGTAATGCGACGCAACGTAACCTTTGCAATGCGTGCCGTCGGATTGTCCAGCATATCGGCGACGGCGGGACGTTCGGCAACCTCGGCAAGCGCAGCACAGACCGCCTGTCTCAGATCATGGCGAATGGCTATGGCGCTCTGGATACCCGGTCTTCCATCCGCCGCCAGATCAACAAGTTCCTGGTCGCCAAGCAAGGGTGAGCAACAAACTACAATGCCGGCAATATCGATCTGGTCCTTTGCCAAACTGTGAATGACCGAGCGCGGCGCTTTTTCCGATGCGGCAAGAACCTCTGCCATCGCCTGGCGGACCATGGGCGACGGGTCGTCAAGGAGAAGCGCCATCGCTGCCTCGGCCGCGCGTGTTTCCTCAAGCGACAACTCGCTCAGGACAAAGGCACGCGACAAGGCATTTGCCGCGCGTGCCCTTTCACGGGCGCCTGCCGATTCGGACCACTGCAAAAACTTCTGAACGATCATAAAAATTATCCGGATTCGCTTCTCGTCGATCCGACACTAGGAACAAAAGGTTTACGATCGGTTCACCATAACTGTTAACCGCTTGCGGCTGCACCTGCCCTCGCCTATTTTGCCGCGCAAACGGAGGACCGAATGACAGGACTTTATCTCGAGGAATTTTCGCAAGGTCAGGTGTTTCAGCATGAGCTGCGCCGGACCATTACGGAAAGCGATAATATGTTGTTCTCCAACATGACGCTCAACCCTCAGCCTTTACATATTGATTTTGATTTTGCATCCCGGACCGAATGGGGCAAACCCCTGGTCAACTCGTTGTTTACACTTGGTTTATTGATAGGAATTTCTGTCAACGACACCACCGTCGGGACAACCATAGCTAATCTGGGCATGACGGACGTCACCTTTCCCCATCCCATGTTCCACGGCGACACTTTGAGAGTGGAAACGGAAGTGCTTTCCGTTCGCGAATCGAAATCCAAGGCAGATCGCGGCATCGTTGAATTCGAGCATCGCGGCTACAATCAAAATGGCGACCTTGTTGCGCGCTGCAAGCGGCAGGCAATGATGCGAAAAAAGGCGGCTTGAACGTGCGGTCCTATCTCTTTGTACCGGGTGATTCGGAGCGCAAGCTCCACAAGTCTCTTTCCAGCGGTGCCGATTGCCTTTTGATCGATCTGGAGGACTCTGTCTCCCTTTCGCAAAAATCCACGGCACGCAAGATGACACGCGCTTTTATCAGCGAGGCACGCGAATCCGGAGCAGCGCCTCAGCCATCGCTCGTCGTGCGCATCAATCCTCTTGGCAGCGGGCTGACCGAGGACGACCTGGCGGAAATCGTCAGCGTTGGCCCGGACGCGGTTCTCCTGCCAAAGGCGGAACACGGCTCGGACGTACAGAAACTGTCGTCAATGATCGCCGTTCACGAGGCCGAAGCCGGAATCGACGAGGGGGTTACGGGCATCCACGCGCTTGTTACGGAAACCGCCCGGGGAACGCTGAACGCCGGGACCTACACATCGGTTTCACGGCGATTGCGTTCGCTCTCCTGGGGCGGCGAGGATTTATCCGCGGATGTCGGCGTTCAAACAAACCGCGACAAGAACGGACAGTATACGGACCTCTTCCGTTATGCCCGAACGGTTACTCTCCTTGGCGCCGCTTCGGCTGGTGTTGATGCGATCGACACCGTCTTTACTGATTTCAGGGACACCGAGGGGCTCGAACAGGAGTGCCGCGCGGCGGTGCGCGACGGCTTCTCAGGCAAGATGGCCATTCACCCGGCCCAGGTGAAAATCATAAACCGGGTCTTCACGCCTTCGCAGGAATCACTGGCCCGCGCCCGCAAGATCGTTTCACTCTTCGACGAAGCCGGTGACGATGTCGGTGTTCTCAGCCTCGACGGCCAGATGATCGATCGCCCACATCTGCGGCAGGCACAGAAGATACTTGAGCGCGCCCGCGCGGCCGGATTGCCCTAATCCTTCTCAGTCCAGACCGGCCGTATCAACTCGAACGTATCGGCCCCGTGACTGTGGTCGCGGTAGCCGAGACGGGCCAGTGGTGCAGCCTTAGCCATGTCGATCCTGCCATCGGCAATGATGCCCTCGTCGATGTGAATGCCGACAACCTGACCGATCACGACGATGGATTTTGACTTTCCGCCCTCAAGCGTATCCGGCTGGAATATGCTCACCGCCTTGCATTCGAGCGCCGCAAAGGCCTCGGCCACATGTGGCGCGGAAATCAGTTTGCCGGCGGTCGCAGTCAAACCGGAATATTGGAACTCATCAATATGGGCCGGCGCATCCACTGAAGTGGCGATAACCTTTTCCGCAAGCACCCGGCTGGCAAGACTGGCCGAGAACTCACCCGTCTCCTCGATATTGGCGACACTGTCCTTACGGCCATCCGACGCGAACATCACCATTTTCGGCCTGTCGCCGATCGCATTGAAATAGCTGTAGGGTGCAAGGTTGGGTGTGCCATCGCCAGCCAGCGTCCCTATCCAGCCAATCGGCCGTGGCGAGACGAGCGCCTTGAACGGATCGTGCGGCAAGCCGTGATCATTTGTGCCGGTTTCGTAGAACATGTCCGGCCTCAGTCTTCCAGCCACGTCGTCAGGGTTTCGACATCCGGACGGGGGCGTTCGTTCGGTGGGACGGTCGGCGTTCCGATATGGATCATGCCGGCCACCTGTTCTTCGGGTGTAACGCCAAGAATATCAAGCGCATCCCTGTCGGTACTGATCCACTCGCTGAGCCAGTTAGCTGCAAAACCGAAGGCATTGGCGGCCATGTAAAGGTTGAGGCAGATCGCACCGGCGGACAGGACCTGTTCCCATTGCGGGATTTTCGGATGCTCCGCCGCCTTGCTGACGACCACTATGACCACTGGAGCGCGCGCAAGCCGTGTCTCCTCCTGCTCCCTGCGCTCAGCCGGCATATCCGGATTGTTACGAAGCGCCAGCTCGCTCAAAAGCGATCCGATCCGCTGTCTGGCTTCCCCTGAAATCACGATAAAGCGCCAAGGCGCCAGTTTACCATGATCGGGAACACGCGTGGCAAGCGCCAGCATCTTTTGTATTGTGTCGTGGTCCGGCCCCGGTTCCGTCATCATGTTGGCGGGTATGGTTCGCCGCGTCTCGAGGTAGGATTTCAGAGCTTCGTTCATCGCCGGTCCTTTGCTACGTTGCTGGTCGCCTTGAATTTGCCATTTGCCTGGGCTTGAAACGACATAAGAGCTATATTGGGAACTAGATGATTCATTCCAGACTGAAAATCGGCGTTTTGCCGATTCTGGTATTGCTGGGGGCAATGATAGGGCAAGCCGCCGCGCAGGATGCGCAGCCGGTGGACACTGTATTTCCTCTCAATCTTCCGGGCGTGACCGAGTTTGCCCCGACAGGCGACCTGCCGCAAATTGCACTGCCACCGGATCAACTACGCAATGTCGATCTGGATGCCCGGCTTGTTGAGGGCGCAGCCCCGCTGGAACACGGACTGATATGGCGCGTTTATCACCCTATCCCGGATCAGGAAGGCAAACTTCCAATTCTCGCCACTTCGGAAGGCGGCTCCGCGTTGATTTCCATGGAGCCCGGCGAATATTTCGTTCACGTCTCATTCGGCCTTGCCGGGGTGACCCGCAAACTTGTTATACCCGATAATGGCCCGGTTAACGCGCAGGACTTTATCCTCAACGCCGGGGGACTGGTTCTCAACGCAGTCTCCGGAAATGACGTGCGTATCGCACCGGTCAAACTGCGATTTGACATCTACTCTGAAGAGCGCGACGCGAACGGGCAACGACAATTGATTATTGCTGACGTCAAGCCAAATCAGATCATCCGCCTCAACGACGGGATCTATCACGTTGTTTCGGAATATGGTGATGTCAACGCTGTCATCCGTTCGGATATTGCCGTCGCAGCCGGCAAGATGACGGAGGCGACGATTCAGCACAGAGCCGCCCAGATTACATTGAAGCTGGTTTCGGAAGAGGGTGGCGAAGCCATTGCCGACACCGCCTGGTCGATAACCAATGCCGCCGGTGATCTGATCAGTGAGAGTGTCGGAGCCTTTCCGTCACTCGTCCTGGCCGAAGGCGACTACACTGCCATCGCCCGGCACCAGCAGCAGCTCTACCGGCGGGACTTCAAGGTCGCTGCCGGCTTCAACTACGATGTCGAGGTGCTTCTTCAATAGATCGCCGCAGTACGAAGGCCCGCCAGGGGCATAAATGTCAGACTGGAAAATGAGCAGCCGATCATTCACCCGGCGATTTTTCAAGGCGGTTGCGATCACGACAGCAACAGTCCTTGCAATAATCACACTGTATCTTGCAGCCGCCATTGCCGGAACAGTCTGGACGGTGCCAGGCAAGTCGCCGGCGTCAACACCTGTACACACCGTCTATGTGCTCTCAAATGGATTTCACAGCGACATTGCGCTGCCCGTCATCGGCGGTCGCGCGCCCGCCAATGTGCCGGTACAGTCGGATGATCTTCCACACGGCCTGGAAGGCGCCCGTTACCTGGTTTTCGGATGGGGATCTCAAACCGCCTATACAAGCCTGCTTGCCTTGTCGGATCTGACTGCAAGTATCATCGTGCGATCGCTTGCCTTCGACCGCTCGGTTATACATGTGTTGCCATTGCCGGTCGCACCCCATGGTCTCGGCGTCTTTCGTGTCGACCTCGACAATGATCAATACGAGAGGCTTGTCCGCTTCATCGCCGCCTCATTTGACACGGACATGAATGGCGATGTCGAACTGCTTGATGGCGTGACGCAAGGCTTTGGCGATGTGTTTTACCGGGCAACCGGTCGCTTCAACCCGTTTTACGGATGCAATGCGTGGACAGGACAGGCCCTGCGTCAGGCCGGTGTCGAAGTCGGCTATTGGACGCCGTTCGCTCAGTCAATCGAGTGGAATATGAACCGCATACAATCTGCTGACTGAGCCGAATTAAGTCCGAATTACGGCAACACATCCTATAATTTTGCTTCACGGCGACACAATTCTTGATGGCAAATTGTCAAGAATGCGGCAGCATCGCGGTGTGTTCGCCATAGTTTGGGCCGACATTCGTTCTCCACTATTTTTACGCCGGCAACGGTCGGGAGGATTTTGCAGAACGATGTTTTGATTTGGAGGCCATGCCCAACTGAATTGCCGAGCGCGCGAGAGTCCAGTTCTCGGATGAAGCCGCTCTGTTGGGACAGAATCCATGCAAGGCGTATACCTGTCCGATCGTCTTTTTCGCCAGTTTTTAACCTTAACTTTCCGGGGTAAGAAAGTTAATGAATAGAGTATCTGGTCAAGACATTAATTTCACGCGTAATATCAACAGAAAATCATCAAGAAGAGCACGACCGGGCGGGTTTGCAGCAGCCGTTGTTCGAAATGAACGCAGGCTCAATCAACCAAATGCACCCAAACTGAAATGGGATCAGGAAGACGACGAAGATATCGGCATCCCCGACTTCCTGCTCAAGAAGCCGCCGGCTAGACCCCGCAATATCGCGATCAACCGGCAGACTGGTCTCCTGGCACTGTTTGTCGTCGCGTTCATGGCTTCGTTTGGCGGTGCGCTCTTTTTATCGCGCTATCTGCCCTCGAACACGACACAGACGGTACAAGACACCACCCCTCAACCGCCGGTCACCACGCCTCCCGTTGAACACAGTCTGGAAGTCGCCTCAGCCGCCGGTGTCGTTCCCATACCGGAACAGAGTTCCGTCGGGGCAATCCCGGACAATCCGCTGACACCTGTCATGGTGTCGATTACCGGTGGAACATTCACCATACCCAATCACGCAGCTGGCGACACGGCTTCACGAACGCAAATGATTACCCTTGATGACTTCCGGATTGCAACGACGGAAGTGACCAGGAGGCAATGGAAAGCCTGCGCAGACGAAGGTTCGTGTTCAATGGACGGTTTTCCGTCCGGTTATTTCGACAGTGACAAGCTCTTTCTTCCCATCACATCGGTCACAACAGATCAGATGATGGGTTTTGTCGAATGGATCAACGGGAAACGCGAAGCCGGGGAGCCGCCCTACAGAATACCGGACGAAGCGGAATGGATCGTCGCTGCGCGCGGGGGCCTTGCGACACACAGCGACTATCCTTGGGGACCGAATTTTGATCCCGAGAAGGTTCGCACATCCGGGACCCTGATTCCGGTTGAACAAAACAGCCCCGTCAACGGCCTTTATGGAATGTCCGACAACGCAGCCGAACGCGTATCCGGTTGCTGGATCATGAAAATGCCCAACGGAACATGCTTCCGCAATCTCGGAATCGTTCGCGGCGCAACATCGGGCCGCATCGATGGAGACAGTGCCAAGCTGACCCATCGCACCAGCCGGGCAAAGAACATTCCATACGAGAACATCAGTTTTCGCCTCGCTCAATAACCAAGATTCAGGAGTCCTCCGTGAACTGTTTTTCCAGCCGATTGCTCGGCCCCGCCACTGCGCTTGCCATGTCTGTTCCACTTGCGATGGGCATGTCGGCGTCTGCACAAGCCGCACCGGCTGCTTGCGGCAATACCGTGCAGGAATACGCCGTCAGCTCCGGCGACACACTTTCAAAAATCGCGGGCGCCGCCTTTGGCGATCCCCGGCAATGGCCGAGAATTTTTGAATATCCCGGAAATGCCGAATCTATCGGGCGTAATCCCAATCTTCTGACTATCGGCGTGCGGCTTCAGATCCCTCCCTGCCCTGGTGCGATTCAGAGCATTCCCCAGGAGGTCGTCGCCACCGAGACACAAACGCAAGCACAAACACAAAGGGCAGCAAGGAACACCGGCAGCACGACGACCAGTCTTCCGATAAAGCTATATGTTGTGACCGGTGATGACTGGCCACCTTACGTCTCGACGGACTGGCCACAGGGCGGCATGGCCGTGGTCATCGTGGAGGCCGCATTCGAAGCGGCCGGGATGAGCGACAATGTCGAAATTCACTACGTCAACGATTGGAGCGCGCAGCTTGAAACGCTGACCAAGACAAACCGTTATCAGCTGACATTCCCATGGTTTTATCCAAAAATGGAGTTTTGGCAGTCCTGCGACAAACTTCCCGAATCGATGCAGATTCGCTGCGAATATGATCACTCCAATCCAATTGCCAACGTTACGCTGGCTTTCTTCAAGGAGGCCGGCCGCGCCGACCTTGCGCAGGATACCTTGGAGGGGATCAAGGCCAAGCGACTGTGCCGGCCAAAGGGATATTCAACCTTCGAACTCGTCGAAAACGGTTTGTCGGTCGACAACCTCCACATCGAGCTCTCGCCAACGGATTGTTTCCTGCGCCTTCTTGAAGGAAAAGTGGACTATGTCCTGCTGAACCGCTTCACCGGCCTGGCGGTCGCCGCGGATATGGGGATCAGCAACAACGTGGAAATGGCTGACATCACCATTGCAAGCCCGATCCATATCCTTGCCTATCGGAACAATCCGATGGACACGGTCCAGTATCTCGATGAGTTCAACAAGGGCCTGCAGACGATCATCAACAATGGCGTCTACGGTCAGATCATCTCGTACTTCAATGACGAGTTCAGCCGGCGCCTCGCAAAGCAGTAACAGGGTCAACCGAACCAACTCAGCGCCACCCCCGATCGGGAAAAGGCAGGCATCATCGCCCGTGAAGTGATGCCTGCCTGAGTATTGAAATACCTGGCACGCCGTCATGGTGACGGCGTGGTGGTCAAGTGCGTCCCTCGCACTACGGGATTGCGGCTGAAGCTGCCCGCGGTCCCTCAACGGCAACCCGACACAGCGGCTCGACAAGGTTCACAAACACAAAAACCCGAGTTCCAACACAAACCCGTCAACCTCATGATCAGGAGTATTCCGTGAAAATCCGCCTCCCTCATTTGTCCACCCTCACGGCCGCATTATTTGCCACGGTCCACTTTGTCGCCAGCACCGGTACACCCGCATCGGCGGCGCCTGCCGCCTGCACGCAGAACGTTCAGGAGTATTATGTTGCCTCCGGCGACACACTGTCGAGGATCGCCAAGGCGTCTCTCGGCGATTGGCTTATGTGGCCGCGAATCTATGAATATCCCGGAAATGCGGATGTGATCGGCAACAACCCGGATTTACTGATTATCGGCATGCGGCTGAGCATTCCGCCCTGCCCCGGCTCAGTCGAAAGCCTCCCGGAAACCGCGGCGGCAACGATTGAAGACAAACCCGCGGCCGCTGGCGCCGAGACCGTGACAGTCTATGTCGTCACCGGTGACAACTGGCCGCCATTTACCGATACGGACTGGCCGAATGACGGTATGGCAACCGAGATCATTCGAGCCGCCTTCGAAGCTTCTGACATCAATGCAAATGTCGAGATAGACATTATCGACGACTGGAACGCGCAGGTCACAAGTCTGGTCAAGAAAGACCGCTATCAGATGACGTTTCCGTGGGCGATGCCGGATATGGACTTCTGGCAAACCTGCGACAGGCTTCCGGAGCCCATGCAGATCCGCTGCGAGTACAGCAAATCCAAGCCAATCGTCAATACAACGCAGGTCTTCTTCCAGGAGGCTGGCCGCGCCGATCTCGGCGACACATCCCTGGAGACCGTCAAGACGCGGCGAATCTGCAGGCCGAAAGGATTTTCCACATTCGACATGGTTGAGGCCGGCTTCTCAATCGAACATCTGGTCGTCGGCGACTCGCCCCAGGACTGTTTCCAACGCCTTCTGGAAGGCAGCGCCGACTACGTTGCTCTCAACCGTTTCGTCGGTCTGGCCGTCGCCCACGACATGGGGATCACCGACAATGTTGAAATGTCCGATTTCTCAATCCCGGGACGGCTCCATTTGCTTGCCTATGCGACCAACTCGGATTCCAACCGGTATCTCGACGACTTCAACGTCGGACTCGACAGGATCATCACAAATGGCGTCTACAGTCAGATCGTGTCCTACTTCAATGACGAGTTCAATCGCAGACTCGTGAAGCAGTGAGCATCAAACGGCTCGGCCAACAGGGCGGGCCGACGGCCGCCCTGTTGGTAGATATGTCTTATGAAACTCAATCCCGCCGTTGATCAGGCGGCACCGCCTCATCGGTCAGCATGACGATTGCATCGTCAAGCGACATCGACGTCTGATCGCGGCTTCCAAGGCGGCGCATATTCACGCTGCGCTCCTCGGCCTCGCGCATGCCGCAGACAAGAATGACCGGAACCTTCGCAACCGAATGCTCGCGGACCTTGTAGTTGATCTTCTCGTTGCGCAGATCGGTTTCGACACTCAGTCCGGCTTTTTTCAATGCGGCCGCGACTTCAAGACCGTACTCATCGGCGTCCGACGTGATGGTCGCGACCACCACCTGAACCGGCGCAAACCACAAGGGCAGATTGCCGGCATAGTTCTCGATCAGGATGCCAAGGAAGCGCTCCATGGAGCCGCATATGGCGCGATGCACCATCGCCGGCTGCTTCTTTTCCGAATCCTTGTCGATATAGAAGGCGCCAAACCGTTCCGGCAGGTTGAAGTCGACCTGCGTCGTGCCGCATTGCCATTCCCGGCCGATCGCATCGCGCAGCACATATTCGAATTTGGGCCCGTAGAACGTGCCCTCGCCTTCATTGACGCCGGTCTTGATACGTCCGCCGGATTCCTTCTCGATCTGTTTGAGAATGTCGCGGAGCACCTCTTCAGCGTGATCCCACATCTCATCGGTGCCGACGCGTTTTTCCGGCCGGGTCGCCAGTTTGACGGTAATCTCTTCAAATCCGAAATCCGCATAAGTCGTCAAAATAAGATCGTTGATCCGCAGGCACTCCGCCCGAAGCTGCTCCTCGGTGCAGAAGACATGCGCATCATCCTGAGTGAAGGCCCGCACGCGCATCAGCCCATGCAGCGCGCCGGACGGCTCATAACGATGAACAGCACCAAATTCCGCAAGCTTTATAGGCAGTTCCCGGTAGCTCTTAAGGCCGTGTTTGAATATCTGCACGTGGCCCGGGCAGTTCATCGGCTTGAGCGCAAAAACACGCTCGTCCTCCGTCTGGGTGACAAACATGTTCTCACGGTACCAGTCCCAGTGGCCCGAGGTTTCCCAAAGCGCTTTGTCGAGAACCTGCGGCGCATTGACCTCGTCATATCCGTGCTCGCCAATACGCCGGCGCATATAGTTCACCAGGTTCTGGAACATCTTCCAGCCCTTGGCATGCCAGAAGACAACGCCCGGCCCTTCCTCCTGGAAATGAAACAGGTCCATTTCCCGGCCCAAACGCCTGTGATCGCGCTTCTCGGCCTCCTCAAGCATATGCAGATAGGCATCGAGCTGCTTCTGATCGGCCCAGGCGGTGCCGTAGATTCGGGTCAGCATCGGATTGTTGGCATCGCCGCGCCAATAGGCGCCCGCAACCTTCATCAGTTTGAATGCGTTGCCGATCTGCCCGGTTGAGGCCATATGCGGACCACGACACAGATCGAACCAGTCACCCTGTTTGTAGATCTTGAGGTCCTCGCCTTCGGGTATTGCGTCGACAAGTTCGACCTTATAGGCCTCACCCATCCGGGAGAAGGTTTCCTTGGCCTCGTCGCGCGTCCAGACCTCCTTGGTGAACGGCTTGTTGCGGGCGATGATTTCCCGCATCTTCTTCTCGATTTTGGGAAGATCTTCCGGGGTGAAGGGCTCGTTGCGGGCAAAATCATAGTAGAACCCGTTTTCAATGACGGGACCGATTGTCACCTGAGTACCGGGATAGAGTTCCTGCACAGCCTCGGCCATGACATGCGCCGCATCGTGACGAATGAGTTCCAGTGCGCGCGGGTCATCGCGCGTCACGATCTGCAGCGCGCCATCGGTCACCGGATCGCTCAGGTCGCGCAGTTCACCATCAAGTTCGAGCGCAACGGCCTTCTTGGCAAGCGATTTGGAAATGCTTTCCGCAACATCACGGCCGGTGGACCCGCTCGCATATTCGCGTGTGGAGCCATCGGGAAATTTGAGGGAAACGGAATCGGATTGAGAGGCGGATTCAGCCATCATGTTTTCTCCTGTCCAGTCCCGCCAACGAATGCGGGTGGTTTGAAATCATCCGGTCTTTGCCGGGCGCGCGCCTTTTAGCTCGAGTCTTCAGCGTTTGCAACCGAACGCAGTTACTCCACGCCGGGCCTATTTTTTGCGTAACGAAAGTAGCGCCATGGCAAAAACCAGCGGCAGTTGTCAGGCAAAATGTCCGGAACCGGGTCGAACCCGTGACTGCCGCCTGGTCCGCAACGAATGACGCGGTAGAACGCCATCCAACCACCGCCCCAAAGCCCGTGCAGGGCCACAGCTTCATAGGCAAATTCCGAGCAGGTCGGAAGGTGCCGGCAACTGTTGCCGATGAACCCTGAAAGGGTCAGTTGGTAAAGGCGGATCAGCCCCATGCCGAACAAACGTCCGGGCGTTTTTCTGAAAGGACCGTCATAATTGCGGCCTCTTGGCCGGTTCGGAGATGAGTTTTGCGGACACATGGCCTGGACGATCTCAGGCGGCCGCCCCTGCGCCACGGCTTTCCTCGATCTGCTCAATAGCATCGACGACGGCATCGAATGTCAGCAATGTGGACGCGTGTCTTGCCTTGTAATCGCGAACCGGCTCGAGAAACTGCAGGTCTGTAAAGCGGCCGGTCGGCGGTGGGCCGTTTTCCTTCAACATCGCGATCATCTGGTCGCGCACGGCCCGTAGCTCAGCGGTTGAAGCGCCGACAATATTGCGGGCCATGATGGAGGATGACGCCTGCCCGAGGGCGCAGGCTTTCACTTCATGGGCAAAATCGCTGACAATATCGCCATCGAGTTTCAGCCATACCTTGACAGTTGAACCACAGAGCTTCGAGTGCGCCCGAGCCGTCGCATCCGCATCTTCCAAAGTGCCGATGCGCGGGATATTGCCCGCGAACTCCAGGATCTTCGTATTGTAGACATCATCGATCATTCTGGGCGATCCCGACTGCTTATCGTCTTCATTTACCGAAACAATCAATACCGACGCGATAACGTCGCCTATTTGTTGGCTTTTCACACATCTATACCCTATTTTGGGGCGTGGCGTCACCATTGCAAGATGGGGGTCGCTTGCGATAAGGAAACCGCATCCGCATACGACCGAAAATTGACCGCCGGCGGATAGGATCGAAGTGTTTGGCCGAAACACCGGCCACGGAGAAGAATGTAGCGATGGACGCCGTAATCAAGAACTTTCCCAATGATGTCGGTGAAGACCAGGACGGCGAAAGCCGGAGCGTTGCTCGGCCGAGTGAAGAAGAGGCCAAGGCAGCGGTAGAGTTGTTGCTGCGCTGGATCGGCGAAGATCCGGCACGCGAAGGCCTGCTTGATACGCCGAAACGCGTTGCCCGCGCCTATCAGGAGCTTTTCTCCGGATACGGCGATTCCCTGGAGGAAATTCTCGGCCGGACCTTCGAGGAAGTCTCCGGTTATGACGAACTTGTGCTTGTGAAGGATATCCCTTTCTTTTCGCACTGCGAGCATCATATGGTGCCAATCATCGGCAAGGCCCATGTCGGCTATCTGCCGGACGGCCGTGTTCTTGGACTTTCAAAGATCGCGCGTGTCGTCGACGCGTTCGGACGCCGTCTCCAGACACAGGAATCGCTGACAGCCCAGATAGCCGATTCCATTGACAAGACGCTAAAGCCACGCGGCGTGGCCGTCATGATCGAAGCAGAACACATGTGCATGGTCATGCGCGGTGTACAGAAAATCGGCTCGACAACGCTGACATCCACCTTCACAGGCGTGTTCAAGACGGAGCCGCAGGAACAGGCACGTTTCATGTCGATGCTTCGCGGCAAGGACTGAGATCGTATGACGGATGAGCGCGCCGCGGCGCCGTTGTTCCCGCCGGCACCGGCAGATAAAGCCGAGCTTGAAGAAGGCACTGCGCTGACGCCAAGATTTGACGCTGATGGCCTGGTAACCGCCGTTGTCACAGACGCAGCTGACGGCACGGTTCTGATGCTCGCGCATATGAACGCCGAAGCACTGTCTTTGACGATCTCGACCGGCATCGCCCACTATTACAGCCGTTCAAGGCAATCCCTTTGGAAGAAGGGAGAGAGCTCGGGCAATGTGCAAAAGGTGCAGGAAATGCGAACGGACTGCGACCAGGACGCCATCTGGTTGAAGGTGAATGTATCCGGCCACGGCGCCAGCTGCCACACGGGCCGCAATAGCTGTTTCTATCGTACAGTCGAGCGATCGGACGGCAAAACACATTTACGAGCGGACGGCGATCTGCCGCGTTTTGATCCGGGTGAAGTCTACAGCTGACTGCCGCCTGTCCGGTCCCATGACCTTCACCGCATATCAACTTGCAGTAAAGAAATGTATCTTGTCGGTGAGTATTGTGGCGTGCCAACTTCATCGTTCTTAAATAAAGTAGGTGTTAGTATCGGCACGAACAGGCGGCATGACCGGCCGGCCGGGTAAACCACACCGGATGCAGGTCGCCATCTTTGAGCCGGAACAGTGCCCGGAGTAAGGACCTTGCTCGACCAGACACAACGATCGGATATAGCACTTGCGCTTGGCGGTGGAGCCGCACGCGGATGGGCACATATCGGCGTTTTACGCGCACTGGATGAAGCCGGCGTCCGTGTCAGCATGGTTGCAGGAACGTCTATCGGTGCGTTAGTCGGTGGATGTTACCTTGCGGGAAAACTGGATGAGCTTGAAGAGTTCGCCCGTAGCCTGACCATGCGCAGGATTGTTGCGCTGCTGGATTTTGCCATCGGCGGCAGCGGCCTGTTCGGCGGCATGCGCCTGAGCAAACGCATGCGCGAACATCTTGCCGATATCGACATTGAAGATCTCGACCGTCCCTTTACCTCGGTCGCGACAGAAATCGCCACCGGGCATGAAATCTGGATTCATAGCGGCTCGCTGACGACCGCCATCCATGCGTCCTACGCTTTGCCAGGCATTTTTGAACCGGTGCAGTGCAATGGGCGCACACTGGTTGACGGTGCGCTCGTCAATCCAGTGCCGGTCTCGGTCTGCCGCGCCCACGAGGCTCCCCTCGTCGTTGCAGTAAACCTCCACTACGATCTCTATGGCAGATCAGCCGTTGTCAAACACGCCGCCTCACAAAACCCGCTTGACCTGATGCCGGATGCAACACCGGAGGAAAGGAAGAAGTCCCGGCGGATCGGCATGACCAATGTCATGGTTGAAGCCTACAATATCATTCAGGATCGGATTTCGCGTGCCCGGCTTGCCGGCGATCCGCCGGACATCCTGCTGATGCCGCGTCTGTCCGATATCGGCCTTTCCGAATTTCACCGTGCCGCCGAGGCCATTGACCGCGGTTATGAAGAAACACGCGCGAAACTCGATGACATAAAAAGGGCAAGCGAAGTTCTGGTCTAGTTGATCTGCGGACCAAGAAGAAAAAGCCCGCCCAGCAACACCACTTCAGCCGTGACAATCCCGGCAATGACTTTCTGGCGTGTCATCGCAAAGACCGCGAAACCTGCGGCAACGGCGCTCAGACGAAGCCAGATGGGCGTCGTCTCAAGATATCCGGTCGGAAACAGGATGAGCCGCGCCACAACCGCCGCGACGAGAGCAGTCGCGACCGCCCTCACCCACACCAGCGTCGGCGAACCGTCGACAATCTTGTTGCCGGCAAGCACTCCAAGCCAACGCCAGATATCCGTGGCAAGCCAACCGGCAATTGCGATATAGATATATGGCCACAAATAAAGACCGGTCTCTTCCTTACTCATTGCGCCGTGCCTTTCTGCGATTGACCAGGCGCTCGAGAATGAACGCCAGGGTTCCGCCGAAGAAGCCGGCATAGAGCAGTCCTAGTTCCGGATCGAGCATGTGGAACAGTGGCCCCATCACAAGGCCGATAATCATTGCGAAATAAACCTCGATGCTGCGGGCTGAGGCCCAGATTGAGGTGATGAAATAGACCGGTGTCAGGAAGAACAATGCGCCGCCCACCATCGCCGGCAGATGACTGATAACCCCATACAGGATGCCGACGATCAGAATATTGACTGACGAAATTGTAAGGCCGAATCCGGCGACAAAAGCAACGCGCCCTTCCGGGGGGACCTTGTGGATGCGTTCCATTGTGAAGACCCACAAGGTTACAGCAACGAAGTGCGATACAGCAAGCAGAACCCATGTCGGCGTCGACCGCGTCCGGATCAATGGAACCAGTGCCGCGACCATTGGCATAAGCCGCATGGAAGACAGCGTGACCGCAAGGGCAGCGGCCGGAAGAGATGCACCGGCGATGATGGCTCCGATGAGCACGAACTGTGCCGGCAACGCCCAGACGATCCCGGTCATGAAGACCGTTTGCCAAAGTGGGATTCCGGCTTCAAAGGCAAACCCGCAGAAGCCCACAAAGGCGGACATCAGGACGAGTGCAGGCCCCGAAAAAAGGCCGCGCATCCCGGCAAGGAACCACGGCATTTGTCGAACGGTCGTTTGGTTATCCACGCAGCCTTGTTAGACCGCATCCATGGGCTTGCAAAGACCTGATTGAATTTTTCCGAGATCCGATCAGGCAATCATATCAAACCGGACAGGCTCTGCGCCTTGAAGATCAAAGCAGAGCAGCGAGCCGGCGCGCGCGTGCAGACAAAGCTTTACGGTCCGACCGGAGCGCAAACTCAATTTGTTCCCGTACCCGGCCGACAGGGATTCTATTGTCGTGCGCCAGATCCACCATACCCTGGAGCGAACAGGCCGCGACGATGTTGGATTTATCCCGCAGATTATCGGCAAGGATCAAAAACAGCCGTTCGGTCTGATCGGCGCTCAAATTGGTTCGTGTCAGTATCTTCGGAAATTGCTCACCTATTTCCCACTGGCTGAGACGTTCAAGGCCGTTCAAAAGCCGGTCTATATGCGTATCGAAAAGCTCCGGCGCACTGAGACTGATTTGCATGGCCGCATGCGCGGCGCGCGCAACGACGCCAGTGTCGGGATCATCCATCAAGTCCAGAAGTTTGGGGAGAAGCTGCGTGTCACCACGCACGGTCTCAGCTACCGACGCAGCCGCGCCGACCGATCGGCGATCGCCCTCTTTAAGGCGATCGCGTATTGTCTCGGACACCGCTACTTTTTCCGCGGAACCTTCGGCACCGCGCCGCCGCGCGGTTTCCTTGTACCCGGCTTTTCCTCAACAGCGGTTGTCCCTGCATCGGGCTGTGCCCGTTTTGAAGCCGCCGCGGTTCCGCTCTTAGCCTTTGCCGCCGGCGCCTTGCGTTTTGCCGCAGGTTCCTTGCGCGGTTTAGCAGGTGCCTTGTCGGGAATGGCTTCAAGCTTAAGGCCGGGTTTGCCGTCCTTGTCGGGCGCGACGGTCACCTTGACCGTGCCGCCCTTCTTCAGCTTGCCGAATAAAACCTCATCCGCGAGTTGCTTTTTCACATGTTCCTGAATCACCCGCGCCAATGGACGCGCGCCCATGCGTTCATCATAGCCCTTGTCCGCCAGCCAGGCGATGGCGTCCTTGCTCAGATCGAACGTTACGCCTCTTTCGGCAAGCTGTGCCTCAAGCTGCATGACGAACTTCTGAACCACCTGGTGAATGACAGGCGTCGGCAGCGAACCAAACGGAATAATCGCGTCCAGCCGGTTTCTGAACTCCGGCGAGAACATGCGGTTGATAGCCTCCATGTCATCGCCGTCGCGTTTGGAAGAACCAAAACCGATGGCCGGCTTGGCAAGATCGGCTGCGCCCGCATTGGTCGTCATGATCAGGATGACGTTGCGGAAATCGATCTGCTTGCCGTTGTGATCCGTCAGCTTGCCGTGGTCCATCACCTGCAGCAGGATGTTGAAGAGATCCGGATGGGCTTTCTCGATCTCATCGAGCAGAAGCACGCAATGCGGATGTTGGTCCACACCATCGGTCAACAGGCCGCCCTGATCGAACCCGACATAACCGGGAGGCGCGCCCAAAAGCCGCGAGACCGTATGACGTTCCATATATTCCGACATGTCGAAACGCAGGAGTTCAACACCGAGAGAGCTTGCCAGTTGCCGGGCAACCTCCGTCTTGCCGACGCCCGTCGGGCCTGAAAACAGATAGCTGCCGATCGGCTTGTCCGGCTCGCGAAGACCGGCCCGCGCCAGCTTGATGGCGGATGCGAGCGCTTCGATAGCCTCGTCTTGACCATAAACAACGCGGCGCAGTTCCTTGTCCAGATTGGCGAGCACCATCTTGTCGTCCTTGGAAACGGACTTCGGAGGGATACGCGCCATCGTCGCAACGGTTTCCTCGATCTCCTTTTCGGTGATCGTCTTGCGCCGCTTGCTTTCCTCTACCAGCATCTGCGAGGCACCGGTTTCGTCAATCACGTCGATCGCCTTGTCCGGCAGCTTGCGGTCATTGATGTAACGGGCCGACAGCTCGACCGCTGAGGTAATCGCCTCATTGCTGTATTTGACCTTGTGATAATCCTCGTAATACGGCTTCAGGCCTTTGAGGATCTCGACCGCATCGTCAATGCTCGGCTCATTGACATCGATCTTCTGGAAGCGGCGCACCAGGGCGCGATCCTTTTCGAAGAACTGCCTGAACTCCTTGTAGGTGGTCGAGCCGATGCAGCGGATGCTTCCTGACGAAAGAGCCGGCTTCAAAAGGTTGGACGCATCCATGGCGCCGCCGGAGGTTGCGCCAGCGCCGATGACCGTATGGATCTCGTCGATAAAGAGGACTGCGCCTTCCGTTTCCTCCAGTTCCTTGACGACCTGTTTGAGCCGTTCCTCGAAGTCACCGCGATAACGCGTTCCGGCAAGCAGCGCGCCCATATCCAGGGCAAAGATCGTTGAATCGAGAAGAACCTCCGGCACTTCTCCGTTGATGATACGCCGGGCAAGCCCTTCCGCAATCGCCGTCTTGCCGACACCCGGGTCGCCGACATAGAGCGGGTTGTTCTTGGAGCGGCGGCAAAGCACCTGAATTGTGCGGTTGACTTCCTGTTCGCGCCCAATCAGCGGGTCGACCTTTCCGTCCGCCGCTTTCTGATTGAGATTCACGCAATAGGAACTGAGCGCGTCCTGATTCTTTGCCTTTCCGCCCTCATCGTTTTCGGTTGACGACGGTGGTCCGTCCGTGTCGGACTCCTCCGCACCACGAACCGGACGGCTTTCCGAAACGCCCGGCCGCTTGGCGATACCGTGCGAGATGAAGTTGACCGCATCGTAACGGGTCATCTCCTGCTCCTGCAGGAAATAGGCTGCATGGCTTTCGCGCTCTGCAAAGATCGCGACCAGCACATTGGCGCCCGTAACCTCGTCGCGGCCCGAAGACTGGACATGAATCACGGCCCGCTGAATGACCCGCTGGAAACCGGAGGTGGGTTTTGAATCCTCGTCGTATCCGGTCACCAGATTGTGCAGCTCGTTGTCGATATATTCCGTGACGGTGGAGCGCAAAGCGTCGAGATCGACACCGCAGGCCCGCATCACGGCAGCGGCATCGGAATCGTCCATCAGCGCCAGAAGCAAATGCTCAAGCGTTGCATATTCATGATGGCGATCATTGGCAAAGGTCAGAGCCTGATGCAGCGCCTTTTCAAGACTATTGGAGAATGTCGGCACGACTATATCCTCATTTCTTTTCCATCACGCATTGAAGCGGGTGCTGGTTTTGGCGCGAAAAATCCATCACTTGTGTGACTTTGGTTTCCGCAACCTCATAAGTAAAGACCCCACACTCGCCCACACCGTGATTGTGAACATGCAGCATTATGCGCGTTGCCGCCTCCCGATCCTTTTGAAAGAACCGCTCCAGAACATGCACGACAAACTCCATCGGAGTGTAATCGTCGTTCAGAAGCAGCACCCGGTAAAGGCTCGGCTTCTTCAGCTTCTTTTGCGTACGCGTGATGACCGAGATGCCGTTGCCGGATCCCTTGCCATCATCATCGTCGTCGTCCTCGCCGCTCATCGTTGCCCACAAAGGCTTCAATGCCATTTCACCCTTTTCCTGATTCACCGTATTTCATACCGATTTTGATACAGTCCCGGTCTGTTTTCCAGTCTACTCTAATCTAGAACAAGTACGGCACAGATTGAAGCATTCGACCCAGGCTTGCTCTATTCCTTTTTTGCTAAGTCCGGCCCCGGACGGGGCCATGCTGCGGAAGGCGTCTTTATCCTTAAATAGGCATTCTTTCGCCACAGCACAGGGGGTAATCAAAACAAACAGGGATTGGAACCGGCCTCAAACAACAAAAAACCCGGCCGCCGCTGGCTGCCGGGTTTCAAATCAAGGCTTTAAATCCGCTCAGTCGGCGTTGGAAGCCTTCTTGGCTGCCGGTGCCGGAGTGGCAACTGCGGCTTCGTAAGGCTCATAGGCCTTGCGTGCCAGGTCGGCGTAGATTTCACTCATCTTGGTTGCTTGAGCGACAAAGCCTTCATAGCTCGACTTTGCATGGTCGCTCTGAATTTCGAAAGCCTTTTCCAAGGTCTTGGCACCGAAGAGTTGCTCGACGACTGCCGCATTGTCCTCATAGGACTTTTTCGAGTAGTCGGTTGCTTCGGTTGTGAGGGTCTGCATGCCCTGCGCCATGGCGGAATAGCTCTTGAGCATGTTTTCCATGGCATCCTTGCCATATTTGTTGGCGTCTTCAAAAGAAAACATCTGGATATCCTGTCGTTGGGTATGGAGGACTAAACGCATTCGCTTGACCGGGCTATATCCCGCTCTGCCTACAAATTTTATGTGCAGCGCAGCAGAAAGTCAATCAATCTTGTGCGCCGCACCATCATTGATATCAACCATGCGGAAAGATTCCTGAAAGAACCTGGAAACCATAAACGGATTGGTAACGCAGTTTGCCTACACTTTTGCAAAATTGGGGGTCAGTGATCCCTGCACAGTAGTTGCGCGTGGTTGTGATTGGACTTGTAAAGTGTACATGGCTCTCCCCGGCGGCATAGGTTCCGCTCATTTCAAGAATACGGTTTTGAAGCTTCTGAAGCTGGTTGCGGCAACGGTTATGTGCCTTACCCTGGCGACCGGGTTTGCGGCAGCGAATTCGAAATATGCCGGCTTTGTCATCGACGCGAAAACCGGAAAGACGCTTTATTCCTCCAGTGGGAATTCGCTGCGCTACCCGGCGTCTCTGACCAAGATGATGACGCTCTACATGGTGTTCGAAGCCATTGACAGCGGGCGTATCAGCAAGAAGACGCGCATCCGTGTTTCGAAACATGCGGCCTCCGAGCCGCCATCAAAGCTTGGCTTGCGCGCCGGACAGACCATTTCGGTCGAGCAGGCGATCTACGCGCTTGTCACCAAATCGGCAAATGACGCATCCACCGCCGTTGCGGAACATCTTAGCGGCTCTGAAAGTGAATTCGCCAGAAGAATGACCGCCAAAGCACGCGCGCTCGGCATGAAGAAGACCACCTTCAGAAATGCCCATGGCCTGCCGAATTCACGTCAGAAAACAACGGCGCGCGATATGGCCCGTCTCGGCCTCGCTTTGAGAGAACACTTTCCGCACCACTACCACTACTTCTCAACGCGCTCTTTCAAATACGGCAAGACCCGGTTTGGCAATCATAACCGTCTTCTGGGAACCGTCACCGGTGTTGACGGCATCAAGACCGGATACACACGCGCTTCCGGTTTCAACCTGGTCAGCTCCGTTCGCAAGGACGGACGCAGCATCGTTGCGGTTGTCATGGGCGGCAAAAGCGGCGCCAGCCGAAATGCCCACATGAAAAAGCTGATCGCGCGCACCCTGCCGAAAGCCTCCAAGCGGGGCGGCGGCAATCTTGTCGCTCGGGTTAGCCCCGACACTCAGATCGCGCTTCCAAAGACCGGTCCTGTGCCGAAATTCCGCGACGTCACCGAAGTCCGGGTCGCGATGGCCTATGCGAAGCCGGAAAAGGCAAAGACCTTTCCGATTCCGCTTGACCGACCTGTCGTGGGACGCGAGGCGCTTATCGACACGCTGAAAAAGCAAAAGGCAGTCGTCGCACCGATGCCGCGTCCTGCGAACACGGTAGCGGTCGTTGAGCAGGGCAGCAAGCAAAGCGGTTCGGTTGACGGCGTCACCACGGCAAGCACCGGCCAGCCGTCTGGCTGGGTGGTTCAAATTGGCGCGGCCGCGACCCGTCAGGACGCAGAGCAGCTTCTGGCCGAAGCCCAGTCGAAGACCGGCGGAATGGTCGCCAAGGCCCAACCCTTCACGGTGATCACTCACCGTGATGGCGAACAGCTGCATAGGGCCCGTTTTGCCGGCTTTGATGGCAAGTCACACGCATGGAAAGCGTGTAAGGCACTAAAAAGAAAAGGTTATGGCTGCTGGGCAACCGAACAGTAGCCAGTCGTTAATCAGTCGCGGCTCTGACACTGCCGCATCCTCGAGTTTGTATTGTGTATTGGGGAAATCTAATGTCGACGCAGGAGCACTTCCTTGGCCTCATTGATCCGGGCCGCCAGAAAAACAGATCCGCCAGCATCGGGATGCATGCGTTTCATCAGGCGGCGATGCGCCTCGCGGATCTCCGCCTCGGTCGCACCAGCGGCAAGACCAAGGATCTCGTACGCTTCCTCCTCAGTCATGGAGCCAGAAGCTGGCGCAGCACCCAGCCCGTCGTTCGGGTCCGCATCAAAGCTGTCTCTCCAGGCGGGAGCCCGTCGGTCAAGATAAGCTTCTAGAACCTGAACGCTTTCAGGGTCGCCGCGAAGCTCCAGATGCAGCGAAAACAGTTCCTCTTCGCTGAGTGCGTCGAGCTCGCGGCCTTCAAACTGTCCCGCCAGCACCAATCCGTTCATATTGCCGCTATCGAGATCAAGTTCCATCTCCAGGGCGGCCGTGCGCACCCGCGATGTCTGTTTGGCGCTCGGCGTGCTGCGTGACTTTGCCCGCGCCCGGCCAAAGAGAGCAGCGGCAAGGCCGAACAGACCCAGCGAAATGCCGGTACGGCCAAGCAGCGTAAACACGACACCGAATACGGTGAGCAGCACGGGCACGAAATAGCGCAACACCGTTGCGAGGCGATGCGGATCCATGCGCAGGAACAATGCGGCCAATCCCCCCAGAAACAGGGTGGCCAGTGCGATATAGAAGAAGAATGTCACCTAACTGCCGCCCTTCCCTCCGGAAAGCTGTTCGAGCAGCAACCGGGATTCCCGGCTCTTGTCCTTTTCCAATGCGGTGACCCCGCCCGACGCATAAACAGCAACAGCTTTGAGAAGATTGAGAAGAGCGTTGGCCGCACCCCCGTCAAACCTCAAATACGCGCCGCCCGAAAGCCTGGCGATTTCCCGAAACGCCGTGTTGGCGGCGACATCACCGCCCTCTTGAAACATAAAGCATGGCACTTTCCGCATCCCCAGTTCACCGGCGAGTTGGCAAAGCCGGTCGATGTTCTCTTCCATCGCGTCGCCGATGAAGACCAGCGCGCTCACCGGTTTTCGCACAGTTTCATCACGGGCATGCTTGAGGATCTTGGCAATCTGCGTATGTCCGCCCCGACAATCGATACGCACCATGAGGTCGCGCAATTGCGTTGTATCTGCGACCCATTTCGATGCCCGGCATTCTCCGAAGCCGCGAAAATAGACAAGTTGCACATTCAGCCCCCCCGCGCGGCCAACGGCATTGAACATCTCGCTTTGCAGCATACACGCCGCATCCCAGGTTGGCTGGCGGCTCATCGTCGCGTCCAGCGCAAAGATCAGCCTGCCGCTTTCGCCGCCGGCGGGCCGTGCAATCGAACGCGCCGCATCCAGAAAATGCGCAATATCGCCCTGGGACGATTGCGCCTGCTTATCGGGCACAACCGATTTCGACCCCTTGCCGCTCGTTATGTCGCGCCCCGACATCGTCTACTCCCTGGAATTGATAGCCGCGGCGATGCCACGTGCTCTCGCTTTCTCAAATCTAGAGCGAGATGAGGCCAAATTGAAGCATGGGGCTTCCAAAAAACAATTGAACGACAATCCGATCCCGAATTCCGCGTGCCGTGTTACAATGGGGTACGGATAGTCCGGCGCGGCGGCCAAGGCACAATTAATGCCTGCCTGAGCCTTTGTTGACTGCATGAAATGACTTTTCAAGGACCTCGACAAGTTCACGCGTCGCATCTTCCGAGGTTTGAACCCCCGGCGATAACCGCAGTGTCGAACCTCGGCTATCAGCTGAAAACCCTGCATGGTTCAGACTCGCAAGAATAGCTTTCGCCCTTTCCGTCGAACCCGTTTCGAACATGAGGCTACCGCCCCTTGCCTTCTCCTTACGCGGTGTCAGCAAGGTGAGGCCCAGATTGTCTGCAGCCTCTATGAGTATGCCACCTAGCAAACGGTTGTGTCTGACGAGAGCATCCCGATCGATGCCCGCATGCCATCTCAAGGCCGGAACCGTTGCAGCGGCGGGCAGGATGGCAGGCGTCCCGTTGTCGAAACGGCGAATATCCGGCGCATATTCGAATGTGTCGATATCCCAGTTGAACGGATTATCCTGACTGAACCATCCACAAAGTTCGGGCCGGCAATCCGAAATCAGCTGCGGGTTCACATAGAGCATCCCCGCGCCGGGCGTCCCGCACATCCATTTCAGGCTTGTTGAAACGGCAAAATCAATCTGCGGCGAATCGACCGAAAATGGCAGGAGGCCGGAAGCCTGAGTGATATCTACACCAATGAGGCTCCCCATTTCACGTCCATGGGCAACAAGGTTCGCAAGGTCAACGCGGTGCGAAGACGTTGAGCTCACCCATGTGATAAGGGTAAGAGCGACATCCCGGTCCCACTCGGCAATCATGTCCTCATCTGAAACCCAATGCGCACCCTGCCTCGCTCGCACTGTCTGCAGTTTGAACCCAAGACGCTCCTGCAACCTTGTCAAAAGGAAATGATTGGACGGAAAACAGTCCGCCGCGACCAAAACCTTCCGGCCCCGCAAGGTATCGGCCGGAAGCGCTGCCATGAGCATGTGCACACCTTGCGTCACATTCTCGCAGGTCGTGGTCGAACCTGCAGGTGCGCCAATCAACTCACGCCAAAGGTCGATGAACTCGCCGCGCTTGCCGAGCAGATAGGACCATTGCTGATCATCGGACGCACTCCAGACGCTGGCAAGCTCCTCCATGGCCACGCCGAGTTGCCTTTCTTTGTCGGGATACTGGCCAATGGAATGATAGAGAAAATAGCCTTCCCTTCTTTCAGTCATGCTCTTCTCCCTGGCACGGCAACCCGGGGCCTGATCACAGTCAACTGCCTTCAGGATGGTCACCGGTATTGACCCATTGGCCCCAATTCGTATACAGCTTTTGAAATAGTTCAAGCTTAAAGGAATGCGTTTCCGCCGGTATTTGCGCTTTGGCATATTGTTTAAGAGAACTGCTGCCAAAGTTTCGTATACAGTTTTGCGCCGGATTGCCACAGTGTCAGGGGACAGGTGAAATGACTGTTGTAAAATCCTCTTCAGTTCATTCTGCCGGGCAAAGCACCAGTGTTCATATTCACGACGTCCTGGTCGGACGCATTCAAAGAGGCGAGATAAGCCCTCAGGACCGTCTGGTCGACACCGCCATTGCTATGGAATTTGGAGTATCGCGCATGCCTGCGCGAGATGCCCTCATGCGGTTGGCCCATGAGGGTTATCTGGAGCCGACAACACGCGGTTTTGTGCTGCCACGGCTTGATCATGTCGAAATTCTCGAAATCTTCGAACTTCGACAACTGCTTGAACCGCGGGCCGCAGCCCTGGCGGCGCAAAACCTGTCAGATGAGGACCTCGAAACTCTTGAGCAATCCCTGGGCAATGCGGGGGCGGCAATGGCCGCAGGCGACCAGGAACGATTCTTTCGAGCCTGTGAAATCTTCAGGAACGGATGGATTGCGGCCGTTTCGAACTCATCGCTGCGCGGCGCATTGCACCGCTACATGACACAGGTCCAGGCAGTACGTTTGATGACCTTCGCGGATCCGGCAAATCATATGTTGATTGTCGAAGGCAACACCCGCCTCTTCGAAGCTTTTCTTGCCCGAGACGCGGTCGGGGCCGCTGACCGGATCATGCGTTTCGTTTTTGACGGGAAAGCAGCCTATCTGGCCGCTCATGCCGAAATGAAGATAGACCGGCAAAGACCGCCGGCCAAAGCAGGATAGTGGATCAGGCATGACCGAAACCCGTGCAGAAATCAGATTGCCAACCCAGGACCTCAGCAAGGACCTACCGTTCTTCACCAAGACGCTGAAGATGCGCCTCGACATGATCTATCCGGCGGACAACCCGGAAATTGCAGTGTTTTCAGGTCACGGCCTTCGGCTCCGGGTGGAAAAGGGAGCGCCTGAAGGGCCTGGAACACTTCGGATTCTAACCGAGGCTCCGGAAGAATTTGCCGACGGTGAACGTGTACTGATCGCGCCGAACGGAACCCGGGTCGAGATCGACGAATTGAAACCGCCATTGGTCCTGCCGAAAACCGAACACGCCTTCGTTGTGCGCAGGCTGGCTGACCAGGCTCCCTGGGTTATCGGTCGCGCCGGCATGGCCTACAGGGACCTTGTGCCTACGCGCCTGGGCGGTGCAATGATTGCCTCCCACATTCGGGTGCCGGATGGCCCGGTGCCCGACATGGTTCATTTCCACAAGGTTGGATTCCAGCTCATCTTTTGTGTGCGTGGCTGGGTCGATGTTCTTTATGAGGATCAGGGCGGCATGCGCCGGCTAACCGCCGGCGACTGTTTCATTCAGCCGCCGGAGATCCGGCATCGCGTCATGCATGCCGCCGACGGCATTGAAGTGATAGAAATCGGCGTTCCAGCCGAACACATCACCGAAATCGATCATCAGATGACCCTGCCGACACCGAATGAGCGGCCTGATCGCGAATGGCAGGGCCAGAAATTCGTGCACAGCCTCGCAAAGGACGGCGTGTTTGAACCGTTCCGTATTCCCGGTTTTGAGGCGCGCGACACCACAATCTGCGAAAACACAAAGGGAGTAGCCTCGGTCATGGTCGCACGGCCGACCCAAGAGGACGCCCCCTGGACTAGCCACGATTGCGATATTCTGTTCAACTTTGTGCTGGCAGGCGAAATGACGCTTGAAGGCGAAGGAAAAGACCCGTTCCGCCTGTCTGCCGGTGATGCCTTTGTCATCCCGCCTGATATGGCGACACGATACAGGGGCGCGACGACCGATCTGCAGTTGCTCGAAGTGAGCCTGCCGGGACGGTTCGAAACTGAGGTTTTGCGCGATTGAACCTGTTGGCAGGAGATGACAGGCGCGTATGAAACGCCAAACAACGATAAGGGGAGTAAAGCATGAAGAAGATTACAATAATGGCTGCAGCCGCAGCACTGCTTGGTGCCGTGAGCGTGGCCCAGGCGGATGAAACAAAAATCGGCGTTCTGATGGATATCACCGGACCGATCGCCAACTTCATTCCACCACTTCAGAACGCGGCCAATCTTGCCGTCAAACACGTCAACGACCAGGGCGGCCTGCTCGGCGGCAAAGCCGTAGCGGTCTACGGCGATACGACCGGCACGTCGCAAGGCGCGGTCGATGCCGCACAGAAACTGGTGAACATCGAGAATGTGCCGATCATCATGGGTTCCCTGATGTCGGGCACCACCATAGCGGCAGCCGAGGCAGCTATCATTCCGGCCGGTGTTACGCAGATTTCGCCAACGGCAACGTCTCCGGCAATGACCGATCTGCAGGATAACGGGCTGGTTTTCCGCATTGTGCCCTCGGACAACTATCAGGGTGAGATCCTGGCCAAGATGGTGCTTGAGGAAGGCATCGACAAAGTCGCGGTCACCTACGTGAACAATGACTACGGCGTCGGCATCGGCCAGACGTTCATGGAGGCTTACAAGCAGGCCGGCGGTGAAATCGTCGCCGAGGCCAAGCATGAGGAAAAGAAGGATTCCTACCGCTCCGAACTGGCAAGCCTTGCCAAAGGCGATGCACAGGCCCTTGTTGTAATTGCCTATGCGGGCGACTCAGGCGGCAAGATCGTCAGGCAGTCGATCGAAGGCGGCCTGTTCAACAACTTCATCGGAACGGACGGGCTGCGCGACGAGCTGTTGATCAAGAATGTCGGCGCGGACGCTCTGAAGACCTCGTTCTTTTCATCCCCCACCTCTCCTGCTGAAAACCCTGCGCAGAAAACGCTGCATGACGCTTACAACGCCGAATATGGCGAAGGAGCCGACAAGGCCTTTGTGGACCAGACCTACGACGCGACCTTCCTGACGCTTCTTGCCGTTGAAAAGGCAGGATCGACAGACCGGTCGAAAATGGCTGCGGCCCTGCGCGAAGTTGCGATGGCGCCGGGTGAAAAGATCGGCCCCGGAGAATGGGCAAAGGCCATTGCCTTGATCAAGGAAGGCAAGGATATCGACTATGACGGTGCCAGCGGCACGGCCGAGTTTGACGAAAACGGTGACGTTGGCGGCTATATCGGTAAATTCGTGGTCGATGGCGACGGCTACAAACAGGTTGCGATTGTAGAATAAGCCGAACTGATCGCAACGTGATCGAACTGGAAAAGATCTGCGTCGATTTTGGCGGTTTGCGGGCTGTGGACCACGCGAGCTTCAAGATCGACGCAGGCCTCATTACCGGCCTCATAGGCCCGAACGGCGCCGGCAAGACAACCGTCTTTAACGTCATCGCCGGCGCCGTTAAGCCGAGTTCCGGGCGGGTTCTGCTGAACGGCCGCGACATTACCAAACTGAAACCCTATCAGCGGGCTCAGGCCGGTATGGCACGAACATTTCAGATCCCGCATGAATTCACACGGCTTTCTGTGCTTGAAAACCTGATGGCGTCCGCCTCGGCGCCCGAGGGAGAAAATGTCCTCAACGTAGTTTTCCGGCGTGGGCGATATTCTGCCGAGGAACGCGAAATCTACGATACGGCGCGTGAAACCGTCCGTCTGCTGGAACTGGACCATGTCATTGACGAAAAAGCCGGCAACCTGTCCGGCGGGCAAAAGAAGCTTGTCGAGCTTGGACGCGCACTCATGCGCAAACCCGAAATCATCCTGCTCGATGAAATCGGTGCCGGTATCAACAGGACACTGCTTGCCAAACTGGCGGACAAGATTTTGATGCTCAACAAGGAGCGCGGTCTGACCTTCTGCCTGATCGAGCATGACCTCGACTATGTCTCCAAGCTTTGCGACCACGTGCTTGTGATGGCGCAGGGTTCACTCTTGACGCAGGGGTCGGTCGAAACCGTCAGACGCGACGAGCGGGTCATTGAAGCCTATTTCGGCGGCGGCAAGTACGAGGCCCATTCATGACCGAGCAGCTTTGCGTAAAAGGCCTGACGGCAGGCTATGGCGGCCCGCCCATCATTGAAGACATTTCCTTGAGCGTGGAACCTGGAGAAATAGCGGTGGTTCTCGGCCCGAACGGAGCCGGAAAATCAACACTGCTGAAAACCATATTCGCGCTTACAACGGTGTCCGCAGGTTCCATTCTGCTCGGCGAGCGCGAACTGACGGGTTGCAGGACATCCGTGCTCGTGCCGCTCGGAGTTTCGGCGGTCCCCCAAAGCAAAAACATCTTTCCATCCATGACAGTGGATGAGAACCTCGATGTGGGAACCTATGCCGCTCCGCCGCCGGACAAGGATGCCACCCGGGAGAAGGTCCTGTCCCTCTTTCCCGATCTCAAAGGAAAGCTGAACCAGCCCGCAGGCGAGCTCTCGGGCGGACAAAGGCAAATGGTGGCAATGGGCCGGGCGCTGATGAGCGAACCGAAGCTCGTCTTGCTGGACGAGCCGACAGCGGGGCTTTCGCCCGCATATCTGGAGCGCATATTCGACCTCCTGCTCGACATTCGCCAGACCGGCATCACCATATTGATGGTCGAGCAAAACGCCCGGCAGGCTCTGCAAATAGCCGACCATGGCCATATTCTCGTAAACGGGCGCAACCACGCCAGCGGAACCGGTAAGGAATTGCTGGCCGATGAAGACATTCGCCGCCTGTTTCTCGGAGGCACCGCGGCATGAGTGAATTCGTCAATTTCTATCTGTTCCCCGCGCTGACCATCGGCAGCATCTATGCGCTTGGCGCGGTTGGCATCTCGATGATCTTCGGCATTTTGCGTTTCGCGCATTTTGCCCATGGCGACCTGATGACGGTCGGCACCTACGGGGTTCTTGCGGCCGCAGCGCTCATGCCCGTCAATCCCCTGCTGCTCATTCCCTTCGGAATGGCACTGACGATTTTCTCGGCGCTTTTTGTGGACCGGTTTTTCTACCGCCCGTTACGTGCCCTGCCGACGATCTACACCGTCATCGCATCGTTCGGCATCGCACTTGTTTTCCGCTCACTGATACAGCTCATCTGGGGCGCCGAAAATCAGATCTTTTCGACCGGTGTGCGTCCGCCGCTGGTTCTGTTCGATACGTTCCGGGTTTCCGTCCTGCATTTACAGGCAATCGTGGCAACCGCGATCATTGCCGTTCTGCTGCACTTCTTCCTGACTGCTACCAAGACCGGACGTTCGATGCGGGCGGTTGCAGACGATCCGGAGCTTGCAGAGGTCTCCGGCCTCGACACGGCCAAGGTGGTGCGCTGGACCTGGATTATCGGCGCTGCCCTTGCAGCTGTCGCCGGGACCTTTGCAGCGCTCAACACCAGCGCTCATCCCAACCTCGGCTGGAACCTCCTTCTGCCGATGTTCGCGGCCGCGATTCTTGGCGGCATCGGCAAGCCGATGGGCGCGATGGCCGGCGGGTTTATCATCGGCATGGCGGAGGAGCTTTCATCCTACCACTGGATCGGAGACAGCGCCCTGATCTCACCGTCCTACAAGACGGCCGTCGCCTTCGTCATCATGATCGTGCTGCTGATCTTCAGGCCGCAGGGCCTCTTTAAAGGAAGGCTGCTGTAATGGAGTTCACCGGCCTTTTCTTTTATCTCGTCAGCCTGCTGATCCTCGGTGGCATCTATGCGCTGTTGTGCCTTGCGCTCAACATACAGTGGGGCATGGGCGGCTTGTTCAATGCGGGAATTGCCGGCTTTTTCGGCGTCGGCGCCTACACCTCCGCGATCCTTACAACAGCGGCCTCGGGCAAACATCTCGGCGGGTTCTCGATGCCCGTTCCAATCGGTCTTGTTGGCGCGGCAGTCGTTGCCGGATTGACCGGCTGGGCAGTCGCGAAGATCTGTGTCCGTCTCAAAAGCGATTACCTAGCAATGGCCTCTATAGGAATTGCCGAAATCCTGCGCCTCGTCATCGTCAATGAAAGCTGGCTTACCAATGGCAGCCTCGGCATGTCCAGAATTCCACGCCCCCTCGCCGATCTGACCACGGGACGCATGGCGGATGTCGTCTTTCTTGGCTTCGTCTGGCTGATTGTCCTTCTGGTATTCCTTGCCTCTTCGCGCCTTTATGACAGCCCCTGGGGGCGCAGCCTGCGCGCTATCCGCGACAATGAAGCCTCGGCTTCCGCCGCCGGCAAGGATGTCGAAAAATTCCGCATCCAGACCTTCGTGATCGGCTGCGCCGTCATGGGCATCGCCGGTGGGCTGTCGGCTCACTATTTCCGCTTCCTGTCGCCGACCGCGACCGACCCGCTTCTCGTGACGTTTCTCGTCTGGGTGATGCTGATGGCCGGCGGCTCAGGCAACAACAAAGGCGCTATTCTCGGTGCTCTTGCCATCTGGACAATCTGGTCGGCAACGGAAATCTTCACCAACCGCCTGCCCCCCGAGTGGGCAACCCGCAGCTCCTTTATTCGCATGCTGCTCGTTGGCCTTTTACTTCAGGTGGTGCTGCAACGGTTCCGGTCGGGCCTCATTCCTGAAAAATCGCCGCCGGTCCGGTTCGAAGAAGAAGAGCCGGAACGCCTAAAACATTAAAGCAAACCCAGATCAGCAAGCTCACGTCGCAGCTCAGGCGGCAACTTTAACAGCCCGGCATTGGCCTCGGATAGATCCGCAGGCGCATCTTTGACCGTCAGGTAGCGCCAGCCCTGAAAAGCGCGCCGTGGCTGCCATTGTGTCAGGACAAGGCGCGGCTCCAGGACAATACGGCAGCGCGATATGTCCGCTTTGTCCGTGAACGGCCGGATTTCGACAATGTATTGTCGCACCTGGATGTTGCCCTTGATGACCCAGTAGAGCGAACCGCCATCCAGCAGTTCGTCGAGACGCTTCGGCACCATACGGGTCGTGTGATACTGGATTTCCTCAAGACCGCGGCTCTTCTTGTCAGCCAGACCGAAGTCGATCGAAGCCTGCAGGTCCTCAACGCTCTCGACACCGACGCACAGCTTCACAAGGTTCAAGGTCATGTCATTGACCTATAGGGCTGAGCCGCCCCGTCAAGGACCTTGACGCACATGTCCACAAAGCCGGACCGATTTACAGGCTCAACATTCAACCACGTTGACCGCAAGTCCGCCTTCACTTGTTTCCTTGTAGCGCTCGTTCATATCAAGGCCGGTCTGACGCATGGTTTCGATGCACGCATCAAGTGGCACAAAATGTGTGCCATCGCCCTTCAACGCGAGCGAAGCCGCCGTGACGGCCTTGACGGCACCCAGCGCGTTGCGTTCGATGCACGGGACCTGCACCAGCCCGCCGACGGGATCACAGGTCATCCCCAGATGATGCTCCAAAGCAATCTCCGCGGCATTTTCGACCTGCTCCGGCGTTCCGCCCATCGCGGCTGCAAGTCCAGCGGCAGCCATAGCCGAGGCTGAGCCAACCTCTCCCTGACATCCCACTTCCGCGCCCGATATGGACGCATTGTGCTTGATGATCCCGCCGATGGCGGCGGCGGTGAGGATAAAATCATGAATGCCCTTTGAATCAGATCCGTCATGAAACTGCGTGTAGTAGCGCACCGTCGCGGGAATGACACCGGCAGCACCATTCGTCGGTGCCGTGACGATGCGTCCGCCTGCAGCATTCTCCTCGTTGACGGCCATGGCGTAAACGCTCAGCCAGTCATTGGCCAGCAGCGGGTTGACCTTGTTCTGTTTCCACTCGTCCTGCAGTTTTTCATGCATGGCTTTAGCACGCCGAGCCACATTGAGTCCGCCCGGCATAACGCCGTCGCGGGAAAGGCCGCGGTCGATGCACTGGCTCATGGCGGACCAGATGCCGTCAAGCCCCTTATCCAGCGCGGTCCGCGTCTGGTGGGTCTCCTCGTTCGCCCTTTTCATTTCGGCGATTGAAAGGCCCGAGCTTTGTGCCATCGCGAGCATCTCGGCGGCATTGTGAAATGGAAACGGCACCCCGGGCTCTACCGGCGTTTCCTTGGCAGTCCTCATTGCCTCAAGCTCCAGCTCGGTGACAACAAAGCCGCCGCCGATGGAGTAGTAGATGCGCTTCAGCAGCAAACGTCCATCACCGTCAAAAGCGTTGAACGTCATTCCGTTTGCGTGGCCGGAAAGCGGGGTCTTGCGGTCGAATACAAGGTCGGTCTGCGGATCAAAGGTGTATACCGGATGCCCCGGCGGAGTAATCTTTCCATCAGCCTCCACGCCCGCAATGATGCCGTCCATGGCGTCCGGATCGACGGTTTCGGGATGATGTCCCATCAAACCCAGAATGACGGCCCGCCCGGTACCATGCCCAATGCCGGTAAAGGCCAGCGAACCGTGCAGGCTGACGGTCATGCCGGCAACGCTGTAGCCGGACGGACGCGGCCAGTCACCGTTCAGGATTTCATCGAGAAAACGGCTGGCGGCAACCATCGGGCCCATCGTGTGTGAACTGGACGGACCGATACCAATCTTGAAAACATCGAAAACGGACAGAAACATGTGTGGCGCCTTCGGAAAATGGACCCTGACTTGAGTTTAAATCCGGTAGCGAAAATACCGAAACCGGTAGCCGACATTGACTTGGCAGACCGCGACACCGCTAGGTCCAAAAATACAAACAGCGCGGGTCACGACCCGCGCTGCCTGAACAAACTTCGTTGTGTAGATCCGGCCTAAAGACCACCAAAAAGATAGATCAATGCCAGCAAGCCCACAAACCCAAACACTGCTCTTGCAGTGATGCCCCAACAGGACTTTTGGACTGTTTCTTCCATATTGGCTCCAGAAGATGCCTCAAAAAAACCACCTGCATTTCTTTGTGCCGTGTGGTGGAGCAGTCTTCTAGAGGAAGGAAAATGCCTTCGCAACTGCAAAAATGGCGGTTTGCGGGCCGATTTTCCGTAATTGATTCAGAGTTTGTTAATCTTTTCAGCCATTTCAGTCGCTTAGGATGTGGATTCCGACGGCGAAATTTTGTGCAGATTGCGGCAAAATTAGACATTTCCAAGCGTCAATTCGCAGAGCGTCTTTGTAAACCTGCAGACCTGTGACACAGGTAGCACATGAATACGCTCGATTTCATTGCCGCCGCGACCTGCTTTGCCGCCTGGTTTCTGTTTGCCTGGTCAACGGACCGCAAACACAGTTGGCTGCCGGTCAGCCTGACACAAGTCATGCACGTCCATCGCGCGCGCTGGATGGAAAACTGCCTGCGACGCGACCTGAAAATGATTGATACCAGCATCATGGCCAGCCTTCAGCAGGGCACAGGTTTTTTTGCCTCCACAACGCTATTGGCAATCGGCGGGTGCTTTGCGCTCCTGGGAGCCACGGACCAGGTCCTCGGGGTTTTGTCGCACCTGCCTTTCAGCGTGCCGGCCGACCGCGAAGCTTTTGAGCTGAAGGTTGCAGGGCTGATCGTCATCTTCGCTTACTCGTTCTTCAAGTTTGGCTGGTCCCTGCGCCTTTTCAACTACTGTCAGATGCTCATCGGCGCCGTTCCGATGGTCGACGATGCACAGGCAGACCCCAAACATGCCGAACTCTGCGTCAAACGGGCCATTGCGATCAACAAGCTGGCTGGCAAGCATTTCAATGCAGGCTTCCGGGCCATATTCATCTCGCTTGGATATATCGGCTGGTTCATAGGCCCCGTGGTGTTCCTGTGCAGTTCGGGTCTGGTCATGCTGGTTCTTGCCCGAAGGCAATATTTCTCTGCAGCACGCGCCGCCCTCATGGAAGGCGTTGACTTGTAGCCCCGGGCGTTCCAGTCTCCCGGCATTGTTTGACGCGACGCCGCAGCCGGTACAGCCGCGTCAAATCCCTCGAGCGCCGCTCATCAGAACAAATCGACAGGTGCCGCTTGCAGGCCATACAACGCGCTTCAGTTTCGGATTTGTTTCTTGTTGCCCTCACAGCACTGATCTGGGCCTCCTCCTTCATCGCAATCAAGGTGGCAGTGCCGGAGACCGGCCCGTACTGGCTTGCGGCAAGCCGTGTCGCCATCGGCTTTCTGGTGCTGCTGCCCTACGCAGTCTGGAAAGGCATCATCCTGCCAAAAACCGGTCGTGTCTGGCTGCTGGTGCTGGGCATGTCGATGCTCAATGTCGTCGTGCCGTTTCTTTTGATCTCATGGGCGGAACTGTCGATCGACGCGGGCGTAACATCGCTTCTCATGGGCACCGGCCCGTTTTTTGCATTGCTTGGAAGCCACATCTTCACAAATGATGACAAGCTAACCACCGGCAAACTGATCGGCGTTGCATGCGGCTTTGGCGGCGTGCTGGTCATTGTCGGCTTCGATGCCCTGGCCGGCCTCGGCAGGACCAATCTTCTTGCCCAGTTCGCCTGTTTCCTGGCCTCCCTGTGCTACGTCATTGCCGGTCTGATCCTGCGCAAGATCGACATACCGCCCGGGCGGCTGGCCTGTCTTGCCCTTGGCATTTCAACGGCGATTTTGTGTGTGCTTGCCTATTTGAGTGATGGTCTGCCGGATGTTCAGCTAAGCATGCAGAGCACGGTCGCGCTGATTTACCTTGGACTCATACCTACTGGCCTTGCCTACATCATGCGGTTTTACCTTATACGAAAAATCGGATATTCGGCCTTTGCAATGGGTCTTAATCTGATCCCGGTTTTCGGTGTACTGCTTGGTGTCGTGTTACTGGGCGAAACACTGTCGATTCGCATATTGCTGGCTTTGTTGCTTATCGTTTGCGGCCTGTTCATCGCCCGGATAGAGCCAAGGAAACGCATGCCGGGAAAGACCGTCAATGACTGAGATGGGAACAGCAAGGCCGGCCAGTCAGCGTCTTGTCCTCATCGACGTGGCGCGTGGCCTGGCATTGCTTGCCATGGCAATCTATCACTTTACGTGGGATCTGGAGTTTTTCGGATATGCCCCGCCCGGCATGACCACACAAGGCGGCTGGAGGCTCTTTGCCCGCCTGATTGCCGGCAGCTTTCTGTTTCTGGTCGGCGTCAGTCTTGTTCTTGCGCACCGTAAATCCATACGCTGGCGTCCCTTCGGCATGAGGCTGGCAATGGTTGCCGGCGCAGCGCTGATTATTACGGCGGCCACGCGTATCGCCATGCCCGATCGGTTCATCTTTTTCGGGATTTTGCACTGTATCGCTGTGTCGAGCGTCCTGGGCCTTGCCTTTCTCAGACTGCCCGCACTGTTGACGGCTGCAATCGGGGTCGCTGTCATCCTTGCACCGCCCTATCTGGCTTCAACCGCCTTCAGTCACGGACCGCTTCTTTGGTTGGGCCTGTCGGTCTTTCCCGTCCACTCCAACGACTATGTGCCGCTGTTTCCCTGGTTTGGCCCGGTGCTGATTGGCATCGCCACCACCAGGATCGCGATATCCCAAAACTGGCTGGAAACGATTGCCTCATTGGGTGGTGGAAAGAATCCGTTGGGAAAACCACTATCTTTTGCTGGCCGCCATAGTCTTGCCCTTTATCTGATTCATCAGCCGGTGCTGATCGGGTCGGTTTATCTGGCGAGCCTGGCCTTCCCGGTTAATCAGCTTACCAGCATAACCAACAATTGCGTGCTTAGCTGCGCGCAAAACAATTCAGCGGATTTTTGCGAGCGCTTTTGCGATTGCACCGTCAAGCGCCTGGCCGAGGAGGATCTATTGGAGACCCTGCAGACCAGTGGCAACAACGTCGGCCTAACACCGGGCGTACAGGAGATTGTGGACCAATGTACTGCTTCGACCTTGGAGGCAAATCAAGCGGAATGAACGCCTATCGCGCACGACCAAGCAACATGCCGTGGCCACCCATTATCACGGCGGCGGCCGCTGTTCTTGCTGTCCTGTTTGGAATGGTGGTGACATTGCCCTTGCCGGACCTTGCAGCTCTAAGGTCGATCGGCGTACTTTTCGTACTTTCGGCAATCGGTATCGATGTCTGGGCGGCACTTACTCTGCGCGCCGCGCACACGACAATTCTGCCGACACGCAAGTCAAACCATCTTGTAACGACCGGCCCCTTCGCCGTCAGCCGCAATCCGATCTATTGCGGCTACCTGCTTTTCCTGATCGGCCTCGGCCTGATTTTCGCCAGCGCGTGGTTTCTCGTGTTCGCAGCAGCGGCAGCATTGATCATCCAGCGCTATGCGATTGAGCGTGAGGAGCTCCACTTGCTCGCCGTCTTCGGTGCGGAGTTTGAAGCCTATTGCAGCCGGGTCCGGCGCTGGCTGTAAAACCAATCAGGTTCCGACGCGCAACTCCGCCAGGCGGGCAAGACAGGCCTCATCGACATTGTCGAGTTCGGCCAGCGTATCCTCAATATCCTGCCGTTTCTGGTGAAGCTGCTTACGCTTTTCCGTCACCCGTTTCATCATCAGCTCAAGCTGTCCGAGTTCGCCCGGCGGGCCCTTATAGATATCTATGATCTCGCGGATTTCGGCTATGGTGAAACCAAGTCGGCGACCGCGCAGGATTTCCTTGATCAGATGCCTGTCACCGGCCCTGTAGAGCCTCGTCCGCCCCCGACGGTCCGGGTGGATAAGCCCCTCGTCCTCGTAAAAGCGAAGGGTGCGCGTCGATACACCGAATTCGCGCGTGAGTTCGGTAATGGTGTAGTATTTGCGCACTGCGATTCCTGAATTCCTTGGGTTTTAGGAATTTTGTCTTTCTTTTACGTAAAAGTCAATTAAAGCGGATTGGCTCCGACAGAGCAGCATATCAGATGATGTCAAATCAGGCCGAACCACCAGCCGGCAAGGCCAAGAAACGCAAAGAACCCGACGACATCGGTCACCGTGGTCACAAAAACGGCGGACGCAATCGCCGGATCGACATTCAGCTTGTCGAGCAACAAGGGCAGGAATATTCCGGCGATCCCGGCTGACAGCATATTGATGACCATGGCGGCTGCGATCACCAACGCAAGCTGACCGCTCCCGAACCAGACCCAGGTCAGCAGCGCCACGACGACCGCAAACAAGACACCGTTGATAAAGCCAACCGAGACCTCACGGCGAATGATCCTGGCAGCGTTGTAGATGTCGAGATCGCGTGTTGCGAGCGCGCGCACGGCAACGGTCAAGGTCTGAGTGCCTGCATTGCCTCCCATCGACGCAACGATCGGCATCAGGACGGCAAGGGCCACCATCTGCTGAATGGTGGCGTCGAAAAGACCAATGACGAGGGAAGCCAGAACAGCTGTCGCCAGATTGACCATCAACCAGGGAAAACGCGACCGCACGGTGGAGGCCACATCGTCGGAAAGCTCTTCATCCCCGACACCGCCAAGCCGCATGATATCTTCTTCCGCTTCCTCCTGCAGAACATCCACGACATCGTCAATGGTCAGAACGCCAACCAACCGGTCATTCTCATCGACGACAGCGGCAGACAAAAGGTCATATTGCTCAACGAGCTGGGCTGCCTCTTCCTGGTCCATTTCAGCCGGGATGGGGCGCGCCGTCTCATGCATGATCGTCTCGATCTTGATGTCACGCTTGCTGCGCAGGATCCTGTCGAGATCGACGGTCCCGAGAAGCTTGAACGTCGGATCGATTACAAATATCTGCGCGAAGGAATCCGGCAGATCCTCATCCTCACGCATATAGTCAATGGTTTGCCCGACGCTCCAGAATGGCGGGACCGCGACGAATTCCGTCTGCATGCGCCGCCCGGCAGTGTCTTCCGGATAATCGAGCGAGCGCCGCAATCGGATACGTTCGGTAAACGGAAGCTTGGCGAGGATGTCCTCCTGGTCTTCCTCGTCGAGGTCTTCCAGAATGTAAACGGCATCATCCGAATCCAGTTCGCCGATGCCCTCGGCCACTTTCTCATTGGGCAGATCATCAACGATGTCGCGCCGGATGGCCTCGTCGACTTCCGTCAGCGCCGTGAAGTCGAAATCATTGCCCATCAAACGCACAAGCGCGTGGCGCTGCTCAGGCTGAAGCGATTCGATCAGGTCGCCAATTTCGGATTCATGGAGACCGCTGACATGCCCCTTGAGGTAGAGCGTGTCCCGGTCGGCAATGGCCGCGCCGACCCGCGCAACAAAGTCGGGGCGAATAACCCCGTCTTCGTCATATAACTCGTGGCGGTCGGGCGCCGGCTCCGAGGCCGCCATGTGAGCGCGCTGTTCGTCCATTCTTCACGAATCCGATGCCTGTTGGTTGCCGGGACATTAGAGCAAGTTTCCGGCGCCTTGAAGCATACCTCGAATGAAAAAGACGACTGCAGAAAGAATTGCGGCATCACCGTCCGGAGCGGCAGAGCATTTGGTCCTACTGGAGGAAGCGGCTCCGGAGCTTTATGCCGGCCACGCCCCATCGGCCTCGATCAGTATTGTCGCGAATTGATCACGATCCACATTGCCGCCGGACAAAACGACGACGACCGTTCTGTTTTGAAAGCGTTCGCGTTCTTTGACGACGGCTGCAAAAGCAGCACTGCCACCCGGCTCAACAACGAGCTTCAATCGATCGAAGAGTGCGCCAACCGCGTTTGTGACGTCCCGGTCCGACACGACAAACCCGCCAGAGACGAGCCTTTTGATAATCTCAAACGTGATTTCGCCCGGTTGCGGCGTTGCGATGGAATCGCAAAGGGTAGGCTTACCGGTTTCAACGGATATTCTCTGCCCGGCGGATATCGACTGTACGACATCGTCATAGCCTTCCGGCTCCGCACACCAGATTTTCGCCAGCGGCATGCGGGCTTTGACAGCAGTCGCAATCCCCGACAACAATCCGCCGCCTCCAACGGGACAAATCACATCGTCCACGCCGATATTCATATAGTCCGCCTGCCGGGTTATCTCGAGGCCGGCTGTTCCCTGCCCGGAAATGATATCGGGGTCATCGAATGGCGGCACAAGTGTTGCGCCGCTCGAAGCAACCAGCTCTTCCGCCAGGGCGCGACGGTCGTCGCGATGCCGCTCAAAGAACACAACGCGCGCACCATAGCTGCGTGTACTGTCTATTTTTATGCGCGGCGCGTCGCTGGGCATGAGAATGGTTGCCTCCATTCCAAGAAACCGAGCGGCCGCGGCAACACCTTGCGCATGGTTTCCAGATGAATAGGCAACCACACCCTTTTTTCGCCGATCCGGCGAGATGCGGGACAGTTTTGTATAGGCACCGCGAAACTTGAACGAACCGGTCCGTTGAAGACACTCCGGCTTGAACAAAAGGCGCATTCCAAGCACCTCGTTAAGCTGAGCGGACTCCAGAAGCGGCGTGCGGACGATCAGACCGTTGAGCCGCTCCGCGGCATCTTCTATCAGTCTGAGATCAACGGTTTCACCAGTTTCGCTCATGGGATGCTCATGCAGGAGGGTCAAGGAGATAATCGAGCACCGCGTCCGCTGTGGACGGGCTGCACGCCATCGGCAGGTCGTAAACGATCGCCAGCCGCGTCAATGCCTTTACGTCGACATCATGCGGCATTGGCGAGAGCGGATCGACAAAGAAGATCAGCCCGTCCAGATTGCCTTCGGCTATCATCGCGCCGATTTGCTGGTCACCGCCAAGCGGCCCGCTTTTCAGCCTCACCACATCAAGGTCGGGGAAATTTTCCGAGATACGGCCGCCCGTCGTTCCGGTGGCGATAATCGTGACCTTCTTTAGCCGGTCGCCATGGCGGCCGGCCCACTCGACCATCTTTTCCTTGCAGGCATCGTGGGCCACCAAGGCCAATTTTCCGGCGTTCATGAACTGTCTTTCCCGGGCTGTCCTGATTTCAGCCATCCGCTGTGCCTGAAAACTCCTTACACATCGTCACCTTCTCGATATCCTGCTGAAGGCTTGTCGAGTATTTAACCGAAAACGATGTGACCCGATATCCAAGATGCTTGTAAAAAGCGATTGCGTTGGCATTCCTGGCGTGCGTTTCCAACTCGACACGATCATATCCCGCCGACTGGACACTTTGTTCCATCGCCGCAAGCAACACCGCCCCTGCCCCTTTGCGATGATATTCAGGGTCGATCCACAAATCGGAGATCTGGTGATCGAGATTTTCGCGCGCACCCCAGCCCATGATCGTGCCGCGCGAATGCGCCAGCAGAATCCGGTCCCAGTAATTGCTGGTGAAATCACGGTAAGCGGCGTGGGCGTTTTCGCGGATACGATCGATATCTTCTCCCCAGGACACGACAGCCGCTTCCCATGACCGTATTCCGATATGGGTAAGAGGACGCGAATCCTGCGGGCGAGCTTCGCGTATCTCGATCATTTCAGCCTTCCCAATTCAGCGCGCCTTCCTTTCCGCAGCCCGACACGGTATCTGCACGATCAGGCGCACAGTCCGATACAATGCCGTAAAACTCGCACACACCGGCCAGACCATGCAACAAATCACGCAATTCACGATAAACGAACCGTTGCGCCGGGAGAGGTCATGAAAACGGAGCCGTTTTTCATTGCCGCAGCTCCAGTGGCCGTTTTTTCCGCTCTTTCCGATATTGAGGGCCGCAGCCTGATCCTTTCTTCGGTATCGCGCGTCGATGTCATCTCAACCCTGCCTGTACAGACGGGTACGATCTTTAAAGAAAAACGGCGCGGCGCGATGACCGCTCGGCAATGGACCGTGACGACACTACGCCCGCCCCACTTGATTTCATTCCGGCGTCGCCAACTCGGCATGTCCTTATCCCTGGAATACAAGCTCACCGAAGGCCGTGGCGGGACTGTGATAACTGCAACTGTAACAACATGGACATTTGCACCATTTAAGGCGTTTGCCCTCCTTGCAACAGGCGCCTGGAGCCGTCAGTGCGAACGTGATCTGGCCGATATAAAGCGGTATGTGGAGCAGCGGGCTAATCCGGCCTGGCGTCCAGGCCTGTAAAAACCGCGGCCGGGCCGTCGCGGCCATTCACCGATCCGACAGCCGGGTTATTGGTGTCGTGGCGATTGCCACAGACGCGCTTGGAGGGTCGCCATATGTTTGGCCTCCGGGCGCGAAAGTCACTTTGCGGCAGACCTCATCAAATGGAGATGGCGACCATGAATATTGAAATCCAGCAGCCTCAACCTTTCGACCTTGTCGGCAAGGAGATCCTCATTGCGGGCAATGCAGTCGGGTTCGAATCCCATCTGACAATAAGAGTAAGCGAAGGCCATGATGAGGTGATCGGCTCGGCGACAGCCGGAGCGACCTCGATCCGCCAGTTTCAGGCGAGCATTTTCATACCCGACAATATCGGCTTCACATTGAACAGGCTTTTCGTAACCGTAAGCGATGACAGCGCAGGCGGCGAAGGCGCAATCCCGACGGTCACCGTTCCGGTTCTTTACGGCCCGATGATCCTTCCCGGCTACACGGGCTATTTCCAACACCAGATCGCACCGGGGGACACGCTGACCTCAATCGCACAGCATTATTATGAGGGCAGTTCAGACTGGCAACCGATCATGCAGGCAAATCAGCATATTATCACTGATCCGGATCTCATTTTTCAGGGACAGGTATTGCGCATTCCGCGCAATGTCTAAAACAAAAGTCTCGGGCCGCGGCCTGTCCGTCAACGAAAAAGCCCCGCTTAACTGAGCGGGGCTTTCAAACTGCTTGCTGCCGTGGCGATCTAGCCGTCGGCACGCACCACCGGATCGCCCTTGTCGGCGAGCGCTTTCAGATCAGCCGGTTTCAATTCCACCGACTCGCCGCAGCCGCAGGCTGACGTCTGGTTCGGATTGTTGAAGACAAAACCCGAGCGCAATGTGGTTGTCTCGAAATCCATCTGCGTGCCGAGAAGAAACAGCACGGCCTCAGGAGCGATATAAACCCGGGCTCCATCATGCTCTACAAGATCATCTTTGCCGTCAGCCTCTGCGACAAGGTCGACCGTATACTCCATGCCGGCGCAACCACCCTTTTTGATACCTATGCGCAGGCCCACTGCCGGCTCGTCGGCATTGGCAACGATGTTCCTGACACGTTCGGCTGCCGTGTCAGTCAATGTCATGACTTCAAACTGGCCCATCATTCACCTCCAGAATACGCGCGTACCACCATATCGGAGCGGCACGATCGAACCGTTCAATACCAGCCGACCGCGATCTGCGCTTCTTCGGACATACGGTCCGGTGTCCATGGCGGATCGAAGGTCATCGCGACCTCCACTCCGGAAACGCCTTCGACCGTATTGACCGCGTTTTCCACCCAGCCGGGCATCTCACCGGCCACCGGGCAGCCGGGGGCGGTCAGCGTCATATCGATCTTCACGTTGCGGTCGTCCTCGATATCAATGCGGTATATGAGACCGAGCTCATAGATATCCGCAGGAATCTCGGGATCGTAGACCGTCTTGATCGCGGCAATGATGTCATCCGTCATCCGCGCCAGTTCCTCGCGCGGGATTGCTGACGCGGTAAACGTGCCGCTGGTCTTTTCCGGTGTTTGCAGTTCGTCACTCATCATCTCAGACTCGCTTTCGCGTCAGGCAAAAAACTCGCGCGCTTTCAACAGCGCATTGTACAACTTATCGATTTCGTTCCGCGTATTATACATTCCAAATGACGCGCGGCACGTTGACGTAACGCCGAACCGCCTCAGCAGCGGCTGGGCGCAGTGCGTGCCGGCCCGAACGGCGACGCCTTCCCGGTCGATCACCATCGAAATGTCATGCGCATGGATGCCCTCGATTTCGAAAGAGACAATTGCGCCTTTGCCGGGAGCGTTGCCAAATATGCGTAGCGAATTAATTTGGCTAAGCTTTTCATGTGCATAGGCTCGTAAATCCGCCTCGTGGGCTGCAATTTTTTCCCTGCCGATGCTTTCCATATAGTCAAGCGCAGCGCCCAATCCAATAGCCTGCACGATAGGCGGCGTGCCCGCTTCGAAACGGTGCGGCGGATCGTTATAGGTCACAGCGTCTTCGCTGACGTCAAAGATCATCTCGCCGCCGCCCTGGAACGGGCGCATTTTCTCCAGCATCTGCTTCTTGCCGTAAAGAACGCCGATACCCGACGGACCATAGACCTTGTGTCCGGTAAACACATACCAGTCGCAATCGATATCGCGCACGTCGACCGGCATATGGACGGCAGACTGACTGCCGTCGATCAGAACGGGTATGCCCCGCTCCTTGGCGATGCGGCAAATCTCTTTCACCGGCACCACGGTACCAAGCACGTTGGACATGTGCGTAATCGCGACAAGCTTGGTGCGTTCTGTCAGTTGCGCCTCGAAATCGGCAACATGAAACGCTCCGTCATCATCGACCGGTATCCATTTAAGCTCCGCGCCCTGCCGCTCGCGAATGAAATGCCACGGAACGATATTCGAGTGATGTTCCATCAGGCTGAGGACGATCTCGTCGCCCTCGCCGATCTGGGGCATGCCGTATCCGTAGGCCACGGTGTTGATGGCCTCGGTGGTCGACTTGGTAAAGACAATCTCGTCGACCGAGCCGGCATTGATGAAACCGCGCACCTTCTCACGCGCGGCCTCATAGGCATCCGTCGCCGCATTCGACATATAATGAAGTCCGCGATGCACATTGGCGTATTCGCTTGAATAGGCGTGTGTCACCGCATCAATCACCGCCTGCGGCTTTTGAGCGGACGCGCCGCTGTCCAAATAGACGAGCGGCTTCCCGTAGACCGTCTGGGACAGGATCGGAAAATCCCGCCTTATGGCCCCGACATCGTAGGTGTCAGCCTGTCCCATAACGGCCTGCGATGTGTCAGCCATGATGATCGAGCCAGTTTTCAAAACGCGTTTCCAGGGCTTCGATCAATGCCGGGTCTTCAAGTTCTTCTACGATCTCTGCAATGAAAGCGTTGACCAGCATGCTGCGGGCCCGCTTTTCGGAGATACCGCGTGCACGCAGGTAGAACAGATGGTTTTCATCGATATCGGCGACCGTTGCACCATGGGCGCACTGTACATCGTCGGCAAAGATCTCCAGTTCCGGCTTGGCCGAAAAGTCGCCATCGTCAGACAAAAGAAGCGTATTGCATGCCATGCGCGCATCCGTCTTCTGGGCAATCTGCGCAACATTGATCTGCCCCTGGAACACGCCATGCGCACGATCAAAGACCACATTACGGAAAGTTTCCGTGGATACGCAGTCAGGCTCCAGATGGTCCAATACCATGGTGACATCGGTGTGGCTGTCGCCGCCGAGCAGGTTGACACCGCTCAGAGCAAGTTCGGAACCCTCGCCCTTCGCCTTGATATTGATCTCCTGACGCACCAGCTTGCCGCCCGAATTCGCGACGAACAGCGTCAACTGCGCATTGGCGCCGAGTTCAATGTTTATCTGGCCGAAATGCGTATCGGAAAGTCCCCTTTCCTGACTGATGACCCAGAAAACCTGTGCCTCGGCGCCGACCTTCAGATCAGTTATTGAAGAAACAAGCGTGTCGGTTTCTCCGCCGATATGCCGCTCAAAAAACGTGCCTTTGGCACCTTCGCCAACGGTCGCTGAAAACCGGCAATGAGCCTGTCCACCGTCCTGAAGGACCTGAATTTCAACCGGACGTTTGAGTTCTGCATTGGCCGGAACGGTCAGGTCGAACCCATCACCCGCCAATGCGCCATTCAACCGTCCGATCAGGTCGTCCGTACTCTGCAGCACCATTCGATGCGCTGCGGTGCCGGTGTTGAGCGCCTCGCGGTAGTGTTTGAGTTCAGCGTCACCGGAAATCGTTGCGTCCCACGCACGCCCATCGGAAACGACCAGCACGTCGGATCCATCGACAAGCGGCGCCACCGCATCCGATGCGCCATTGGCGTTGTCCTCAGGCACCGACTTCAACAGGTTGCGAAGATCGGTATAGTGCCACGCTTCCACGCGCCGGGTCGGCAATCCATCGAACTTGATATCATCCATGAAACCGTTTCGGATCGCAGCGATCGCGCCGTCTCCGGGAAGACTGTCAATCCGATTGACGAACGTGTCGACAAGCGCCTGTTCCGCGGCAGTGATCGGTCTTTTGCTCTGCATATTCATCACAAAACCTTTTCAACCAGCCGCAATCAGGCTGCATCCTCGATAATTTCGGCGTAACCGTTGGTTTCAAGCACCTGCGCCAGTGATTTGTCGCCCGACTTGATCACGCGTCCCTGGTAGAGCACATGGACGGTATCCGGCACGATATGCTCAAGCAGACGCTGATAGTGCGTGATGACAACGATGGCCCTGTCGGGTGAGCGAAGTGCGTTCACTCCATCGGACACCACTTTGAGCGCGTCGATATCGAGGCCTGAATCCGTCTCGTCCAGCACACACAGCTTCGGCTCCAGAAGCGCCATCTGCAGAATTTCCGCCCGTTTCTTCTCGCCGCCGGAAAAGCCCACATTCAACGGGCGCTTCAGCATGTCCATGTCAATCTTAAGCTCGCCGGCAGCGGCACGCACGCGACGGATAAACTCAGGCGTCGTCAGTTCGTCCTCGCCGTTCGCCTTGCGTTGCTCATTCATGGCCACTTTCAAAAACTGCATCGTGGCGACGCCCGGAATTTCCACCGGGTATTGAAAGGCCAGGAATATGCCGGAAGCAGCGCGCTCGGACGTATCCATTTCCAGAATGCTTTCTCCATTATAGAGAATATCGCCTTCTGTGACCTCATAGTCCTCGCGCCCTGTCAGGATATAGGAAAGAGTCGACTTGCCGGAGCCGTTCGGCCCCATGATGGCAGCCACTTCGCCGTTTTTTACGGTCAGGTTGAGGCCACGGATAATCTCCGTTCCGTCCTCAGCAATGCGTGCATGCAGGTTCTTAATCTCAAGCATTTCTTTCAAATCCCTCGATTGGCGGCAGCGCGGAAACGCCCACAGGCTCGCGCGCCGCGATCTTATCTGTTGTTAACCGACACTGCCTTCCAGGCTGATTCCAATGAGCTTTTGCGCTTCAACCGCAAATTCCATCGGCAATTCCTGGATCACTTCCTTGACGAAGCCGTTGACGATCAGGGCGATCGCCTCTTCTTCCGGAATACCGCGCTGCATGCAGTAAAAGAGCTGATCTTCCGAGATCTTCGAGGTCGTCGCCTCATGCTCGAACTGCGCCGTGGCGTTTTTGGCCTCGATATAAGGCACAGTATGCGCCCCGCAATTATTGCCGATCAGCAATGAATCACACTGTGTGAAGTTGCGGGCATTGGTGGCCTTGCGGTGTGCGGAGACCTGACCGCGATAGGTATTGTTGGAACGTCCGGCGGAAATACCTTTGGAGATGATGCGGCTCGACGTGTTCTTGCCGAGGTGAAGCATCTTCGTTCCGCTGTCGATCTGCTGACGTCCATTCGACACGGCGATCGAATAGAACTCGCCGCGCGAATTGTCGCCACGCAGAATACAGGATGGATATTTCCAGGTAATGGCCGAACCGGTTTCAACCTGTGTCCAGGAGATTTTCGAGTTGGCGCCGCGGCAATCGCCGCGCTTGGTGACGAAATTGTAAATCCCGCCCTTGCCTTCACTGTCTCCCGGGTACCAGTTCTGTACCGTCGAATATTTGATCTCGGCATCGTCAAGCGCCACGAGTTCAACCACTGCTGCGTGCAACTGGTTCTCATCGCGCTGCGGTGCTGTGCACCCTTCCAGATAGGAAACGTAACCCTCGTCTTCGCAGATGATCAGCGTGCGCTCGAACTGGCCGGTGTCCTTCTCGTTGATGCGAAAATAGGTGGACAACTCCATTGGGCAGCGAACGCCCTTTGGAATGAACACGAAAGACCCATCGGTGAATACCGCAGAGTTCAGCGCCGCATAGTAGTTGTCGCTGACGGGCACAACGGAACCAAGATATTTGCGAACCAGATTGGGATGTTCGCGGATGGCCTCCGAAATCGACATGAAAATCACGCCGGCCTTGGCAAGCTCTTCCTTGAACGTGGTCACGACAGAAACGGAATCGAAGACGGCATCGACAGCCACCTTGGATTCCTGAACTCCGGCAAGGATTTCCTGCTCCCGCAAAGGGATACCGAGTTTCTCGTAGGTCGCAAGCAGTTCCGGATCCACCTCGTCAATGGTCTTCGGTCCGGTCTGGTTTTTCGGTGCCGCGTAGTAGTAGATGTCGTTGAAATCAATCTGCGGATAGTCTACGCGCGCCCAACTTGGCTCTTGCATTGTGAGCCAGCGCTTGTAGGCGTCCAGACGCCATTCAAGCATCCAGTCCGGCTCTTCCTTCTTTGCGGAAATGAAGCGGATGATGTCTTCATTCAGCCCCTTTGGGGCCTTGTCCATTTCGATGAATGTTTCGAAACCGTATTTATACTGGTCCACATCGATCTGGCGGACCTGATCGATCGTCTCCTGCACGGCAGGCATTGGCGCTCTCCAATCTCGCCGGGGTCAAGGTCCGGCAGTTGTCAACGTCATTATGTCTTTCAGCCCGTTTCAAAGCCGGGCCTAATGCGAATTTAGTGTTCTGGAAATCAGATTCCAGCACCTGCATTCGCTTGTAAGCCGTATTTTGTAACTTTTCTAGACTAGCGCCGTTTTTTCTTTCCGGTTTTTGTCACGTTTTTCATTGATCTTTCCAAAAACACGAAGAAATTCAGTTAGTTCTGCGTCGGAGGTCTCCAATCCTATGCTGACACGGATTCCGCCGAGGTCGGCATCTTTCCCCATGGCGGCCAGTACGTGACTCGGTCCAACCTTGCCCGATGAGCAGGCCGAACCGGCTGAGACGGCAATGCCTTCAAGATCAAATGCGATCTGCGCGGTTTCCGCCTTGAGGCCGGGAAGAGAGAAAAACGTCGTATTAATCAGCCTCGGCGATTCGCCCGCATGGATGATGCAATCCGGTGCCATTTGTCTGATACCCGCTTCTAGCCGGTCGCGGTCGGCGGCGATCTTTCGGGCATTCGCTTCGAGATCATTAAGTGCCTGCTCTGCGGCAGCGCCAAAGCCGGCCGCGGCCGCCGGGCTCTCCGTGCCGGAACGGTGTCCCCTTTCCTGCCCGCCGCCTGGGATAAGAGGGACAGGCATCATGATTTCACCAGCACTGACAACCGCGCCGATACCCTTGGGGCCGCCAATCTTGTGAGATGACAGCAGCAGGAAATCTGCACCCAGGGCGCTGATATCGACCGCCAGGCGCCCCCCGGCCTGGACAGCATCGACAACCAGTATGCCGCCATGTTCCTTTATAATTGCTGCAGCTTCAGCGACCGGCTGGAGAACACCGGTTTCATTGTTGGCAAGCTGGATGGCAACCAGTGCCAACCCGGACGCCGCATCATGATCTTCAAGACGCGTCTTCAAGGCCACCAGATCGACAAGGCCTTGCGAATCAACTGCCAGTTTCGTGATCTGTTCTGGCCCGAAGCGTCCACCCGCAAGAATGCAGGGATGCTCGACCGCCGGCACGTAAAGATGCGAGACCGCAAGATCTGCCTTCCCCATCTTGTAGTGGGGCGTGAGCACAGTGGCTGCTGCCTCGGTCGCTCCGGATGTGAAGGTGACGCACGCCGCACTTGCGCCGGCGAGCGCTGCGACCTGACGGCGCGCTTTGTCCATAACTGCGCGTGCCGCCCGGCCTTCCGCGTGAACCGAAGACGGATTTCCGGGCAAGGCCAATGCCTCTTCCATCGCCTCGCGCGCCTGCGGCAGCAAAGGCGCGGTCGCGTTGTAATCCATATAGATGCGTGGCTTTTTCATGCTTCGTCAGATTCGGCGCCGTCGACAACGCCTTATTTTCCTTGAAATTCCGGACGCCGATGGCTTATGACACCTGCTTATATCCGGAAGGATAATTAAAAACCAAATCGAACCAACCTACATAGTGCTGGCGGACCGACGTACAGAGCCCAACCTGGCTGGCCGGTTCTATCAGATTGTAGGTTTGAGCCGGAGACACAATGCCCGAAGTCATCTTTAATGGTCCAGCGGGGCGGCTGGAAGGCCGATATCAGCCCGCCAAGGAAAAGAACGCGCCAATCGCGATCGTGCTGCACCCGCATCCGCAGTTCGGCGGGACGATGAACAACCAGATCGTCTACCAGCTCTTTTATATGTTCCAGCAGCGCGGTTTCACCACGCTCAGGTTCAATTTCCGTTCGATCGGCCGCAGCCAGGGAGCCTTCGACCACGGCACGGGCGAACTGTCCGATGCGGCAGCGGCACTCGACTGGATCCAGAGCCTGCACCCCGACAGCAAGAGCTGCTGGGTCGCCGGCTATTCCTTCGGCGCCTGGATCGGGATGCAACTGCTCATGCGCCGGCCGGAAATTGAAGGCTTCATGTCGATCGCACCACAGCCCAATATTTACGACTTCGCATTCCTTGCACCCTGCCCGTCATCCGGCCTCATCATCCATGGCGATGCGGACCGGGTTGCGCCGGAAAAGGACGTTCAGGGTCTTGTCGAAAAACTCAAGACACAAAAGGGCATCATGATCACCCAGAAGATCATGCCTGGCGCCAATCACTTCTTTAACGGTCAGGTTGACGAACTGATCGGTGAATGCACCGATTATCTTGACAGGCGTCTTGCCGGTGAATTGGTCCCGGAACCAGCGCCGAAACGTATCCGCTGACAAACAGAGCAGACCATGAACAGAAGAACGCGGCACGATGGAATAAAACGGGCCGCGTTTTTTGTTGCGGCAATGCTTTTGCTGCCGCTTGGGAAGGTTGCTGCCGAAAGCGCTTTCGCTATCCCGCAGACAACCGAAATCCCGGCAGGGCCTTTTATCATGGGCTCAGACGCCACCGAACGCGAGATGGCCTATCGCCTGGACGAAGAGGCCTATGGCCACAGCGTGACCCGCGAACGCGGTTGGTATGATCATGAACCACGAAGCACCATTGATCTGCCATCCTTTCAGATCGCCAAAACACCGATCACCAACGCACAATATGCCGTCTTCCTCGAAGAAACCGGACATACGCCACCGACCGTCAGCCGCGACGTGTGGGAGGGATATGGTCTGATCCATCCCTTTGAACGCGCCGAGCCTTACATATGGAATTCGACGGCAGCACCCGGCGGAAGGGAATCACACCCGGTGGTCATGGTTAGCCAACGCGACGCGCGCGCCTATGCTGATTGGCTGAGCAAAAAGACCGGTGATGTGTGGCGCCTGCCGACGGAGGCTGAATGGGAAAAGGCAGCGCGCGGCCCACAAGGTCTTTACTTTCCCTGGGGCAATGACTTCAACGCAGCACGCCTTAACAGCCATGATCAAGGCCCCTTCTCGACGTTACCTGTCGGCAGCTACCCATCCGGCGCCAGCCCCTACGGCCTGCTGGATGCCGCCGGCCAGGTTTTCGAATGGACATCAACGCCCGCCGGTAACAACCGCCACATCGTCAAGGGCGGCTCCTGGGACGACAAAGGCTGCGGGGTCTGCCGTCCCGCGGCAAGACACAGCCGGCCTGATACCATCAAACATATTCTCGTCGGTTTCCGCCTTGCGCGCGAGCCGTCCTAACCGGCCTCGACCTTGCGGGACGGCTTTGCAATCTTGCCACCCGTTACCGGTTGCCTGCATCCCGTCGTTCCCGGCCATGACAGCGCGAGACCCAGATGCGACCGGATCGCAAGGAAGGCCCAGGCCTCGGCCTCCATACCGTCTCCGTCGAGGTCGAGGTCTTCCGCAGGAAGAACCGAGCCGCTACTCGGTGTCACGAGATCCTGAAGGTCGTCCATAATGATGCGATTGCTTCGGCCGCCGCCACATATGATCCATGTCTTTGGAATTTCAGGCAGCTTTTGCGCCGATTTCAGCAACGCCTCGGCCGTCAGCCTTGCGAGGCTTCGCGAACCATCTTCAAGACCGGCCTCATCCGGGTCCGGCGGCAAAAAGTCATTGCGGTCGAGAGATCTGCGTTTCGACGATACATCGAAGAATGCCGCCTCCAGATAGGGATCGATCAACCGGCGCAGCACCTGCCCTTCGCTGGCTATGGCGCCGCCCTGATCAAACGGAATGCCGGCCTTCATCTCGACCCACTGGTCGATCAGCGAATTACCCGGCCCGGTATCGAATGCCGTGAGCTGCCCGTCCGCATCGACGCTCGTAATGTTGGAGATGCCTCCGATATTGACAAAAGCCACCGGCCAATCGCAGGTGAGACCTTTGGCAAGAGCGCCGTGATAAGCAGGCGCCAATGGCGCGCCCTCTCCTCCGGCTTTCATGTCATTGGCCCGCATATCGTAAACGACGGGAATTCCGATCCGTTCGGCCAGCAGCGAGCCATCCCCGATCTGAACGGTCAGGCCCCGCTCTGGCCGATGCAAAACGGTCTGACCGTGAAAGCCGACAAGATCAACCTGATCCGGTGTTAATCCGAAACGAGACAGATAGGTCTCCACTGCATCGACATGCAAATGTGTCAGCTCCCGCTCGAGGTTTCCAAGGTCGTCCGGGCGCTCATCCCGTTCGCGAATTGATTTGGCCGCCTCCAGCGCATCGGCAAGACGCCGCCTGAAATCGGGTCTGTAGGGAATGGTAAGGAACGCACCCCGTTCCACCACCTGCTCGCCATCGCTGCGAACCAGGGCAACATCAATCCCGTCCATCGACGTTCCGCTCATCAATCCGATGGCGGTCAGCACTTCCGCTTTGCCTGCGATGCGCGTGCTCATCAGCATCTCCGATATCATGCATTCAAACAAATGGCGTGAAATCAGCGAAAAAGGATGATAAACGCCCGCCGAACCGTCACAAAACGCGCATCGCGACCCGGCGTCAAAGGAAAAATCATGTCCGCCTTCAAATCAGATTTCCTCCACACACTCAGCGAGCGCGGATTCATCCATCAGACATCGGATAACAACGGACTTGATGACCTGTTCCGCCAGGAGACGGTCACCGCCTATATCGGCTTCGATCCAACCGCATCGAGCCTGCATGCCGGTTCCCTCATCCAGATCATGATGCTGCACTGGCTGCAACAGACCGGGCATCGCCCGATCGCGCTGATGGGCGGCGGTACCGGCATGATCGGCGATCCGAGCTTCAAGGATGAAGCGCGGCAATTGATGACGCCTGAAAAGATTGAGGAAAATCTCTCCGGTATCCGGGCGTGCTTCTCCAAATACCTGACATTCGGAGATGGTGAGACCGATGCCTTGATGGTCAACAATGCCGACTGGCTGATGGGCATCAATTATGTCGAATTCCTGCGCGATGTCGGGCGTCATTTCTCCGTTAATCGCATGCTTTCATTCGATTCCGTCAAACTGCGCCTTGACCGGGAACAGTCCCTGTCCTTTCTTGAGTTCAATTACATGATCCTGCAGGCATACGACTTTGTCGAACTGAACCGGCGCACCGGATGCCGGCTGCAGATGGGCGGCTCCGACCAATGGGGAAACATCGTCAACGGCATCGATCTTGGTCACCGCCTGGGTACGCCGCAGCTCTACGCGGTCACATCGCCGCTGCTGACCACCTCATCCGGCGCCAAGATGGGAAAATCGGCAACAGGCGCCATATGGCTCAATGCCGATCTCCTCAGCGTCTATGACTTCTGGCAATACTGGCGCAATACGGAAGATGCCGATGTCGTGCGCTTCCTCAAGCTCTACACGACCTTGCCGATGGACGAAGTTGCGCGGCTCGAGGCACTGGGCGGCTCCGAGATCAATGAGGTCAAGAAGACCCTGGCAACGGAAGTCACCGCGATTCTACACGGTCGAAAGGCGGCGGAAGAAGCGGCCGAGACTGCACGCAAAACCTTCGAGGAAGGCCTGGCAGCCGAAAATCTTCCGACAATCGAGATCCCGGCATCGGAACTCGATGCCGGTATCGGCCTGCTGAACCTGTTCGTATCTGCCGGTCTTGCGGCCTCCAATGGCGAGGCAAGACGTCATGTGAAAGGCGGCGCCGTGAAGGTCAATGACAAACAGGTCACGGATGAGCGGCGCGCGGTCGACAAGTCGGATCTGACCGAAGACGGAATAATCAAGCTTTCCCTAGGCAAGAAGAAGCATATGCTCGTCAGGCCGCTTTGAACTGCTGGCGCGACTAGCGTGTCTCGCTTCTGAAATTGTATTTACCCTCGGCATCGACATTGGTGCTGTCGTTGCGGAACTGGAAAATCGACCTGAATATTCCAGGCGCGATAAGAGAAATCGGATTGATGGCCAGCGTCGGATCGTCGAAACTTCCGGTCAGGCGGAACGTGATGCCGATGAGACCACGGTCGCGGCCATTGCCGAGAATAATACCCAGGACAGGTATCTCGCCAAATAATCTGTTAAGGCCATAGGCCGGCATGAACGTGCCGGTGATATCCATACCTGTATCAGAATCATAAACATCGCCCTGGAAGGCGAAGCCAACCTCCGTGCCGCGCGCGACGCCGTCGCTCAGGTGCAGGAAACCCTTGCCCATATCAATGCGCGCAAAGGCATATTGAAAATAGGCACGGCTGACATCGATATCCCGGCGAACGGCTTCATTGAGGCTTTCACCTCCTTGCGGTCGTGTTGATACGAGTTTTTGAAGGTGCTCGTCATTCACGACGCTGAAATCATTTATATCAACGGTACCCACATAAGGCCCGTTGCCGGACCTGACCAACTGGATGTCCAGCGTGCCGCCCCGAATCTTGCTGTATATATCTGCAAAGCGCGCAGCGGCACCCGCATCCTTGCTGCTGATTGTCAGGACGAGACTTGATCCATCATGTTTGCCCACGGCATCAATCTTCTTCCCGCCTGATGTCGTGGTTTGCAGATCAAGCCCCAAAATTTTGGAGCCTTGCCCGACATAATCCATCTTGAATGGTTGGACCGTCTCGCCGCCGAAGCCAATGGCGCGGTCGGTCCTGACTTTCAGTTCAACTTTTTCTTGCGACGTTTCGGTGGATTCGCCTTCCCCGTCGGCCAGAAGATGTTTTATCGACGATCGCAGATCCACAGCCTTACCCGAAACGTTGACCACAAAGGTGCTGCCTTTTCTGGTCACGTCTACGGAGAATTCATCGTCCCGGCTCAGCGATGCGCGCGAAATATCGGCGTTGATCAATTGCCCGTTTCTAAGTTCCAGATTGCCTCTGGCCGCAAAACCCTCTCCCGCCAGATTGAAATCCTTTATCGTGAACGCACCGGGCAACCCCAATCCCTTGCGCTCTTCTTCGTCAGTCTCGTCCCGGGCAGTTGCCTCTTCGCCGCCGGTCTCTTGCGGCACAAGGTCGAAAGTGGCGGTCGCCTTGATCCCCTTTCCCTTCGACCATCCGATCCACGGCAGGATCAACTTGGCCTCGGTGAAGTCTGCATCAAACGCCTGCCGGCCCTCTTTGCCCAGCTTGGCCTTCAGAAACACCGTGCCCTTGATCAATTCATTAAGTTGCGGGGCAAACTCAGCCCGATCCTTTTCGCTGATCTGGAACTTGACGGTCCGGTCCGAAGCAACGCCGTTTCCGGCTTCCAGCGGCTCCGTAAAATCAAGTTGCGACTGAATGCCGTTCAACTCAGCCTGCGCATCAATCTTGATCGTTGTCGTGTCGACATGCATTTTTCCGGTGGCATTGGTCACTTTCACGCCGTCGACCTTCGGCCCGATACTGACGCCATCAAGATCGAGCGACACATCCCAGACCGGGCTCGGCGGGTTTTGCTTATGAACGAGGCCAAACACGGCATGAACTTTCGAACTGACCGTTCCCTCGAAATCATCGGCTTTATAGGGTGTGCGCTCCAAGGCATTGATCGGGCGATAGGAGATCAGTTCCGCGACCGCTGCCGCTTCTCCCGAAACCTCGATATCGAGTTCCGCCATCAGCGGGCGCTCATCCGTTTTTCCGATGACAAAAAGACCGTTTGAAACCTCGACGCTGCGCTTTGAGGCAAAGTAGGAGGTGCCCTTGTCGATCTTGAGTTCCATCCTGTTACCGCGCAGGCTGAACAACCCGTCGGCGTTCCTGACCGGCGGAATATCGCCCGCAACATCAAACCGTGCATTCTTGATATCGAAATCGATCTGAAGCTGCTGATCATCCAGATGGAGCGCGTTGGGCAGCGCCGCCGCCATGCGTCCCTCGGGAATAAAGACCTTTATCTGGCCATCATGCACTGTACCGCCGAACAGGTTCTGCAAAACCCAGGACCGGGCCATCTTGGCGATCCAGTAGGGCCACAACTGTTTGACCGAGGCGGTATCCATCCGGTCGATATTGGCGACAAAACTGACTTCGGGGCTGGTGTCGGAAAGCTGTACACTGGCCGAGGAGAACATGCTGCCCTGCTTGCTCGTAACAATGAACTCGTCAACATAAAGCCGCCTCTCCGCTCTAACGAAGCGCGCAAAAGCCTTCATGGCAACGTCGATCGCAGGTTCACTTGAATCGGTTGGAGCCACCGTGGCCCGATCCACAAGAAGGTCAATCGCGATACCCTCGTCCTTCTGGTCAGGCAAACTAAGCAGGTCGATGATGCCGCCGTTGAAACTGTAGGAGGATTTGCCGATAGCAAGCCTGGACGATCGAATCTCTATGGATTTCCGCTTTGTGTCCATGGCGACATTAACGCGGCTCGGCCTCAGGTCGGCGGCAACGCCATCCATAAACAACTCGCCGGCGGAGAAATCCAGGTCGGCGCTCAATTCGGACAACTGTCCGGCACCTCGGCTGAGCGCGGTCAAATCGATCTCAACATCGCTTTCAAGGCGAAACTTCCGCTCGGGGTTATTGGAAAGTCCCCGGATCATTTTGCCAAGATGCACGCCTGTGACCTGCGCATCGAGCTGTGTCCGGTCGCCATTGGATCCAGCCGGAGCCGCGTGGGCCTTGATGTCAATCTCCTGGCCGGCGAAATCGAGACCCGCCTGCACCTCGATCCCGCCTGCACCATCGCGGGAAACCTCCGCCGAACGGACCGTCAGCGAACTGCCTCCGCCGGCAACGCCGTCCAGCGTCATATCAGACAGGAATACCGAACGGGTTCCGCGATCCTCAAGCATTGTAGACAAAGACCGTACAAGGGTCAGTGCCTGGTCGGTCACCGGCTCGAGATTGGCGATCTGAAAAGGCTCCCTCTGCGCATTTTCGGCAGCCTGACCGGGTCCTTCCGTTTCCGCGGCGTTTACAAGACCCCCTACGATCTCGATGTGTGAAATCTCAAGTTGACCGGACAAAAGCGGCAGGATCTGCAAGGCGATTTTCGCCTTCTCCGCGTGGAGTACCTCTACACCATCTGCGACCCGCCGAAGTCCCACATCTCGTGCCTCCAGCGCCACCATTCCGCGCTTGGCCAGCCTGATCCGCGTATTGTCGACTGTCGCTTGATACTGATCGCCTGCGGCATTTTGCAGTAGGGCCTGTGCCCGACCTGTCAGGGCACCGTCAGCGGCTCCGCTCTCCAGAAGCACCAGAGTCCCCACCAGCAACAAGATGACCAGTGCGGAAAGAATGCCAAACCCCTTGGCAAAATGATGAAGCAGTCCGAACCGGGCCGGCGTATTCACGATGATCGGTTCATGGGCGTTTGCAGACGGCATTTTGTGCAGCACGACCGAGTCGCGCCGCCTGCCTCTTTTTCGTCCGCCATGTGTGTCTGTCATGGATTGCGCTTCCAATGCCACACAACTGCCACGTCCATGTCCCTTTTTTGTGGCTTCGGGAATTGGACGATTCTAACTCCAACTATATATAGCTCGGCAATCCTAGCAACAGCTTACCAGAACGAGAGGGGAGCATACCTGATGACTGAACTTGCCGAAGGCATGAAGGCGCCCGAATTTTCCTTGCCGCGAGATGGTGGCGAGACAGTGGCCCTTTCCGATTATTCCGGCCGTAAACTGGTTCTCTTTTTCTACCCGAAAGACGACACCAGCGGCTGCACGGCCGAGGCCATTGCCTTCACTGCACTTGAGGACAAATTCAAGGCTGCGGGGACGGCTATCCTGGGCATGTCTCCCGATAGCGTGAAAAAGCACGACAAGTTCATCGCAAAACACGAACTCTCCGTCCCGCTGGCTTCTGATGAGGAAAAGACAACCCTGCAGACCTATGGGGTCTGGGTTGAAAAAAGCATGTACGGCCGGAAATACATGGGCGTAGAGCGTTCAACTTTTCTCATCGACGAAAACGGTAATATCGAAAAAATCTGGCGCAAGGTTAAAGTTCCGGGGCACGCCGAGGCCGTTCTCGAAGCCGTCGGCGGGTAGGCTGCTTCGGCAAATTATCTTGCTGAAGAACGCGCATGATGTCTGAAAGCGACACCATATCGTTCAGGTCGCTGCGCGACGGCGCCAACAAGGCCATTCGGGCAAGCGACCTCGATATCAAGACAGCGATCGCACAAGAGGCCGCGCGGCGTTGGCATGCGCGCGCCGTTTCACTGCGCTCACCGCTCGACGAGCCGGTTGCAGAAAGGCCGGGACGGCCCGCAAAACCTGAATTGCTACCGCCCCGGCTCGTTAAGAAGCGTAACCTCAACACGCAACAGGGCCGCATCGCCCTGTTGCACGCGCTGGCTCATATCGAGTTGAACGCGGTTGATCTCGCGCTGGACATCGTGGCGAGGTTTGCCAGCGAAAAGGTTCCGCTTACCTTCTTCGATGGCTGGATGCAGGTCGCCTATGAAGAGGCCAAACACTTCAATCTGATCAGGGCCCGTTTACGCGCTCTTGGTGCCGATTACGGCGACCTGCCGGCACATGACGGCCTGTGGCAGGCTGCGCATGATACACGCAACGATCTGAACGCAAGGCTTGCAGTGGTTCCCCTCATACTGGAGGCGCGCGGGCTGGATGTCACGCCGCCTCTACAGGCTAAGATGGTCCAGACCGGCGACACGGAAAGCGCGGCCATTTTGGACATCATCTACAACGACGAAAAGAAACATGTCGCCGTCGGCGCGAAATGGTTCCGTTTTCTGTGCCATCGGCAAAGAAAAAATCCGGAGGAAACCTTCAAAAAACTGGTCCGGGCCAATTTCCGTGGGCAGTTGAAAGCGCCCTTTAATGACGTAGCCCGGGCAGAGGCCGGGCTCACACCGTCATTTTACCGGAATCTGACATCAACAAACGCCTCATAAAGCCACCAACTCAAGCCTTTATTAACCTTAACGCAGTGTAATGGCGTCGTAGTAAAGACGGCATCGCGGGGGTAATTGTGTCGCAAAGTTCAGTCGGCCGCGTTTTTGGCAAACGCACCAAACAGCACACGATCATTCTGGCCAGCGGCGATCAAATCCGGCATTGGACCGTTCGGCCCTGGATGCTTGGCGTAACGGCAAGCGTACTGGCAGTCTTCGCCATCGGTTATCTTCTCGGTACGACCTATCTGGTTCTGCGCGATGATCTTATTGGCGCGGCCATGGCCCGCCAGGCTCATATGCAGCACGCCTACGAAGACAGGATTGCATCCCTGCGGTCCCAGGTTGACCGGATCACAAGCCGGCAACTCCTCGATCAGCAGCTGATGGACGACAAGATGACCCGGCTCCTGGAGCAGCAGGCCATGCTGAGCACCCGACACGGGCGTCTCGATATGCTGCTTAAACGTGCCGAAATCGTGGAATTCGTTCCTGAACAAATCCCCGTGCCGACGGCACGCCCCGATCAGGCTGACGTTGCGAAGCCACTCCGCCGCGCTGATACGCCCGTAGAAGGCAAGAGCGCCCGTCTGGAGCCGGCTGTCGAGGACACGCAAATCCGCACCGGCAAACTCGCCTTCGCTGCCCCGCCCGCCCGGCAGGCCGAGACAATATTCGACAACGTCATCGGCACCTTGAATACAATTGAACAGGAGCAGTTCAAAAAAGTTCAGGTACTCACATCCAATGCCTACCAGAATGCCGAAACGATCCGGTCCATCCTTCTACAGACCGGCATACCTGCCAATCTTCAAAATGCAGTTGGCGGGCCTTTCATCAGCGCTGAAAAGCCATCGGCTTTTGACAGTTCTCTGAACCATCTTGGCGATGCTCTTGAAACGCTGGAACAGGCCAAATCATTGGCACGTCAGGTGCCTGTTGCCCACCCTGTCCCGAACCATCCGGTAAGCAGCCGATTCGGCAAGCGCAAGGATCCGTTTTTCAAGCGCCTCGCACATCATGCCGGGATCGATTTCAAGACGCCCTATGGCCAGAGCATATTTTCCACCGGAAACGGCAAGGTTGTGAAGGCAGGACGCAAGGGCGGCTATGGCAAGATGATCGAGATTGATCACGGCAATGGCATCACAACGCGATACGCGCACCTTTCGCGCATCCAAGTCAAAGTCGGCGAGACGGTCGAGGCGGGAGATCGCATCGGTGCAGCCGGAAGCACCGGCCGCTCAACCGGACCACATCTTCACTATGAAATCCGGCTCAACAATGTTGCGGTCAATCCCCAGAGGTTCCTGACCGCCGGCGAGCAGCTAAGCAACTATCTTTGATAATGGCAATGGAAGCTCGACGTTGAAATCGCGGGCAGCCTCAACCACAATACGCCTGTGATCAGCCGCGCTTTCGAACCTATTCATAATACGACAGAATTAACTGTTTTTGCCACAAATACCCCATATTTTGTGCCGAACAGGGACAAAATCCGTGATTTCCTTGACTTGCGGGGTTGATCGGACTAGTCGGGGCGCAATATGGACGGAGTGTAACAGCACCCCAATTATCCAAGGCTCTTACAGCGGAAACGACATTTCCTTTGGTAACATTTTCTGATCTTGGCTTAAGTCAAAAGGTGCTTTCAGCCGTCGAAGACGCTGGATACACCACGCCGACACCTATTCAGGCGGGCGCCATTCCGCCCGCTCTGGAACGCCGCGACCTGCTTGGTATCGCGCAAACCGGAACCGGCAAAACGGCATCGTTCGTCCTTCCTATGCTGACACGGCTCGAAAAAGGCCGGGCACGCGCCCGCATGCCCCGGACACTTATTCTTGAGCCGACACGCGAACTTGCTGCGCAGGTTGAAGAGAATTTTGTCAAATACGGCAAATACCACAAGCTGAATATCGCTTTGCTGATCGGCGGCGTTTCCTTCGACGAGCAGGACCGCAAGCTTGAACGCGGCGCCGATGTGCTGATAGCAACACCAGGCCGCCTGCTGGATCATTTCGAACGCGGAAAGCTGCTTTTGACCGGTGTCGAAATTTTCGTCATCGACGAAGCCGACCGGATGCTCGATATGGGATTCATTCCTGACATTGAACGCATCGCCAAGTTGATCCCCTTTACGCGCCAGACACTCTTCTTCAGCGCCACCATGCCGCCGGAGATTCAGACGCTTGCCGACCGGTTCCTGCAGAACCCGGAAGAGATCAAGGTGGCACCGCCATCCACGACGGCAAACACGGTCGCACAGCGGCTGATTGCGACCGGATCGAAGGACTACGAAAAGCGCGGCACCTTGCGCGATTTGATCCGCGAACAGGATGACGTGAAGAATGCGATCATTTTCTGCAACAGAAAACGCGACGTGTCAGACCTGTTCCGTTCGCTTGAACGCCACGAATTTTCCGTTGGCGCGCTTCATGGCGACATGGACCAACGCGCACGCATGACGATGCTGCATAATTTTAAGGAAGGAAATATCCAGCTTCTTGTTGCCTCGGATGTGGCGGCACGCGGTCTTGATATTCCCGACGTCAGCCACGTCTTCAATTTCGACGTACCGATCCATGCGGAAGACTACGTTCACCGCATCGGACGTACCGGACGCGCCGGACGCGCCGGGAAATCGTTCACACTCGTCACAAAACGCGACGCCAAGCAGGTTGATGCGATTATAAAACTCATCGGCAAGGATATCGAATGGCACAACGGTGACATCTCTTCCCTCGCCGAGGAAGACACGGAAGCCGTAAAGCCAAAGTCAAGATCACGGCGCGGGTCAAAACAGAGCCAAACCGAGGCCGTAGATCGCGGCAGGAAAGACAAGAAAGAGCCGGCCGAAGCCTCAAAGGACGATAAGTCCAAAAAGGGCAAGAAGGCAGCGAACAACAATGATGACAAGCGCCGCTCCAGGCGCGGTGAAAGAGATGATTCGCCGACACCCATCGGCTTTGGCGATGAAATCCCTGCCTTTATGATGATTGGCGCTAAGCGCTGAGGATCGCACAGGCCCTTCAGGCAATGACTATTTGGCTCTAAGTGCCGCGTCATAGGCGACACGCACCCATTTTGTCAGTTCGTCAGGATCATCCAGTGCCTCGTCCGGGATCGACCAGTACGGCATTTTGACGGGCCTGCTTTTTCCGTCATAGACCCACTGCGTGGAACCGGCGGCTTCGAAAAGGCCTGAGCTTTCTGCGTCTGCCTTCAGCAATATCTCACCGTCAACCTCGAGCGCCAGAATGCGTCCCTGGTGATAAATGCCCTTGCCGCCAAACATGTTTTTGATCGTGACCGGTCCCAGGCCATCGAACATGTCGCGAATTGCTTCATTGTCCATAAGTTGAATTCCCGTCCTGCAAAGGTGCAGGATAATGAGGAATTGGCGACCCCGGTAGGACTTGAACCCACAACCTAGCGCTTAGAAGGCGCTCGCTCTATCCGGTTGAGCTACGGGGCCACTTGAAATCCAATTCCAGAAACAGCCGGTCAATGCGTCCAGGGCTGACGCCGGTCGAATCGGAAATTGTCGGAATAAGCAACACGTCTGCGCTTTGGTTCATGCGGCTCGACCACACGATATGGGATACCATTGCGCTCGGCATAGCTGATCGCCTCATCGCGGTCTTCAAAGCTCAGCTTGATCTGCTGCTTCATATCGCCAGAGGAGGTGTAACCCATGATGGGGTCGATGGTCCGCGCAACTTCCGGGTCATATTCGAGAACCCATAAATGAGTCTTGGCTTTGCCCGATTGCATGGCCGTTTTTGCGGGGCGGTATATTTTTGCCGACATGCCAAACAACTCCATCCGATCTGAGCGCTGCCGCGCTGTCCGGCTCTTGGTCGGAGCGGCAGGATTCGAACCTGCGACCCTCTGGTCCCAAACCAGATGCGCTACCAGGCTGCGCTACGCTCCGTCCATGATCCGACGGGAGATACACGCTTCGTGTTCAGCCTGCAATATGCTTTTCTTCAATTGCCATCAATAATTACAGCGAAGCAGCCAGCGATCGCCATTGCGTGCTCCTGCTCAAGCAGCTGTTCGTGTCAAAGACTGTTCAACTGCCTGATGCGTAAGTTCAAAAACGCCGCGAAACTAACCCATAGCAGATAAGGAACGAACAGAATCGCCGCCAACGGCGATGCCGGCCAGGCCAGGAAAATAAAGGTTGCGATTGTTAACCAGAGACATACGATATCGACGAGAGCGATTGTCATCTGACGAAGGCCGAAAAACAACCATGACCAGGCGCCGTTGAAAATCAGTTGAAGCGCCCATGCAGCTATCGCCGGGCCCGAACCTTCAGACCGCCAGATCAGCCAGCCGGCGACAGCCATAAACAGGTAGAGCGCACTCCATGCGACCGGAAAAGCCCAGTTAGGCGGCGTCCATTGCGGTTTTTTGAGCGAAGCGTACCATCGGCCCGGCTTGTAGACCGATCCGATTGCTGCCGCTGCAAGCACCAGGGCGAGAAAGATGATGAAAGCCATTGATATGCCCTGCCCTCAATCCGTGTCCGAATCCTGGCCGGGTTCGGCCGGCCTAGTTGCCGTCGATGATCGGATGAACCACCTTGTCGCCCGGTGCAAGCCCGATGCGATCGACAACACCGGCATTCAGTTCCAGCACATAGCGAACTGGTTCGCTTGATTGAATCACCGTTTCAGAATGCGGCTGCGCATTGCGGTGAATGTCGGCGACCGACCCGTCCGGGCGAATAAAGATCATGTCGAGCGGGATCAGTGTGTTTTTCATCCACATCAGGGCTGGCCGTATCGCATCGAAACGAAACAGCATGCCTGCATCCTGATCCATATGCGTGCGATGCATCAGGCCGACGGCACGCTCGGGTGGGGTCAGCGCCAGTTCGACATCGAAATCGTAGGTGCCGGTTTGGGTGACCACCTGCAGGCGGTCTTCGGCAGTCAGCGCTTGCGCCAAACCCGCCGACAGAAGGATAGCAAGGACAGCGAGCACAGCAGCATGGGCGCGCACAAACGCGCGATTGTCATAGATGATTGTCATGTCAGCAGATTGCACATGTGATCAGGAGTGCGCAACGGTTACGCCCCGCAACAGCACACTTAATGGGATTTTGGAAAGTCCGAATCGATATCCGGATGAACCTCGGCCGCCATCAGGCCTTTCTCGCCCTCGCCATAGCGCACGAGAACAACCTGTCCGGGCCGAAGCTCGGTCAAACCGTAACGGCGCAAGGTCTCCATATGTATGAAAATGTCCTCGGTCCCGTCGCCCCGCGTCAGGAACCCGAAGCCCTTGGAGCGGTTGAACCACTTGACCAAAGCCCGTTCCAGGCCGCTTGTCGGCGTTACCTGAACATGTGTGCGCACCGGTGGAAGCTGAGAAGGATGAACGGCTGTCGACTGATCCATGGACAGGATCCGGAATGCCTGATAGCCCCGGTCTCTCTTCTGGATTTCACAGACAACACGCGTTCCTTCAAGCGCGGTCTGGTAGCCGTCTCGCCGAAGGCAGGTGACGTGCAAAAGCACATCCGGCATGCCATTGTCCGGGATGATGAAGCCAAAACCCTTTGCCACGTCAAACCATTTGATGACGCCTGATATCTCTATCAGGTCCACGGCTTCGTTGGACAAAGCAGCCTGAGTCGCCTCACCCTTGTGTGGAGATTTGTCCCCCATGCACCCCAGCCTCTCAAACACGCAAACCCAAAGAATCGTCCAGTGATTCTTTACATAAGGATAACATTGGTAACGTAAGGTGATGCAAGTGCTAGTTTGCTTCAGTCCGAAAATCCCGGCTCCCTTGTTTCCGCACCCCATTGCTCTATCTTGTCGGCGGTTTGAAAATCATGGAAAGATCAATGCGTTATCTACACACAATGGTTCGCGTCCACGACGTGGACGCTTCTCTTGACTTTTATTGCAACAAACTCGGGCTTGTGGAAATTCGCAGAATTGAGAGCGAAGCCGGCCGTTTCACACTGATTTTTCTCGCCGCATCGCGCGATGCCGAAGCCGGTGAGAAGGCAAGCGCTCCACTCCTGGAGCTGACCTACAACTGGGACAAGGAAGACTATACCGGCGGACGGAATTTCGGCCACCTCGCTTATGAGGTCGACGATATCTATGCTCTGTGCCAGTCGCTCATGGACAATGGAGTAACGATCAACAGGCCGCCGCGTGACGGCCGCATGGCGTTCATCCGGTCACCAGATGGGATTTCCATCGAACTGCTGCAGCGTGACGGCTCGCTTGAGCCGAAGGAGCCATGGGCTTCGATGGAAAATACAGGCAGCTGGTAAGGCGGCAAGTCTGACACAAGCCCCCTGACGCATGATATGCCCGCCGTTCAGCCATATGGGTGACGGCGGACATTCACCGTTGGGGTTGAAGGCGAATTGGGGGCATTTGAACCAGGCGTTCCGCGCGCAACTATCACGGTGCTCGTTCTACTGGCGAGCGCCTTGCTTTCAGCATGCGTGTCCTCAGACGGCTTACACTTTGACCTCAGCCTGCTCCAGAATGCGGCATTGGATAGTCAGAGAGCGGACGATCCACACTTTGCGATTTCAGACTATGACCTTTCACCGGCCGTGACAGCAGACAGGCCGAGTACTCAGTTCGATGAAGAAGTCATCGGCACCGCGACCACGGTGAACGCATTTGAAAACCCTGAACCAAAGTCTCCCCGGCCCCCGCAGCTCTATTCGCTTGGCCACAAAAAACCGCAAGTCCGTCTTGTCGGTCTGTATGGCACGGCGCAAAAGGTCAATCTGACCCGAGGCGCTGTGGCGACCAGATTGCCCGCTTTCAAATCCCTCAAAGGGGCGATTACGCCGGTACATCCGCCCAGCTCACCGACGTTCTCCGAAGATGATATGAGCCCACCCGCGCTCAAACCGAAAAAGATTGCCTCTGCCGCCGGTCTCGCAAGGCTGACACCCAACGGCCTGCGCAAGCAGCATGACAAGGTCGATACGGCATGCCTCAAACCGGAGCTGCTGCGTTTACTGGCAGCTGTAAGGCACCATTACGGGCAGGACATCGTCATCACGTCCGGTTTCCGTTCGGTCAGCTACAATCGCCGTGTCGGCGGCGTCAGCGGGTCACGACACATCCGATGCGAAGCGGCGGACATTCAGGTTCCGGGTGTCAGCAAATGGGAGCTGGCACGATTTCTGCGGGCTCTGCCCGGCAGGGGCGGCGTCGGAACCTACTGCCATATGAAGTCGGTGCACATAGACATCGGCAGGAAAAGGGACTGGAACTGGAGCTGTAAACCGCGATAAATCATGCCTTTTCAGGCATCTGGCACAAGCGTCATATTTTTTACAAAAATACAAAATTCCGGCTTGCGGGAATCCGGCGACCTGACTATATAACCATCACCGCGCGCCCTTCGTCTATCGGCTAGGACGCCAGATTTTCATTCTGGAAAGAGGGGTTCGATTCCCCTAGGGCGTACCACTTCTTCCCCATATACAGATCACGCGTTGGCGGCGTCTATGACGCGAAGCTGGACACGGCGCCTGCCTTGCCAATAATTGACCGACAACATTCCGGCGACATGAAACCGCCGCCCCCTTCCCTCAAGCAGCGCCTTGCCCATCTGGTTTTCAGATGCCCGGAACGCGATGGCATCAATCTGCCCACTGGTCGCGTCGGCAAAGCGCAGCTTCACATGATCGGTTCCCACAACACGCGCGTCGGTCAGTCGATGATCCGGCAGCGTCAGGACAGGCTGCGGATGACCGGCACCAAAAGGGCCTGCCTGTTCCAACTGGTCAATGAGGTCCAAAGTTGCTCCTGAGGCGGCAAGCGCCCCGTCTATCTTGACGCTGTGGACATCGCGCAAGGCGTTGACCGACGAGGCGGCAGTTTCCTCAAAGAAGCTGCGCAGCGCGCCGAGCTGATCGCGGTCGATGCTCAGGCCCGCCGCCATCGCATGGCCGCCGCCCTTGGTTGCAAGACCCCGCGCAACCGCTTCGCGAACCATGCCGCCGAGATCGAAACCGGCAATCGACCGTCCGGAGCCGGTGCCCTTTCCGGATGGGTCGAAGGCAATGGCAAAGGCCGGACGGCGAAACTTTTCCTTCAGCCGTGCCGCGACAATACCAACAATGCCCGGGTGCCAACCTTCGGCCTCGGTAACGATCACAGCCGGACCGTCGCCTCCACCCATTTCGGCGAGCGCCTCGGCCTCCGCCTGCTCAAGGATTGCCCGTTCCATCGCCTGACGCTCCTGATTGAGCCGGTGCAGCGTGTCGGCGATATCCTGGGCCTCCGTTGCGTCGCTGAGCGTCAACAGCCGGCTTCCGAGCGCCGCATCTCCGATCCGGCCGCCCGCATTGATCCTCGGTCCGATGAGATAGCCGAGATGATAGGGTGTGACAGGACCATCCACCCCGGCAACACGCATCAGTGCAGCAAGACCGGGATTGCTCATATGACGCGCCGCCAGCAGCCCCTTGACCACAAAGGCGCGGTTCAGTCCCTTCAGCGGCACAACATCACAGACGGTTGCCAGCGCGACGAGGTCGAGCAGGGACAGCAGGTCTATCGTCGCAGCGCGATTATCACCGCGCTGGCGCAGGACGCGTGCTGTGGCGACGAGCAGCAGAAACACCAACCCGGTCGCGCACAAATGTCCCTGCCCGGAAAGATCGTCGTCCCGGTTAGGATTGACCAGCGCGACGCAGGGAGGCCTGTCCGCTCCAACCTGGTGGTGATCAACGACAACCACGTCGACGCCGCGCTCCCTGGCCCGTTCCAGCGCCTCATGACTGGTCGAGCCGCAATCGACCGTCACGATCAATCCGGCGCCCCGGTCGATCAGCTCGTCCATTGCCGAAGGGTTGGGCCCGTAACCTTCGAAGATCCGGTCGGGGATATAGGTCTCGCCGTCGACAGCGAAATGATCAAGAAACCGGCGCAGGAGAGAAGACGAAGCCGCCCCATCCACATCGTAGTCGCCAAAAACAGCAACGCGCTCGCCGTAGGAGATGGCGTCGGCCAGCCGGTTCGCCGCCGCCTCCATGTCCTGCAGACTGGACGGATCGGGCATCAGGTCACGGATGGCCGGTGCAAGGAAGGCTTTGGCGTCTGCGGGGTCAACGCCGCGGCCAGCGAGCACGCGTGCAACGAGATCGGAAATACCGTGAAACTGCGAGATTGCCAGTGCGCGATTAAGGCCGGCCGGGTCGAGCCGCTGCACCCAGCGCTGGCCCATCAGCGATGATTCAACATCCAGGAAAGCGGGTTGCCGCTTGGGATCTGCCTTGGCGTCCACGCACTCCTCTCCAGATTGATCAGAACATATTAGCCTGAACGATCATCCTTGCATCATCTGCACGCCGGTTGTAGAGGCGTCAGCCGAATTTCCCAAGATCCTGATGCCGGGCCTTGATCTCGCGAACCGTGCGCGAAGAAGACCGCATGACGATCGTATGGGTGACGATTGCATCGCGTGTGAAGCGAACGCCGCCCAACATATTACCATCGGTCACGCCGGTTGCCGCAAAGACCACATCGCCGCTGGCCATCTCCTCCATTGAGTAGACCTTCGTGGGATCCTCGATGCCCATGGTCCTGGCGCGCGCGATCTTTTCATCCGTGTTGAGTTGAAGACGCCCTTCCATCTGTCCACCGATACAGCGCAGCGCAGCCGCGGCCAGCACACCTTCGGGCGCGCCGCCAATGCCCATATAGATATCGATGCCGGTTTCGTCAGGATCGGTCGTATGGATAACGCCGGCAACGTCACCGTCCCCGATCAGCCTGATCGCCGCGCCGGTAGACCTGACTTCCTCGATCATGCGGGCATGACGCGGGCGGTCGAGGATACAGGCGGTGACATCGCCGATCCTGACACCCTTGGCTTTGGCGACGGCGTTGATGTTCTCGCTCGGCGAAGCGTCGAGTGACACCGTGCCGTCCGGAAAACCCGGACCGATCGCGATCTTCTCCATGTAAACGTCCGGCGCGTAAAGAAGGCTGCTCTTTTCGGCAACGGCTATGACGGCCAGCGAGTTGGGAAGGTTTTTCGCGCAGATCGTTGTCCCTTCCAGAGGGTCGAGCGCGATATCGACCTTCGGGCCTTTCCCGATACCGACTTCCTCGCCGATATAGAGCATCGGCGCTTCGTCGCGTTCACCTTCGCCAATCACCACCCTGCCCTGGATTGGAAGCTTGTTCAGTTCCTGGCGCATGGCGTCCACGGCCACCTGGTCAGCTTCTTTTTCGTCGCCCCGTCCGCGCAGCCGTGCCGCTGCCACAGCGGCCCGCTCCGTTACACGGACAATCTCAAGGGTAAGGATACGGTCGAGGCTGCTTTGCGCGCCGGACTTGGTCGCCATGTGTGATGATCCTGTTGTTGACGATTTCGGTCCTGATAGCCCGATGCCATGGCGGTTTGCAACGCCGCTTCACCGATTTGGCCGGCCTTTTTGTCATTCAACCACATTTGCACACGACTAAATCGATTAGTGCTTTCAGTCAAAGGTCTTAGGAGGCCGGCAGCTGATCAGCTTTCTGGCCGCTCGATCCGGATGACCTGCGGCTTGCCGACGAGATAACCATCTGCCGAAATGGCTTCAACGGCTTTTCGTACCGACGCTTCCATCGTTGCATGTGTGACCAGAATGACCGTTTTACGATCGCCATTTGCACCGTTTTCACCCGGTCGCTGAACGATGGACTCAAGCGAGATGTCATTGTCAGACATATGTCCTGCGATGCTGGCGAACACGCCGGTGCGATCCTCGACGGTCAGACGGATAAAGTAGCCGCCCTCGTGGCTGCGCATGCGCGCACGTTCATAGGTTTCCAGATGAACTGCCGGACGCCCCAGCACGGGACCGTGCTGATGACCCGGCCGCGCTTTGGCAATATCTGCAATGTCGCCCATGACGGCCGAGGCTGTGGCATCACCGCCGGCACCTGGCCCGGACATCATCAGTTCGCCGAGAACATCGGCATCGATGGCCACGGCATTGGTCACGCCATCAACCTGTGCGATGACAGAATCCTTCGGCACCATAGTCGGGTGGACGCGCTGTTCAATGCCTGAATCGGTGCGCTGGGCGACACCGAGCAATTTGATGCGAAAGCCGAGATCGGCGGCGGCCCGAATATCCTCGATTGTGATATTCGATATGCCTTCCAGATAAATATCGTCAGGTGCGATACGGGTTCCGAAGGCAAGGCTTGTCAGCAGGGCAAGCTTGTGAGCCGTGTCATTGCCCTCAACGTCAAAGGTCGGGTCGGCCTCGGCATATCCAAGCCGCTGCGCCTCTTTCAGACAATCTTCGAAGGAAAGCCCGCACCTCTCCATCTCCGTCAGGATGTAGTTGCAGGTGCCGTTCAGTATTCCGAATACCCGAGTGATGCTGTTACCGGTCAGCGATTCACGCATCGCCTTGATCACCGGAATTCCGCCGGCGACGGCAGCTTCGAAGTTCAGAAGAACGCCCTTCTCCTCTGCAATGCCTGCCAGTTCCACACCGTGGCGGGCCAACAGCGCCTTGTTGGCCGTAACCGCATGGCAGCCGCGCGACAGCGCCTCCCGCACAGCGCTAAGCGCCGGATCACCCTCGCCTCCGATCAGTTCGACAAACACATCGATATCCGCCTCGCGGGCGAGAGCCACCGGGTCGGCATAGAAAGTGGCACCGGAAAGGTCGACACCCCGATCCTTGTCGGGGTCACGCGCACTGACGGCGACGATCTCTATCGGCCGCCCGCAAATATCCGCAAGTTTGTTGTGCCGACCGTTGAGGATACGGGCGAGCGATGCGCCAACGGTACCGAGGCCCGCAATACCGATCTTGAGGGCGTGTGCCATGTCTATTCGATCCAGTTGTCCAATATCGCGGGCAAGACCCAATAGCCCGCCGCAAAAGAGAAAGAACGATAATGTTTATCGCCGAGTATTCAGCCGCACGACGTTTTGCATGCTTTCATCACCGGACGCAAGAAAGCGTTTGATATTGCGCGCCGCCTGCCGGATGCGGTGTTCGTTTTCGACAAGTGCGATGCGCACATAGCCATCGCCATATTCTCCGAACCCGATACCCGGAGCCACGGCGACATCGGCCTTTTCGATCAGCAGCTTGGAAAATTCCAGCGATCCGATATCACGGAACCGTTCGGGCAACGGCGCCCAGGCGAACATCGTCGCCTGTGGCGCCGGCACATCCCAACCGGCATTCGAGAAAGAATCAACCATCACATCGCGGCGGTTGCGATAAGTATTGCGGACCATCTCGATCTCCGAACCGTCGCCGTTCAACGCGGTTGTCGCCGCGACCTGGATCGGCGTGAAGGCTCCGTAATCAAGGTAAGATTTGACCCGCGAAAGCGCAGCGATGAGGCGCTCGTTACCGACGGCAAATCCCATGCGCCAGCCCGGCATGGAGAATGTCTTGGACATGGAGGTGAACTCGACGGCTACGTCGACAGCGCCAGGGACCTCCAACACGGATGGTGGCGGCGCATCGCCGTAATAGACCTCAGCATAGGCCAGATCGGACAGGATGATGATGTCGTGCCGACGGGCGAATGCGACCACATCCTTGTAAAAATCCAGATCCGCAAGATGCGCCGTCGGATTGGATGGATAGTTCAGGATCAGTGCCAGCGGCTTCGGAATGGAGTGCCGAACGGCACGTTCGAGCGAATAAAAGAAGCTGTCATCCGGCTCGACCGTCATGGAACGGATGACGCCGCCGGACATAATGAAACCGAACGCATGGATCGGATAGGTTGGATTGGGGCACAAAATGACATCGCCGGGCGCGGTGATGGCCTGCGCCATATTGGCAAATCCCTCTTTCGACCCGAGTGTTGCGACGATCTGTGTTTCCGGATCGAGCTTGACCCCGAAACGACGCTCGTAATAACGCGCCTGCGCTTTGCGAAGTCCCGGTATGCCCTTCGAGGTCGAATAGCGGTGAGTGCGCGGATCCTGCACCACCTCGCACAGCTTGTCGACAATCGACTGCGGGGTTGGCAAATCAGGATTGCCCATACCCAGGTCGACAATATCCGCTCCGGCCGCTCGCGCACTCGCCTTCAAGCGGTTGACCTGCTCAAAGACGTAAGGTGGCAGACGGCGGACTTTGTGGAATTCTTGCATATCGACCTCGGTTGTTTCCAGGCGGTGACAAGCCGGCTTATGCGTTCATTATGGCATAAAATGCAACAGAAAGCCCGGTATCGGGCTTATTGGTCCTGGATTTCCTGCTTGGCCTCGAGACCATGTGTGTTGGCAATCGTCTTCAGCTCATCATAACGCTGCTGCGTTGCAGCGGATGATCCGCCACCTCCGCGCGCTGACCGGATCGCTTTCATTTCCGCCAGAATCGCACGTTTTTCTTCTTCACTGAGCTGCGCGGTTGCCCCTTGGGGCATCACCTCGAAGGTCGGGAATTTTTCATTGCGGGTGGCGCCTTCGTCAACAAAGCTGTTGTCCCGGACCTGCCCGGACTGTGAGGCAGCGTTGGATCCGGCCGCCGCCTGTCCGTCTGCCCCCGTATCCGCAATGCCGGCCCCTTGCTCAGGCCGCGGCGCGGCATCTTCCAGCGACGGGGAAACACAGGCCGCAAGACCCATGACCGGCACAAGCGCCGCAACACAAACTGATATCCGGAATTTACCTTGAGGCATTTTGCGCCCTTGCATGATCCCGCCTTTGTCTAAAGTACACCATTCTGAAGCAATTTCTGTGTAATAATATTATTGTACCAATTGCACAATAAAGTGGCCGACAAAGCGGCCATACTAAATGGGCCGGTGGCAGGAGGAACCTGTGGCAGAAAAGAAGACCCGCAAACAGGGCGGACATTCAAGCAACGGCGGCACCAGGAAGCGAACAGCCAAGCCTGCCGCGCCAAAAAAGACAAAGACCACCAGACAGACCGCCGATCAGAAAACCGGCGAGAGCGAAGCAGCAAATCTTGCGGCCATTGAGCCCTTTATCGTCAAAGACCCGGAAGCCATGGCGAGAAATATGGCCCACGTCGTTGAGGAGCTTGGCAAAGCAGCGTCCGCATGGGTTTCGCCGCGCGAGGCAGGCGAAAAGAAGGACAGTGTCGCCGGCCCCGCAACGGACATGGTCAAAACCTTTTCAAAGCTGTCGGAATATTGGCTTTCAGACCCAAAACGTGCAGTCGAGGCGCAGACCCATCTGCTGACGAGCTATTTTAACATTTGGTCGAATTCGATCCGCAAAGTGTCCGGAGAAGAAACCGAAGACCCGGCGGCAGACCATTTGGCCGATCGTCGCTTTTCCGACGAAGACTGGCAGGACAATGCCTTTTTCAGTTTTCTGCGCCAGGCCTACTGGGTCACTGCCGATTGGGCTGACAAGCTCGTCAAAGATGCCGACGGGCTCGATCCGCACACGCGTCACAAGGCACAGTTCTATGTCAAGCAGATCACCAGCGCCCTTTCGCCGACCAATTTCGTCCTGACAAATCCCGAGGTCTACAAGGAAACCGTCGCCGAAAGCGGCGAAAACCTGGTGCGCGGCATGCGTATGCTGGCCGAAGACATCAAGGCGGGGCGTGGCGATCTGAAGTTGCGCCAGTCCGACTACAGCAAATTTGCAGTCGGCGAAAACCTGGCTATGACGCCCGGCAAGGTAATCGCTCAAAGCGACATCTGTCAGGTGATTCAATACGCGCCCACGACCGAGAAAGTGCTGAAGCGGCCGCTTCTCATTTGCCCGCCATGGATCAACAAATTCTATATTCTCGACCTTAATCCGCAGAAATCGTTCATCAAGTGGGCCGTTGATCAGGGTCACAGCGTTTTTGTCATCTCCTGGATCAACCCGGATGAACGCCATGCCAAAAAGGATTGGGAAGCCTATGCTAGGGAAGGCATCTGCTTCGCCACTGACACAATCGAGAAGGTGACCGGTGAAACGCAGATCAACGCCATCGGATACTGCGTCGGCGGCACATTGCTTGCGGCCACGCTCGCTTTGCTTGCCCAGGAAGGCGACAACCGGATTGCGACCGCCACCTTCTTTACCACCCAGGTCGATTTCGTTCATGCCGGCGACCTGATGGTCTTCGCCGATGCCGAGAACATCGACTTCATTGAAGAAACCATGAAAGAGCACGGTTATCTGGATGGTTCCAAGATGGCGACGGCGTTCAACATGTTGCGCGCTTCCGAGCTCATCTGGCCTTATGTCGTCAACAACTATCTGAGGGGCAAGGAGCCCCTGCCCTTCGATTTGTTGTACTGGAACTCCGACGCAACGCGCATGCCGGCCGCCAACCATTCCTACTATCTGCGCAACTGCTATCTGGAAAACAATCTGTCCAACGACCGCATGGAACTTGCCGGCAAGAAGATTTCGCTGAAGGACGTGACCATACCGGTCTACAATCTTGCAGCACGGGAAGATCATATCGCCCCGGCCAAATCGGTGTTCATCGGCTGCAAATCATTCGGCGGCAAGGTGACTTACGTGATGGCGGGTTCCGGCCATATAGCGGGTGTCGTCAATCCGCCTGAGAAAAAGAAATACCAGTACTGGACCGGCGGAAAACCCGTCGGTGAATTCGACAACTGGACGGCAAAGGCCAAGGAGTATCCTGGTTCCTGGTGGCCACACTGGGATGCCTGGATAAGAAAACAGGACAAGAGCGAGGTCGAAGCGCGCGAACCTGGAGGCGGCAAGCTCAATTCGATTGAAGATGCCCCCGGCAGTTTCGTCCGCGCACGCGTCTAGGAGCTCTGGAAAAACTGGGTTAATGGCACATCAGCCTTGATGCGGAAGGCTCAATGAACAATTCAGAAATCCCGATGACCGGCGGCAACACCAACCGATGTGTTGTCAAAGTGGGTGATACGGTCCGTCGGGCGATGACACCCGCCAGCCCGACGATCCATAAGCTTCTGCAGCATCTGGAGCTCAGCGGTTTCTCCGCTTGCCCGCGTTTTTTGGGCATCGACGGCCATAACCGGGAGATTCTCACCTTTATCGAAGGCGAAACCGAGCTTCCGCCCAGTATCTGGGCAAACGACTTGGCGCTTATCGCCACCGCAGATCTGTTGCGGGATTATCACGAAGCGACCTCAGATTTTTGCAACGCCGACTGCCATTGGACCGCCGAGTATCCGGATACAGCGCGCCACGAGGTCATCTGTCACAATGATTTTGCCCCGTACAATCTCATATTCAACGGTGACATGCCTGTCGCAATGATCGATTTCGATCTTGCCGGTCCCGGCCCGCGTATGCGCGACATCGCCTATGCCGCCTACTGGTCGGCACCCCTGGCGTTTGGTGCAGGCGATCTGAGGTCGCATGCATTGGATGACGTGGAGAACGGCAGCCGGCGCCTTAAGCTGTTCTGCCGGTCATACGGTATTGAAGCAGATGGGTCCGTTCTTGAGATGGTGGCAGAGGTCCTCGACGATATGGCCGATGCAGACCGCGCGGTGCGTCTTGTCGGACGCGAGGCTACCGATGCCCTGCGCATGGACGGGCATTTCGACCACTGGCGCAGCGAATGTGACGCCTTCGGAGCATATATAGGCAGATTGGCGAAAAACCTTGAATGACACGGCATGAATCGATGTCGGACAGGTTCCATGCCTGCCCCGCATCCTTTATGACGAGCCATGTTTTTCAATAGCCCCCTTGTTCCTGCAACGCTCATAAAGCGTTACAAACGTTTCCTTTTCGATGCCGAACTGGATTCAGGTGAAAAGATCACCGGCTCCTGCCCCAATACCGGCTCCATGCTCGGGCTGACGAACCCCGGGTCACGTATCTGGATGTCTCTGCATGACAGCCCGACGCGTAAATACAAACACGCGCTTGAGCTGGTTGAGGCCGACGGAACGACGGTGGGGATAAATACGGGCCTGCCCAACAAGATTGTCGAGGAAGCGCTATCCACCGGCGCCGTCGATCCGCTGAACGGTTACGCGGAAATGAAACGCGAGCAGAGGTACGGCAAAAACTCGCGGATCGATATTCTCCTGCAGGACCCCGAACGCCCGCCGGCCTATGTTGAGGTCAAGAACGTGCACTTTATTCGTACCGCCGGTCTTGCCGAATTTCCCGATAGTGCGACGAAGCGCGGAGCCAAACACCTTGACGAACTGGGTGATATGGTCGATGCCGGAAACCGGGCCGTCATGGTTTATCTGGTGCAGCGGGCGGACTGCGAGAGATTGAAAATCTGCCGCGATCTCGATAGCAATTATGGCAAGGCCTTCGACCGCGCAATAGCCCGCGGGGTTGAAGCGCTGGCAATGCGATGCCAAATCACTCCGCAGGAGATACGCTTCGACCGGCTGATTCCCGTTGATGAACCGGGTTTGTGAGGAAAGAAATTGGTTAGCTATATCGACGCCATCGCCGCGCCAATGAAAAACAATGGGCAGGTCAAGCTGCACGGGCCGGAAGGTTTTGCCGGAATGCACAAGGCCGGCCAGTTGACAGCACGCTGCCTTGATGAACTGGTGGCAATGGTCGTACCTGGCGTCACCACGGCGGCAATCGACAAATTCGTGTTCGAATTCGGCATGGACCATGGAGCAGTGCCGGCGACGCTCAATTATCGCGGCTATACCAATTCCTGCTGCACCTCTATCAACCATGTGGTCTGCCACGGCTTCCCGAGCGCAAAACCGCTGCGCGAAGGCGATATCGTCAATATTGACGTAACCTATGTGCTCGACGGCTGGCATGGCGACTCAAGCCGTATGTATCCGGTTGGAACGATCAAGCGCGCAGCCCAAAGGCTGATGGAAGTCACGCATGAATCACTGATGCGCGGCATTGCTGCAGTCAGGCCCGGCGCCCGAACCGGCGCAATCGGTGAGGCCATCCAGCGCTATGCGGAAGCGGAACGCTGCTCGGTCGTGCGCGATTTTTGTGGCCATGGTCTTGGCCAGCTTTTTCACGATGTGCCGAACATTCTTCACTACGGTCGCGCCCATGAGGGCGTCGAGCTGCGCGAAGGCATGATTTTTACGATTGAACCGATGATCAATCTGGGCAAACCGCATGTGAAGGTGCTGTCCGACGGCTGGACGGCCGTAACCCGCGACCGCTCACTGACCGCTCAATATGAGCATTCCGTCGGCGTAACCGCAGATGGCTGCGAAATCTTCACCCTTTCGCCCGCGGGTCTCTTCACACCCGGCCTCGACCTTTAAGAGATACCTGTCTAACAGGAGAGCCCCTTGCCCGAGGCTTCAGACAGCGCCCGACACAAAGGTCACCGCGAACGGTTGAGACAACGGTTTCAGACGGCTGGTGCCGCCGCGCTCGCCGATTACGAACTGCTTGAACTCGTTCTTTTCAGACTGATACCGCGCCGCGACACCAAACCTGTCGCCAAGGCGCTGCTGGAAAAATTCGGCTCCATCTCCGCCATTATGGGCGCGCCGGAAAATCTTTTGTGCGAAGTCCCCGGCATTGGCGAGCAAGTGGCGACGGATCTGAAAGCCATTGCCGCCCTGCAGCAGCGCATGCTGCAGAGCGACCTGATTGACAGCCCGCTTCTGTCTTCCTGGTCAGCCGTGATCGACTATTGCAACGCCGTCATGGCGCATGAACGCCGCGAACAATTCCGTCTTCTGTTCCTGGACAAGAAAAACCGCCTGATTGCCGACGAAGTTCAGCAGAGCGGGACCGTCGACCATACGCCCGTCTATCCGCGTGAAGTCGTTCGCCGCGCACTTGAACTCTCGGCGACGGCCATCATTCTGGTACACAATCACCCCTCTGGCGATCCGACACCATCGCGCGCCGATGTGGAGATGACCCACCGGATCATCGAAGCAGCCACGCCGCTGGGCGTCGCCGTCCACGATCACATCATCATCGGACGCGCCGGTCACGCCAGTCTGAAGGGCCTTTCACTCATCTGAGTTTGACGCACAAAAAAAGGCCGCATCGGGTGCGGCCTTTTTCAAATGTTCTTGATACGGCTTACTCAGCGTCCGCCTTCTTAGCAGGTACCTTTTTCTTTGCCGGCGCTTTTTTGGCCGGGGCCTTCTTTTCTTCCGTGGTTTTGCTGGCCGCGGCCTTCTTCTTCGGCGCGGCTTTCTTCTTTGCCGGCTTTGCCTCAGCCTTGGCGTCTTCGTCGTCCTCGGCCATCAACTCTTCCTTGCTCACCGTCTTGTCGGTGACATCGGCCGAAGCAATGATGTGATCAATCACCTTTTCTTCAAAGATCGGGGCACGAAGCTGCGCAACGGCATCAGGCGTCTTCTGGAAGTATTCCATCACCTGCTGTTCCTGACCGGGATACTGGCGCACCTGATCGTAAACGGCGCGCTGCATTTCTTCGTCCGTTACCTGGATCTCGGCACTTTCTCCGATCTGGGACAGGACAAGACCGAGGCGCACACGCCGTTCGGCGAGCTTGCCGTAATCCTCGCGCGCTTCTTCTTCGGTCGTATCCTCGTCTTCGAAGGTCTTGCCCGACTGTTCCAGGTCTGCTGAAATCTGGCCCCAGATATTGTTGAACTCAACGTCTCTCAGACCTTCCGGCGTCTCAAACTGATACTCTTCGTCCAACGCATCGAGAATCTGCCGCTTGATCTTCTGGCGCGTAAACTGGCCATATTGACCTTCAATCTGTTCGCGCACGACTTCGCGAAGCCTTTCGGCCGATTCAAGGCCAAGCGTCTTGGCGAGTTCGTCGTCAATCACCAGTTCGCCAGCAGCAGCCACTTCCTTGACGGTCACGTCAAAGGTCGCTTCCTTTCCTGCAAGATGCGCGGCCTGATAGTCTTCAGGGAAGGTTACCTTGATGGTCTTCTCATCGCCTGCCTTGACGCCGACGAGCTGGTCTTCAAAGCCGGGGATGAACGTGCCTGAACCGAGGACGAGATTTGCGTCATTGTCAGCGCCGCCTTCAAAGGGTTCGCCATCGACCTTGCCGACATAGTCCATGGTCACACGGTCACCGTCAGCCGCCTTGCCGGATTTGGTTTCATAGGTGCGCGCGCTTTCCGCAACGCGTTTGACCTGCTCCTCAACCTCGTCCTCGGCAATGTCGACAACCTGGCGCTCGAGCTTCAGCTTTGAAACATCGCCAACCTCAAACTGCGGAATGACCTCGTAGGACATTGAAAATTCGAAATCAGCCTTGGCATCGAGAATTTCATTGGCCTCGGCTTCGTCTTCCGTCATGGAAATCTGCGGGCGGGTGGCAGATTTCTCGCCGCGTTCGGAAAGGATCTCCGTTGGCTTCTCATTGATCATCTCATTGACAAGCTCGGCCATGATCGATTTGCCGTAGACCTTGCGCATATGAGCAAGCGGAACCTTGCCGGGGCGGAAGCCATTGAGACGAACCTTGTCTTTGGCATCGATAAGTCGTTCGTTCATCCGCGTTTCCATGTCCTTGGCCGGGACGACGATTTTGATTTCCCGCTTCAGACCTTCCGACAGCGTTTCTGTAACCTGCATGTTCAAACCTTCAATTTCCTGGTCGCCGCAACCGATAATTTCACCGGTCATCGCGATGCCCATTTGCCTGCCGAGTACGGCAGCGATATGTCGCGGCGCATTTGCCGGGGCGTATTCGGCGCTGCACCATTGGTTTTATTGACTTTTTCCGCCTCGCGGCCACAAAACCTTATGGTTCGGGCGCACTGAAAACGGTTGCCGCCAACGGGCGTTCGCCGCGCAATAGCAAATTGGTTGCAAGCCCGCAATGCAAAACCGCGCAATAGCAGGCCTTGGCACGTAAATTGGGCCGGCAATCATCACACCTGACAGTCTAACACATCAGGCACTATTGCAGCACTGCCGGAAGACGGCTGTAGCCGCGGAAACGGATCCGGCCACTGCGCTCGCCGCCCTCGGTCAATTGATAATCGGGAAAGCGCTGAAGAAACCGGCCAACAGCGATACGCCCTTCCATGCGTGCGAGCGACAGGCCGACGCAGGTATGGGCACCGCTTGCAAAGGCGAGATGCCGGTTGGGCCGCCGGTCAAGGACCATGCGATCCGGTTCCTCAAACTGGTCGGGATCGCGATTGGCCGCGCCGATGCATAGATGCAGGTCCGTCCCGGCCGAGACGGCTTCACCGCCTATGAATATGTCATCCGCGGCAAGACGGTTGCCAAATTGATTGGGGCTTTCCAGCCGCAGGAATTCATCGACTGCGGTAGCGATCAGGTCGGGATTTGCGATCAGCTGCCGCCTTGCGTCCCGGTCCTGATCAAGAAGCCCCAGCGCATTGCCGATCAGGTTGGTTGTCGTTTCATGGCCGGCATTCAAAATGAAGATACAGTTCTGATAGAGCTCGACCTCGCTCAGTCCCCCGTCCGTATCCGATTGGATCAGCCGGGTCAGAACGTCAACGTCCGGATCACCCGGCCGTGCCCGCCGCTCGGTAATGATCGTGCGCAAGAGGTCGACAAAATCCGAAACAGCCCGATTGCCCTCTTCATGTTGCTGCGGTGTCAACACTGGTTCCAATGCACCCAAAATGGCGAGGGACCAGTCGCGAAGCGGCTCACGCGCGGCACGCGGCAGATCAAGCAGATTGCCGATCACCTCAATGGGAATGGCACCAGCGAAATCCCGAATGATCTCAACATCGGCCGCCTGTGCCATCTGCTCGATCAGATCGTCGACCAACGTAATGAGGCCCGGTTCCATATGTTTGAGTGCGCGCGGGTTCATCGCGCCGACCATCACCTGCCTGACACGCGTGTGAAGCGGCGGATCATTAAAGACAAGCGACGTCGTATGATGCTCGTAAAGCGGCGTTTCAGCGCCGAACTTCGGCGCAAAAACCTTCTTCTTGTCCGAAATGAAGCGCGCCGTATCGCGGTACACCATCTCCAGATCCGCATAGCGCGACAGGATGATCGATCCGTCCGCCTGCCGGCAAATCGGTTCCTGCTCCCGAAGATAGCGGTAGGTCGGATACGGATCGCGGATAAAGTCCGCACTCGGCCGTGTGAGATCAAACTGCATGAAGCCCTTCCTTGCTCACGGCGATCACGTCGCCGCGAGCGAAACGAATACGACAGTTTTGATACCGTCAAGCGTGCGATCTGCGAATTTCACTTTCGGTTGAAAATTCTATTGAAAAATGAAGCCGTTTAACGAGGATGTTGTGTTCACGAAACTGATGCTGGATTTGGCCCGCGGTCGACATGACAAAATCGATGGAACACGACAAAAGGGAGATCATACTCAGGATCTACGACACCATTGCCGATCAGCGGAACTGGCAACCGGTGCTCGACGAGATAACCGATCGGCTCAATGCACGCGGTTGCCTGGTCTTCGAGCTTGGCGAAACCGGCCTTGCGACACCGCATATGTCCTCCTGGTACGAACCCGCGGCCCTCGAAGACTATATCCGGCAACACCGCGTGTCGGAATTGGCGGATCACGAGATATTCCGCAAGCAGAGCCTCGCCCATGACGCAGTGGATATCGTGTCCGACAGCGTCCTGTACGAAGACCTCGAGGAGTTCAGGGCCCGCAAAAACGTACGCCACGTCATGCAGTTCGGCATCTTGCACCGTGCGGCAGCGCTGCTCAACAAGGACAACCCGAATGTCTCAAGGTTCTCCGTACAATTCCGGTCGGATCGGAAGGGCATCACGGCTGCAGAGAGCGCCTATCTGAATGAACTTCTTCCGCACATCGCAAAGGCGCTCGACCTTGGTCGGCCGGCCAGACAGCTTGCGCTCGAGCATCAAAGCATGCTCGCAGCGATGGACCGCTTGAAAATCGGCGTGTGCGTACTCGATGGCAAGGGCCGTGTTGTTGTTGCCAATGAGGAGTTTTCCCGTCAGCTGGATACCTACAAGGTCTTCCGCACATCCCTGCGCGGAGAATTGATGCTTCTAAGGGACGGTGATCAGATGCGGCTGGAAGCCTTAAAGGCCGATGCCGTCAATCACGGGAAGTTCGGCGCCCGTCCGCGCAAGGAGGCCATATCGACGGATAACAAGTCCTACCTGTGCATCGAGATATCGCCACTCTACAAATCCGAAGACCTTGGCGCAGGGGTCTTCGATGGATGCATTCTCTATAGCACCGACACCAGCATGCCGGTGCATTGCCACACATCGCCCCTCAAACTCGCCTATCGCCTGACCAACGCGGAACTCGATCTGGCAGAGTCAATCGCGGAAGGTTTGACCAACGCCCAGATCGCCGAACGCAGGGGCCGGGCCGTGGCAACGGTGAACGCGCAGGTCAAATCAATCCTGTCGAAGACGCATTGTTCAACCAGAACCCAGTTCGTCAGGCTCTTGATGAGCTTCGGGGCGGATTTCATCCGGGAGCCGGAAAACAAGGCCGAAACGACAAACAAGGCCGGTACCGCCTAGCGACACTGTTGCCTTGGATTGAACTTGGTGCGGGCGGAGGGACTTGAACCCCCACGCCTTGCGGCGCCAGAACCTAAATCAATTGCCGCATCGATTAACAGTATGAAAAATTGAGACAAAATCCCTAGAAGTTGTCACACATGGCACAACTTGGCACAGATTTGTCACGGTAGTTTTCGATTTTATGTGGCTTAGCGTGGCAGCACAGCTGACCTCAACCGACTGTTGTGCAACTGCGTCGTGGTTGCTAGCAGTACCTATGGATTTCGTCGCCCTACCTATTTCAGTTTTATCGCTTGTTGTCTCGATCGGCACATTTTGGTTTGTATTTCTGCACCGTGGTAGGCTGGCAATGACAACTCCGACACATGTTTATTTCGGATACGACTTTGTGCCCTGGGCTTGTCCCAAAATACACTTGCGGACGTTGCTGTACAGTACATCTAAGCGTGGCCAGTTCATTGAGGCAATGTATGCACGAGTTCGCCGGAACAACCAACAATGGATGTTTGAGGTTTGGGGTTACGGTGAATCCGGAGACTTTTCCCGTGGCAGTGGCCTCTACATCGGGCCAGATGGACTTACCGCGAACCATCATTTTCTGCAGTCAAAGTTGCGGGAAGATTTTCAGTTTGAGGCCGGTAAGTATGAAATAGACATAATGGTCAGCATCGTGGGGCGAAGGAGACCCACTCGGTTGGCTACGATCACTTTGCCTCTATCTGGCAGCGAAGCAGCCACATTGATGGAACATCGGGGTGTGGACTTTGAGTTGACTATCGATGGCACGTACAACGGTCACCCGCGTATCGGTGACTAATAAATATAAATCTGGTGCGGGTGGAGGGACTCGAACCCCCACGCCTCTCGGCGTCTGGACCTAAACCAGGTGCGTCTACCAATTCCGCCACACCCGCACGTATAGAAGTGCGGGCTTTGCCATATCAGTGTGATGTGGGTCAAGTACGTGTATCAGCAATAGGCTCGCGTCAAACGAGAGTCACAACGCTAACGAAGACTTCCCGCTAACGAAGATATTGAAATTGCGAGATAAAATACGGAATCAATAGGATGCCGAAATTTAGCTGCGCCAGAGAAAATATCTGGTGCCAGAACCTAAATCTGGTGCGTCTGCCAATTCCGCCACGCCCGCTTCAGAAGGAGCCTGTCCTGTGCCACAGTCGTAATATGGCGGTCAAGCCACGTTGTTTGATGCGCGCAGCATAACCGTCTGGTTGACGCAACCAGGTTTCCAATTGCCTTGGACCATCACACGTGTTGCACGGAGCAGGAAAACACCGCCGCCAACTCTTGATTCGGCTCCACGCCTAGGCTGTTTACAAAGTATTCAATACCCACATAAGTTGTGATATACTAATTAACATCTTGGGTGGTGGCAGGGATGCTTCGGCTATTTTTCATATCGATTGTCGTATCGCTTTCCATTTCTCCTGCTACAAACGCGGGGGCCGAGACTTTCGGATTCAGCGGCCTGTTCGATGAAGAAAAGTGGATGAACCGGCTAAATGATATTGGCCAATTCGTCGATGGCGGCATAGATATCGGGGTTGCACCGACAGACGGGGGCTCAGCACCGGCGGTGCCCTCACCGTCACCTGGAACGCCTAGCCCCACGCTCAATCAGGCATTGGGATCAAGCCGCATAGCGACACGAATCTTTGCCGGCCCGAACCAGTACCCGCCAGCAAATTATGCGGCCTACGGGATCATCGCATTCAGCTCTACCGCCTCTACTGAAACAGTCGAACGGCACACCGCTATCTGCAGGGCTTATTTGAAGGCGTTGCCACTGCCGCCAGAGGGTGTGCCACCCGTTTCCCAACTTGTTACGGTATGGCCGATTATCACCGACGATGTGGCAAATTCGATCCACAAGATGGATGAGAAGCTGCAGTGCGAGGCTGCCGTCAGGAACTACAATCAGTCACTAGGCCAAACCGCCATTCAGGCCGCCAGGAAGAAGCTGAACAAATCCTTTGGTCGTGGACCTTTTCTTATTGCCTGGTCACCCACCGAAATGATTGGCAGCGATAAAACGGTGATGCTGTTCTGGGACCTGTCGCAAGTCGACGACTACGACAGCGCGCTCAGCCATTTCCAGGTATGGGTCAACGACATTCAGTCCGACCAATGGGAGAACGGACTGACCGTGAGCAAACTTCGGGTAAAAATCCAGGCTATTATCAACCGTTACGGCCAGATGTTCGGAAATGTCATAACAATAGGGGGATGACTATGGGAGCAGGTTGGGCAAAGACCCTGTTGTCAATATCGCCAAGCGCCGTCGCACTCGGCGTTCTTTTGACCTTTCTTCTCGTCTATTGGCTTCATCCATTGAATATCGGCGCCGTTTTCATTGTATTCCTTCTCTGTACCGCAATCTCGTTTCTGATCGTTTCAATGCTCAAATATGCATTCGGCAAACCTTCCGGACCCGCCATGACACAACAGGCAAACGGTACCGGGCGTCGTGAAGAAGGCGCTGACCCCGGCGCTACGGATTGACATGGCCTGCGGCCGGTCGACATTTGCAGATCACAAGGGTTTCGCAATCGCCTGACGTCGACTTGCATCCAGAACGCAACGAAATCGACAGCGGCGAAAGGGGCGAACCCAAGATAGTGTTCTCTTCTTTACGCATGGCGAGCCTTGCGTTTTACGCATAGCTCCTATGACTATATTGCGCTGCACAAATTCAACTTCCCATCCTATATTTTGACCAAGTGGACAACGCAAACGATGGTGCGACAAATCGAGGGATTGAAGCTGCGGTTTTGATAATTACATATCAAGGGCAGCACTGAACAGAGCAGATACGAAATACCTTTTTGACTTAGGTGATCGTAAACTTGCCGACCTCGGAGTTGAACGCACAGAGATTGAACATATATCTCTTAGAGCGTTGTAAAAAAAGAATATAGGAATTCGCCGGGACATACTCCTCCTCCCAATGTCCCTGCGATATGACTGGCAGCACTCCTCCTCCCAGCTGTCAGTCGCGTAAAAAGACGCTCGCTGGATCTCCTCCCCCAGCGAGCGTTTTTTATTTGTGCAATTGCCCAACAAACATGCAATGCCTGCAAAAACGCATAGCAATTTTGCGTATATTGCACTGCACAAATCGGAAGATCGTTCCTATATTGAGTTCAACAGACAACGTGCGGTGCACAACACCGTCCCCCACTCAATGAAGGAGAAAAAAATGGTTTCTTTCAAACAGTCATTCGCAAACTGGCGTGCTTATCGCAACACCTGCAACGAACTGTACAAAATGTCCGACCGCGAACTGAACGACATCGGTATCGCCCGCGGCGACATCCCGTTTGTTGCTCGCCGCAAATAGGCACCCATTGCAGTTACCGGGTCAAACCTCCTCCCTTGACCCGGAAATTGGCTGACGGCTTCTCCTCCTCCCATAAGTCCGTCAGCCTCTTATAGAAACGCCCGCCGGCACTTCCCGGTGGGCGTTTTCTATTTGCGCCATGCCATGATCTGATTGCGTCAAGGCTCTGAAAAAGCGGCCATAATCACTGTTTCGAACTGCACTCATTGCATAGCTGGTTTGACAAAAACCATCTAACTGCGGGCGACAAAATCACTAAATAAGGCTCACAACACAGGCCGAGGAAGGAGAAAGAAATGAGCATCCTCAAAGATTACCAGAACTGGCGCAAATACCGCCGTACCGTTACCCAACTCAATGACCTGCCCGACACGGTTCTGCAGGATATCGGCGTTGACCGTCACGCCATTGACGCTTACGCGCGCAAAGCCGCCAACTACTGAGCCATCTGACATGGTTCCCGAAAACGGGCGCCGACCGGAACAAGCGCATCCCTCGAGCGCATGACCGGTCCGGCGCCCGAATTGTATGGGCCATTGCCGTGCCTATTGAATGCGCAGCCGATATTGGATGATGATATTCAAAGTGCTAGAACGGCGCGCATGAAAAAGACCGAAAAACCATTGCATATCGTTGGCGGCGGTCTCGCCGGTTCTGAAGCCGCCTGGCAGGCCGCACAAATGGGCGTGCCGGTGATTTTGCATGAGATGCGGCCCGGGCGCGGGACAGACGCCCACAAGACCGACGGGCTCGCCGAACTCGTCTGCTCCAACTCGTTCCGCTCAGATGATCATCAGCAAAATGCCGTCGGCGTCCTGCATGAAGAAATGCGCATGGCCGGATCGTTGATCATGGCGAGTGCGGACCGCCATCAGGTTCCGGCAGGCAGTGCCCTCGCGGTCGACCGGGACGGTTTTTCCGATGCCGTGACCGAATCGCTTCAGCAGCATCCCCTGATATCGATAGAGCGCGGTGAAGTAACTGGATTGCCGCCGCAGGACTGGGAACGCAGCATTATAGCAACCGGACCACTCACTGCCCCGTCACTGGCCGACGCCATCAGGCGGGAGACCGGCGAACAGTCTCTGGCTTTTTTTGACGCCATCGCACCCATCATCCATTTCGACAGTATTGATCTGGATACCTGCTGGTTCCAGTCGCGTTATGACAAGGTCGGCCCCGGAGGAACCGGCAAGGACTATATCAATTGCCCCATGGATGAGGCGCAATATAACGGCTTCATCGACGCGCTGCTCTGCGGTGAGAAAACGGAATTCAAGGAATGGGAGGGCACGCCCTATTTCGATGGCTGCCTCCCCATCGAGATCATGGCCGAGCGCGGACGGGAAACACTGCGCCACGGACCGATGAAGCCCATGGGGCTGACAAACGCACATGCGCCCGACATCAAACCCTACGCCGTCGTGCAGCTGCGTCAGGACAATGCGCTCGGAACGCTCTACAATATGGTCGGTTTCCAGACCAAGCTGAAATACGGCGCGCAAAAAGACATATTCCAGATGATACCGGGTCTGGAAAACGCGGAATTTGCGCGTCTGGGCGGTCTGCACCGCAACACCTATATCAACTCGCCTCAACTGCTTGATTCGTCTCTTCAACTGAAGACCCGGCAGGGACTCCGCTTCGCCGGGCAGATAACCGGCTGCGAAGGCTATGTGGAATCAGCGGCGATTGGCCTTTTGACCGGCCGGTTTGCCGCAATCGAGCTGTTGGGCGGGGAACCGTCCCTGCCTCCGGTAACGACTGCATTCGGCGCACTGCTCGGCCATATCACGGGAGGACATCTGTCGTCCGATGACGAACCCGGAAAGCGCTCATTCCAGCCTATGAATGTGAATTTCGGCCTCTTCCCGCCGGTGGAAATCGTCAAGCCCGAAGGCGTCAAGCGCTTCAGGGGCAAGGACAAGGCCATCGTGAAGAAACGCACCATCGCCGCTCGGGCTCTTTCCGACTGCCGGCAGTGGCTGGGCCTTGCAGGCAAAATAGCCGCCGCTGAATAGGAGACATCCGTGAGCGAACTCGAATCATCCTTCTTCAACGTCGATCGGCAGGGCCCGGTCGTCAGGCTTTCGATGAACCGTCCGGAAAAGGCAAACGGCATGACACCGGACTTCTGGACCGAACTGCCACGGCTTCTGCAAATCCTCGACAGTGATGAAACCGTTCGCGCCGTGGTGCTGACCGGCGAGGGAAAACATTTTACCGGCGGGATGGATCTGGCGGCCTTTGCGTCCATTGCAGCACTCTTTTCTGAAGAGCCTGGACGCGCCGCTTATGCATTACGCGAAAAGATCCTGCAGCTTCAAGGCACATTTTCAGCGATCGAGAAAGTACGGTTTCCGGTCATCGCAGCAATCCACGGCGCTTGCATCGGCGGCGGTATCGACATGATATCGGCCTGCGATATCCGGCTTGCCACCCGTGACGCCTATTTTTCCATTGAGGAAATCAATATCGGCATGACTGCCGATGTCGGCACGCTGCAGCGACTGCCGAAACTGATCTCCCCGGCAATCGCCGCGGAACTTGCTTACACCGGGCGCCGCTTCAGCGCAGAAGAAGCGCAAGCCTTCGGCCTTATCAGCGGCCTTGCCGACGACCGCGAGGGACTGATTGCGGCTGCCATGGAAATGGCCCGTGATATCAGCACAAAATCACCGCTGGCGATCGCCGGGGTCAAACGCAACCTCCTCTACAGCCGCGACCACGCCGTCGATGATGGCCTGGACTATATGGCAACCTGGAATGCCGGCATGCTGCGTCCTGAAGACCTCACCAAGGCCGTTCAGGCATCGATGGCAAAGAAGCAAGCCGTCTTTGCCAATCTGCTTGGTGAAGGATCACTGGCGATCTGACACGCCTTCGGATTCTGCGAGCGAGGCCGCTGTGAGGAAACCTCCGCAAAGCCAGAGCGAAACCTCCGCCGCCTCAGTAGCGTTCGAAAACTCGAAATGACCGTCACTGCCGGCCTCGCCGGGGAACTTGACGTTGATAATCTGTTCGCCGCTGGGATCGCCGACCTCCAACGTCCTTGGTTCCAGCAAGCGCGCAGCCATATGAAGCGAGGCATGCTCGACAAATCCGACCCGGCCGTCGGCCAGACGCAGGAAAGAACTGTGGCCGTCGCTGGTGGTGATGACGTCACGCACGGCAATATCCGGATAGGCCCTGGAAAAAGCCAGTATCACCGCCCCCGTATCGTCATCGCTTCTATTTGCTTCCTCGGCAAGGCGCCGCCAGCGCAAATAGAACAGAATGCCGACACCAACAACAATGATGGCCACAAGCGGCCAGGACCCGCCCGGAAGATGCATCGGTTTGTCTCCAATCGGATGCCTGCGATTATGCGCCCTCGCGCGCGCAATAACAATCTGGCTAGAAGCGCGTCCTCATCGACGCGCGCCAGAAGCGCCACTGCCGCCGCCATTGCGGGATCTTCAGCGGCGCGGTCAACAACCTAGCGCCCGCTCGGTCGGCACCGTCAAAAACCTGCTCGGCTGTCGCAACAGGCAGGAAAGCAGTGATGCATTCTGCCGGAAGGCCAGCATACCGTCGGCGAGCCTCAGCCAAATGTTCGCGGCCCAAGGAGACAAATGCCGAAACCGCCTGCGCGATCGTGTCCGTATTTTTGCCGGCAAGAAATGCGTCTCGATCAAGCCCAGTCGCCCGCAGAAGGTCGCCCGGAACATAGAGCTGCCCGCGCGAACGGTGAATGGGCAACATCAGCAAAGTGCCCGCCACCAACTGCGCAACGCCAGCATGACCGGCTGCATCTGCCGAATGCCGCGCAGCATCCGGATTGAGCACATTCACGCAAAGCTGCAACAGCGCTGAGGCGGTTTCTCCGGCATACCCCTCAAAGGCCGTACGATCCGGCATGGGGTCATCGTAAAGATCGAACTGGCGGGCCTTGATCATATTCAGGAATGGCACTTTGGGCAGTTCATGACTCTCGATAGCCGACATCAGCGATGCCGCAATCGGGTTCGCAGCCGCATTGCCATGGGCCTCTCCGCTGATAAGATCGTGCCACCATTGAAGGCGCACCTCTCCCATCATCGGCTCGGAAATGTTTTCCCGCACCCGCGCAAGTTCAAGGTTGAAGGCATAAAGGGCGCTGATCGCGCCGCGCTTGTTTTCAGGGGCAAGAAGAGCGCACAGATAACGGTCGCGGTCCCCTGCCCTCAGCACTGAGAGGCAGGGATCGTTCAGAATGGCCTGTTCGTCCGACACGGGTCCCTCGCCGCGTCACACGGCGATGAGCGCGGCAGCAACGGCCCGCGATTCGGCAAGCATGACATTATAGGTTCGTACGGCAGCACCGGTGCTCATCGGGTCGGATATGATCCGCGCATCGCGAAGCCTGATTTTCAACTCAGGAGGCAACCGCCGGATATCCTGGCCAGTGCCGACAAGAAGCACTTCAATGTCGCGGGCTTCATCGAGAACCCGCTTGAAGAGCGCCACATCGAGCGTGCTTTCTTCCGTTACATCCCAGCCATGGATACCGGAGGGCAGGCACAGGAGAGAACCACGGTGGGACATGTCGGCGAATCGGAAACCGCCATCGCCATAGGCATCGATGGGCGCCCGGCCAGGGAAATGCGCATCGCGAATCTCTATGCCTCTGCCCATCGCCTAGGCCGTCCCGGGCGCAGGTCCCTTGCTTTCCTCGCCCTGCTGCTGCTCTTCGTCCTTGCCCATGCCCGCCTGGAAGTTCTCACCCCGCAACTTGAACAGGATCAGAACCGGCGCGGCAATGAAGGTGGACGAATAGGTGCCGATGATGACACCGAAGATCATCGCGAAGGTAAACGACCGGATCACCTCTCCACCGAATATAAACAGCGAAAGCAAGGCCAGAAGGGTCGTCACCGACGTCAGAACGGTACGTGACAGCATCTGGTTGACCGAAAGATCGAGAAGATCGGGCAACGGCATCTTCTTGTATCGTCGCAGATTCTCGCGCACACGGTCATAGACCACCACCGTATCGTTGAGCGAATAGCCGACAATCGTCAGCACCGCCGCGATACTCGACAGGTTGAACTCAACGCCCGTTATCACAAACATACCGATCGTCAGGATCACGTCGTTGACCGTCGCTATGATCGCGCCAAGTGCAAACTGCCACTCAAACCGGAACCAGATATAGATCAATATGGCAAAGAGCGACGTCAGCACGGCAATCGTGCCGGCCTGTGCCAGTTCACCCGACACGGTAGGACCGACCACCTCAACCCTTCGGATCGTATAGTCGTCCTCCAGATCTCCGCGCACCTTGGTAATAACCGTCTGTTCCGCGTTCTCACCGCCACCTTGAGCCTGAACGCGGATCAGCACCTCTTCCGGCGAACCGAATTCCTGCACCTGGACATCGCCCAGATTGAGATCGGACAAGCGCGAGCGAATATCCGACACGTCAGCCGGCCCGGATTTCGATTGGACCTCAATGACAGAGCCGCCCTTGAAATCGATACCGTAATTCATACCGACCGTGGCAAACAGAACCAGCGACGCAAGTGCGGCAGCGGCGCTGAACATGAAGGTGAATTTGCGCAGCCACATGAATTTGTAATGCGCATTGCCGAACAGTTCGGCGAGCAATCCCCTCGGCAGCGCCTTAGGCCTGCTGCGGCGAACCCACTCGGCAATCATCCAGCGTGTCACCGTAAAGGCGGTGAAAACCGTCGTGACAATACCGATGGCCAGCGTCACGGCAAAGCCGCGAACCGGACCGGAACCGAGATAGAACAGGATCACAGCCGCGATGAGCGTGGTGATGTTGGCGTCGAGGATGGTTGCGAACGCCCGTTGGAAACCGGCATCAATGGCCTGAATGAGCGATCGCCCTCCCCGTCGTTCCTCGCGGATACGCTCATAGATCAGAACGTTCGAGTCGACCGCCATACCAACAGTCAAAACAATGCCCGCAATACCCGGCAGCGTCAGTGTTGCACCGATAAGGGTCAGCAATGCGATGATCATCGTGACGTTGAAGATCAGCGCCAGGTTGGCGATCAACCCCAGGAACCCGTAGGCTGCGAAGATAAAAGTAACAACCAGAATGGCGCCGATGATCCCGGCAATTTCGCCCGCGGCGATCGAGTCAGCGCCAAGGCCAGGCCCGACAGTCCGCTCCTCGATCACCGTCAGTGTCGCAGGCAACGCACCCGCCCGCAAAAGCACAGCCAGATCGTTCGCCGATTCAACCGTGAAGTTGCCGGATATCTGGCCCGTGCCACCCAATATCGGTTCGTTGATAACCGGAGCCGTGATCACCGCCTCGTCGAGAACGATCGCAAAGGGATAGCCAACATTCTGCTGGGTTATCTGGCCGAAGCGTTGAGCACCGGCCGTGTCGAAGCGGAACGTAACGATCGGTTCATTGGTCCGCTGATCGAACCCGGCCTGCGCATCGACCAGATTGTCACCCGAAAGAAGCGGTCGCCGCTGAAGCAGAAACGGAATGGGTGGATCATCATTGGAATAGACGATTTCCGAAGAAACGGGGGGACGTCCCCTGAGCGCCTCTTCGGCGGGCATGGAACGGTCGACCAGATGGAATGTCAGTTTCGCCGTCTGGTTCAAAATATCCTTGAGGCGTTGTGGATCGTCAAATCCCGGCACCTGGACGAGAATACGGTCCGTGCCCTGACGCTGGATAACCGGTTCCGTGGTGCCGAGTTCATCGACCCGTCGCCGCACCACCTCGATCGATTGTGATACGGCCGATGAAATGCGGTGGTTGATACCTTCCTCGGTCAACGTAATGCGCAACAGCCCCGGTTGCGGCTCGTCAAGCTCCGCTTCGCGCAACGCGCCTCCGCCGAGCAGACCGGCATTCACTAACTGCGTCAGCTCCGAAAGCGCATCCTTGGCCCGTTCGATATTTGCAGAATCACGGATCCGAACCTGTGCGACAAGACCGTTGCCGGACAGGCCCGTGTAACCGATCCCCTCTTCACGCAACAACCGACGCATATCGTCAACGACGGTTTCAAGCCGTTCTTTCTCGATATCCTCGCGTTCGACACGCAAAAGAATATGCGAGCCACCCTGCAGGTCGAGGCCGAGCGTAAGCTGCTTTTTCGGCATCCAGTCCGGCAAGGCCGCCAGTTGTTGCTGTGACAGAAGGTTTGGCGCAGCAAAGACGACACTGGCCAAAATAGCGAGCCAGATCAGAGTGGTTTTCCAGCGGGAAAAATACAGCATATTATTCTCGGTTCGTCGGGCAATCGGTTCAGGCGTAACTCAGCCAAGTGGCGGAAATAAACCCGCCATTTGAGTAGTCTACTTGCTTTGCGCCGTTTCTTTGACGGGCTCGCCCTTCACTTTCACGTCAGCCAGCATGGAGCGCACGACCCGCACTTTCAGCCCCTCGGCGATCTCGACTTCAACTTCCGTATCGTCGACCACCTTGGTAACCTTGCCGGTAATGCCGCCGCCTGTAACGACCTGGTCGCCGCGACGAACATTTGAAAGCATTTCCTGACGCTTTTTCATCTGCTGGCGCTGCGGCCGGATGATCAGGAAATACATAATAACAAAAATCAGGATAAACGGCATGATCGACACAAGTAGGTCGCCGCCGCCTCCGCCAGCAGCTTGCGCATATGCCGGTGTTACAAACATTTAATTAGCTCCTCTTAGGCAAGGTTTACCCAGCTCACATGAAGACCGCTATTACCGGCCCTTTGCTGTGCCAGATATAGTGTCGCGGGCACTATTGCAACTGCCCGCGCAACCGGCCTGCCCTTTTCGTCTGCGCATCATCATGCTACCGCACAGACGGATTTGGCCGGAAAAGGGAACTGCCGTGAGCAAGGCGACGCTTCAAAAACTGCTTGAAGAAATCCAAAGGCTTACAACGGCGGTGGAGGCGCTGTCAGGCCCGCACCCCGTCAAAACGGATCTGACGGCGGCTGACTGCTTTATCTGGGACCCGGCAACCAGCCATCTGCAGCCGGTGACCAGCCCCAACCGCATCGATATCGGCCTCATCCGCGGGGTCGACCGTGTGCGCGATATTCTTCACGACAACACGCAGCGTTTCGCCGAGGGCCTGCCAGCCAACAATGTGCTGCTTTGGGGCGCGCGCGGCATGGGCAAGTCCTCACTGGTCAAGGCGACACATGCCGCCATTGTCGCGCAAACGGCCAATGCATCATCGGCGCTCAAGCTGGTGGAAATTCACCGCGAGGATATAGACAGCCTGCCACAGCTCATGGCTCTCGTGCGCGGCCTGCCGGAACGGTTTATCCTCTTCTGCGACGATCTGTCCTTCGACCATGACGATACCACCTACAAATCGCTCAAGGCCGCGCTTGAGGGCGGGCTGGAAGGCCGGGCGGAAAATGTCGTCTTCTATGCCACATCCAATCGCCGCCACCTCATGCCGCGCGACATGATGGAGAACGAGCGCTCAACCGCGATCAACCCCTCCGAAGCGGTGGAAGAAAAGGTGTCTCTGTCCGACCGGTTTGGACTTTGGCTCGGCTTCCACAAATGCAGCCAGGACGAATATCTGGAAATGGTCGACGGCTATGCAAAACACTATGGTCTCGACGTAGACGACGAGACCCTGCGCGCCGAAGCGCTTGAATGGGCCACAACACGTGGAGCGCGCTCTGGCCGCGTCGCCTGGCAATTCACACAGGACCTCGCCGGACGCCTGGGAAGGCGCTTCGACGAAATCCGGGATTGATCCGGACAAAATAAAACCGGGCCCGCAAGGGAACGTGCGGACCCGGCTTTTCCTGCTTGAGACTGGAGCGTCCCTACTCGAGATAAGTCATCGGATCGACGGGTTTGGCGTCTTTCCGTATCTCGAAGTGCAGCTTTGGAGCCTTGGCCTGTCCGCTCATTCCCGAAAGGGCGACAACCTGGCCACGGCTGACGCTATCACCGCGTTCGACGATTAATTCACTGGCATGGCCGTAAACGCTGACCAGGCCATTGGCATGACGCACCAGAACCGTCTTGCCGTACTCCTTCAGGCCGGTCCCGGCATAGATAACGACACCGTTCTCCGCCGCTTTGACCGGCGTTCCCTTCGGCAGCGAGATATCAATCCCGTCATTTCTATTGCCATTGTCGACGGCCCCATAGGCGCCAACGACCTGACCACGGGCCGGCCAGCGCAATTTGTCGATGCCGGTGGCCTTCGGAGCATCCGCCTTGACGGCAGCCACAGTGCTTACCTTGTCGGCTTTTTTGGTTTCCACGGCATAGGTCGAGACGCTGGCAGCCGATGCCGGCCTTTTTTCCGGCTTGCTGGCAACACTTGCGGTCTGAACAGAATCAACGCCGGTTGCCGATTGCGGAACGCGAAGGACCTGTCCGATGCGGATCTTGGAATCGCTCAGGCCGTTTGCAGTCTTCAACGCTGACACGGACATACCGGTGCGCGATGCAATCGCACTGAGTGAATCACCTGCCTTGACGGTGTATGTACCTTTTGCCGCGGCAGCATTGGAGCCCGCAGGCTTGGGTTTTTTCTCAGCTGCAGTGCCCTGGCTTACGGCCGTCTGACTTGCATCATTTTGCCTGACAGGCTCGCGCACCGACGGCGCCGTGGGCAGGACGGCCGCCTGACGAACGGGCGCAGGCACCGGTACCGGCACCTTGTCCGGACGGGCCTCACCCTGATAGCCCGTGGTGGCGCGCGCAGCACGTGTCTTCGGATTGTTGTCCGGAGCCGAAATGGGAGCCGTACGCGAATAAACGTAGGTCGGGATAACAACGACCTCGCCAGCCGCAACCTTCGACGGGTCGGCGATATTGTTGGCTTTCATGATCTCGCGCGCCGGCACACCGTAACGGCGGGACAGATTGTAAATCGTCTCTCCCGGCGCGATTTTGACGCGTGTACCACCTGTTGTGGACCAACCGCCGACAACATTGCTGGAAGCGGCTTCCGCCTTGCGGGCCGCAGTGCTTGACGGAGTACCGCCGGTAATGATCGGATCAACCGGAACGCTTGCTGACGCGCCAAGAGCGGCAGTCTGCGTGGGAGCCGGATAGGGTGTCGGGATATTCTTGACCGGCACATCCACGGTCCGCTCAGTCACAACCGGAACAGGTGAAAGCGCAATGTCGCGGACGCGAGGCTGAACGGGAGGCGCCTGCCGGAGCGGCTTGCGCTCGACTGCCGCCTGCTGAACATAGACCGGCGCCTGCTGCGATGACGGCTGGGAAGGCCGCGCCAAGGCTGGGCCCGACCGTGGAACCGACCCGGTATGCGTCGTGTCATAGGCCGATGAATTGGCGCTCATGTCACCTGGATAAGGCTGATTGAGAGCGGATGTGTCGGGCTGTTGCTGGGATGCCGGACGCGACGGCGCACCCCGGCCGAGAGGCTCAGGAACCGTCCCCGTGAAAAGACCGTCCTGAAAGCGCGTTACCTCGGAACTGCAGCCGGCGGCAAGGCTTGCCAGGCAGACCGCACCGATCAGCTTGCTGGCGGCACGTGAAGAAACGGCGGGTATTCTGATACGCATCATACGAACCCATTTACGCAAAACATATGGGGCGTATCTAACAGTGTTAAGGTTACTGTCGGGTTAAGCAAAAAGCAAAAATTTCAACGGCATGTAAACACCGCATCGACGGCAGTTCCACGTCGGCAAAGCACCGCAACGTCGGCGCTTGAAGGCACCGTCACAGAACTGCGGCGCAACCGGGCAACAATGGCTGAAACCGGACAGGGAACAAATCTTCCCGTTCAAAGCGGCTGCCGATTTTGGTCAGCTTGACCAGCATCTGCGGCTGATCTGGCGAACCGATCGCGGCTATGAGCTTACCGCCCGACACCAGTCGCTCGGCAAAGGTGCGCGGCATTTCTTCAAAAGCCGCCGTGACCAGGATCCTGTCAAAGGTCCCCTCCTGGGCAGACCGCTCCTGCCCGTCACGGGTCTCGACGACAATGTTTGAAAAACCAAGATGGGAAAAGCGCTGCGCGGCAAGCTTGGAAAGCGTTCGGTAACGGTCAATCGTCACAACGCGTTCGACAATCCTCGAGATCACCGCCGCGGTAAAGCCTGAGCCGGTGCCCACTTCGAGCACCCGTTGCCCGGGTTCAAGCTCAAGCAGGTGAAGCATCTTCAGCGCAAGATCGGCGCCTTCCATGGACTCGCCGCATTCAATCGGGATGGTACGGGGCGCGTAAGCCTGATCCACAAAGGCCGGAGGTGCAAACAGGCTCCGCGGCGTCTGCTCAACAGCCAACAGCATCTGCTTGTCGGACACGCCATCGGCTCTCAGCCTGAGAACCAGTGCTGCAAACCCTTCCTTCTCGCTCAGATTGCTTCTCAATCCAGCGCCTCCACGATGCGCTGCTGGACTTCGTAATCGGTCAGATCGAGTTTGAGCGGCGTAACAGACGTCCTGTTTTCCATTATCGCGGCAAGATCTGTTCCCGGCACATGCTCGGTCGTGTTGTGCGAAAAGCGCAGCCAGTAATAGGGAAAGCCACGTGCGTCCTCACGCCGGTCAAGATCGATGCCATGGACGAGTTTGCCCTGGGCCGTCACAACGGTGCCGTCGATATCGTCTGGCGCACAATAGGGAAAATTCACATTCAGGAACGTACCTGCCGGCAAATCGATACCGATCAGTTTGGCAAGCAGCTCCGGTGCCGCCGCCTCGCTTGTTTCCCAGGGCACCACCCGCCCCTCCGACCAGCGGTAGGCCTGACTGAGCGCGATCGAGCGAATTCCAAGCAGCGTTCCTTCAATGGCGCCTGCAACGGTCCCCGAATAGGTGATGCCGTCGGCAATATTGACACCGGCATTCACGCCCGAAAGGATCAAGTCCGGCGGGCTTTCCATAAGGTCGCGCACGCCCATAATGACACAATCGGTCGGCGTGCCCCTAAGGGCAAAATGCCGATCAGAAATCTGCCTCAGCCTCAAGGGTTCCGAAAGCGTCAGCGAATGCGCCAGACCGCTTTGATCCGTTTCCGGCGCGACAACCCAGATGTCGTCGGAGAACTGCCTTGCGACACGTTCGAGAACGGCCAGTCCCTCGGCATGTACTCCATCATCATTGGTCAGCAATATCCGCATGGCGCCGTAACTTTCACATCCAATCAGTCAGCGCGTTCGATGCGCGTTATGCCGCCCATATAGGGCAGCAACGCATCCGGAACGCTCACCGAGCCGTCTTCGTTGAGATAATTCTCCATAATAGCGATCAGCGCCCGTCCGACGGCAACGCCGGAACCGTTCAGCGTATGCACAAACTGCACGCCCTTCTCGCCGGATCTGCGGAAGCGCGCGTTCATCCGGCGCGCCTGGAAATCCCCGCACACCGAACAGGACGAGATTTCGCGGTAAGTGTCCTGCCCGGGCAGCCAGGCCTCGATGTCATAGGTCTTGCGTGCGCCAAAGCCCATATCCCCGGTACACAGGACCACCACGCGATAGTGTAGCCCCAGACGTTTCAGCACCTCTTCCGCGCAGGACGTCATACGCTCAAGCTCGTCGAGCGAGCTTTCCGGATCGGTTATGGAAACCAGTTCCACCTTGTTGAACTGGTGCTGGCGCAGCATGCCGCGCGTATCCCGCCCGGCCGATCCGGCTTCCGATCTGAAACAGGGCGTCAACGCGGTAAAGCGCAACGGCAGGCGATCGTGATCGAATATTTCTTCGCGAACCAGATTGGTCAGCGACACCTCGGCAGTTGGAATGAGCCAGCGGCCATCCGTCGTGTGAAACAGGTCTTCGGCAAATTTAGGCAATTGCCCGGTGCCGAAGACCGCTTCATCGCGAACCAGCAGAGGCGGCTGAACTTCCGTATAGCCGTGCTCGCCGGTATGCATGTCGAGCATAAACTGGCCAAGCGCCCGCTCAAGCCTGGCGAGCTGACCGCGCAGAACCACGAAACGGCTGCCGGCAATCCGCGACGCCAATTCGAAATCCATCTGCCCAAGCGCTTCACCGATTTCGAAATGTTCTATCGCCTTGTGGTTCCAACCCGGTTTTGTGCCGACCTTGCGAACTTCCACATTGTCGTCTTCATCCGCACCTTCCGGCACGTCGTCCAAAGGCATGTTGGGAATGGTGGACAGCGCCACTTCCAGGCGTGAATCGAGCGCCCGGACCTCTTCTTCAGCGCTCTGCAATGCCGATTTCAGTTCCGCAACCTCCGCCTTCAGCCTGTCGGCGGTCTCCTGATCCTTGCGCCCCATCGCGGCGCCGATCTCCTTTGATGCAGCATTGCGCCGTGACTGCATGTCCTGCAGTTTTTGAACGCGTTCACGACGCTCTTCGTCAATTCGGATGATCTCGGCCGAGACTGCCGCCGCATCACGTTTTGCGAGAGCGGCGTCCAGAGCCGCAGCATTTTCACGTATCCATTTGATATCAAGCATGGTCTTTGCCCGAAGCGAGTTAAAAACATATGCGGTCCCGGCTATAAACCCGGGAACCCAATCCTGGGAAGCAGGTGTCTACGACGACGCCTTTTCCTCTGTGGAGGAGTCCTCTTCCTCGTCCTGAGACACGGCATCAGCACGCCGCCGCTCAATGAGTCGGGCTGCATAGATGGCAATCTCGTAGAGAAGGATCGTAGGAAGCGCAAGGCCGATCTGGCTGGCGGGATCAGGCGGTGTCAGGATGGCCGCGGCGACGAAGGCCGCAACAATCGCATATTTACGTTTCGAGGCCAGACCGTCGGCCGTTACCAGCCCGACCCTGGCAAGCAGCGTCGTGACCACGGGAAGCTGGAACACCAGCCCGAAGGCGAAAATCAGCGTCATGATCAGATCGAGATATTCAGAGACCTTCGGAAGTAGCTCGATCGCCACCTGTCCGCCACCGGCGGGCTGCTCCATGGCAAGGAAGAACCAGAGTACCATGGGCGTAAAGAACAAATAGACCAGCGCACCGCCAATCAGAAACAGGATCGGCGAGGCGATCAGGAACGGCATGAAAGCCGACCGTTCATTCTTGTAGAGACCCGGAGCCACAAACTTGTAGATCTGCGCCGCGATCATCGGGAACGCGATGATCAGGCCGCCGAACATCGCAATTTTGATCTGCGTGAAAAAGAATTCCTGAGGCGCGGTGTAGATCAATTCGATTTGCCGGTCTTCAAGGCCCGCCCATTCGACAGCCCACGAAAACGGAATGACAAGCAGATTGAACAACTGCTTGGCAAAGAAAAAGCAAACCAGAAACGCAACAAAAAACGCACCCACCGCCCAGAGCAGGCGTTGGCGCAGCTCAATCAGATGAGCCATCAGCGGCTGAGCAGTGTCTTCAAGTTCCTCAGTGGTCACGCGGCATCCCCGCTGCTCTTGGCAGATTTGGCGCTGGCCCGGGGCTTACGAGTACTCGTTTTAGCTGTGGCCTTTTCTGCCGCCGGCTTCTTTGCCGTCGGTTTTTTGGTCGCTGATTGCGCTTTGGCGGCACCGTTGGCTTTCGTTGCCGGTTGGCGGGCAGTTGTTTTTCGTGCTGCCGGTTTCTTCTTTGAGGCGGTCTGCGATTGCGAAGTTTTGGCCTGTGCCGCAGCAGCCGGTTTTTTCGCCGCTGGCTTCGTAGTCGTTGAAGTCTTTCCAGTCGACGCCGACGCCGGACCACTGCTCGATTCAACCGGATCCTTCATGGCCTTGTCGAGATCGGCCTTGATCTCGTTTCCGGCATCCCTGATCGGGTCAACGACGTCCTTCAGAATGCTTTTCGGATTGAGGCCCTTGGCTTCATTCAAGACATCCTTGACGTCGTCGAGCTCAGCTTCCTTCAACGCTTCATCGAACTGGCTGCGGAACTCGCCCGCCATGGAACGCAACTTGCGGGTCGTGCGCCCGAAAGTGCGCAGCATTGCCGGCAGGTCTTTTGGCCCGACGACAATGATCAACACCATCGCGACAAGCAGCAGTTCGGGCCAGCCTAAATCCAACATAGATGCCACTCCCCGCAGCGTGAACTGCGGTCACAATGCATATTAAGAAAACAGATTGTTCGGCGCGAAAGCCGATCAGCTCTTTTCGGTCTTCTCGTCTGCCTTGTGCTCAACTGTCTTTGCCGTATCCGTAGGCTCTTCTTCACCCATTCCCTTGCGGAAATTCTTGATGCCTTTGGCGACGTCACCCATTAGCTCGGGTATCTTGCCCCGACCAAACAGCAAAAGCACAACGACCAAAACGATCAGCCAGTGCCAAATGCTAAAACTACCCATTACTGTGTCTCCCTGAGGATATATGTCTGATTTAGGTTGTTTCTAACCACTTTCAAACACCATTATGTCACGGTCGTTAACGCAAAGCATCACCTCACGCAATCCCGACTTGAGCAAGCCTGCCCTTATTCTTGACTGAACAACCTGTTCGGTACCGGGGATAGCAAGTCCCAATTGCTCGACAACACCGAGAAAACGGCGGAACACGATGCGGGCCGGAATATCTCCCTCATCTTCGCGCACCTCCACACTCGGCAGCCGGATCGCAACGGCAACTCGGGCGCCGTTCCGCGCATCTCCTGCACCGAAGTTGCCAAGCGGCGTCGAAACCCTGCCATCCGAAACCGTTGCATGAAACACGTTGAGCTCAGAGAAGAACGCGGCGGCAAAAAGATCGACGGGCCGGTAATACAGATCTTCCGCCGTGCCGATCTGAACCAAACGGCCTTCATTGAGAAGGGCAATCCGGTCAGCCATCCGCATGGCCTCTTCGGCATCATGCGTCACCATGAGAGCGGTCGCACGGGTTTCGCGCAAAATGGCGAGGGTCTCGTCGCGAACGGTGTCCTTGAGGCGCGAATCCAGACCGGAAAACGGCTCATCCATCAAAAGGACCGACGGCCGTGGCGCAAGCGCCCGCGCAAGGGCGACCCGCTGTTGTTCGCCGCCGGACAGCGCATGCGGGTACTGCTCGGCATATTGCGCAAGCCCAACCCGTTCGAGTGCTGCCATCGCTTCCTTTTTGGATTCCGCTTCCGACAGCGCGTTCAATCCGAAGCGCACATTCTCAAAAACGCTCATATGCGGAAACAACGCGAAGTCCTGAAACATCATACCGACGCCACGACGCTCCGGCGGAACGAAGACACCAGGTCCCGACATCTCCTGCCCATTCAGCAGGATGCGCCCTTCCCGCGGAAGCTCAAGTCCCGCCGCAAGACGAAGCAGTGTCGTTTTCCCGGACCCCGATGGCCCCAGCAAACACAGCAACTCACCCGGCTCCGCATGCAACGAAACACCGTCCACCGTGAACTGGCCGTGATAATCGTGCCGGATGCCGTCAAACGCCAACTCGGCGGCGATGGTCACGCCAGCGCTCGGCTGAGGACGGGACTGTGCGGAGGCTAGAGTCAAGGAACGCCTTCAGTGTGGATCAAACTCCGCTACTAGTCGTCTTCTTCACCCATCGGTGTCAAGAGGCCGAGCTCCTCAAGATCAGCCTGTGTGATCGGGTCTTCGTCCTCAAGAAGGTCGTCATTGGCCGGCGGAACGGGAACCTGGAAGTTCGACGGAATGCGCGAAGAAAGAAGCCCTGCTCCTTTCAGTTCCTCGACACCTGGAAGATCGCGCAGTTCCTCCAGCCCGAAATGGTCCAGGAAATCCAGCGTTGTTCCATAGGTCACCGGCCGTCCGGGAGTCTTGCGGCGGCCGCGCATTCTGATCCAGCCGGATTCGAGCAGAACATCCAGCGTGCCACGCGATGTCGCAACCCCCCTGATTTCTTCGATCTCGGCGCGTGTGACAGGTTGATGGTAGGCGATAATCGCCAATACCTCGAGCGCGGCCCGCGACAATTTGCGCACGTCGACCTGATCGCGGTGAATGAGAAAGGAAAGGTCCGCCGCTGTGCGGAACGCCCAATTGTTGTCCACGCGCAGCAGATTGACACCACGCAGACTGTAAAACGCTGCAAGGCGCTTCATGACGGAACGGACGTCGGTGCCTTCCGGCAACTTTTCGGCGATCACGCTTTCCGGCACCGGCTCGGCTGAAGCAAAGACCAGCGCTTCAGCGATCCGTTCAGCCTCCAGCAGTGCGCGCCTTACCGCGTCGTCACCGTCTTCGCCAGCCGGTGTCACAGTCGCATCCTTGTCGAACGGCACCACATTGGCCTGCGTTCCTTCCGCCATCTAGGCCGTCTCCTCTTTATTGTCCTTTTTGTCCGCGTCCTGACCGCGCCGGAGGTAAATCGGTGCGAACGGTACGTCCTGCCGCATCTCAAGACGTCCCTCGCGCACCATTTCCAGAGAGGCGGCAAAAGAACTGGCAATAGCCGTTGCCCGTTCTTCCGGATCGGACAGATATCTGACGAGAAAGTGATCGAGCGCCGTCCATTCATGCAACTCGCCGATCATGCGTTGCAGGATCACCCGCGCATCGCCCAGCGACCAGACACGGCGCTTGGATATCGTGACCTGGGTCACCGACTGGCGCTGGCGCAGTCCGGAATAGGCATTCAGTAGATCATAAAGCGTGGCCTCGAATTCCGACGTGCGCTGGATAACCACCGGTTCCGGATCTCCGCGCACAAACACATCCCGGCCAACCCGGTTGCGGTTGACGAGCCGCGTCGCCGCATCGCGCATCGCTTCAAGCCGCTTGAGACGAAATGCCAGCTGCGCCGCCATCTCTTCGCCGGTCGGCTCGTCTCCATCCGCCTTTTGCGGAATGAGCAGCTTTGATTTCAGGAAGGCCAGCCATGCCGCCATCACCAGATAGTCCGCTGCAAGCTCCAGCCTCAAACGTCGCGCGCTGTCGATAAAGGTCAGATATTGTTCGGCAAGAGAAAGCACCGAAATCCGCGCCAGATCGACTTTCTGGGTGCGTGCAAGGTGCAGCAGCAGATCAAGCGGCCCTTCAAAGCCATCAATATCAATTACCAGAGCCGGTTCGCTGAGCCCGCGTTCCGTGCCCGCAGCATTTTCCCACAGCTTGTCCATCGGGGCTTTCGACCCCTGCGGTTTCTGCTGCTCGCGTAACGCATTCGCCATAATATCAGGTCCTCAAACCAGAGGGCTCTTCTTACCCATGATGCCGGCAAACTCAGCCCGCAATGCTTCTTCGTCAGCTTTCTCTCCCGCACCGAAAAGCGAAAGGACGTGTTGTGCCCTTCGTGCTGATGCACCATCAAGGTCCGGACTGTGGGCGCTGACCTCCACCATCTCTTCCATCACACCGTTACAGTGAAGCACTACATCGCATCCGGCCCCGAATATTGCATCGGTCTTGGAAGCAAAATCCCCAGAAAGTGCCTTCATGGACAGGTCATCTGACATCAGCAGCCCGTTAAAACCTATTTTTTTACGAATGACGTCCTCGATGATGACCGGTGACGAGGTTGACGGGCGATCGGGATCGATTTTGGAAAACATCACATGGGCCGTCATGGCCATCGGTGCATCCGCCAGCTTCTTAAACGGAACGAAATCGCTAGTCTCAAGGTCCTCCGGTTCCGCATCGACGACGGGCATGTGAAGATGGCTGTCGACCGTTGCCCGTCCGTGTCCGGGCATATGCTTTATGACGGGAAGCACACCGCCTGCGGTCAGACCGTCCATTGCCTGACGCCCCAGGGCTGCGACTGCCTCGGGCTCTTTGCAAAAAGCCCGGTTTCCGATCACGTCATGACCGCCATCCATTGGCACGTCGAGAACAGGCAGACAATCAACATTGATACCAAATCCCGAAAGATCATGCGCATGCAGCCGGCCCATCAGCCAGGCGGCGCGCAATCCATCAGCCTCACTGGATCGGTAGACATCTCCGATTGCCGAGGCAGGCGGATAGTCCGGGACAAGTGGCGGCTTTATCCGCTGAACGCGTCCACCCTCCTGATCAATAAGAACCGGCGCATCGGTACGCCCCACGCACTCGCGCATCGACGCCACCAGGTCGATGACCTGTTGTCTTTCGTGGATGTTGCGAGCGAACAGGATGAAGCCCCAAGGGCGTTCCGCCCTGAAGAAGGACCTTTCTTCATCCGTAAGCGTTAATCCGCCGCATCCAAGGATCATCGCTTTTGATTCGGCCATGGACGAATCATACACCGCCGCAGCGCAAAGCACAGCCCGCTATTTCATTGCTGGTTTGCGAGTAAAAACCCGGGCTCGCCGCACCTCTAACGTGCGACGAAACAGCTACCGCCTGCGGCTTTGTAACGCGAACACAGGTTGTTTGCATCGTCCTTCGACCCCGCCGGGATGCGCACGCGATAAAACACACCGCGGTTCGGTATGTCGGCCCGCTGAAAATCAACGCCCCGTCCACCGATAATCGATGCATAGCGCTGCGACAGGTTCTCATAGGATGCGCGCGCAGCCGCCTCGGACGGCTGCGAGGAAATCTGCATCATATAACCACCTGGATTTGCAGCCGGTGGACTTCCAGCCAGATTTCCCCGTTCGGTCACAGCCTCAACGATGGTTACAGGCTGCTCCGACGGCCGGGTGGCCGGGACCGGCGCACCGGACTGCGTGCCTGTCGCTGTCGCTGCTTGGGTTTGCGTAGCGCCAGTGGCTGGCGAAGCCTGTTCCACCGCCGGCTTACCCGATGGCAACGGCAACGCACCGGAATCGCGCAGATTGTCGTCGATCGGCGGCAGGGCAGCGACTTCATTGGCAGGCGCTGACGACGTGCCAACCGAACTTGTCGCCGTCGCGGGTGTTTGCGTCTGGGTTGAGGCTGTCTGTTGTCCGCCGGCACTCTGTGAATTGGCGGACTGTGCACTCGCATCAGAAGATGTGGCAGGAGATACCGAAGGGACTGTCTGTGTGGACACAGTCGCCGTTTGCTCCGCAGGCTCCGGCGCTTCACGTGCAACGATCGTGCCGTCAGGCCTGACAATCAGCGTCCGCACCTTACGCGGCGCAACGCCTGCTGCGCTACCGTCGGCAGCTGTGGGATCCGGATCGAGCGATTCGCTCGCCGTCAGCCTCTCCTCGACTTTAACGGATGGCTCTTGCGTCGTCGCGCGTCCTTCGAGAGGCAATGTCTCCGGGTCCAGTGTCCGCTGAACCACATCAACCGGCTCTTCCGTGGTCGTCACCAGACTCTGCTCGGCTGCTCCCGATGTTTCGTTTCCAGCAACTCTGTCGTAGACGGCAAGGTCTTGATTCGGCACGGTTTTGCCGCCCGGATCTTCGGGCTTGACCTTTACCGGGTCATTATCAGCCGAGATGACGGGTGGCTCGCCCGACCCGCCGGTGCTGCCAAGGCTGGAATTCCACCAGTAGAAACCGCCGCCTCCGACGACCGCGATCACCAGAACGACGATAGCAGCCACCATTCCGCGCCGACCGCCCTGCTCTTCACCGGCTTCCTGGTATTCCGGAGCCGCGAGGTCATCAACGGAAAAGTCGTCGTCGCCCGGGAATTCGTCCGGGTCATAACCGTCGTCATAACCGCCCAATTCGGGATCATCGTAGCCATTATTTACAGCAGAAAGGTTGCCGGTGTCGTAGTCATCATCAAATCCGTCCAGAGCCGCCGGCTCCAGGTCGACATTGTCGTGCAGCTGCGAGGTATCCTCATAGCTCTGCGCGGTTTGCCGGTTGGCGGACGCGGCAGTTACCGGTTCGGGCCCGGACAGCATGTCGAGTTCGTCTTCCAAAGGCAGCCCGAAATTGCCCTCATTCGGGTCCTGCACGACATCCGCTCCATCGTCGTAATCGGGTACCGCAAAGTCTGACATGGCTTCCGGCGTGGCATCTGTCTCGGCAATGTCCGCAGGATCGAAAGGCATGTCGGGAACATCTGCAACCGCCTCTGATGCTTGCGCTTCAACCTCCGCCATTTCGGCCAGAAGCATATCCGTCAGGCTACCGCCTTCATCGACGGGCTCATCCGTCTTTGTCGCTTCGAGATCGCGTTGCAGGCGATCATAGGCTTGCTTGAGATCATCGCTCTCGGAAATCGTCTCCAGCGAATCGGTCGACGCCTGCGGCATACGCACGGCTTCAGGCGCAGCTGCGGCGACAGGCTGTTCCGGTTCGAGCGGTACGGCAACCGGTTCAGGCTCGACCACCGGCTCCTGTACGGGAACCGGTTCGGGCTTGCGTGCATCGCCTTCAAGAGCAGAAAATGCAGCCTGCAATTCCGCCTCAAGACTGGTCATCTGTGTTGTGGCGCCACCAGACGTCGCATGCGGCCATGCACCCGCTTTCTCAGACACTTGTCCGGTCTCCGGTTCCGGCTGCATAGGCATGACCATGTCGTTTGCGCGCTTGGAGCTGGTCGTCTGGATTTCCTCCTGCACCTGCTCAAACGGCGCATCAGGTACCTGCGTATCAGGCGTTGCCTGGTCTTCGCTCGCCACATCGATTTCGAGTTCGCGCATCAACTCCGCCTCAAGGTCGAACCCCGAGTCTGCATGCCCGTCATCGCTGCTGTCCGCAGCGTTTCTTCCCTCGTCATCAAATCCCACGATACGCGCCAATTCGGCAAGGGGATCGTCATCTTTGCGATCCGCCTCCGCCGGCTGGCGCGTTTCAGAAATTCGGTTGTCGGCCATTCCGTCCACTCGTGCACATTGAGCGTAGCTTAATGCCAGTACATTGTGGGCAAAAGGTGACGCTCAACGCATCTCCGCCGGGGCATTCGTACCGGTTATCGTAAGCCCCGATTTGAGCACCGTAGCGACAGCCCTAACCAGCCCCAATCTGGCCATGCTCAATTTTGGTTTCGTCTCGTTTACAAACCGCAGTTCCGGCTTTTCCTTCCCCCTGTTCCAGTGTGCATGGAACGCACTTGCCACATCATACAGATAAAACACGATCTTATGCGGTTCGTGAGTTGCTGCAGCACTTTCCACGATCCTGGGGAATTCCGCAAGTTTTGCAACCAGCTGAATTTCGAACGCGTCAGAAATCAGATTGTCCACAGCCGAAGAAAGGTCTGCCGCTTCAAGGTCAACCTGCGGAAAAACCTCCGCAGCTTGGCGAAAAATGGAGTGACAGCGCGCATGGGCGTACTGCACATAGAACACCGGATTGTCCTTCGATTGTTCCGTCACTTTGGCAAAATCGAAATCCAGCGGTTCGGAGTTTTTGCGGTAAAGCATCATGAATCGGACCGAATCACGCCCCACCTCGTCGACCACATCGCGCAGCGTCACGAAGTCTCCCGACCGCTTCGACATCCGGACCGGTTCGCCGTCGCGGTAGAGCTTGACCAACTGACACAAAAGCGCGGTCAATTTCGCCTCACCGTCGGACACTGCCTTCGCCACGGCCTCCATCCGTTTGACATAGCCGCCATGATCGGCGCCCAGCACATAGATCATTTCCTCAAAGCCGCGTTCGAACTTGTCATGGAAATAGGCCACGTCAGCGGCAAAATAGGTGTAAGAGCCATCTGACTTGATGAGCGGCCGGTCAATATCGTCGCCGACATCAGTCGACTTGAAAAGCGTCTGCTCGCGATCTTCCCAATCTTCCGGGCGCTGGCCCTTCGGCGGCGGCAGCTTGCCCTTGTAGACGTGGCCCTTAAAGGTCAGTTCATTGATGGCTTCACGGATTGCCTTGGCCCCATTGGCATGCAGCTGGCGCTCGGAATAGAACACTTCGTGCTCAACATTGAGCGCAACAAGATCTCCCCGGATGATCTTCATCATCGCATCGATCGCCCGGTCCTTGACGAGCGGCAGCCACTCGTCCTCGGTCATGCCGCGCAGCTTTGAGCCGAATTCTTCCGCAAGTTCCCTGCCCAGAGGAACGAGATAGTCTCCGGGATAAAGACCTGAAGGAATCTCGCCAATATCATCGCCCAGCGCTTCCCGGTAACGCAGGAAAACAGAGCGCGCCAGAGTGTCTATCTGGGAACCGGCATCGTTGATGTAATATTCCTTTGTCACGTCGTAACCGACAAATGACAGCAGATTAGCCAGCGTGTCACCGACGACTGCACCGCGGCAGTGTCCGACATGCATCGGCCCGGTAGGATTGGCCGATACATACTCCACATTGATCTTGGCGCCGGCGCCGATATCGCTGCGGCCGTATTCGTCCCCGGCTGCAATGATAGCCGACAAGGTGCGCTGCCAATAGGCCGGCGAAAGCTTCATATTGATGAAGCCCGGCCCGGCAACGCTGATGCTTTCAATGTCCTCGTCACGTTCCAGGACGCCGGAAATCTCCGCCGCAAGCTCGCGTGGATTGGTGCCGAGAGACTTGGCGAGCACCATGGCTGCGTTGGTTGCCACATCACCGTGGCTCGGATCACGGGGCGGCTCTACGGCCACACGCTGCAGGTTAACAGCATCACTCTGCGCGCGAATCCGTTCCAGTGATTCAAGTGCAACTAAAACTCGACCTTCAAAGTCTTTGAAAAGATTCATCTTTGTTCGCCCGGGAAAGACAGCAGCGGGGATATAGGTGATATCCCGGCCTGCGGAAGTTGCCGCTGACTAACGCAAATCCGGTGTCTGGTCAAACAAGGCGCGATGCTGACGGATGGCGAAATTATCGGTCATGCCCGCAAGATAGTCCGCAACACGGCGCGCGATCCCGCCCTCATCGAATCGGGTGACCCCCTCGGTCCAGACGCCTCCCATCAACGCGGGGTCGGCCACATAGGCATTGAACAGATCGCGCACGATGCTTGCGGCCTGTTCGCGCACGCGCATGACATCCGCATGCCGGTAAAGATTGGCGTAAAGGAACGATTTGATGGTCCGGTCGGCGTTCCGTAGTGCGGGCGAAAACTGCGCGAAGGACCGGTCAGCAGCGCGAACATCATCCGCATTTTGCGGCTTCAACTCGGCAATATTGCCCTGGGCAACGGTTATGACATCTTCAACCATGAGGGTGATCTGCCGGCGCATGACTTCATGGATCATCCGGCTTTCCTCAAGGTCCTGATATCTGCCGCGAGCATCAGCCAGAAGATCGTTGAGGAAAGGCACATCCTCCAGCATATCGAGTTTCAACAGGCCGCTGCGCAGCCCGTCGTCGATATCGTGCGTATTATAGGCGATGTCGTCGGCAATTGCAGCGACCTGCGCCTCAAGGCTCGCGAATGTCGAAAGCTGAAGATCCTGGCTTGAGCAATAGTCCAGTATCGGCTGCGGCACAGGGCCATTGAGACCTTTGCCCGCCCGGTCCGTCAGCGGCCCGTTGTGTTTGACAAGCCCCTCAAGGCTCTCCCATGTCAGGTTCAGTCCGTCGAAATCGGCATAACGGCGCTCAAGCTGGGTCACGACACGCAGGGACTGGGCATTGTGGTCGAAGCCACCGTGGTCCTGCAGCAGTTCATCAAGCGCATCTTCCCCGGTGTGGCCGAACGGCGTATGGCCGAAATCGTGCACAAGAGCCACGCCCTCCGCCAGATCCTCGTCCAGCTTCAATGCACGCGCCAGCGCACGGGCGATCTGCGCCACTTCGATCGTGTGGGTCAGGCGCGTACGAAAATGATCGCCCTCATGGGCAACGAAGACCTGGGTTTTGTGCTTCAGTCGGCGAAACGCGGTTGTGTGAATGATACGGTCCCGGTCGCGTTGAAATTCGGAACGCGTCCGGCTCGAATCCTCCGCAAAGAGCCGCCCTCTGCTCTGGTTCGGATCACTTGCCCATGCTGCGCGTGCACCGGTTCCGAAACCGAGCGCACCCTCGTCCAATGCCATAGATCCGCCTTCCCCGTTGACGCGGCATGTTGTTATTCATACCTATAGGGTAATCGTGTTCAATCACAATCTCTCCGGGCCTTGAACCCGGCCAGAAGGTGAAAAGATGGAAAAAAATGAGGTAAGGCTGTCCGATGCGGCAGCAAGCCGGATCGCTCAAATACTGGCTTCAGAAGATGGAAAGTCGGCACTTCGCGTCTCCGTCGAGGGCGGTGGCTGTTCCGGGTTCTCCTACAAGTTCGACCTTGCCGACCAGGCGGGCGACGACGATTTGGTGCTTGAAAAGGGCGATGCGCGCGTTCTGATCGATTCGCTTTCGCTTGTTTATATGGGTGGTTCTGAAATCGATTTTGTCGATAACCTGATGGGTCAGTCCTTTCAGATCAACAATCCGAACGCCGTCGCATCATGCGGTTGCGGGACAAGCTTCACGATCTGACGGACCCGCCATGAAGATTACCAGTTGGAACATCAACGGGATCAAGGCGCGCCTTGATAACCTCGTCAGCTGGCTCTCCGAGAGCCAACCGGATATCGCCTGTCTTCAGGAAATCAAATCCGTCGATGAGAATTTTCCGCGACTGGAAATCGAAGCGCTCGGTTATCATGTCGAAACCCACGGGCAAAAGGGTTTTAACGGCGTCGCCCTTTTGTCCAAGCAGAAACCTGACGAGATCAACCGGGGCCTGCCACTCCTGTCGCCATCCGATGAGGCAGACGAACAGGCCCGTTTCATTGAGGGTGTGTTTTCTGTCGATGGCGGCGTCTTGCGGGTCGTCTCGCTCTACCTGCCCAACGGCAATCCGGTGGATACGCAAAAGTTCCCCTATAAGCTCGACTGGATGAATCGGCTCGAAAAGTGGGCGGCCGGTCGTCTGGCGCTTGAAGAACCACTGGTGCTTGCCGGAGACTACAATGTCATTCCGCAACCCTTCGACTGCCATGATCCGTCGGTGTGGGAAGGTGACGCCCTCTTCCGTGACGAAACACGGTCCGCGTTCCGAAGGCTGGAAAATCTCGGATTTACCGATACGATCCGCAACACAACAGATGCGGACAAGGTCTACACATTCTGGGATTACCAGGCCGGTGCCTGGCCCAAGAATAACGGCATTCGCATCGACCATCTCCTTTTGTCGCCCGAAGCTGCGGATCGGCTGACATCGGCTGACATCGAAAAACACGTGCGTGGTTGGGAAAAACCGTCAGACCATGTGCCCGTTGTCGCGAATTTGGGTTTCCAGCCGGCCTAGAACCCGACAAACCGCCCAACACCAGACTTGTAAAACGCCTTACCGACGCGTGCCCGGCTTGCGGAAGGCCGTGTTCGGGTGCATCATGAGCCATGGCTATGCAGAACCACATAGGGTCGGCGGACAGCCGTGAAGGCCTCGCACACAAGCGTTATCTGTTGGCCGCTGCCTGCGCCGGGATTGTTGCTTCGGTTTTTTTGACTGCCGTGCCGGCATCAGCGGGCGACGGCACAGATTGCAATTGCGTTGCCAATGGCGAACGCATCGAGCTGGGCAAGCTCCACTGCATCAAAGCCGCCTCGGGCAAAGAGTTTCTGGCGCGTTGCGAACGGGTCCTCAACAACACGTCCTGGAAACGTTTGCAGGAGGGCTGCCCGAGCGTCGTCAACTGGTCACCGATGCCCGACAAACCGTTAAGCTGATTTGGCAACGGCTGAAATCCGCCGGTGTTGTTGAGATTAGTTCTTGCCCTTTGTGAGCATATCCTCGGCAAGCGCAATCGCCGTCCTGCGATCGGCCTCTTCTGCGACCGAGAAGGCCTGCTCCTGCATGTCCCGGATCCAGCCGCGGTCGGCAGCTGGAGCCCGCTCAAGCGCCACGGTCATATAGGCAAGACCGCGAACGGTGTGACCTTCCTGGAAGATGGCGTCGCCGAACAAGGCCGATGCACCCGGATGGCCCGACTGGCGTGCACGGTTCAGCCATTTCTTTGCCTGCCGCAAATTTGAGTTGCCGCCTTCTCCCAGCAACATCATGCGGCCGAGCTGGAACTGCGCTTCGGGAATGCCGAATGCGGAGGCCGCCTGAAAATAAAGCTGACGCGCCTGAGCCGGATCGGCTTTGACCGGACTGTCCGGAATTCCTCTGCGGTAATAACTTGCTAGCGAAACAAGCGCGTTGACGAAGTAACCCGTTTCGCTGGAACCGGGCTCGACACCCTCACGCGCAATCCGGTCATAGATCTTGAACGCCTCGTAGTCATTCTCGACAACACCGTCACCGGCTGCATACATGTTTGCAAGCGCCCAGCGCGCACCCGGGTGGCCTTGCTCGGCTGCGTGCCTGTATGCCTCGACGGCATCGTCCTTCTTGCCCTTCTTGTAGGCAGAAAAGCCGAACTTGAACAAAACAAGCGGGCCGGACTTTTCGTTAACGCCCGCATCCGGATCGAACGCCATGGCGCTTCCGGCAAAGCCGAAAGTCAGGACCATCATGCAGGCAAAGACACGCCCGGCAGTCAAACTAGATATCTGCATAACACTGTTTTTCTTTTGCTCCACCCGGATGTGTCACAGCGCCCTCGCGTGCCGTTCCGACAGTTTGAGCGTATTTCCACAATACACCGGATGTGTAATCCGTTTCACGCGGCTGCCAGCCCTCGCGCCTTTTGGCCAGCTCCTCATCACTCAGGCGCACATCGATCGTGCCCTCGACGGCGTTGATATCGATGATATCGCCATCCTTGAGTAGACCGATTGGCCCGCCAACGGCAGCCTCCGGCCCCACATGTCCGATACAGAATCCACGGGTAGCGCCCGAAAACCTGCCATCGGTGATAAGCGCGACTTTGTCGCCAACGCCCTGGCCATAAAGCGCCGCGGTCGTTGCGAGCATTTCACGCATTCCGGGCCCACCCTTCGGACCCTCATATCGAATGACCAGCACCTCACCTTCCTTGTAGTCTCGGTTGGTGACGGCCTCGAAACATTCTTCCTCAGAATCAAAACAACGCGCCGGTCCGGAAAACACCTGATTGGCCATTCCAGCTACTTTCACAATCGCGCCTTCGGGAGCAAGATTGCCTTTCAGCCCGACAACACCACCCGTTTCGGTAATCGGGTCGTTTGCCGCGCGAACGACATCCTGCTTATCGTTCCATTCTACATATTCCATGTTTTCGGCAATTGTGCGGCCGGTCACCGTCATACAATCACCGTGCAGATATCCATGGTCGAGCAGTGTCTTCATCAAGAGCGGAATGCCGCCTGCCTCGAACATGTCCTTTGCGACATATCTGCCGCCGGGCTTCAGATCCGCGATGTAAGGTGTCTTGCGGAAAATTTCCGCCACGTCGAACAGATCGAATTCAATGCCGCATTCATGGGCAATCGCCGGAAGATGGAGAGCCGCATTGGTCGAGCCACCCGAGGCGGCGACAACAGCAGCGGCATTTTCCAACGCCTCGCGTGTAACGATGTCGCGCGGGCGTATATTTTTCGCAATCAACTCCATGATTTTTTCACCGGATGCATAACAGAACCGGTCACGAATCTCATAGGGAGCCGGCGCACCGCACGAATAAGGCAGAGCCAGTCCGATTGCTTCGGCGACCGTTGCCATCGTGTTCGCCGTGAACTGCGCGCCGCAGGATCCGGCTGACGGACAGGCAACCTGCTCGATCTCAGCAAGATCCTCGTCCGACATATCGCCGACGGAATGCTGACCGACGGCTTCAAAAACATCCTGCACCGTAATCTCGCGGCCGCGGAAATTGCCCGGCAGGATCGACCCGCCATAGATAAAGATGGACGGCACGTTCAGCCGCACCATCGACATCATCATGCCCGGCAGGGACTTGTCGCAACCAGCCAGACCGACGATGGCGTCGTAACAGTGGCCGCGCATTGTAAGTTCAACAGAATCTGCGATGACATCGCGGGAAACCAGCGACGATTTCATGCCCTGGTGACCCATCGCGATGCCGTCGGTCACGGTGATGGTGCAGAACTCGCGTGGCGTACCGTTTGCAGCAGCCACGCCCTTCTTGACGACCTGCGCCTGGCGCATCAGCGCAATGTTGCACGGTGCAGCCTCGTTCCAGCAACTGGCGACGCCGACCAATGGCTGCGCAATTTCCTTGGACGACAGCCCCATCGCGTAAAGATATGAGCGGTGCGGCGCACGCGCCGGCCCTACCGTTGTATAGCGGCTGGGGAGCTTAGATTTGTCAATCGATTTGGCGTCCATAAAATTCCTCAGTATGCAAAACGTGTATTCGCATAAACCGGGCACACTTTAGCTACACGACGGATGCAACCGGTTTGTGGCGGCAAATTGACCACCGCTCGTTCCAGCGGTCATAGCAAACCTTTGACAAAAAAGTGTTGCCAATTCGTCACATAGAGGAGTCACGTGGTGATTCTGGATCAAAAAGTAAAGGTGCGGGCAAGCCGGCCACACAAAACGTGTAATGACCGGCCTGAATTGCAGTCAGCCAGCCTCTGTGATGTTGGCCAAAGCCGATGACAGTTTTTCGTGCTGTCTTTCAAGATCGCGCAACCGTCCCCTCTCCGCCTCGACGACATCTGGACGGGCATTTGCCACAAACTTCTCGTTCTGAAGTTTCTTGGCAACCTTCGCCTTGTCGTCCGAGACCTTTGCGAGCGCCTTTTGCAGCCGTGCCTTTTCAACATCGATATCGATCAGCGTTCCCAGCGGCAGGCAATAGGTCGCCTCGCCAACGACAATCTGCGCGCTCCCCTTCGGCGGATTTTGTTCGAGAATCACATCGTCAACACGGGCGAGCCGCTTGATGGCCGGATCGTGACGCAGAAGGCGCATCGGCGTTTTGTCCCGCGCACCCACAACAACAAGCGGGGAAACGGCGGAAGGCGGCACATTCATTTCAGAGCGCACGGAGCGGAGCTCAGAAATCACATCAACCAGCCAGTTGATCTCCTCGGCAGCCTCTTCGTTCCGGTAACCGGCGGCAGGCCACCGTTCATGACACAGCAGACCCTTGCGACCGGGGGTCTGATCCCACAGTTCTTCGGTCATGAAGGGCATGAAGGGATGAAGCAATTTGTAGACCTCATCCAGAACATAGGCGCCACAGGCTTGCGCCTCCTTCTTCTGATGCTCGTTTTCGCCGCTGAAAACCGGCTTGAGCAACTCCAGGTACCAGTCGCAGAACTGGTTCCACACAAACCGGTAGGCTGCCGCCGCCGCCTCGTTAAAGCGAAAACTCTCGATCCCTGAAGTAACGTCCTCTATGGTGCGGGAAAGCTCGGTCAGTATCCATTGGTTAATGGTCAGTTCGACGCTTGAAGGATCGAACCCTTCCTTGCGCGCAACGCCGTTCATCTCGGCAAACCGGGCCGCGTTCCACAATTTTGTTCCGAAATTCCGGTAACCGGCGACCCTTTGCGTATCCAGTTTCACGTCGCGTCCCTGAGCCGCCATGATGGCCAGGGTAAAGCGCAGCGCGTCTGCGCCGTATTCATCCATCAGTTCCAACGGATCGATAACATTGCCCTTGGATTTGGACATCTTTGCGCCGTTCTTATCGCGGACAAGCGCATGGACATAAACGGTGTGAAACGGTTCAAGCGGCGTGCCGCTGTCGTCCTTCATGAAATGAAGGCCCATCATCATCATCCGGGCAACCCAGAAGAAGATGATATCGAAACCGGTCACCAGCACATCGGTCTGATAATAATGTTTGAGTTCAGGCGTTTGTTCAGGCCAGCCGAGCGTTGAAAACGGCCACAGGGCCGATGAAAACCACGTATCGAGGACATCCTCGTCGCGGGTCAACTCAACGCTCTTTCCGTAATACTTGTGGGCTTCGGCCAGAGCTTCATCCTCGGTACGCTCTACAAAGACCGTGCCGTCGGGGCCGTACCAGGCCGGAATCTGGTGCCCCCACCACAATTGCCGGGAGATACACCAGGGCTGGATGTTTTCCATCCACTCGAAATAGGTCTTTTCCCAGTTCTTCGGTACAAAGGCGGTTCGGCCCTCGCGAACCGAAGCAATGGCCGGCGCGGCCAGGACTTCGGCATTCACGTACCACTGGTCCGTCAGGTAAGGCTCGATCGGCACGCCGCCACGGTCCCCATGCGGCACCATGTGCTTGTGCGCCTCAACCTTCTCCAGAAGGCCGAGCTCTTCCATACGCTCGACGATCTTCTTGCGGACTGCGAACCGCTCCACGCCGTCATAGGCTTCAAGGGTCTGCGCCAGCTCGTCGCTCTGCGGCAAACCTTCAAGAAAATCTTCATTGCCCTTCAGGGTGATATGCCCGTCGCGCGTCATGATATTGACCGCGCGAAGCCCCGCCCTTTTGCCGACGTCGAAATCGTTGAAATCATGAGCCGGCGTCATCTTGACGGCGCCCGTTCCAGCTTCGGGATCAGGATATTCGTCCGCGACAATCGGCATGCGGCGACCAACCAGAGGCAAAACCACATGTTTTCCGACGATCGATTTGTAACGTTCGTCGTCGGGGTGGACGGCAACACCGGTGTCGCCAAGCATGGTTTCCGGCCTCGTGGTGGCAACAACGAGATAGGGTCGCGTCTCCCAGGCTGTCGGCTTGCCATCATCATCAAATTCAACAGGATGCTCGTAAGTGACGCCATCCTCCAGAGGATACCGGAAATGCCACAAATGCCCCTTGGTATCGACCTGCTCGACCTCAAGATCTGATATGGCGGTGTTCAGCTTCGGGTCCCAGTTGACGAGCCTCTTGTCCTTGTAGATCAGGCCCTCCTTGTAGAGCGTGACAAAAACCTCAAGAACAGCTTTTGAAAGCCCGTCATCCATCGTGAAGCGTTCACGTGACCAGTCGCAGGATGCGCCAAGACGGCGGAGCTGGTTGAAGATGGCGCCGCCCGACTCGTCCTTCCACTCCCAGACCCGTTCGATGAACTTTTCCCGGCCAAGGGTACGCCGGTGTTCCTGCCTCTCCATGAGTTGACGCTCGACAACCATCTGGGTTGCGATGCCGGCATGGTCCATTCCAGGCTGCCACAGAACGTCCTTGCCGCGCATGCGTTCAAAACGCACCAGGATATCCTGCAAGGTATTGTTCAGCGCGTGCCCCATATGAAGCGAACCGGTCACGTTGGGCGGAGGGATCACGATGCAATAGGAATCGGCATCGTCTTTCGCCCCGGCACCTGCCTTGAAGGCACCGGCTTCTTCCCACTTTTGGGCTATCTTCGGCTCGCTTTGAGCGGCATTGTAGTTTTTTTCAAGCATGTGACCGGTCATCTGTCTGGGAATATCGCAGTGCGGTGTACCTTCCCTCAGGGAGCCGTTCAAGCCAAATCGCCGCACGACCCGGAAGCCGCGCGGATTTTCAATGCTGTATCCGTATCGGGAGTTTACCGGCCGCGGGCCACGCGTTCTATTTCTTCCCTGACCAGACGTTCCACAAGTGTCGGCAGATTATCGTCAAGCCACTGCTGCAGCATCGGCCGCAGCATGTCCTCGGCGATTTCATCGAAAGACCGGCTGGGACCGTTCACCAGCGCATCGTTGAGATTGTCAAAAGATGCTGCCACTTTCGCACCTGCCTGCGGGGAGATCAGAGCCGGAGCTTTCGCGGGCGTGTCCAACAGACTGCTTTCAGACTGACCTTGTGGTGCCATGGTCTCCTCCTTCGGCGCAGACCTCTCGTCTGAACGTCCGGGGCCATTCAGAACAACCGGTTTCTGTTCACTCTCGGTCACCGCATCGCCGGGCCGGCTTCCTTGCTCCGACCGGGGCGATAGTCCGCTATCGGCTTCTGCTGCCAGTTGCGCCAGTGAGACTGGTTGCTTGGGTGCAGACATTGGCGTCGCGGGTGGCTTGGTGCGTGCCGGATCACCCGGAAGGCCACGCGGCGCAAACGTCTCGCGCTGCACACCCGGGCCAGCTTCCTTTCCAAGCGGCATGACAGGCTTGGGCGGATTGGAGGAACCGAGTGGTGAATCTGCCGATGGAGATGACCGCTTGAAATCATCCGCCTTTGAACCCTTTGCCGCCAGCTCTTCTTCGGACTTTGCAGTCAGGGGCGCCGGTGCGTCGTCTGCAGGCGGGAAACCCTCGGCACCATCACCTTCCGCATCGTCATTGCTCTCGATAATTTTCCGGATGGAAGCAAGAATTTCTTCCATACTCGGCTCACTTGCCACATTCGCCTGTGCCATACCGTCCCTCGAAAATTGCCGCATCAGGACCCGCGTGCCGCAAGGCGGTTAACCCGAATCACAACCCAAGTGTAGGCTATTGATATGAGAATGAGAATCCCAGGCGCAGGAATTGCCCGTCCGGTGCACAGATAATGAAAAGCGATTCAGGCTGGTTTTAACGCCCGTCCACGGTGCGCAATCCGAACCACTTGTCTTTCACCGCATCATAATGCTTGGCCGGCTGGTACTTCGCCACTCGCAGGCCCAGACGCGCCACGGTCAAGCGGCCCATGGAACTCAGAAGACTGTAACTGGCAACCACCGCATCCCGTTGAGACTGGGCAAGGCTCTCCTGGGCGGACAGAACATTGGACTGGGTTTCAAGCACATCCAGCGTCGTGCTCTGGCCGACTTTGCGTTCTTCGACAACACCCTTCAACGCCAGTTGCGCGGCCTGCACCTGTGCCTGGTTGGCGGCGATCGATGCTTTCGAGGCTTCAAGCTGCGCCCAGTCGGTTACAATATTCTGTTGAACTTCGCGGCGGGCCGAATCGACAAGAATGCGCGCTTGTCCGAGCGTCTCCTTGGCCTGACGTACGGACGCCGACGCCGAGCCGCCCTGATAGATCGGCACGCTGAGATCAGCGCCGACAGAACTTGTCGTTGTTCCGCCGTCCGCATGATTGACCGATCCTTTCAAAGTGACGCTGGGAAGCAAGGTTCCCTCCGCCGCCTTGACCGAGAAGGCGGCCGCATCGACGGTGTATTGTGCGCTCAAAATACTCGGATGATCCCGCAAGCCAATCTGCACTGCGGCAGATGAGGAGCCGGGCATGGCTTTGCGTGTCGGGCTGGGACGTTTGAGATTCTTAGGAGCGATGCCAACGATCTGAACATAGACGGCCACGCTGGATTTATACTGGGCCTGCGCCGACAACAGCGACGCACGGGCAGACTCAAGCTGCGCCTGAGCCAGTGCGATATCTGTGCGGGTCCCCTCACCCACATCAAACCGCGCCTGAGCCGCATTGCGCTGCTCTCGCAGGAACTCCAGATTCTGCCTGCGAACACGCACAATCTGCGCATCGCGCACCACATTTGCATAAATCTGGGCTGCCGACAGAAGGATCGACATCTCCGTGTTCAGCAGGTCCTGACGTCCGCCAAACACATTCGCTTCGGCGGCGCGCACATTGTTCCTGGTCTGAAAGCCATCGAAAAGAGACTGTGTAAAGGTCACACCAACCGAGCTGTCGATTGTATTTCTGGTGATCGGTGCACCGCCGACATCGGTTCGATTGGCCGAAACCTTGGCCGTTCCAGTCACCTTCGGCCTGTACCCTGACTTGGCGATGGCAACGCCTTCATCCGTCGCGCGCAAACCGGCGCGGGCTGCGTTCAGATCGGGATTGTTTTCATAAGCCTTTGCCATGGCTCCGAGTATGGTTTCGGCGGAAACCGGAGCGGAGATCATAATCGATGCAGCAGCCAATGCCGCGGAAACAAACAACTTCTGACGCAATCTGGACAAGTTCGAAATCCCCTCAACAGGCCGCCCGGTGGATTCAGCTGCAAAGCCACGTTAAACGATTGTACACGATGGTATTAAGATTTCACCATTGTCCATCAGCTCCTGCGCTCAAGTGCCGAGTATCGTTTGCTGTGTTACCCATTAACAACAGTGCCTGACCACCCGGTCAGAACTGAAACTCCGGTTTTTTCTCAAAGCCCGGCAACGGTTTAACCGACGTGTTGAAGCCCCGCCTGGCTGATGTATGGCCGCCCTCGCGCACATAAAGATTTGCCTTGGATGCGTTGCCATGGCCTTCCACGACCACCAGGCGCCCGCCATCGCGAAGCTGATCGAACAACGCGCTTGGCAGTTCTTCAACGGCTCCGGCAATAAAAATGACATCATAGGGCGCTTCCGGTTTGTACCCTTCCGGCAGCTTTCCGGTTACAACCGCCACATTGTCATAGCCCAGCTCCGACAGGGTCTGAACGGCGGTTTCCGCAAGGGCCGGATCAGATTCAAGCGCAACAACGGAATCGGCAAGCTGTGAAAGCAGGGCCGAGACATAGCCCGTCCCGCAGCCGATCTCCAAAACAACGTCGCCTTCACGCACTTCTGCCAACTGGATCATTTTAGCCAGCGGAGACGGCTCCATCAGATAACGGTCGGGGACACCATCCTCACCCGATGAAAGTCGAATATCGTCGTCGATATAGGCAAGTGCGCGCATGTTCCCCGAAACGAACTTCTCTCTGGCAACGGACAGGAATGCTGACAGCACGGCGTGCGAAGTGACATCTGTTGTCCGGATCTGATTGTCCACCATTCTGGTGCGCGCAACGTCAAAATCGATTGTCATGCGGTCTCTCCGGTTTTTCTGCCCTGCTCTTAATGCGGGCCGACGCACTATTCAAGCGAACAAACTGCATGCATCCAATTTGCGCGGGGAGTATTGAGCGGGCGTTGGCCATGATCACCCCAACACGCGCCTGATCTCTGCACTGCGGAGCGCTTCCAGGTCTTGAGATCCGGTACAAAAACAACAGATGCGCAGCTCATCGATCACATTGGTGAAGTGATCGACAAGTGAGTCGGCCGATGTATTGGCGGCCTGGAGAAGTCCCGCAGCCTGCCCGGCAAGATTTGCTCCAACTCTTATTGACTTCGCCACATCGATCCCGGACCGAATCCCGCCGGAAGAAATAACTGTGGCATCCGGACAGGCATCACGAATGTCGGCCACGGCCAGTGCGGTGGGGATACCCCAATCGGAAAAGGCATTGGCCAGGGCCGCCCGCTGCGGGTCCTTCATGCGAGCGGCTTCCACGGCCGCCCAGTTGGTTCCGCCCGCGCCGGCAACATCTATGATCGTGATGCCGGCCCCGACAAACCGCTTTGCAAGCGTGGCGGAAATTCCCGAGCCGACTTCCTTGATCGCAACTGGCACCGGCAATGCATCGGAGAGAGCTACGATCTTGTCAAAAAGTCCCGACCAATCCCGATCCCCTTCCGGTTGCACCGCTTCCTGCAACGGATTGAGGTGGATATAAACCGCATCCGCATCGATCATCTCGACCGCCTTGCGCGCCTCATCGAGACCAAAACCCAAATTGAGCTGGGCGGCGCCGAAATTTCCAAGAATGGGCACAGAGGGCGCAAGCGTCCTCAAGCTGCGGCCCAGTCCACCATATTCGCTTTCCTCTATCGCAATCCTTTGCGAACCGACCGCAAACGGCAACCGGAGATCTTCGCAGGCGCGCGCAAGGTTCTCATTGATCGACGCGGCGCGCTTGGGACCACCCGTCATCGAACTGACAAGCAAAGGAGCACTGATCCGTTTGCCCAAAAACGTCGTACTAACATCGACGTCGTCTAACTTCATCTCGGGAAGCGCGCAGTGAACGAAATCAATGGCCTCGAACCCGGTCGTCTTGCCGGACTTTTTGTGCCGCTGCCCAAGAACGACCGAAAGGTGTTCATCTTTTCGGCTTGTCAGCATTTGGACCAAAGTCCCCGCACCGGATTCATAAAGCCCCCTGTTTTATGCCCCAAACACGGGATCGACCGTGACAGCATCATGTGGCCACATAGTAGGTGGAAAAATTTGTTTATCGGTCAAGTGGAATTTTCAGCTTGCCGCAGCACGGGTTGATCGTCCAACCTGTAAAAAAAGAGAATACGGAAAAAAGCCGTTCGCCATAATGGAGGGGTACTAACATCAGTACATTCGCACAAACGCTCAACAGAGCGACAAACCCGCTTCACGCCGACAGGCATGTCGCCCGGCTCAAAGACGAGGTCAACGAGCGTCTCGACCAGCTCCTCCCCCCGGCCGACACGCATCCCGTTAAGCTGCATGAAGCAATGCGTTTCGCCACCCTTGGCTCGGGCAAGCGAATCAGGCCCATCCTCAGCGTTCTGATAAGCGAGGCGGCAAAGGGCAAAGGACGATCATTTGCGTTGGACGCGGGCTGCGCGATCGAATGCGTCCACACCGCCTCCTTGGTACTTGATGATCTCCCCTGCATGGATGATGCGAATATGCGGCGCGGCCAATCGGCCACCCACAAGAAGTTTGGCGAAGCAACCGCGATACTTGCGGCGATCGGGCTTTTGAATCGCGCCTACGGCATCATAGCCGAAAACACAGATGCGGCAGATGAGAGCAAAACCGCTGCCCTCAAGGTACTGAGCAACGCTATTGGCTCAAACGGCATGATCGCCGGCCAGGAAATCGACCTCCACCAAAGAAGCGAATTCCGGCGCGCTCCGCCGATTGAGGACCTCAACTGGCTGAAAACGGGTGTGCTGTTTGTTGCCTCCGCGCATATCGGCGCGATAGCGGCAGGGCTCGACGAGACCGGGGTCAAGGCACTGAAAGGTTTCGCAAAATCGGTTGGCCTTGCCTTTCAGACAGCCGATGATCTGATCGACCAGTCCGCAGATCCCGATAAAATAGGCAAGGATGTAGGCAAGGATGTCGGCATGCCGACCCTGGTCTCCCTGTCCGGTCCCGAGGCCGCAAGGCGTTCATGTGAGGAACATCTCGAGGATGCGGAAAACGCCCTTGCCGGCGCCGGCCTTGACCGAATAGGTTTGGCAGGGCTGGTGGACAGCATCTTCGGTTCCAAAATATAAGCTGCAGTCGATATGACCTTGACCGACTTAGCGCATGAGCGTGCCCGCACGCCACGATCAGCCTCGAGTGATGTTGCGGCTCTCCAGGTCGAGGGTCTATCTGTGCAGTACGGTCAGACCCGGGTTCTCAATGGTCTCAACCTGGCAATCCGGCCCGGTGAGATCTTCGGCCTGCTGGGACCGAACGGGGCCGGAAAGACAACGCTTGTGCGCACCATTTGCGGCCGTATCGGCCCGGCCAGCGGGCAGATACGCATTGCAGGACAAAAAAACAGCAAACGCGCTGCGCTGCGCCGCATCGGCCTGGTTCCGCAGGAGATTGCCCTTTATCCGCACTTGACCGCCCGGGAAAATCTCATGGCCTTCGGCCAATTGTCGGGTCTGTCCCGCAAATCATGCCGGGACGCCCTGCGTTTTGCCATGAAGGCGACACGCCTTGACGAGCGGGCGGACAGCTATATCCACACCTTGTCGGGCGGATGGAAAAGACGCGCCAACATCGCCGCGGCACTGCTTCATCGCCCGTCCCTGCTCATACTCGATGAACCCACGGTCGGCGTGGATGTCGACGCCCGCAATGCCCTGCATGAGGTCATCCGCGATCTCGGGCGGTCCGGCCTGGCCGTACTACTGGCCACCCACGATCTCGATCAGGCCCAGTCACTTTGCGAACGTGTCGGTTTCCTTCGCAGGGGCACGATATCACCGTCGGGTCGGCCGGATGACCTATTGAAAAAGGCGTTCGGCGACAACCGCGTCTTGCTGGTCGATCTTTTCGAGCACGCCTCAAAAGACACCCGTGTCATGCTTCGACGCATCGGCTTCCAGGAACATCCATCCGGCCTGGAATGGAGCCGGATGATCGACGCATCGGCGCAAAAACAGGCGGCACTCACACGCGCACTGCACCAGACCGATCTGCACATCAAGGAAATACGGTTTCGCGAACCGGGTCTTGATACGCTGTTCCTGAAGCTCGCCCGCAAGAGAAAGAGCCCATGACCGGAGCAATTTTGAAGGTCATGGTTCTGGGGTTGGTGCGTGATCGTGGCGCGTTCGCAATGGCTTTCCTCCTGCCGCCGTTGATTTTTGTGATTTTCGCCGCAATTTTTTCCGGCACCAGCGGCGACGAAATGCGTTTGAAGGTCGCGCTGTTCAATGCGGTCGGCTCGCAGCAATCGCAAACGCTTGAAGAAGCACTCCGTGAAGAACCGACGCTGCGCCTGCATGAAACGGCATTCGAAAGCGAGGCGGCTGTTCGCGCCGCCGTTCTCTCCGGTGATGCCGATGTCGGACTGGTCGTCCGTGGCGACCTGCTGGGGGAAAGCGACGAAGCGCCGATACTGGTTGTGGCAGACGCCGGCCGTTCGATGACCGGCCCGATCCTTGCAGGCCAGGTTCAGCGGCTGATTGCCCGCAACCTGCCCGCTGTCGCCATGCAGCGGTCACTCCCGGCTGTCGAAGAACTTGCCGGCGGCCTTTCGGCGGAACAGCGTGCGCGGCTTGATGCAGGACTGTCTGCCATGGAAGAGGGCGAAGATAAGGATCGTGACGCCGGCACTTCACTCGTTTCCATCGAAACACTGACCGGGCGATCCGGCGGCGTGACCGTGAGCTACTACGCAGGCGCTGTAGCCATCATGTTTTTGCTGTTTTCAGCCATGCAAGGCGCGGCAACCTTAATCGAGGAGCGCAGTTCCGGCATTATCGACCGGGTTGCAGTCGGACCGGCAGGTACGGACGTCATTGTGCTGGCAAAGTTCCTGTTCCTGTCGATACAGGGCATCCTGCAAGTCAGCCTGATTTTTCTCGTCGCGTGGCTGGCCTATGGCGTCAATGTTCCGGGAAGTTTTGTGCCGTGGGCTTTTACAACGGTGCTGGCAGCCGCCGCGGCAGCGGGCCTTGCGTTGGCTATGGCGTCGGCCTGCGTCTCGCGGCAACAGGCCAATACCATCTCGAGTTTCCTCGTCCTCGTCGCCTCTGCTGTGGGCGGCTCGATGGTGCCGCGTTTCATGATGCCACCTTGGTTGCAGGACCTTGGATGGTTCACGCCGAACGCCTGGGCGATCGAAGCCTATCAGGGCGCACTATGGCGCGGTGCACCTTTGACGGCTTTGCTACCGTCGTTCTGGCCGCTGGCCGTCGCCGCCCTTTTGGGCCTTGCCGCGGCCCTGGCCCTGTCGCGCTACCGGTTGAAAATCGGATAAGGGAATTAAAAGCCGGTGCGGTCCGATTGCCGCACTGCCGGGCTCCACTACATTGCGCTATAGTGAGACCGCCGGCGGGCACACCACACAGGATGTGAAGGAACCATGAGCAACTTTCTGATCGCTGCAGCCATAGTCGTCGGCACCATTGCGTTGATGGAGCTGTTTGCCTGGTGGGCGCACAAATATGTCATGCATGGATGGGGATGGGGCTGGCACCGTTCCCACCATGAGCCGCACGATGACGCTTTCGAGAAGAACGACCTCTACGCTGCCGTCTTTGCTTGCGTGGCGATAGCGTTGTTCTGGATCGGGACAACCTATTGGGTCATCTGGTGGCTCGCCGTGGGAATAACATGCTACGGCGCGCTTTATTTCATCGCCCATGACGGGTTGGTCCATCATCGCTGGCCGTTCCGCTACGTTCCCAAAAAAGGCTATTTCAAACGTCTTTACCAGGCTCATCGCCTGCACCATGCGGTCAAGGGCAAGGAAGGCTGCGTATCCTTCGGGTTTTTGTGGGCGCCGAGCCTGGACAGTCTGAAGGAAGAACTGCGCGAGAACAGGAAGGCGCTGGATCTGGAACTCTACGACAATACCGCCACGCTGGACGATCGCTAAAGCGGTCTTTGATAAAAACCAACCCTTTCAGCACCGGATGCAGCACCCTTGAAGCGCGTCGCGATCACGTCGCCAAGCGCAAGGGCCAGCAGAATGATCTTGCGCTGTTTCGACGTGGAAACGCGATTTTTCCACGCCTCCGGACCGCCGGCCCGCAATACCCTGCCGATTTCACGGTAGACACGCCGCGCGGCGGCCACCGCCCAGGCGGAACGAAACGGCAGCGCTGCAAGCCCCCAATAGGCGGACTCATAATATGGTTCGGCACCGTCCAACAGGCGCAGCGCGAGCCGGTGCAGCTTCGGCCATTGATCCGGATCATCCGCATCGACTTGCACGATGCCGACCTCCGTCAGCCACTCGGCTGGCAGATAGGTCCGCCCTGCCCGCGCATCGTCGATCACGTCACGCGCAATGTTGGTCTGTTGAAAGGCAAGTCCGAGATCGGAGGCCCGGTCCAGCACGCTTTGTTCGCGCGCACCCATGATCATCGCCATCATGACACCGACCACGCCCGCAACGTGATAGCAGTAATCCAGCATGTCGGCTTCGGTTTGATAGATACGTTCATTCACATCCATCTCGAAGCCTTTCAGCAGCTCCAAAGGATGACGGTGCGGGATATCGTTGCGCGCAATCACCTGCCGCAACGCTTCAAAAACAGGATCGTCCGTTTTTTGACCGGCTAAAGCGGCCTGCGTCATATCGCGAAGCTCATCAAGCCGCGCCTGCTGACCCGCACGATGATCGGCAGTCATCCCATGACCAAGTGTCTGCCCGTCAATCACATCGTCCGCATGGCGGCACCACGCATAAAGCATGACCGCATCGGCACGCGTTTCAGGGTCAAAGAGCCGCGAGGCCGCAGCGAAGCTTTTGGACCCCGCGGCGATCATCTCTTCGCTGACGCGTAAAACAGTGTCCGTGGCGGCGTTGCTTTCCATCGAGGCGCTCATGAGGCGTCTGCAATGTCCAAATCCGCCTCGGAGATCATGAGCCCGGCTGTCGCCTTTGCTGAGCCCACCACGCCGGGGATACCCGCACCCGGATGCGTTCCTGCTCCAACCAGGTAGAGATTTTCTATCTTTGAATCGCGGTTATGCGGCCGGAACCATGCACTCTGGGTCAGAAGCGGTTCAACGGAAAAGGCCGAGCCCAGATGCGAGTTAAGCTCATCGCGAAAATCAAAGGGCGAGAATGTCCGACACGTCACAAGATCACGCTTCAGGTTCGGAATATACCGCTCTTCAAGATAATCCAGAATGCGGTCGCGATAGCGCGGCGCTTCCTGTTCCCAGTCTATGTCGGCCGTTCCCAGATGCGGCACCGGCGACAGCACGTAATAGGCACTATCGCCCTCTGGCGCCATCGTATCGTCCGTCACCGATGGGCAATGCAGATAAAGTGAAAAATCATCGGCAAGCTGGTCCGCCTTGAAGATATCGTTGATCAGCTCGCGATATCGCGGTCCGAACAGGACCATGTGGTGTTTCAGGTCCGGCCGCTTGCCCTTCAATCCAAAGTAAATGACAAAGAGCGACATGGAAAAGCGCTTCTTTTTCAGGGCGTTTGCCTGGCCTTTGCCATGGGCGTCGTCACGCAGGAGGTGCTCATACAGATGCACGACGTCGGCATTGCAGGCCACCATGTCGAACGCGGTGCGTTTGCCCTGGGCGATAACCGCCCTTGCACGTCCGTTTTCCGTTTCGACCCGGTCGACAGGGGTACTCAGATGGACCGTTCCGCCGAGATCCTCAAAAAGCCTGACCATGCCACGAACCAGTGAGCCGGTCCCGCCCTTGGCGAACCAGACGCCGCCGCGCCGCTCCAGCGCGTGAATAAGCGTATAGATCGACGATGTATCGAACGGATTGCCGCCAACCAGCAGTGAGTGGAACGAAAACGCCTGCCGAAGCTGCTCGTCCTTTATGAAGGCCGACACTTTTGAATAGACGCTGCGATGGCTCTCCAGACGGATAAGCTGGGGTGCGACCTTCACCATGTTCCAGAAACTCAAAAAAGGCACCGCGCCAAGCTTCTCATAACCTTCCCGGTAAACATCGTTGGAATACTCAAGGAAGCGCCGGTAGCCATCCACATCTTGCGGAGATTTCTGGCTTATCTGCGCATCCAGCCGTTCCTGGTCGTTAACATAGTCGAACCGGTAGCCGTCCTCCCAGCACAACTGATAGAACGGATCGACCGGCAGCAGGGTAACGTAGTCATCCATGTTGCGCCCGGACAACTCCCAAAGCTCGCGCAAGGATGCGGGATCGGTGATCACCGTCGGCCCGGCATCGAACACGAAGCCTTCATCTTCATAGACATAGGCCCGTCCGCCGGGACGGTCGCGCTTCTCGTAGAGTGTTGTCGATATGCCGGCGCTTTGCAGACGGATGGCCAGAGCCAATCCTCCGAAACCTGAACCGATGACTGCCGCCGTCCTGCCGCTACCCATTCACCACCTGCCGCTCCTTTGCCAATGCCCTTGCCTCACTTACGCAACCGACCGCCCTTTGGATCGGTACGGGCGGTTTTCCGATCAGAATTCTCAGTTTGTCCGACCGCCTGATGCGACCGGCATAAAAGCGTTCGATCAGCAATTGAGGCAATCGGTAAAACCGTTGCAGAACGCGATAACGCAGAGACGGAACAGCGGCCTGAAAAAGCATACGGTTGAGGAAGCGATAAAAGGCCTGATCCGCGATACGTTTCTGCGCGTGGACAAAAACTGCCTGGCGCGCGGCAGCCGTCGTCAGCGGCGCTTTCAGCCCGGCAACAATGTTCGCCGTCTCAACCGCCATCGGCAGGCTGTATCCCGTCGTTGGGTGAAAGAGTGCCGCACGAAGACCGATTGGGGCAAGGTGGTCCGCAAAGCCGCCCCAGAACAGTTCGGCATCATGGGCCAGTGTGATGGGCAGAACACCCTTTTCAGTACGAATTGATCTTTTCACGACCCAACCGCGGTTCGCCGCATAGGCAAGAACATCGGAATGCAGCGCATCAAAATCCAGACCGGCGCTATCGCTGTATCGCGTATCCTCGATAAGCAGGCGCGTGTCTGACAGGGGCAGCACGTAGAAGAACCGGTAGCCGTCGAGTTGATCCACCGAGGCATCCATGATCGTCGGAACATCCTCGCCATGCGCCTTGCCAAGCTCCAGTTCGATACCGACAAATTTCTGATAGCCAAGCTTGAGGCCTTCGGACGGCGCAAAACCCCGGCTGTCGATCACACACGCTGCGGAAATCTGCGAACCATCGGACAGGACGACACCATCTTCGGCAATCTGCTCGATCCGTGTGTTTTCAAGAACCTCAATGCCGTCTGCCGCATAGACCGTGTCGCGCAGACGCTCCGACGTCAGGCTGGCATAGGGCGTGGACAGTTTTCGTTTGAATTCGGGAAAGATGACCTGCTGCCCGGACCACTCGTAACCGATGGCTGGCCTCAGCCGCTCATAGTCAAGCGGTGATATATCGGTCTTGTGAAACGACCAGGTGTGATTGCCGCATATACGCTCTGAGGCTTCGACAATCAGGATCCTCATCCCGCATTCGGCCAAACGCAGCGCCACGATACAGCCGGCAAGGCCGCCGCCCGCCAGGATGACATCCGCTTTCGCCGTGCGATCGGTTTCGGAAGCTGCCAGTGCCGCAATCCTTTTATTGTTCTTCAGGTCGTCGTTTGAGACGCCATGCCAGACGGTCCTGCGCCACGCGGGCTGCAGCGAGCCGACCAGCTGCTACCCCTTACGCACTCAACCGAAGCATATCAACAGCAATCAATATGGCCGTCAATTTGGCATTGTCACGATATGCAGGAAAGAAAGATTTGTTGCCCCGCCTGAGCGCCTGCAAACGCGGTGACATCCGGCGCTGCGCGGGTCGAGTTACGGTCGGGGTTCGCAAGGAGAGCGCTATCCCCTCCGCCGCCCTAAGGCGGGGCAACTGAAAGAGATATGGATACGCCAAACCGGTGCCGCAATGGTCAGGCGACGGCCCGGAAATCACGTTTTCGGGAGCAGGTTTTTCGGTCTTGAGACTGCACCAACGCAAGGCTCATCGGCTCCGGCCGGTGAAGAAGCCGACAACATTGTCCCAAAGCGCTCCGAGCCCGGTTTTAGGAGGCTCGGGAGCAACATCAGCTACCTCCGGAACAACCGGGGCATCCGGGATGACCGGGTCTTCCGCGATGACGGGCGCGTCTGCCACATCCGGCGCGTCAGGCTCATCATGGCCCGCCGACGGCCCGTCCAGGGGCGTTGCACCACCATCGGCGGCAGTATCCGTTTCGATCGTCTCTTCCGTTTCCGGCGAACCCACCTCAGCACCTGGCGTGTCCGTGGGCGTATCGACATCCTCAGACACCACCGTGGTCGGCACGCCACCCGCCGTCTCTATCGCTCCGAGGAAGGACCGGTAATAGTCGGCGATCTGCTGCCATTTATCTGTGATATTGACTGTCCGGCGCGCGTTGCGCAGATCATCGGTGCCGCTGTCTGGCAGATAATGCGCAATACCATGGCCATGACCGTTCCACCGGCCGTCCAGAAGTCCGCGAACAAGGATCCTCGCCCCGATCACCGGATCAAGGACCTTGTCCGGAAAGCGAACGAGGTCGATGCCGGCATCCGCACTGGACGTCTCGTAGTTCTTTTTCCAGGTGAGTTGCACCTGACCGCGACCATAATAGACGTGACCGTGGGGCGGTTGAGGCTTGGCATATTTGGCGACGGCAGAATTCGGTCCGCGCTGGGCAGCAAGGCGGTTGACCCGCTGGCGCGCCTGCGCGTCGGTTTTTGCAAATCCCTCGCGCACCGGCATCATCTGGCGGCCTGTTTCATGGTAGGCCGTGGCAAGAGCATAGGCCAGCGTCTTGGGGCGGCCGTCTCCGTGGGTGACGAAGGCGTCCATAATCCCCTCCATACCGTCAACTTGCGGTTGGGAAAGCGATGTTCCAAAGACGCCACTCGACCGACGCCGCAGCGCCGCATAGAATGCTGCACGGTCCATTTGGATTCCCGACTTTGCAAAACGCTGAGAGAAATATTTGTACGCCAACCCCCTGCCGCAGGCAAGCATATGACCCGTTCAAGAAATATTCGCGGCCGAATTACAAGTGTTTATCGCCACTCGGCACAGCCCGGGTCCGATCGGGCCATGGGCCTGTAACTCGAGAAAGCCCCGCCACGGCGCGTTACGCGCTATGCGATTGTAAGAACTATGAAAAATGAGATTTGCTGGAGGCCTCGCCCGGAATCGAACCGGGATAGAAGGATTTGCAGTCCTCTGCGTAACCATTCCGCCACGAGGCCTCGCAAGGCCGGTCTGTTCAACCGACGCCCGCACTTAGAATGAAAACCACGGATGCGCAAGAGGGCATTGCTGCAAATCCGCAGATTCAAAAAGCTTTAGGTTGCCGAAACGTAACCGGCAGCTATCGGTTGCCGCTGTGTCATTCGCAGTCGCCGACACACAGCCGCTTCACGCTATGTATTTGCTCACTCAACCCGAAGTAATTCCTGATAGATTTGGAAGTTCTCCCAGTCAAAACAGCACAGGAAAATCGCCTCCATCTGATCGCAGACGGCGGCCGCTTTGATTGTCTCGATTGCCGTTTTCGCAGCGGCCTGTTTTGGGTAACCGTAAATGCCGGTGCTGATATTGGGAAACGCCACGGAGCGCAGGCCGTTTTCGAAGCACAGCTGCAAACTTGCTTGATAACAGCACGCCAGCACGTGCTCTTCCCCCTCGCCACCTCCACGCCACACCGGACCGACCGTGTGAATGACAAAACGGGCCGGAAGACGTCCGGCATGTGTGATAACAGCCTGCCCCGGTTCACAACGCCCGATCCGGTCGATAATCGCCCCGCATTCAGCAAGGATATCCGGCCCACCGGCGCGGTGGATCGCCCCATCGACGCCACCACCTCCCATAAGAGACGGGTTTGCGGCATTGACCACCGCATCGACCTTGAGTTTGGTAATATCCGTTCTGACCGGTGTCAGTTCCATGAATGCCTTGATCCCCGGAAGCGTTGGCAATCAGGGCAGCCTGTCACCGTTTTCTCTTCCTCTGCCCCCATTTGACGGCCAGACGCCGACGCCAACGGCGCACGGCTGGAAGATCATGCGACAGCACCAGCAGGCCAAGCGGGATCATCCAGAAGCCGAGAACGGGCAAGAAGCCGAGTATACCGCAGAATATCAGGAGACAACCAAGCCCGATCCGCAGCAGCCGGCTTTCTGGCATGCGAATACGGTATGGGCCGATGCGAAGAACCTTGCCCGCTGAACCGTTTACCGAATGGCGATCCGAACCGCTATCCGCCATCATTCTCCCAATCCTGGCTGACCGCATGGACGTCGCGGCGCACAGGCACATTTGGCCACGAGCAGGCGAATGCGCAAGGCAGAAGATTTTTTTTGTGAAATGGCTTGGCAAGGGCGTATTTCTTTTCTATACGCCGTCCCACGCCACATCATGGCCCGTTCCCCGGTAGCTCAGTGGTAGAGCAGTTGACTGTTAATCAATTGGTCGCTGGTTCGAATCCGGCCCGGGGAGCCACTTTTTTCTCACAACACAACACGTTCAATCCGGTTCGTTTTCGGATGAGACCGGGATCGTGGATCCGCTCCACCTCTTAGCACTTGCCGCAGGGTCCCTATCGGCGAGCACGGCGTGTCCATTTCGAGTTTTCAGAATTGTGGCCCGCCACGCGTTGCATGTTTCAGCAACCAAGTGTGTTATTCTTGTGACATCTTTCGCCCAAATAACAATAGGCTGTTGACTAACAAATACTGGAAAAGTATCCGTCGTAAGGCTCAAGCAACAGATGGGGTGTACTGTGAAAAAAGCTTATGAGAAGCCGCAGGTTACTGCAAATTCAAAACTCAGCCGGGTGACAGCCCTGGTGGCGCCAGCGTCTGGTGTGCGGAAGATTGCAATACCTCCGCTGATTGAAGAAGTCAGCTAGCTGCAATCCGCGCCTAGTCTAAAACCGGCGCCTTTTATCAAACTTCTGAATCAATCGCGGTCACTTCCGGGTGGCCGCGACTTTTTTCGCCTAATGGGTGCCGAGGGCTAGCCCAGCGATTTCCGGATGAGGCCGAAGTCCGGGACCGATTGCACCGCGCAGCGTTTGCCGCTGCAACCCAGGTCATCGTATACCAGGTAGGCGTTTCGGGTTTTCAGAAATGATGGGCCGTCGACCACCATCTGTTCAATATCAAACGCTACGGTTCTTGGGATAACTTCAGTGATACAAATTCTGAAGCATTGACCGGAAAGTACCAAGAAAGTATTGGTTTAAAAAATATCATAACAGATGGGATACAGTCGTGAAAAAAACTTATGAAAAGCCGCGCGTTACTGAACGTGCGAAACTCAGCCAGGTAACAGCCAAGCTGACAGTGTCCGGAGCGCCAAAGTTCATTCCGTTTACGCCTCCGGGCAACACCTAGCGGCTACGCGCACTCAGCCGGAAATCGGCGCCTCATATCGAACGTACAAATTGGTCGCGGCCACGTCCGGGTAGCCGCGCTGTTGCTGTTGATCATGGCAAAGCCAATGGCTAGTCCGGCGATTTCTGGATGAAGTCGAAATCCTGGGTCAACTTCACCTCATAGCGCCCGCCATCGCATCTTACATCTTCAATCTCGAAATATTTGTCGTCAAATTCGAACTCGGCGGTCCCGCCGCTACAGCCCAGTTTCTCCAGCGCCGCGTCGATCAATTGCCTTTCCAGCGGCGTTACCGGGCGCTCGCCGTCAACAATCTCAAATGACGTGTTCAACTCCATGTCGTAGCGCTCCCGGCCACCACAATCCGCGTCGTCAATCTCATATCGATTGTCGTCATCATCGAACTCGATATCGGTTGCAAAGCAGCCGAAGGCGGCAATCACCGAATTGATCCTTGCATGCTCCTCAGCAGTCACAGGTCGGTCGGCCCAAGCGATCTGCGTCGACAGAACCAGCAGCGCAAATGTGCTCGATATCCTTTTCAAAGGCGTTCTCCAGTATCCTTTGTTGCGTCATTGAATCGCTGTTTCCGCAAGTTAGCGCCAATGACGTCATCCCACATCACAGCCCGCCGCTCAACACATGAATCCTGATGAGTTCGCGGCCGGCAAAGGAGGCGTTTGAGCATGCCGCCAGCTATATGCTTAGTGGCGGCGGTGCGAACACTGCCCTAAACTAATGGTAGTAGGCCTGAGAAGCGGACCTATGGTCGCAAGTGGCGTGTTTGTTTCCGGCACGCGCGCCATGAGGGTGCGGCAATGACCAACAGATTGACCTGCGTCAAGATCTGCGGCTCCGGTTGGAACATGATACCTATCCAGCAATGGAGGAGATGATGAAAGCCACCAAGATTGTCGAACATGCCCGTCAACTTCTGGACGCACATGGTGACCGTGCAGAAGCCGAAGCAGCGCAAAAAGCGATTGACCTGGATGCGAAGGGCAAAGTCGAAGACGCGGAAAACTGGCGGCGTGTTCGAGCGGCCATTCATGAAATGCGCCCGCCACATGTCAGTTGAGCCTGGCGTCACACAGCATTGAATCCGGCCCGCATATGCCGGGTTCAATGCCGAAATTCCGGTTCCGGCGCGAAAGATAACCGGCTAATTCCACTGCTCACAGTTTTCTTAAGCTCTTGAAGTTTCTTCACACTTGCATAACTGTGCCGGTGGATGAACAATATGGGTGGATGTAGCGCCTGCTCCGTACGAATGATTGTTCCGTCTGTAACGATTATTCATAGCGGGATCGTCTGGAGGCGCACCGGAGGCACTCGAATGAACATCACGGACAAAAATGAAGGCGTGAAAAACGCAGTAGAAATCGTATCGGCAGACAATGTCGGTGATATCTCCAGGGGCCTTCCCTTCAAGGCTCAACTGGCCTTGCGGGCGATTTCCGAGCTGAGGCGCGGCGCCCTGGACATGAACTTGCCCGACGGCAGGCATATCCGCATTGAGGGACAGGAGTCGGGACCCCGCGCCGAAATCACCCTCAACAACTGGAACCTGCCCTATAGCGCGTTCCGCCGTGGGACGATCGGCGTTGCGGAAAGCTATATGGATGGTGACTGGGAAAGCCCGGACATCCCGACCTTCCTGGAGCTTTTCCTGGTCAATACCGACATCGGAAATCATGTTGCAAGCGGCGCGCAAGGCATTGCGAGCATCATTGAAAAGCTGCGGCACCTGTTCCGGTCAAATACAAAGTCGCAGGCCAGGAAGAACATTTCCGCCCATTACGATCTCGGCAATGCCTTCTATGAAAAATGGCTCGACCCGAGCATGACCTATTCTTCAGCGCTGTTTCAGACGGGCGCAAACGATCTGCAAAGCGGCCAGAAGGCCAAATACAAGGCGCTCGCGGATGCAATCGGCATCACGCGAGACAGTCACGTCCTTGAAATCGGTTGTGGCTGGGGTGGCTTCGCGGAGTATGCGGCTGGCGAAATCGGCGCGCGTGTAACCGGCCTGACCATCAGCCGCGAACAGCTCGATTATGCAACAAAGCGAATGGAAAAGGCCGGCCTGTCGGACCGGGTCAATCTAAAGTTCCAGGATTATCGCGATGAGCAGGGCGTTTATGACCACGTCGCGTCGATAGAGATGTTCGAGGCGGTGGGGGAGAAATACTGGTCAGGCTATTTCGACAAGATTCACCAGTGCCTCAAACCGGGTGGCCGCGCCGGTCTTCAGATCATTACGATCCACGAGGATGCCTACGAGAATTATCGCCGCAACCCGGATTTTATCCAACGCTACGTCTTCCCGGGCGGCATGCTGCCGACCTACGAGATACTCGAGGACCTGGGGCGCAAGGCAAACCTGAAGCTTGCCGGTCACCGGGCATTCGCTCAGGACTACGCCCGCACCCTGTCCGAATGGTGCACAAGGTTCTGGGATGCGTGGCCGAGTATTCGGCCGATGGGATTTGACGACCGGTTCAAGCGGCTGTGGGAATTCTACCTTCACTACTGTGAAGCCGGCTTTCGCGCCGAAAACATCAATGTGCGCCAGATCGTCTACCAGAGAAATTCAAGCTGAGCGGTTTCGCAATTCGCGCCCGTCAACAGCAGCCGCAGACAAAACCGCCCGCGCAGAGGCTGGAATAGAATTTTTCCGGTAAATGCCTTCGGCAAATGGCATTTCTTGCCACCGGCCGTGTTGATAATGCACAACCGGCAAAATACTGTCGCAGCAACTCAATCGGGGCCAGGAAATGACTATTTTACAATCCGTACTGGATGGCATCGGCAACACACCGCTGATTAAACTGAAAAGAGCATCGGAGGAAACCGGCTGCACTATTTTTGGCAAGGCCGAGTTCCTTAATCCCGGCCAGTCTGTCAAGGATCGCGCCGCACTGTTCATTATTCGTGATGCGATCAAAAGCGGCAAGCTGGCACCGGGCGGCGTGATTGTGGAAGGCACCGCCGGCAATACCGGAATCGGCCTCTCCATGGTTGCAAAGGCTCTTGGATATCGCACGGTCATCGTCATTCCCGAAACGCAGAGCGAAGAGAAGAAAGATGCCCTGCGCCTGCTGGGCGCTGAGTTGATCGAAGTGCCGGCCCTGCCCTATCGCAATCCCAATAATTATGTCCGCCTGTCCGGCCGCCTTGCCGAGCAACTGGCGAAAGAGGATCCCAACGGCGCCATTTGGGCCAACCAGTTCGACAACACGATAAACCGACAGGCCCATATCGAGACCACCGCGCCGGAAATCTGGAACGATACCGACGGCAAAGTCGATGGCTTCATCTGCGCTTGCGGCTCGGGTGGAACGCTGGCGGGTGTCGCGGTCGGGCTTCGCGAACGCAACCCGGGCGTCAAGATAGGCATAGCCGACCCGCAGGGCGCCGCGCTTTACAATCACTACAAGAACGGCGAACTGAAATCCGAAGGCAGTTCGATCACTGAAGGAATCGGCCAGGGACGCATAACGGCAAACCTTGAGGGTTTCACGCCGGATTTTGCCTACCAGGTCTCCGACGCGGAATCGTTTCCGTATATCTACCGGCTGATTGAGGAGGAAGGCATGTGCCTTGGCGGCTCGTCGGCCATCAACATCGCCGGCGCTATGAAAATGGCCCGTGACATGGGGCCGGGTCATACCATCGTCACCATCCTTTGTGACTACGGAAATCGCTATCAGTCAAAACTGTTCAACCCGGAATTCCTTCGCTCCAAGGATCTGCCGGTTCCTGAATGGATGGAAACCGTGCCGGATATATCCATCCCCTTTGAAGAGGTTTGAGCCTTGTCACAAACACATCCGCTGTTCATTGAAGACGCTTACCTCTCGACCGCCGAGGGAAAGGTCACGGCCGTTAATGACCGCGGCGGCATCCTTCTCGATCAGACCTGTTTCTACGCAACATCGGGAGGCCAACCTGGTGATATCGGCTTTTTTGAACGCGAGGACGGCTCGAAGATCGAGATCGCCGCAACAGTCAACGGACAGAGCAAGTCGGAAATCGTCCACGTTCCGTCGAATGAACAGGCCGTACCCGAAATAGGCGAACCGCTGGTCCTGCATATCGACTGGGAGCGGCGCTACCGTTTGATGCGCATGCACACCGCATGTCATCTGCTCACCGTCGTGTGCCCTTTTCCGATCACCGGCGCTTCCGTCGGTGAAAACGAAAGCCGCGTCGATTTCGACATGAGTGAAGCAACCGATAAGGTTTCCGTGACCGAAAAACTCATGGAGCTGGTCAACGCCAATCATCCGGTCTTTTCAAACTGGATCAACGAGAGCGAACTCGAAGCCAATCCTGGCCTCGTCAAATCCAAGAATGTGCGGCCGCCACAGGGCAGCGGGCGCATCAGGCTGATTTGCATCGGCGAAGACGCGGCCATAGACAGCCAACCCTGTGGCGGAACACATGTGTCCGAAACCGGCGAAGTAGGCGCCATACACATTGGCAAGATTGAAAAGAAAGGGCGCGAGAACAGACGGTTCCGCATTCGCTTCGGCGATATGCCGCAATGATCCGCGCAAAATCCATGGCTGAAAAAAGCGCTTTTGTTGTATCGGCGGACTGGCTGCAGGAACGCATTGGGAACACCGGACTGAAGATCGTCGATGCGTCCTGGTATCTGCCGGCGCAGGGGCGCAACGCCCGCTCGGAATATGAGAGCGGGCATATCTTGGGAGCGGTGTTTTTTGACCAGGATGTCGTGGTCGATCCGGACATGGACCTTCCCCATGCCCTGCCCGGCCCTGAACATTTTGCCGGGCAGGTCTCCGGTCTTGGTATATCAACCGACGACACGATCGTCGTTTATGACGGTCCGGGCATGTTCACCGCACCGCGCGTGTGGTGGATGTTCAGAGCGATGGGCGCGCCGAACGTCTTTGTTCTCGATGGCGGCTTTGATCGCTGGAAGGCCGATGGCAGACCTGTAACGACCGAGATCCCCGAATACGCCCGCGGCACGTTCAAAGCCGTTTTCAGGGACGGTTGGGCGGCAGACCTTGAGCGCGTCCTCGAGGTTGCCGGAAACGGCTCAAGTCAGATCGCCGATGCGCGCAGTCCGGGGCGCTTTACCGGCGATGAGCCGGAGCCACGCGAGGGCATGCGATGCGGTCATATGCCCGGTGCCCGGAACGTGCCCGTTTTTTCGCTTTCGCAAGACGGAGAGCTCAAATCCCTCGAAGATTTACGGGCGACGCTTGAAGAGGCCGGAATTGACCCGAATGGCCCCGTCATCACCACATGCGGCTCTGGTGTGACGGCTGCGGTGATCACACTTGCGCTGCATTCGCTTGGCAATGAAGACACGCAGCTCTATGACGGATCCTGGTCAGAATGGGGCGCCCGCAAGGATACACCCGTCGTCACCGGAGAAGAGTGATGCCAAAAGGCCGCGCGCCGCTTAAAGCGGTCGTCACCTATCTTGAACAAAGGCAACGCCCGGCGCTTTTGTGTCCGATGCCCGTAAATCTTCATGTGGCGTTGATGAAGCAGCAGGATATCCCGCTGCATTTTTACCGCTACCTGCACTACCGTACGGGCCGGGAGTGGCATTGGGTTGCCAGGTTGCGGCTGGACGATGACGCACTGGCAAAAATCGTCCACGCACCGGAAACGTCCATCAATGTGCTTTATCTCAATGGCGCGCCTTCAGGTTTTTTTGAACTCTGTCAGACAAATAAGGAAACGGTCAATCTGGAGTATTTCGGCCTGATGCCCCATGCCCATGGGCGCGGTCTCGGCCGCTGGCTGCTTTCCCAGGCACTGGAATCCGCGTGGGAGAACAGCCCGTCAAAGGTGACCGTCAACACTTGCACGCTGGATCACCCCGCTGCGCTGCCGCTTTATCAAAAGCTCGGCTTTGATCCGATCGGTCAAAGTGAAACCTTTCTCCATCCCCTGACCGACGCCGATCTCCTGCGCACCGCAAAATCACCTTGATGCATCCCGTCAATTGTCTGAACAGGCCGTTCATCCTGGCTTCAGCGGCGCAAGACTAACGTCCTCTCATCCAAAGCGCTCCAGCGCTTCGGATCCGCAAAAGAAGGACAACCGTCATGAAGCGCCGCACATTCATCACAGCCCTTGCCGCTCTGGCGGCAGCACCGATCACAGCCGCCTCGGCCAGCCAGCTCAAGCTGTCCGTCGGGACCGATACGCCGGTCAAACCCGCCTTCATCGCGCAGAAGTACAACAAGAAGGCACCATCCGCTCTGACAATCGAGAAAAGTCTCAAGGCGCCGCCCAAGGTAAAGATCAAGCCATCCATGAAGGGAAGCATCAAGGACGTCAAACGCCGCAAGGCCCTGCGTCACATTGCGCCATCGATAGAAATCCAGGCCATCAACTTCGCATTCGGTTCACCGCGCATTCATTCCAGCCAGCACTGGAAAGTCGAACAGATTGCCATGGCGATGCACAATATGCTGGGCAACAACCCAAATGAGGTGTTCCTCATCGAGGGCCATACCGATGCCGTCGGATCCTTTGAAAGCAATCAATATCTGTCTGAACGGCGCGCCTACTCGCTCTACCGGGTCCTGTCGGAATATTTCGGCGTGCCCGATCACGCGCTTGAGACCGTCGGATATGGAGAGGATGACCTTCTTGTGCCGACACCCCATGCAGATTGGCGCAATCGCCGTGTCACGCTGCGCCGGATCACCGATATCATCTATCAATAGCGCAAAAGCAGTCCGCGCGGCCTATGAGCGGCGCGGACGCCCGGTTCAGAATCGGCCGGCGGTCAAATATCCACCAACCTGACATTGTCGCCCGTACCTCTGGCGCGGCCGTAAAACTCCATGGATTCAGCGTTGAAATACACTCTGTCCGCCAGGTTCGATCCGCCACAATAGGTAAAATAGATCGGCTGATCGCTATGGGTCCAGGATGTCACCCAGCCGCCATTAACCCGCAGGTCGTTCTCGGCGCAGATGCCTGCCTCGATCAGCCAGCGGGCTGCACCGGCAAAGGCTGGTCCATGTTGCCCGAAATCATCCGACGGCGCCACCAGCCGTTCATAGTCCTCTTGGGTCAAAATGCTCGGCTGCATATTGGCCATAGCACCAAACAAGGCCACACCAAAAACGCCGGCAATCACAAATGATCCAGTATTCACCTGACAAGCCCCCCAACTTTCAGTTCACATATTTGTACATGAACAGGATTTCAGTCCGATTGAGGAATTTGATAAAATTCAACAGAAATTATTTCAGGATTCCATACACTTCCGGCAAATGCGGCGCAAAGGGTATTGTAGACACACGGCAATCTTCCACAGCGCGTGCATGAAAAAACCGCCCGCCGATTGGCGAGCGGTTTCAAACTGCCTGGACTGGTTGGTCAGGCGACCTGGAGAACCGCGTCTGGCTCAGCAAGTTCATAACCGAGCGCATCTGCAACAGGTGCGTTGGTGATACGGCCACGATGTACATTCAGGCCGGCGCGCAGGTGCCGGTCTTCAGCGATTGCCTTCAGACCCTTGTCAGCCAATTGCAGACCGTAGTGCAGCGTTGCGTTGTTAAGCGCATGGGCCGACGTCACCGGCACGGCGCCGGGCATATTCGCAACGCAGTAGTGGATAATGCCGTCGACCTCGTAGGTCGGTTCGGAATGTGTGGTTGCATGCGACGTCTCAAAGCAGCCGCCCTGATCGATCGCCACGTCAACGATCACGGCGCCCTTCTTCATGCCCGAAAGCATCTCGCGTGTAACGAGTTTGGGGGCTGCCGCACCCGGAATAAGGACCGCGCCAACAACAACATCGGCTGAGAATACCTCGTTTTCCAGTGCTTCAATCGTCGAATAGCGGGTGTGAATGCGACCGTTGAAGATATCGTCCAATTGGCGAAGCCGCGGAATCGAACGGTCGAGGATCGTCACGTCCGCGCCAAGCCCGACGGCCATTTTCGCCGCGTTGATGCCGACGACACCGCCGCCGATAATCGTCACCTTGCCGGGAAGAACGCCGGGAACGCCGCCAAGCAGGACGCCGCGACCGCCATTTGCCTTTTGCAAGGCGGTGGCACCGGCCTGAATGGAAAGCCGCCCGGCAACCTCTGACATCGGAGCTAGCAGTGGCAGACCGCCCCGGTCATCCGTCACTGTTTCATAGGCGACCGCCGTGCAGCCCGACTCAACCAGCCCCTTGGTCTGCTCGGGATCAGGCGCCAGGTGCAGATAGGTATAAAGGATCTGCCCTTCGCGCAGCATCGCCCATTCGCTCGGCTGCGGCTCTTTCACCTTTACGATCATGTCCGACTGGTCGAACACATCCTTCGCCGTCGGCACGATCTTTGCGCCTGCAGCCTGATAGACACCGTCATCGGCGTCGATCGCGACGCCGGCATTGGTCTCGACAATCACCTCGTGACCGTGCGCGATATATTCACGCACGGAACCGGGCGTCAGTCCTACCCGGTACTCGTTGTTCTTGATTTCCTTCGGACATCCGACACGCATGGGCGTTTCTCCAAAATAAGATGCGCCCGAAGGCGCAATTCATTGTTGCAATCATTTCAACACACAGGTCGCGAAATGTCCTTGCGAAGTCGAATTGAATCACCGTCAGATTTCGTATAAAATTGCGTAATGTGGAAATAAACAGAAGAATATTCGAATGGAAAACCTTGATACGATTGATATCGCTATTCTGAAGACGCTTCAGGAAAATGGTCGAATCTCCAATGCGAACCTGGCGGAGCGGGTCGGCCTGTCTCCGTCAGCCTGCTCCAGACGGCTCGATATCCTCGAGAAATCAAGTGTAATCCGAGGTTATCACGCGCGCCTGTCAAACAAGGCGCTGGACCATAAGATGACGGCGATTGTCCATATCTCGCTGTCGGGCCAGTTCGAAAAAACCCTCAGCGAATTCGAGGCCGCGGTCAAACGCTGCCCGAATGTGCTGGTCTGCTATCTCATGTCAGGCGAATATGATTACATCCTGCGCGTCGCAGCCAGGGATCTGCAGGATTATGAACGCATCCACAAGGAATGGCTATCGGCCCTTCCCCATGTGGTCCGCATCAACTCGTCCTTCGCGCTTCGCGAGGTGATCGACCGCCCGAACATCGACATTGATATGCGGTGACCTTCGGGCATAGGCTGCACATATTGTGAAGGCGGAGCATTCGATGGCAAAACGGTTCAAACGGCGCAGACTGGTCTACCTTATTCTGCTGCTCATCTGTGCGGCAGCCATCATCTTCTATATTGGTCCGCGCACCGCCGTCTCAACACAAATCCGGTTCGATCCCGCAGCAATCGGAGACGACGTTGAAGCCTATCTCGATCGTGTCGAGGCTCGTTATTCGGACATACGCGAAGGGCTCGGCAAACAGATTGTCTGGGCCTATCCAAACTCAAGGGCACGCACACCGGTCTCGCTGGTCTACATACACGGGTTTTCCGCATCCTCCGGCGAAATCCGCCCTGTTATGGACATTGTCGCACGCGATCTCGGCGCCAATCTTTATTATACCCGCCTCGCCGGCCACGGCCGCAGCAGTGACGCCATGGGCGAGGCAACGGTCGAAGCCTGGGTCAATGACGTGGCCGAGGCGATCGCGGTCGGCCGTGAACTGGGAGAAAAGGTCGTACTCGTCGGTACGTCTACCGGCGGAACCCTGATTTCATGGGCCGCCACCCAGCCCGGCCTGACGGATGATGTCGCGGGCATTGTAAACATCTCGCCCAATTTCGGCGTCAACGCCGCCGGCTCCTTTTTGCTGACTATTCCCTGGGCAAAGCAGGTTCTGGGGCTGGTGATGGGCGAAAGGCGCTCTTTTGAAACGGTCAACGACTATCACCGTCACAACTGGACCTACGAATACCCGTCGCAGGCACTGCTGCCGATGGCCAAAATCGTCAGGATCACGCGCGAGGCCGATCTCGGGCAAGCGGATATTCCCGCACTCTTTATCTACTCGCCTGACGACCGGATTGTGCGCGCGGAAGAAACTGAGATCATAGCCGCCACATGGGGCGCGGATGTCCGGACCGTTCTGATCGAGGAGAGCGACGACAAGGACAATCACGTTGTCGCCGGAGACGCACTGTCACCATCGAACACCCAACGCGTGGCCGACGCCATCGCCGAATGGATCGGGCAGCTTCCCGAAAGCCGTTAGTCCGGTTTGCGGTCGGTGGAAAACAGATAGATGATCACGGTCACCGTCAACAAAACCGCATAAGTTCCAAACAGCAGCGAATAAGTTTCTTCCGGCATAGCCGGATTGTAGCTCGCCTCGGCCATCTGCCCGGTGATGAATTGAAAGAATCCGACGCCGCCGATCGTGAAAAAGTTCATCAGCGTAACGCCACGCCCTGTCAGGTGTTTGGGGAAATAAGCGCGCGCGTGAGCCATCAGCACCCCGTAGCTGGCACCGCACAAACCGACCGCGAAAAGCAGCACCGTCACCTGCCAGATTGGCTGAATCGGATAGAGCGCCAGGGCAAAGAGCGCGATTGCGCCGCCACAATTGCCGACAAATGCAACCCATTTACGGGTCTTGAACAGCGTATCGAGTGGCCCGTAGATCACGCTGCCGATTATCATGGAGATGGCCATGAACAGCGTGACCGTTCCAATCAACTGCGTTGATGCACCGAAAACATCCGCCAGATACGGCCCGGCCCATAATCCGCGCACACCAGCCGCCGGCGCATAATTGACCGCAATCAGCGGAATAATCAGCCACAATGCCGGCATTTTCAGCAGCGCCCAATATCCAGACAGGCCACTGTCCGGGGCGTCTGTCCTTTCGATCTCGGGGTCCTTTACAAACCGGTAGATTGCAAGGGCGGTCAGCAATGACACCAAACCAAGACCAAGCATGGTTTCACGCCAGCCGAAACTCTCCACAGCAATGGCCAGCGGTTTTGCGCCGATGACATTGCCGGCTGTTCCGAGGGCGACGAACCATGACGAGGCAATGGCAAATCGGGCCGCCGGGAAGTGATGGGCGAAAATAAAGAATGCAGCCATCAGGACCGGCGAACAGCCGATGCCGATCATCGCCATGGCGATGATGATTTCGAGCGGCGTGGTGGCAATCGCAAAAAGCAGGGCGCCACCCCCGGTTCCCGCCGCAAAAAGGAAGGCCGCCGTACGCCTCGGACCAAACCGGTCCAGCGATATGCCGACAACGAACTGCATGAGAGCGAATGTCAGAAACCATATACCCGAAGCAACCGAGAGATCCGCCTTGCCGGCTCCCAGCTCCTCGATCAGCACCGGTGTCAGCACCGCAAGGAAAGACCGGTAGAACTGCGAAAAGATATAGGCCGCGGCAAGCGCGGCAATGCCGGCCATCATATGCTGGCGGGCAGCGCTGTTTGCGCCGCAGTCCGGTTGCTGAGCATGCAGTTCCCCTCCGAAATATGGAATGCCGCCATTAGATAATCAGGCTGGAAAGAACTTCATTATCGGTAATGTCTTCATAGCGCAAACCCGCCGCCTCGAAGGCACGGGTCAGAGCGGTAAAATTTTCCGGCCGCTTGGTCTCTATGCCGATCAGCACGGATCCGAAATTGCGCGCCGATTTCTTCAGATACTCAAACCGCGCAATATCGTCCTCAGGGCCCAGCATATTGAGAAAATCGCGTAGTGCGCCCGGCCTCTGCGCCATACGCAGAATGTAGTATTTCTTGACCCCGGAATAGCGCATCGCCCGCTCCTTCACGTCAGGCAGGCGCTCGAAGTCGAAATTGCCGCCGGAGACAACGACCACAATGGTCTTGCCCGCCAGACGCACCTTATCCAGCCGATCAAGTGCACTGATCGCCAATGCCCCGGCCGGCTCCAGCACCATGCCCTCTATATTGAGCAGTTCAGAAATCGTGACACAGACCGCATTTTCCGGCACCAGCATGACCTGATCGGCCCGAAACCCCTTCAGCGCGTCAAAGTTACGTTCGCCGATCTGGGCAACAGCCGCCCCGTCGACAAAGTTGTCGACCCGTTCGAGTTTGACGCGTTTGCCCTCTTCCAGGCTTCGCTTGAGGCTCGGCGCCCCCTCCGGCTCGCAAAAAAGGAATGCATCGCGATCCACGCGCCCTGCCAGATAACTGGTCATACCAGCCGCCAGTCCGCCTCCGCCTGCCGGTATGACCACGAGATCGACGTCGGCGCGCTCCGGCAGTTGGCTGACGATCTCGGCAGCCACCGTCGCCTGGCCCTCGATGATGTCGTCATGGTCGAAAGGCGGCACCATCAACGCGTTCGTTTCGTCTGCATAAGCCATCGCGGCGGCGTAGCAGTCGTCGAAAATATCGCCGACAAGCCGCACCTCGATAAAGCCTGCCCCGAAGGATTCGGTTTTACCGATCTTCTGTGGCGGCGTCGTAACCGGCATGAAGACAACACCCGGCTTCTTGAAATGACGGCAGACAAAGGCGAAACCCTGGGCATGATTGCCAGCGGACGCGCAAACAAAGCGCTCCGTCTGCTGTTCGCCGGTCAGAGCCTTGCGGAAAAAGTTGAACGCACCGCGGATCTTGTAAGAACGCACGGGCGAAAGATCCTCCCGTTTGAGGAATATGCGCGCACCGTACGTGTCGCTCAGATGTACATTGTGCTGAAGCGGCGTGGGCGGAAACAGTGAACGCAGCACCTCCGCGGAATGATCAACAGCATTTTTCATCATGGCTTTCAGGACCTCAAATCAACCCGAATCCCAAACCGTTTGTCTATGCCCCCTATCATAACAAATCTCTGTCCAATCTTGTCGTCCCCCCGGGCAAATGGGTCTTACATCCAAGTTACAAAAACAAAGCCAAGAACAACACCGTTGCTGTTCTCACTTCGCTCCGGCTGAATATGCCGAAGCCTGCAACATGGGCCAATGTCAGCGTCTCACAGACGTCTACCCGTGAGGTTTTACCCAGAAATACTCACGGTCACCGGTAAGGTCTTCAGTAAGGTCATCTATAGACCTGAGTATGGCATTTGCCTTGTTGTAGCGATCCTTGAATGGCTGTGCGCCGGCACAAACCATCATTGCGCCATCGCGGCCAACGCGCAGTTTATCAAGCACTTCTTCCTTGCAGAATGCGGACCTTCGGCCTTTGGACATCTAACACCTGTCTTTCTCCCCGACAGAGAATCAGTACTTGCCGCCGTGCCCTCACCGCGATTTAGTATACGATTGTTTACACGTGAAGGGATCAGCGGATGTGCGGTCGATTTATCACAACCGGGACTTGGGCCGAATATCGGAAATATATGTCAATACTTCCGCCGGAAATAGAAAAGCTCAACGGACCGGAGCCGAACTACAACACTGCGCCTACGTCCACGCTCGACATCATTACAAGCCATGACGGTCAGATCGGCATCGAGCCGGTGGAATGGGGTTTCATTCCCCTATGGGCAAAAGAAGCGAAATTCAGGTCCATAAACGCGACCGTTGAAAAGCTTGCCGAGGGTTCCGGGTTCTTCAAGGCAGGCTTCGAACACAATCGCTGCCTGATTGCGGCCACCGGTTATTACGAATGGACAGGATCGAAGGGAGACAAGCAGCCCTGGCTTATTCATCTGCCAGGCGAAATGCCGCTGTTTGAGCCTTTCACGTTCGCCGGCATCATGTCACGCAACGAGAAACTCGACACGACAACATTTGCCATTATCACCCTGCCCGCAACAGACAATATCAAGCACATTCACAGTCGCGTGCCCGCAATCCTGAAACCGGACGTACTGAAAACATGGATGGATAAGGAAACGGGAAAAGAGGACGCGCTGGCACTACTTCAGAAAAACCGGGGTTCGGATCTTGAGTTTTATGCAGTCAGTCAAGAAGTCGGGAGCGTGAAGAACAAGCAGCCGGACCTCATAGAGCCCGTGGCGGCCTTATGATGTCAGCACCGAACCCGGCTGCGGATGTCGCGAATACAGCCAACAAGAACACAAACGAGAATACAAGCTGGTGCCCCCTGCCGGACTTGAACCGGCAAACCCATTCGGGTGACAGATTTTAAGTCTGTTGCGTATACCAATTTCGCCAAGGGGGCACGCGCTTACTGGTAAATATCCCGTTGCAGAATGCAAGCCCTTTGGCTTTGCACGTGCTATTCGGATCATGCCGTTGAGATCACTGCACCGGCATAGGCACCATAAGAATCTATGGATATTTGTCGAAAACGACTGGTTATTATAATTTACATCGCCGATTATTGTGCATAGGATATGCATAATGTGTAATCTCATGCGAACGCCAACTGTATAATCGAGAGCTTCATAATTCCGCCATGGCACATCTTAGCTCCAGACTGAAAGCAGCAAGGGAAGCAGCCGGTTACAGGACCGCGACAATAGCGGCGGAGGCTCTTGGTGTCAGCTACTCCACATACGCCTCGCATGAAAACGGCTCGCGCGGTGTCAGCCGTCCGGCCCTTACGCAATATGCCAAACGGTTCAAGGTCACCACAGACTGGCTGCTTTCCGGCAGAGGTGGCGGCCCCGATGATGATGATGTGCTGCCCCAAACCAACACCACTCTTGTTTCGTCAAAGAACCCGGATATGGAACTCGACCTCGATCTGTTCGACCAGGCCACGCAGGCTGCAGACATGATCATTGAGGATTACGGCCGGCAGGTATCCCTTGAAAAACGGCACAAACTGATACAGCAGCAATACCATCGGCTGCGCGCCTTGAAGTCCAAGAATCTTGTTAAGGACAAAGGCTAGAAAACACGATACAATCCAGGCGTGAATGCAATCATTGCAAGAATCAGGGGAAGAACAATCAATGATGAAAACGATAAACCTGAACATGGTCGGCATTGACCTTCCATCCGTTCAGTCGATTATCGATGCGCCCGACCGCTACGCCAATGACCGGGAATACCTTCACGCCATGTGCGAGCACTATGGCTGCCATCTGTCCCGGGATATCATCGCTGTCACCGTCGCCAACCACACCGATGTCGATCATTTCACCACTGAAGAGTGGGACAGATTCGCAGCGTTGTTCGGCAGGGTGATCGCACAATTTGTCGCTGCCGAAGAAGCCGGGTATGGCCGTTCACACTAAAATTCTGGATGACAGCGTGTTCGACACGCCGGACGTTTCCGCGACCCAGCAATTGCTGTTCAGGGCGTGGGAACTGGCCGGCGGCCAGGCAGATGAGCGGCTTCACGCAAACCTGCTTCACATGGCCGACGAACTCGTCTTATTCGGTATGCCGCACCAGTCCGCAATTCCGGATATAACCCATGTCGGCGCCCGCTCGTTGGCAGGTCGGGTTATGGGAACGGGCTGGCGCACGGATCTTCAGGCGGCAGGCGGCAACGATGCCGTTGCCGCGGCCTACCTGAAGGCATGCGATGGGGAGCCGGTTCTTGAGCATGTAACCTACGAGACAAGCCGCAACGGCAAGCAGGTTCAGCTTGCCTACAAACGGCTTGTGCTGATGGTCAAGACACCAAAAGGTTTTCCATTTCTGGCGACATACTCGGAGCTTGAACAGCTTGACTACGCACTTCGTCCTTCAACCAGCCTGAAAACTCGCCCCGGCTCATCGCGCCAAGCCAGTAGTCATGTTTTGCTTGGCTCGGATGCTGCACCCATTGCAAAGCATTCTTTATCTGCGTAGTCAGCTCGATCGCCGCCATCAGGCCGCTGCGCACATCCTTGTTTTCCATATAGATGTAAAACAGATCGGTATCGGGCCACCTTATCCAGGCCGCCGGCTTGACATAGGCTGCAAGCAACTGGCCAATCCCCTGCTTCTGGTATTTCGGCAGAACGCGGTATTCACCACAATAGCAAAGATTGCCTCCGGTCCTTTCCAGGAACGGTTTTTGCTGATTGTGGAACACGACCGGGTTTTCCGAATCAGGCGTGTAATAACGAATCCACGAGCGTTTGGCATAGCTTGCCAATGTTTCCGAACCGAGCGGTTGCCGTTTACAGGCAGCTGTTGCAACGCATTTTGCCCGGTCATAGATGCCAACCCAAAAGGCCTCGTCACGAAAAAACGCATTGAAACGCGGTGAAAAGTGCGGTGTGACCTCAAAGCCCATCGCCTCGGTTTCCTCGTCAAGCAAGTGAAAGTCCGTCGAATGCCGTAGTTCGAGGTCCTTGCTCTCGATCTTTGCTCGATAGTGCGCCGCGACGCGGTTCATCGGTTCCAGAAATTCGTGCATAATCTCTTCCGTATGTGTACGCCAAAAGTATAGTCAGAGGCCTACACACAGACAATTTCCGCCGCGTTAAAGCTTGAAGTTAAGCTTGATTATGCACAATGCATAGAAAACACAATGGTTTCAATTTGATGTATTGCGTTAGGAAAACCGGTGTGGGGGACCGGTGTGAAAAGCCTGCCATCGTCGAAAGTCCATGCGGCCGGGGTGTCAGTGCGCGCCTTGCAGCTGATTGCGTTGCGCGCTACCTGTGGGTCGAACGGTTGAAGAGGTCAGGGCATGTCGGAAAAAATTGTCACGGCGGGAATGGTTGCGATTGGCGACGAACTTCTGTCCGGCAAGACCAAGGACAGGAACATCGCCCATCTCGCCGACATGCTGACAACGGCGGGTATTGAGCTGAAGGAAGTGCGCATCGTCGCAGACGAAACGGACGCCATCGTCGAAGCCGTCAATGCATTGCGGACACGCTATTCCTACGTGTTTACGTCAGGCGGGATTGGCCCGACACATGACGACATAACGGCGGACGCGATTTCCAGGGCGTTTGATCTGCCCTGCGAACACGACCGGGAAGCCCTCGACATGCTGGGCGCTGTTTTCCAGTCCCGAAACATCGAGTTTACCGACGCTCGAAAGCGAATGGCGCGCATGCCACGCGGCGCCAGTCATATTCGCAACCGTGTGTCGGTCGCGCCGGGTTTCACAATCGGCAATGTGCATGTCATGGCCGGCGTGCCGTCCATATTCCAGGCCATGCTCGACTGGCTGCTACCCCGTCTTGAAACCGGAGCGATCATTCATTCCGAAACCGTCGACTGCCCCTATGGCGAAGGTACCGTTGGAGAAGGACTGGAAGACATACAAAACGCCCATCCCGATACCGTCATCGGTTCTTATCCGAAATTTGACGGTAAGAACTACTCAACCCAGATCGTTGTGCGCAGCCGCGACACGCAAGCCATTCAGCGCGCCGTCAAAGCAGTCAATGCCATGCTTGTTGAGATAGCGGAAGAAAACCCGGCGTAAATCTCGCCACAGGCACAAAAAAGCGGTCCCCGGAAAAACCGGGAGACCGCCTGCGTCTGCAAAACAGGATCGGGAGGAGTGAAATCTAGTCCAGGCGTCTGTGCCCGGCGACAACGCTCGGAATATCAGCGCGATAGATTCCCAGATCGGCGAGTTCCCGATCGGAAAGCCGGCTGAGTTCGTTGCATGCCTTGCTGTGCGCCCGGCTTGCTTGCAGTGTCTTAAATACAGATTTCATTATCTCGCTCCACATACAGAGGACATGTTTGCTTTCTTGCCACTCGCATATGGTGATGGCGGCGCCCGGGAAAAGTGACAATTAAGCATTGGAGCCTTGCAATATTGCAATGCACAATGACCGGCAGACAGGATCATCCCGGCAGGAAGCCCCATTCGACGAAAGCATTATACGAACGGACGTTCATTTGATGGAAATCAACGCCGGGCCGCCGCCGGCCTGCCATAGTGGCCTTGTTACAGGGCTGGCAGGATGAGAGGCGCCGGCTGAATTCAAAGACCGATGGAGACAAGCATGTCCTACAAGACCATCCTGGCCGTACTGCGCAACAAGAAAGACTGCGAGAATGTTCTCGATACGGCGCTGCTATTGACCGAGGCCTTTGACAGTCACCTGATAGGGCTGCATGCCGAACCTGCAATGAAGGTTTCCTATGCAGCGCCCATCGAAATACCGGATGCGGCCGTTTTCAAATCGGATCAGGAAGACGTCGATCTGCGTATGATGGACGTCGCGGAAGCCTTCAAGCACAAAAGCGAGCACCGGGGCGTATCCTGGGAATGGCGCCCGATACGCTCGCTGTCCGGCGACAATGCCTTGTCAGCGCTATCGAGCGCCCGTTGTGCGGACCTCGTTGTGGTGCGTCAGAATGAAGAGGAAAAGGAAGACGATTTCACCGATCTTGAAGCCCTCGTGCTTGAAAGCGGACGGCCGGTTCTTTTCGTTCCCTATGTTGCCCGCAAAGCAAGCCCGATTAAGCGCGCCATCATCGGCTGGAATGCCACACGCGAATCCGCGCGCGCCGTGTTTGATGCTCTGCCCCTTCTGAAGTCTGCCGACGAAGTCGAAATTTTGTGTGTTGATCCGGAGGACAATGCCGAGCAGAGCAAGTCCATGGCCGGCGCCGAGGTCGCATCCGCCCTCACCCGCCACGGCATCAAAGTGTCGATCAAAACGGAGATATCCGACGGGCTTCCCGCCGCCGCGATCATCCAGAACCGGCTTGCCGACACCGGCGCCGATCTTCTGGTCATGGGTGCTTACAGCCGCTCACGCCTCCGCGAATACCTGTTCGGTGGCGTCACCCGAACCATGCTTCAATCCATGCCGAACCTGACGCTGATGTCTCGCTGATCCATCACGCAGAAGACGGCATCAAAGGGTGGTCGCGCAGTTGGCATGACCGCCCTTTTCATTGTCCACCCCTTGCATCACCCGCCCTCTTGCATTGCAATGCCTGGCCCAGCTATGACCGCCGGCGAGCAGTACGAAGATGCTGCAGGAACACACGCCGCATGATCGGCCCGCAAGGAGTACCCGCACCAATGTCCCTTCCAGACAAAGCCTTTCCCGTCTCTTGGGATCAGTTTCACCGTGACGCCAGGGCCCTTGCCTGGCGCATTGCAGGATCCGACAAGGAGTGGCGGGGCATTGTTTGCATCACGCGCGGCGGCCTCGTGCCGGCGGCCATCGTCTCACGCGAACTCAATATCCGTCTCATCGAGACCGTATGCGTTGCGTCCTATCATGACTACGCCAACCAGGGGAAAATGTCGGTCATCAAGGAAGTCAATGAAGAGCTGCTTGCCTCGGAAGGCGAGGATGTCCTCATCGTCGACGACCTGACAGACACCGGCAAGACAGCCGAAGTCGTACGCGCCATGTTGCCGAAAGCCCATTTTGCCACCGTCTACGCCAAACCGAAGGGCCGCCCGCTGGTGGACACGTTCATCACCGAGGTCAGCCAGGACACCTGGATCTACTTTCCCTGGGACATGGGCTTTACCTATCAGGAACCCATCAACAAGGACCCGGCCGGCTGACACCTCGCCAGACACAGGCTGGCATCACGTATCGTTTCGGCCTATCGTTTCAGGCTTGAACAAGTTGCGGGAGGACAGTCATGGCTCATGAAAAGGTATTGCGCACGCCGGAGGAGCGTTTTGCCGATCTGCCGGATTACCCCTTCCAACCCCATTACGAGACCGTCGACGGCGGCGAATACGGCCCCTTGCGCATGCACTATGTCGACGAAGGACCGAAGGACGGGCCTGTGGTCCTTCTGCTGCATGGCGAGCCGACCTGGTCTTTTCTCTACCGCAAAATGATCCCGCCGATCACCGCGGCCGGCATGCGTGTCGTCGCGCCGGATTTCATCGGCTTCGGCAAGTCCGACAAGATCGCCGAGCGCGGGGCCTATTCCTATCTTGCCCATGTGAACTGGATGAAGGCCTTTATCGACAGGCTGGGGCTGAAGGCCATCACCTATTTCGGTCAGGACTGGGGCGGGCTTATCGGCCTGCGCCTCGTCGCCGAGGCGCCGGATCTCTTCGCCCGCGTCATGATCGGCAATACCGGCCTTCCGACCGGCGATCAGGATCTCGGCGAGGCCTTCAAGCAATGGCGCGAATACAGTCAGACGACGCCGACTTTCAACATCGGCGGCATCGTCTCGCGCGGAACGGCGCGTGGCATGGATGAGGCCGTGGCGGCCGCTTATGACGCGCCCTACCCCTCAGAAGAATACAAGGCCGGCGCCCGCGCCTTTCCGATGCTGGTGCCGGCGAGCCCCGACGATCCGGCAACGGCCGCCCAGCGCGCCGCCTGGGAAAGCCTGCGGCGATTCGAAAAACCGTTCCTGACCTGTTTTTCCGACAAGGACATGATCATGCGCGGCGGCGAGAAGGTATTCAAGAAGCTGATTCCCGGTGCTGCCGGTGAGAATCATTTCATCACCGAGAACGCCGGCCACTTCCTGCAGGAGGATGCCGGACCGCTGCTTGCCGAAAAACTCGTTTCATTTGCGCGCAAAGAGTGAAGAGCCCGCCCCGTCTTCGCCCCAATAAGTCGAATCGGCAACCGGCCGATTCGCCGCGAATCACGAATTGCCTGTCAAGTGCGCGGACGCAACGGATGCGTCACGAATTTTTTTCGACCAACACATCGACGGGCATTTTTGCTTGACGCACAGCTAAGTGCGGGCTTTTCAAGGCATTGCGCTTTCCCCAGTTTCCACATTTGCGACCCACAACATCTGGTGTTCACAAATCTGACGCAAACAATCCCTTGACGGTCGAAAACGAGTCGCGTTCTACTGTGCGAACGTTGTTCCAGCAGCGCGGTCTGTGCGTTTCTGTCAGATCCCACTCAGTTGTAAAGCGTCAGGACATGAAGTCCCTTGCAGGTGGTTTTTCTTGTACGGGATGAAGGGGAATTCCGCGCGGTTTGCAGCGTTTCTGCTGGAAAAATGTGATTGGCGTAAAAAGGCTGTTAATACTATCTTTAGTGTTTGCAGCAAATATCGGCACAAGATATAGCGTCATTAGCGAGGGGACATCGCGAAAACGCTGACATGAAGTTCGAGACCTGCTGCACATGCGAGGCACGCGGGAACGGGGAAATTACGCCTTGCCGGCAATGGGCGGCGGCAGGGCGGTAGGAAACGAGGAAAAAGCATGCGCATTGAGCGTCGTTTTACAAAAGCAGGAAAATCGCCATACGCGGCAATCGAGTTTCGCAAGGCGACGAGCGAAATCAAGAACCCTGATGGCTCCGTGGTGTTCCGCCTGGAAAACATCGACGTCCCCGTTCAGTTCTCGCAGGTGGCGAGCGATATCCTTGCGCAGAAATATTTCCGCAAGGCCGGCGTCCCCGCATGTCTGAAAAAAGTTGAGGAAAACGACGTTCCGTCCTGGCTCTGGCGTTCGACCGCCGACCTTGAGGCGCTTGAAAAGCTGCCCGAGAATGAGCGCTACGGCTCCGAGACCGATGCGCGCCAGGTCTTTTCGCGCCTTGCCGGCACCTGGACCTATTGGGGCTGGAAGGGCGGCTATTTCGAGGGTGAGGAAGACGCCCGCGCCTTCTATGACGAGCTTGCCTATATGCTCGCCACCCAGCGCGTCGCGCCCAACAGCCCGCAATGGTTCAACACCGGCCTGCACTGGGCCTATGGCATTGACGGTCCCGGCCAGGGCCATTTCTATGTCGACCCGTTCACGAACAAGCTGGTGAAATCGAAATCCTCCTACGAGCACCCGCAGCCCCATGCCTGCTTCATCCAGTCGGTCGAGGACGATCTCGTCAATGAGAACGGCATTATGGACCTTTGGGTCCGCGAGGCGCGTCTCTTTAAATACGGCTCCGGCACCGGCTCCAACTTCTCGCATCTGCGCGGCGAAGGCGAAACGCTGTCGGGCGGCGGCCGCTCCTCCGGCCTCATGTCCTTCCTGAAAATAGGCGACCGCGCCGCCGGCGCCATCAAATCGGGCGGCACCACCCGTAGAGCCGCCAAAATGGTCGTCGTCGACATCGACCACCCCGATATCGAGGCCTATATCAACTGGAAGGTGAAAGAAGAGCAGAAGGTCGCCGCGCTGGTGACCGGCTCCAAGGTCGTCAACACCCACCTCAAAGCCATCATGAAGGCCTGCGTCAACTGCGAAGGCCCGGACGGCGATTGCTTCGACCCGAAAAAGAACCCGGCCCTGAAACGCGAGATCCGCGCCGCCAAGAAGGCGCAGGTTCCGGAGAACTACGTCAAGCGCGTCATCCAGTTCGCCCGCCAGGGCCACAAGGATATCGAGTTCACCACCTATGACACCGACTGGGATTCGGAAGCTTACCTCACCGTCTCCGGCCAGAACTCCAACAACTCGGTCTCGATCAAGGACGATTTCCTCAACGCCGTCGAGGCCGATGGCGACTGGGACCTGATCGGCCGCATCGACGGCAAGGTGACGAAGACGGTCAAGGCCCGCGAGCTTTGGGACAGTATCGGCCACGCCGCCTGGGCCTCCGCCGATCCGGGCCTCCATTTCAACACCACGATGAACGACTGGCACACCTGCCCGGCGGCCGGCCCGATCCGCGCCTCCAACCCGTGCTCGGAATATATGTTCCTCGACGATACGGCTTGTAACCTTGCCTCGCTGAACCTGCTTCAGTTCATGGAGAAGAAGACCAACAAGTTCCTCGTCGGTGAATTCGAACACGGTGTGCGCCTTTGGACCATGGTGCTCGAAATCTCGGTGATGATGGCGCAGTTCCCGTCGAAACAGATCGCCGAACTCTCCTATAAATACCGCACGCTCGGCCTCGGCTACGCCAATATTGGCGGCCTCTTGATGACCTCCGGTATCCCTTACGATTCCGATGCCGGCCGCGCCATCTGCGGCGCCATCACCGCCATCATGACCGGCGTCTCCTACGCCACCTCCGCCGAGATGGCGGGCGAGCTCGGCCCCTTCCCCGGCTATAAGCCCAACAAGGCCAACATGCTGCGCGTCATGCGCAACCACCGCCGCGCCGCCCATGGCGAAACGGCGGGCTATGAGAAGCTCTCGACCAACCCGGTCGCGCTCATTCACGACGACTGCCCGGATGCGGAGCTGGTCGAACACGCCACCGCCGCCTGGGACAACGCCGTCAAACTCGGCGAGAAACACGGCTACCGCAACGCCCAGGCCACCGTCATCGCGCCAACCGGCACGATAGGCCTTGTCATGGACTGCGACACCACCGGCATCGAACCCGACTTCGCGCTGGTGAAGTTCAAGAAGCTCGCCGGCGGCGGCTATTTCAAGATCATCAACCGCGCCGTGCCGGAAGCCCTCCGCACCCTCGGCTATTCGGAAAGCCAGATCGGCGAGATCGAGGCCTATGCCGTCGGCCACGGCAATCTCAATCAAGCCCCGGCGGTCAATCCCGGCTCCTTGAAGGCCAAGGGCTTCACCGACGAGAAGATCGAGGCGCTGAACGGCGCGCTCGCCTCCGCCTTCGACATCAAATTCGCCTTCAACCAGTGGACCCTGGGCGCGGATTTCTGCAAGGAGGTGCTGGAGATTTCCGATGAGCAGTTGAACGACATGGAGTTCAACATGCTGGAATTCCTCGGCTTTTCGAAGCAGGACATCGACGCCGCCAATATCCACATCTGCGGTGCGATGACGCTGGAAGGCGCGCCGGATATCAAAGACGAGCACCTCGCCGTCTTCGATTGCGCCAACCCCTGCGGCAAGATCGGCAAGCGTTATCTTTCCACCGACAGCCACATCCGCATGATGGCGGCGGCCCAGCCCTTCATCTCGGGCGCGATCTCCAAGACGATCAACATGCCCAACGAGGCCGATATCGAGGATTGCAAATCCGCCTATATGCTCTCCTGGAAACTGGCGCTGAAGGCCAACGCGCTTTACCGCGACGGCTCAAAGCTCTCCCAGCCGCTCAACGCCTCGCTCATCGAGGACGACGAGGACGAGGATGCGCTCGAGGAACTGCTCGAGGCCCCCGCCGCCGCCAAGGCCGTTGCCGTGACGGAGAAGATCGTCGAGCGCGTGGTCGAGAAGGTCATCCGCGACCGCGAGAAGCTGCCCAACCGGCGCAAGGGCTACACCCAGAAGGCCGTGGTCGGCGGACACAAGGTTTATTTGCGCACCGGCGAATTCGACGATGGCCGCCTCGGCGAGATCTTCATCGACATGCACAAGGAAGGCGCCGCCTTCCGCGCCATGATGAACAATTTTGCCATCGCCATCTCGCTCGGCCTGCAATATGGCGTGCCGCTGGACGAATATGTGGAGGCCTTCACCTTTACCAAGTTCGAGCCGGCCGGCATGGTCATGGGCAATGACGCGATCAAGAACGCGACGTCGATCCTCGACTATGTGTTCCGCGAGCTTGCCGTCTCCTATCTGGAGCGCCACGACCTTGCCCATATCGACACGTCGGATTTCTCCAACACGGCATTGGGCAAGGGCATCAAGGAAGGCAAGACCGCGCCTGTCTCAAAAGGCTGGACCCGCGGCCACAAGCTGGAACTCATCGCCCCCGGCGGCCAGCCCATGGGCGGCGCACCGGCCGGCAGCGGCGGCTCCAACGTGACGGCGATCTCCGGCGGCGCAGCCGTCGTCTCCGAAGCCGTCGCCCAGGCCAACGCCAAAGAAGCCACCGCCTTCAAACGCGACTACGAAGAACGCGCCAAACAGCTCTCAGAGGAAATCGCCGAGGAAGACACCGACGAACTCTTCGACGCTGACACGGCGGAAGAGGCCCGCGCCGATGCCAAGAGCGTCGAAGCCGACCGCCGCGCCAAGGCGATCATGCAGGGCTATACGGGCGATGCCTGTTCTGAGTGCTCCAACTTCACGATGGTGCGGAACGGGACGTGTCTGAAGTGCGACACGTGCGGGAGCACGAGCGGGTGTAGTTGATCCGGTGCTGAATGCAGTAAAGAAGAAACCCCCACGGCAACGTGGGGGTTATTCATTCGCAATAAATTGGATTTCGATTTTTAGCAACACACATGACCTCATCAACTAAAGGCCGCGACTTTGCACTGTCTCGCTCAAAAGGAATGCCAAGATTCTTCAATGACTGTTGAATAATCGAGACACATTCATCAAACGCCTCTTTCGAGCTGGTGACGGTACCCAGGTTTTCTAGTAACTCCCTGCAATAAGCGTCAGATTTTCTGTTCCCTGCACCTGGGAACATTTGTCTTTCAAAACGATATCGAAATGCGAGTAAAAGATAGAACTTGAATGATCGAATAACCCTCTCATCGATTGGGAGTCGTCTGATTGCAATCTCAAATCGATAATTTGTGAAAGCCGAGGTATAGTAGGCATCGGGTCGATGATCTTCCCGGAATACACGATCCCTGACCGTCTTCAAAAGAGTTCCTTGGTATCTCCCAGCCTGATGAGGCAAGTCACAGAACATTGAAGCGTATGTCTTCAACTGAATACCCTTGGTAACGATGCGACCTTTCTCAATTCCCTCGGTTCGAGCAAATTGCTTGCCTCGACGCTCGTAGTATAGCTTATATTCAGAATCCATAGATCCATAAAAGTCTTCCAAACCATGTTGAAACGGAGTGAAGGCCAGTAGGTCGTTTTCGTCCACAAGGGTCTGCTTATTAGTAGACTTTACAATTGCTTGGGCTACTTCTTCATCTTCAGTGTGGATCAGTTTAACCGGAACAAAAAGCCCGTCGCCAAGTATCTCTTTGTTTTCGTAAATCACATGACTCGTTTGGCAACCATTTACAATCTGATACTCCTCGAGACGATACTGACTAGATGTCGGTCTGATGCTCTTCGCGACGATGGTTATGCCGTTATTTCGAAGCACGAATTGGTCGAAATCACCCTCTTGAATCGTCTTAGCAATGTCCAAATTTACTGGATTCTGCCCTTGAAAATCTCTGACATTGTCAACAAACACTGACTTCATTATGTCACCATCATCGTCGATGAGTAACTTCAAGAACTCCGATGCTGGCAATATGCCAAGATAGGCGGCTTCCACGTCTTTAATCGTCGGAAGAGTAACCAAGCTGTCGATGCGAATTGTACGAGATATACTTGTTTTTGTACGCCTAAATAGCTGTTGTAATTCACGCGCCCCAAGGGGCTCAAATGAGACTTCAGAGAACAAATTGGTATCGAGTATTTCGTCCCTTTTACGGTCAATAATTTTCGTCAGGTAGTCATCGTTTTTCCAGTTTCCAGTGCAGGCGTAAAAGACCCTACATATAGGATTGTCTTTGAGTTTAGCGGCGTTTTCGAACACCCTATTTTTTATCTCCATAAACCGCCTAACATCGTCATTAACAGGCAGGTTGGGACTTTCCGAGAAAACCTCCTTTGCTAGATTGTCACCCAACGCCAGTATTGCAGCACCATCGAAACTATCCGATGATTTTGCCTGAATGATTATGAACTCAACATCTAATGAGCCATTTAACTCGAGCAGATCATCCACATTCTCCGCATCAAGCACCAACCTTCCGTTGACCTTGACCGCGTAAGCATCAATGTTCAAATCACCACCGTCACCGACCACATGTTCTTCGGTTGCGATTTCGTCAGGAAATCGAGCGAATAAGATACTGAAAGCCGCGAAATGCTCGAATTGTTTACCGGCACCTAATTCAGAAAAATTGTTGCTATCCGAAAACTCTTTTACCAAAGACCGTGTGACGGAATCCATTTTGCCGCACCTCCGAGTTTCAGATACCTGTTTCTCATAATTAGCACTACAGCTTATAGTTTAACAGCGACGTGGAAGTAGAAGCGCGGTACCGGTTGCCAAAGGCTCTTTTCGAGCAGGCGCATTTCGAATTCGCATTCCTGCAGAATGTCAACAGCTTTGCATTTAACCGAAGCAACGATGAACCAGTTTTTGAGTGGATTTGGGTACTGAATCAATGTGGACCACAGACAAAACGCGCAGAGCTAGAATCTCTCCTCGTCCACTCCGTGTAGCTTACCTAGTGCCTTCAAATCCTGACCACACACTTCTGGATACCATTTTTGATGAGTCGATGTCTCGATGGGGTGGTCGGAGAACACCAGTAATCATAACAGATGGTGCAACTATCAGAGATGTTGAATGGACTCTTCTCGACTTATGGGACGCTGATATCATCTACAGTTATGTTACGCTTGAAGACCAGCTTCACGACAGAATTGCATACTGCCTGTCTCCCTATTCGATCAAAGTACATCCAGCTGTTGACGAACTAAATGACCATCGGAGCTACCGACCTGAAGCTGATGAACTTAGATGGGCACTAAAGTCGGTATCGGTCCTTCCTCAGATTTCGAGAAATCAAGAAATCGGGGGCGGCTCAACAATTTTAGCCTTAGACAAGGAAAGAGGAAGCGAGTTAGGGAGGGATTTGATTGACTCTTTCGGGTTTCTGAGCAACTCGATGGTCGATATCAGGCTGTCTCCATACGCTAAAAGACTAAGCTTCCGACAACGTGGAAACGAGAGATATGCACCGCGTTTCAATGGGGATGATGTAATCTCATATATCTCTGATGTAGAGGAGCTTGAAAATCGCCTTGCTAGTGATCGTCAAATTCACGTACCCGCTCAAATGTCCGACATGTTTTGTCCATATTTGAACATACTACAGGAATACGACACTAGCTGGGAGGAACAACTCACCATTGTTGTTGGAGATTGCGCCGAAGACCGCATTCTATTTTGGAACGCGATTCACAGATATGCATCTTTGGACACCTTCAGAAGTAATCAAATATTTCGTTTTGATAAATCGCGATTTCAGCATGGGCTACCACCCTGGATAGAGCAACTGTGTAGCGGCGCAACAAATATGCGTCGTTTGCGCGGTAACGGCGCATCGCACATACGGATTGTGTCAAGTTCCGTTGACGCAGAGCAACTCAAAACAATCTCAAATAACATTAAAAACAGTGGCCATGTAATGTCGTCCAGCGACAAAATGGCAGCTCCCGATGTTTTCGAGCCACTTTCCAAAACAAATCCCCGAACCAAATATCGGCACAGCCATTTCCTGTGGCAAGCATGGAGTTGGCAGCACTATCGAAATACCGCAACAGTCCGCATTGAGCAAAACGAGGTAGATCTTCCATGTACGAAGCCCAAGCACACAGAAGAATTTCCGCTTAGTCCCGTCACAGTTGGCGCTTGGTTCTGCGATTTAAGCATCGAACGTACTGAGGACCACAGTAGATTTTCCAATATTATCCATCGATGGATGTTTCCGCGGCGACTTGCACTTCACAACGCCATAGAAGTCGAAAACCACGGGCAACGTCATATGGCCCTTCGCCCGACTTTACGGCCAACTGAAAGAGGGGAACTTTGCCTTTGGGATGATCCGCAATGGAGACGCCCAGTTATTAGAATCCCTCAGGACATCGATGCATTCTGCCGAGCACTAAGGATGCAACACCCAAATACAAAGGCCGAGTACAAATCTCATCACGGGAAACTGCCATATGCACGAATTGATTCGGTAACAGTATCAGACAAAGGACGCGATCTACTGGGTGTTCTCAAGTTCTTTGGAAATCTACATGAAGCTATCTGTTTCCTCACAAACCCATACCTTCTATTGCTCATATCTAAATTAATTACGGTGACAGTTTACTAAATCTCCAATTTAGATCAAACTCCACCTATGGCACGCCTCGCTCGCATCGTCGTTCCCGGTCTTCCCCATCACGTCACCCAAAGGGGCAACAAGCGGGAGAGGACGTTCTTCGAAGACGGCGACTATGCGCTCTATCTTGATCTTCTCGCTGAAAGCAGCGCCAGAGCCCAAACAAAGGTCTGGGCCTACTGCCTGATGCCCAATCATGTGCACATCATTTTGGTGCCGTCGGACGAGTACGGACTACGCCGCACATTCGCCGATCTGCATCGCCGCTACACCGGTTTCATCAATGCACGGGCGCGTGTCACCGGCCATCTGTGGCAGGGGCGCTATGGCTCCGTGGTCATGGATGAAGGACACCTGCTGAATGCTGTCCGCTATGTGACGCTCAATCCCGTACGGGCAAAGCTCGTCAAGCGTGCCCGGGACTGGAAATGGTCAAGCGCCAGGGCTCATCTTGCGGGAAAGGACGATGATGTCGTCACCGTTGCCCCTGTCCTTGAGCGAACCGGCAGGTTCAAGGCATTTCTGGATGAACCGGTCGATGAGGCAAAAGCCTATGGCGCCTTGCGCCGCGCCGAAACCGTCGGCCGACCGATCGGAGATACTGATTGGCTAAAGAGGCTTGAGCAGCAGACTGGACGGACGCTTTCTGCGCGCAAGCGGGGCAGAAAACCAATGAAAAAAGGGATTGAGTAAACTGTCACCGTGATTGTTTGCAAACCATGGGTTGAAGTGGCTCGCAACGTCAGTAAACTGCAGGGACAATCCTTAAGTCCGTCAAAGACATTGAATTCGCCAGCCGGAACAAACGACCCAGCAATTGAAAATAAGGTTTTTCCAGCATTCCGAGGGAAAGCGATAGCAATTCTGTGCTTTTTTACGATCGGTGTATGCATGATGCTCGGAATACTAAGTCATGAATACGGATGGGACTTGTTGTTTTTTCAAGGGCTGACCGGTGGCACATCGACCATAATGTACCGGCCCGCCGTTGTGGTCAGCCACGTTGGGCTACCTTTTTTTGCGCTACTTTCAATCTATTTCTTGAAGCGCTCGATATTTTTGACCAATGTCCTTGTCTTGTCTTCCCGAGGTATTGAATACGAGGGTTACGCAGTTGGCAAACCTGTGACGATCAACTGGTCCGAGTTTGCTAGCTGCGAAATCTACACAAACAGCTACAAACACAGACTAATCGGCATTCGCGTGAAAGATCTCGACGGTCTCAAAAACAGGTTAACTAAGTCTGATGTTCTTGCAAGATACATGCACTTTGACTGTTGGAAAAACGGCTACGGATTTTCGATATCAAATGGGTTGATTGACCAGAAAACAGACGAAATAAAGCGGCAAATTGACGAGTACGCTGAGTACTACCGGGCACTGGCGAGCGCAAGCGCTTCGACCATAAGCTAAAACAGTCAAGGAATTACGGTGACAGTTTACTAAATTCCCGCCACAAAGAGTTCAACCGCAGTTCTTATCAGATTGCGCGCGCTTCAGATATTGGCATCGCAGCTTCATCATTCCATCTCCATATTTGGGTTGAACCTTGCGTCGCTCCTGAATATGCGTGGCCAAAAATTCGAAGATGGTTTCTGATTCAATTCCGAATAGCGCGACGGACAGTTCTTCATCGCAATGCTGCGTAGAGTTACAGGCATGAAGGCTGTCAAAGAAAACCACAAGCAGGTCAATTTTCGCACCGCGACCATTTTCCTTCACGGCATCCGAAAAGGCTTCTTGGCGCCCTTTGTGAATTGCGTCTGTAATACCCGAAGAGCCGTGCGTTGCGTTTGCCAGATGTTGGACGGCATCATTCGCCTTCCGCCGCGCAACATAGAATGCCTCACGTTCGTCAACCAGACTGGTTGTGTAGAGATCAAACATTTCAAAGGATGCAGACTGCTGCGCGGTACGCCTGTCCTCCAGATCCCCGCGATATGTGTACAGGAAGGCAACGGCTGCAATGATGATGGACAAAACTCCGAGCCAGGATGTGACGATGTCCGACTTGTCCTTGAAGCTCAGGCGTTTTAGTTCATCTGAATCCGCGCTCGATTTCATGGCTCACTGCCCGTTTAATGACTTCGTCGCCTCTATACAACCTTAATCATACCCAACTATTACTTGCAACTATATCGACGGAGACTGTCCGCCAAGTCCCCGACTCTACCCGCCCGTCGGCAGCCCGGCGATCAGCACCGCGACGGCGATAAAAAACAGCACACTGCCCGCCAGCACGAAGACGTGCCAAATCGTATTGCGGAAAGGAGCGCCCGCCCCCGACCGGCGGTCTGGGCTTCTGCCTGATACCTAGCCACGTGCATGTCATCCTTGTTCCGTAGGACGAGGACGGCCTACAGCGGACCTTCGTCCATCCGCACCGTCGGTCACCGTTCTTGCACGGTCATTTGGTAAACCGTTTACCTAATTGAATTTTGGTATTTGCCGCGCGCCTAAGTTGAACCTATTGATGGAGTTGTTAGCACAAGCAGTTTGGTTACGGGCTTCCTGAATGTCTGGCCTATTGGCGCATTTATCGCAATTTCTGTTGTTCATACCAGCGATTATTTGTTTTGCAGTCGCCATGCGATCCGGCCTCTTTGGGGCTGCGATAGCGGCAGCTGTCTTCAATGTGCTGGCGATCGCCTACTTCTTGAGTATTCCTGCCGGTGACGATTTTGGGCACATAGGCGCACTCTGGATCTATGGAGTCGTCACCGTGACAACGATTATCGGCATTTTGTTGGGCCTCCTTGCTTCCGTGCTCCTGAATGTGATCCGTGGGCGTTTGTAAGCAATACTGAACCATCAAGAGCAGACGAATTACGGTCCGTCACCCATTGGGAATTACGGTGACAGTTTACTAAATCCGCAATTCAGATCACATTCCCGCCCATCGGCAGTCCGGCGATCAGCACCGCGACGGCGATGAAAAACAGCACGCTGCCGGCCAGCACGAAGACGTGCCAGATCGTGTTGTGGAACGGCAACCGCGCCGCCAGGTGAAATCCGACCCCCAATGTGTAGACGATGCCGCCGGCCGCAACCATCCAGAAGACCGCCGGGGAAAGCCCGGCGATGATCGGCCCGCCGGCGAGCAGCACGGCCCAGCCCATGACGAGATAGAGCATCAACGAAAACCATTTGAACCTGTGGGGTGCGAGCATCTTCAAAAGCGAGCCGACGGTCGCGGCGCCCCAAAGGCCCGCCAGAAGCCCGGTCGCCGACACACCGGAGACGAGCACGAAGGGCGTATAGGTTCCGGCGATTTTCATGTAGATCGCCGAATGGTCGAGCCGGCGCAGGAGGCCCGTCCATTTTGCGCTGTCGACCATGTTGTAAAGCGCCGAACAGGACAGCATCGCGATCAGCGTCACCCCGTAGACCGTCACCCCGACAATGGGAGCCGGCTCCATACGGAACAGGACCGTGAGCACGATCAGCAACGGCACCGCGATCATCGCCAGGAAAACCCCAACAACATGAACCACACCATCGCTAAGCCGCTCGGCGCGGCTGTATGCGGGGCGGATATGTCCTGAAGATTGCATCATGGTCTTTCTGTCTCGTGTTACGGAAGCGGCAGGATTGCCGGTCTTCCATGCCGGTTCATGCCCGGGCAAAGCAGCTTGGCACGGGGTGGCGGATTGCTCAATGCCCATGGCCAATCTTGCCCCGGCGAGCGGCCATGAGGTCACGGCGGCTGGTCCGGGAGCAACGCACGCCATTGACAACCCGGTCCTGAACCCGATCATGCGCCCAGCAAACAAAGGAGCCGCCCATGGAAAGCCTCGTTTCAACGGACTGGTTGAGCCGCAATATCGGTGAGCCGGATCTGGTTGTGCTCGACTGCCGGGTCCACATGGAGCCCCATGGCGAGAGCGGCTTTCGTTGCGAAAGCGCGCGCGCAGCTTATGACGCGGGGCACATTCCCTCCGCCGGCTTCGCCGATCTGATGGGCGATCTCTCCGTCGCCCACAGACCGGGCGCGTTTGCGCTCCCGGCTCCGGAACAATTCTGCGCCGCCATGGGCGCTCTCGGCGTCGGCGACCGTTCGCGCGTCGTGCTTTATGACGGGCTGATGTCGATCTGGGCCGCGCGGGTCTGGTGGATGCTGAAATGGGTCGGTTTCGACAATGCAGCGATCCTCGACGGCGGCTTTCCCCGTTGGGAAGTGGAAGGGCGGCCGCTCTCCACCGATGCCGACAGGCATCCAGAACAGACATTGACACTCAACCTCAGACCCGGACTGGTGGCCGATGCGGAGGAGGTCAAATCGGTGGTGGCCGCTGGCGGCGCCTGCCTGATCGACACCTTGCCGGAGGCGCATTTTTCCGGCGAAGAGAGCCTCTACGGCCGGCCCGGCCACATCCCCGGCGCGGCGAACCTCTTTGCCGGCGCGCTTGTCGACGAAGCCGGCCGGTATCTGCCCGAAGACGCGCTCGCCAAGCTGGTCACCGGGGATAAACAGGAGCGCCAGATAACCTATTGCGGCGCGGGCGTCATGGCCTCCTCCAATGCCTTCATCATGTCGCGCCTCGGCTTCAAGGATGTCGCCGTCTATATGGGCTCGCTGCAGGAATGGCTTGAAGACCCGGACAACCCGATGGAAACCAGCGGCTGATAAGGCGGCTCACACCAGCCGCGCTCTTGCGGTTTGCAGGAAGCGTGAGAGCTCCAGCCCGAGGCTCGCCTCGATATCGACCTCAAGCGGCAGGTCTTTCTCGAACAGGGCTTCCAGCTCCGCAAACCGCCAGGCGATGACGCGATTCTCCTCCCTTGCCGTGACGGTGACCGGTGCGGTGTAGTCCTTGCCCCTGTTCAGGAATGCCGCCCCGCCAAGAAAGCGGCCCTTGCCCAGGCTGTCGACGACATTCCCGTCCATCTCGACATCGACCTGCCCGTCGACAATGACCGTGAGATGCTCGACCGCGTCGCCCTGACTGAGCAGCTTTGTGCCGGTCGGAACAACGGACCAGGTGCCCGTGCGAAACAGCCTGAAAGCCTCGCGTTCGCGGATATTGCGGAATGCGAGCTGGTATATCCGCCTTTCCTCGTCGGTAAAGGGCACGGGTCTGCGATCGAGCGCAAGCTTCGTGATCCAGAAGATGTTGATCGCGATAAAGACGATATTCCAGCCGATCGGAGCCCAAAGCGGCGCGGCCTGGAAATAATAATAGGGCATGAGCAGCGTCGCGCCGGCAACGGTCAGGATGCGCAACCACAATATGTCCCTGACCGAATAGGAAAAGAGATAGACAACGTTGGCGACGCTCACCAAGACATCCAGCCCGAACATGCTTTCGACCCCTCACAGAATTGCGTGGGGTCATCCTATGCCAGCCTATTGCGTGGTCCTAGGGCGTCTGCAAGCGTCAAAGGCCGACCGGCCGGGGATCACCCGACCCTGATCGAAACGACCTTCAGTTGTCCGTTGACGATTTCATAGACAACGGTGACCTGATCACCGACCTTGAATGCACCGATTTTGATGGATTTGGGAATATGAAAGGCGCGGTGGTCGATCACGATGATCCGCGCCTGAACGTCGATATAGGTGATGCTGGCGGTGATTTCCGCCGCCCATGCGCTGATCAGGCTGGCCATCATCATCGCGGCGGTGGACGCAACAATCAGAAGTTTTCTCATGTGATCGATCCCTCTCGGCTGGTTCTCAGCTCCAGTTTTTCGCCCCGGCAACCACAATGCCCGCGTTTCGAAAACGCGACAAGCGCAAACATCACGCGTCCGCCCCCGGCATGGCCAATCAATTACGGTAACAGTTCACCAGTTTCCCAGTTCCGGACGGTACGGCGTCCGCAAATGCCCCTCACCCCACAACAAAGGACGGCACGACGTTGCCCTGTTTCGCCACATTGACGATCTCCATTTCCGAGACGCGGGTGAGATAGCCGGCAAGTTCGCCGCGCGCGACCAGCGGGTCGGTATCTTCGAACATGGCGCGTGGCGGCAGGCCAGGCTCGGCGGCGGGATAGAGGATGCTCTTTGTCGGAACGCGTTCCTGGACGATGAAATCCCCGGCAAGCGCGACGCGAACCGCCGCCTCCCATGACGAGGCATCGTGATGCCAGCCGAGTTCGACCCCGTCGCCCTTGGCCGCATGGGTGGGTTTCAAGACCAGGCTCTCCCGATTGGAAAGCACATGATCGATGAGATCGACCCGGCGACCCTCGGCGTCCAGCATCTTGCCCTCCCGCACCAGCCGGCCCCAGGGCACATGATCCCGGATAATCGCTTGCTCCGCCGCCGACAGGCCGAGATCGACATCCGGATCGGTGATGAGGGCAAAAAGCGCCTTGTGGCCCATCAGTTCGGCGCGGAACGGGTTCACCATGCAAACGGCATTTTGCTGGAGCGCATCGAGCAACGGCTTGAGCGTATCGCGCGCGGCCAGCACATCGCGTGTCAGCATCAGGCGGTAGACGAGATCGACCTCTAGCCCGCCGGCGCGCAAGCGATGGCCGTCGAATTCCAGCGCTTCAGGCACCTCCGCGACAATGTCGGCAATCCCGGCCTCGCGCAGCGGGGCATTATCCTCGGCAACGGCCTTGGCGGTGGTGCCGAAATTCCTGAACCATCCGATCACGCCGACGGTCGGCGCATGGCTGCCGCCCCAATCGCGCCAGGCATCCATCAGCGCCTTGCCCACGGCCGGCTGAAGCTTTAACGGCCTGAGCGCAAAATCGCTGCTGACGGCCTGAAATGTCTCCAGCGTCTGAAAAACCGCCGCCAGGCGGTCGCTATGGCCGGCGCCGCCCGGGCAATCGGCATTCAGCTCGATGAAGTTGAGCCCGGCTTCTGCCCGGAACCCGTCAAGCCGCGTGATTGCACCGTGGTCGGCGCCCGCCGGTTCCAGATGCATGAGATCGCCGATCCAGTCATAGAAACGCCCGAGATGATCGGCCTCCCGCTCACGGTTGGCGACCACATGGTCGCGGGCGCGCGCAATGGCACCCGAAAGGACGGTGACAACATGACCGTGCCGCTCCAACTCGCTGCCGGAGACAAAATGCGGCCGCGCGACGGTGCAGAGCGGACGGTCGCGGATCAGCAGCCGTTCGTCTCGCTGCGCAGCCAGCAGGCGTTCCATGTCCTGTGCGCCGGCTTTCGCCAGCTCTTCATCCCAGCGGTCGGTGACTTGACGAACAAGGCTCATGCGCGTTTCGGCCCCTGTTGGCGTTCCGCATTGGGGCCCGCCGCACGGCCAGCCCAGACCGAAGACTACCGGTGCGAAACCGGTGGATCAAGAAACCAGGCCCGCACGTGGATCGCACCGGATTACGGGCGACAACGCGCCAAATCCCGAGTGCGGTGAGGGTCTCGCTCATGGCACACGGGGCCAAACAGTCCGTCGCCGCTGTTAATTTGACCCCGGACGCATTCTTGCCCTTGCCCGCGCACCCAAACTCCAATATGACCCGATCCCGTAATGTTATGTTGTAACATTACCTACTGAAAAACCAATTGAGGTTGAAAATCATGCGTAAAAGCTTTGCCAAAATTTCCTGCGCGTTTCTTGTCGGCGGCGCGCTGCTGACGACGGCCCTGCCCGTTGCGGCCGAGACGAAGGACAAGACATCAGCCCACAGTCACAGCCACAAGCATGACCACGGCGACGAAAAGACCGTCTACAAAGGCTATTTCGAGGACGATCAGATCAAACCCCGCACCCTTGCCGACTGGCAAGGCGACTGGCAGAGCCTTTATCCGCATCTCCAGGACGGCACGCTGGACAAGGTCATGGCGCACAAGGCTGAAGGCGGCGACAGGACCGCCGATGAATATCGCGCCTATTACGAAGTCGGCTATCGCACCGATGTGGACCGCATCGTCATTGCGGACGGCAGCGTCACATTCTACCGCGACGGCAAGCCGCTGGAAGCGCGCTACGAAGATGACGGCTATGAAATCCTGACATACAAGAAGGGAAATCGCGGCGTCCGCTTTATCTTCAAGAAGGCTGAGGGCGATGAAGATGCACCGCTCTACATCCAGTTCAGCGACCACAGGATCGCCCCGGAAAAGTCGGATCACTATCACCTCTACTGGGGAGACGACCGGGCGAAAATCCTTGAGGAACTCACCAACTGGCCGACCTATTTCCCGGTAAGCATGAGCGGCGACGACATCGCCCACGCCATGATGGCCCACTGATATTCCGAACCTGATACGCGACAGACCTGAAAGGCCCCGGCGGCACGTGTAGCGCGCCGCCGGGGCTTTGAGCTACAGCATCAGGCCTGGATTGTGATACGACGTTGTGAGTGAAGCGGCCCCGACAAGACACTGCCCTAAGGGCCCGGGTCAGCGGATTTATGCATGGGGAAAGCAATGACAGACCTGTTCGATGCGCATTTTCACATCTTCGAACCCGGTTTTCCGATGCACGAAAACAACGGGTATCTGCCGCAGCCCTTCACCTTGAGCAATTATGACACATGGCGGAACAACCTGCATGTCTGCGGAGGCGCGGTCGTCTCAGGTTCGATGCAGGGCTTCGACACCAGCTACCTTTTGCATGCCCTTGCGCATCTGGGGCCCGGTTTCGTCGGCGTGGCGCAGATTCCCCCTTCGCTGACTGACGAAGAGATCCTTGCACTGGACCGGGAAGGTGTGCGCGCAGTTCGTTTCAATGTCCGGCGCGGCGGGTCGGCAACGCTTGACCAGATCGAGCCCCTAGGCCAGCGGGTCTTCGACCTCGCAGGCTGGCATGTGGAACTCTATATCGATGCAAAGGATCTTCCCGACCTGATGCCGGTATTGTCAGGCCTGCCGAAAGCCAGCATCGACCATCTGGGCCTGTCCGAGGACGGCCTGCCGCATCTGCTCCGCTTGGTAGAGCGCGGAGTAAAGGTCAAGGCAACAGGTTTTGGCCGGCTGGACTTTGACCCATTGGGCGCACTGCGCAAAATTCATGACGAGAACCCGCATGCGCTTATGTTCGGAACCGACCTCCCATCCACCCGGGCCAAGAGACCGTTTCGCGTCGAGGACGTCGATCTCGTTCTCGACAATTTCTCAACCCGGGACAGAGCGCGCATCCTGCGCGAGAATGCGGCCGGGTTTTACGGCATTTCACTCCAGTGCCCGGCTTGAGGTCGGTTCGCCTCCTGAGCCATACCGCGCCACACACGGGAAGAGGCAGAATCATGGAAATCAGATTTGCGGCAAACATTGCACTGAGCATCGGCATGCTGCTGGCGGCGGCATCCGGCGCACACGCCACCGCAGACGGGCCGGATTTTTTCATGGTGCGCGATGTCGCCGCCAATGATGTCCTCAATATCCGCACTGAGCCGAACCCGAGGGCACAGAAGATCGGCGAGATACCGCCGGACGGCGACGGCATCCAGAACCTTGGATGCGAGGGCGGGCTGAGCTTTGCCGAATGGCTTGAGGCGACGGAAGCGGAGCGCGATGCGTCGGAGCGCCGCGTCTGGTGCCGGATTGCCTATGACGGCATCGTGGGATGGGTTGCCGGACGGTTCCTGACGGAAGGGTCCGAACCGGTCGCGAACGCGGCGGTCTCAGAGCCGGTGCGCTGGGCCCTGCTGAAGATCAACGGGCAGCCCCCGAACGCAGAAGCCTTTGTGACCTTCGCTCCTGACGGCTCGGTGTCCGGATCAACCGGCTGCAATCAGTTCACAACCGCTGGCAGTATCGACAGCAACGCGTTGTTCATCAAGGGACCGGTCATGATGACGAGAAAGGCCTGCCCAGACGAGGCGCTGGCGACCCAGGAAAAGACAATCCTCGCCGCGCTTCAGGGCCGGATTGACATTGTGTTCAGCCCGTTTTCTGATGAGCTGGCGCTTTCCAATCCGCAGACAGGCGTCACCCTGCGACTCTCGCCGCTGCGTCCCTAGGACAGGATAGACCTTAACCCATAACCCACCAGGACTGCTTTGTGAGACTGCCTGGCGACTGATCGATCGCGATTGCGCACCCGCTGCAAGCACCTCACCGCTTGGCAAGCCGCGCCTGCGCCCTTCCGACCTGCCGCCACATCTCGACAAGCGAGCCGTAGCAGTGGCCACGCCGGTAAAGGCGCCTTATGCCGCCACCGGTCGGCCAGGAATAGTAGCTCCTTTGCGTTTCATCCTGCTGGCGGCCCGGCACGTGGCCCTTGCGAAGCATGTCGATGCATTCCAGCAGCAGACCGGCCCCGCAATCGCTGCATTTCTGCGACAGGGAAATCACCGAGTCCCCCTTTTCGATCGGAACGGTGCCCTGAGAAAGGATGTTCCCCGTATCAAGTGCCTCATCCACCCAGTGAACCGTCGCACCGGTGGTCTCATCGCCATTAGCCACCGCCCAGAAACACGGCATCAGGCCGCGGTTCCTCGGCAGCAGCGCCGGATGCATATTGATGGTGCCGCGCGGCGGCATCTCAAGGATCGGCTGGCGGATGACCTGGTTGAAATAGTTTGACACGATCAGATCGGGCGCCCACGACCTGATCTTTGCAAGCACCTGCTCACTATGAGGCCTGGCGGTCGCAACCACCGGGACACCAGCTTCCCGCGCCAGCGCTTTCAGCGAACCGAAGCCGGCGGTTTTTCCCCGAAGCCTCAGGCTCAAGGCTCCCAGCTTGGCCATCCACAAATGAATGAGCCAGCCGCCGCCATAGCGCCATCCCATCTGCCGTCCAAGCTGGCGGATCGCCTCGGCATCGCTCTTTCCGCCGATCATCGATGTCGAGCAGACAATGCCCTTCACCTCATCGCCCAGTTGGCGAAGCAGTTCATGGGTGACGACATTGGCCTCCGGCAAATCATAAGTCAGTATGACGATGTTCATCCTGCCCCCATACGATCATTGTCGCGCATTGATTATTGCCGCGAATGCCATCGGCGAACACCCCTTTTGGTTTCATGCCCGGTCGTCCCGCGATTCTGTCAGCAACGCAATGGATGCGCGCAAACCGCCCCGCTGCTTGCCAATATTCGTCCACGCGGATCGCCCATAGTTACTAATATTTCGATTTCAATACTCGTTTTTAGAAGTATTTGTAGCTTTCACTACATAAAAAACAGGCAAACAGAGCTTCAATAGAACATGTAAGATTGCAGTATGTCCCCATGGCTCTCCCCGGTCACCGGGAATGGTTCAAAGGGCGATACCGCAGGAATGAAGCCGGGTAACGAATAACAGGATCCACCCACAGACATTGCATTGGGACCGCAAGACGACCGGCAGGGTCAAACCCCGCCGGCGAGCGGAGAACCTATGCGCAACGATCCAGCGCGGCCGAAGGGCCGTCCAGTCAAGGCATGCGGCACAGATGAGCAGTGAATTCTTCGAAACAATGACAAGCCTGACAATCCTCGGCCTCCTGTCGGGCATCCTCGCCACCTTCGCCTACATTCCCTATATTCTGGACATCTCACGCCGCCGCACGAGACCGCAACGCGCGTCCTGGCTGATTTGGTCCGTGCTCGGCACAATCGCGTTCTTCTCGCAGGTCTATGAAGGCGCAAGCGGATCTTTGTGGTTCGCCGGTGTGCAGGTCTCGGGAACAGTCATCATTTTCTGCCTGTCGATCCGCGTCGGCGTCGGAGGCTATCTGAAAAGATCCGACTACATGATCCTTGCCTGCGCCGCCGCCGGGCTTTTGCTGTGGTACAACACCGATAACGCCGCCTACGCGCTGGCGATCACGATTTCGATCAGCCTGCTTGGCGGCAGCGCCACGGTTCTCAAAGCCTATCGCGATCCCGGCAGCGAGACGATGGTCACCTGGGCCGTTTCCCTCATCGCCTCAGTCTGTGCCATGCTGTCGGTCGGCGGCCTCGACCCGATCCTGCTTGCCTATCCGGTCTACCTGTTCACCCTGAAAGGCTCGATTGTCCTGGCGATGATCCTCGGCCGGAGCCGGCGGCGACGCACGGCCTGGGGACAAGTCGAGCAGGATGCGAAGGCAACAACGGCGACAGCCTGACTAGAGTGCATCTTCTCAGGCCGCCCGGCTGATCAGTCGTCAGGCTGCGGTTTGCCGGTAGGCTTTCCGATCCCCCGATAAAACTTGTCCGTTTCGGAAAGCACGATGTCTCTGACCGTTTGCGTCAGATGCTGCGCCTCAAGTGTCATTTCGGTGCGCCGCGCAGTCCCCAACAGGGCAGCCCGCCTGATTTTGGCCTCTACGATCGCCGCCTCGATCCGAAACTGCGCCACCCGGTGGCTTTCCCAGGCGTTTTGCCAGCCAAAGAAAGCTGGAAGCGCAACGGTAATCGCGCTCAACACCGCAAGTCCGGTGATCAGATGCTTTTTTTGGTAACCCAGGATTGTCTGCGATTGCTCGCTTAAAGACGCAGAAATATAGGTGATCGCAATGGTCGCCAATATGGTCACTACGCCCGTGGTGCGAAAGGCAATCATCTTCCAGTAGGCATGTGTTTCATACCAATCAAGCATTTTGTCAGCATACACAACAGCTTGATTCAGCGCGTCGAATTCATTGCCCATAAAGTCCCCCCACTGCCGACATTTGTATCCCCATGATACCCGCGCCGACCTCAGTAAAGCTCTCGGTGTGGTCAAGCGTCAATAGATAAGAAGCGCCCTGCTCCTTCCATGATGTTGCGGCACGCAATGGGCTTCAACGGGTCCGCAGGAAGCCAGCTCCTACATCGGGACGACCAGAGAGGACGCAATGACAGATCCGTCGCGGTGTGAGATAGGAAACGCCGCGAACAGGCCCCGCGCACCGAGCGGCGTAATGGCCGGTGCCTGCCAACGAAGGGGCATCGATACGCGGCGTCTGCTGACTGTAACCGATACGGGCACCGCCTGGACAGATGTGATGTCCGTTACGGCCAGCGGCCGGCATGATTACCGCGGCGGCCCCTGTCAGCCGTGAGCACACGCCGGATGACGTGAGGCAATCCTGATACAGGTGCGGATAGCCGCCCCTATTTCGCCTGCATCTTGTTGACCATCTTGAGAACCGTGCGGCGCGGCAGCAGCGGGATCATCCAGTTCATCAAGAAGCTTAGTTGCTTGTCATTGATGCTGACCAGTTGACCCCGCATCATCGCATCATAGCCGAACTGTGCCACTTCCTTGGCCGTCGCGCCCTTCTTTACGAGATCCGTGCCTTCAAGACTGGCAACCTGCGCGAACTCGGTTTCCACATAGCCGGGCGCAAGCACAGAGCAGGATACACCTTTGGACTTCAACTCCTGGTCCACGGCCTGGCTGTAGGAGTTTACGAACGCCTTTGTGGCGAAATAGACAGACTGCAACGGCCCCGGCATGAAACCCGCCGTCGAGCCCACATTGAGGATTTTTCCGCCGCCACGCGCCGCCATGTCCTTGGCGAACAGATATGTGAGTGTCACAAGGGCTTTAACGTTGAGATCAATCATCGCCATTTCCTCGGCCAGATCGCGCTCTGTATGCACGCCATGACCGCCGAACCCAGCATTGTTGATCAGGATATTCACCTGCTGGCCGGCTGTCTTGACGGTCTCGTAAAGCTGATCGGCCGCGCCCGCGGCGCCAAGGTCCGCAGCGTGGACATGAGCGGAGATCTTGCTGCTCTCCTCAAGTTCGGCCTTCAGCAGATTGAGCGCCTCTTCACGCCGGGCAACAAGGATCACATCGCCGCCTTTTGAGGCGTGGTAGCGGGCAAATTCAGCGCCGATGCCGGACGATGCGCCGGTAATGAGGGCGATATTGGACATGGATTGGCTCTCCCCTGTTTTATTGCCGCAGATCCAGACGACAAAGCGCCCGTCAACGGGTTACCTGCTTAAAATGTAGGAACAGAAGCCTTCAGAGCAAACCCGGATAGACCCTTAGTCGCCAAGCGCCCTTTCCGCGATACTGTCAAAGACCCCGTCAAGCTCCGCCGCCAGCGCTTTGAGATCATCCCCGCCTTCATCCATATAGGGCGCGAAAACGAAGCTCGGCGTTTTCCAGGAGAGTGTCGCCCCACCGCCTTCATCTTCGGTCACATAAAAGCGGATGGGTGCTTCGATACCGGCAGCAACACTGGCGGCGAGCATGCGCCGCGCATAATCGTTGCGATAGACGCCGATCACACGGTTGCCTGGAATCGTGAAACCCTGCGCCTCCGCTCCCACAGAAGCGCTTGCCTGTGTAACAAGCCCCATCTTTTCCGCCTTGATGGCTGCTGCAAGCCGCTCAATAAGCGCGGAATAGGCAATATCGGTCTTAAACACCTGCCAGCCTTCCCTCGGCATGACCGACTGAGCGTTGGCAAGAGCCGATGACAGGAACAGGGTGATCAGGCCGCAGATCAGAAAACGCATGGCTTATCCTTCTGGGTTTATGAGGATGACGCGCAGAGCACGGTATCTACCTTACAATCGGTCGATCAGCGCCGGACGGCAAACTTGACGCAATCCCATCACATATCCGCGAGCGCTGCACTCTAGACAGTGCTGCCTGTTTCCTGTTTTTGGCCAGATGCTTACACGCTCAACTTCATACTGTTTTGAAAGACGATCAGGGAGCCCTCGGCAACGCGCAATTGACAATGACCGATGCCTCGGCACCAAATGACTGATCGCAGGTATGAAGGCGACTCAGTCTCACGAGCCCGGGAACGACGACCGATGATCCAAAGACGCGGTTTTTTGATAACAGGCGGCGGTGCTGCTCTTTGCCTGACGGCCCTGACATGGACAAATGTACCGGCCAACGCCGCCGCAAGCATCGTCACCGGCAGGGCGCTTGGCCGGGTCAACACCTATCGGCGCAGCAAAAAACGCCCCAACCTCGCCTCCGATCAGGCACTTGGGCGCGCGGCCCTCGCCCATTCAAAGGCAATGGCGAAATCCGGCCGGCTCAGCCATGCTAAGTTCCGGTCGCGCCTGCGCAGTTTCGGCATACGAGGCGCGGCGGCAGAAAACGTCGCCATGGGCCAACCTGACATCGCATCCGTCATCGCCGCATGGCAGAACTCGCGCGGACACCGGCGCAATATGCTTGGCAACTTCAGCCGTGTCGGTGTCGCCGTCGCCCGCGATCCCGCAACTGGAAACCGGCCCTATTGGACCATGATCCTGGCGCGTTAGCACTTATAGGCGATCGTACAGCGCGGATTGTCGCTGGTGATCACCTGCACCGGTCGGCGTGAGCGATCACGGCCGCACATAAGCGAGCGGCCCTTGGCCTCTGGAACCCCGCCATAGATCGGCAAGACCACCCCGGACCGTGTCCGCGTCTGAACCCGTCCCTGACTGGCATAGACACTTTTCGCCATCTCACAGGTCATCGAATTTGTCAGTTGCTGGGCCGCCGCGTACTCCGTTGCCATCAAGCCGCTCGCTCCGGCCGTCAAAGTCGCAATAGCCATTGTTAAAACTCTCATCGCACCGCTCCTGCTGTTTGAGTCATGTCAAACCTGTGTGTCGATATGTGTCTGCCCGCCTTTACCGGCAATAGGGCGATGTGCCACGCCAATTTCGCGACCTGTCTTTCGTCTTCGCAGGATTGAGCACTTCCAGGAAAGGGGCTTCTACGATCTCCTTCCGAACATGGTTCCGACACCGGTCCGGTTGCCAAACTCATCCCTCTCGCAGACAATACGCTGATGGGGGAAACAATCGAGCTTCCTTTGTGGCTTGTGGTGCTTGCAGGCGTTCTGGCGCTGATCGCGCTGATCGACCGGCTGTTGACGCCTTCCGTGCGCTGGTTCCTGCATCGGCGTGCCAACCGCGCCATCGACGAACTCAACACAAGGCTGAAACTGAAGATCCGCCCGTTCGGGACAACGGGCCGGCGCATCGTCGTCGATCGCGTGGCGCACGACCCGGACGTCCTGGCCGCGGCAGAAGAACATGCACGCGAAGAAGGCATGCCCGTTGAAGTGGCCATGGATATGGCTGAACGCTACGCACGCGAAATCGTACCCGCCTTCAACGCCTATATCTATTTCCGCATAGGAACGCGCCTGTGCCGCTGGCTGTCGACGGCGATTTACCGGGTACGTCTTGGTTATTCGGACACCGAAGCACTCGCGGCCGTGCCGGCGGACTCCTCCGTCGTCTTCGTCATGAACCACCGTTCCAACATGGATTATGTGCTCATGACCTATCTTGCCTCGGCATCGACAGCCCTTTCCTATGCGGTCGGGGAGTGGGCGCGCCTGCCTGTATTACAAACCCTTATCCGCGCATCCGGCGCTTACTTCATCCGCCGCAACGCCCGTAACCGGCTTTATCGCCGCGTGCTCGCCAGCTATGTGCGCATGGCGACCGAATCCGGCGTCACGCAGGCGATTTTCCTTGAAGGCGGCCTTTCCCATGATGGCCGGCTGAGGCCGGTCAGGCTGGGCCTCCTGTCCTATATTCTCTCCGCACCGGAGCTGGCCGGACGCGATACGGTCTTCATTCCGGTCGGGCTCAACTATGACCGCGTGCTGGAAGACCGCTCACTCATTGTCGCAGACAGCGGCCAGGCCCCGCGCACAACGGCGCAAAAGACCGCGACAACGCTCGCCTTCCTGTGGAAGAACCTGAAACTGCGCCTCGCAGGACGCTGGCATCGTTTCGGTTACGCCAGCGTATCTTTCGGTCATCCGGTATCGCTCAACGCATTCCTTGCGGAAAGGGGCGTCAAACATTGGGCTGCGATGGACAAGAATGAACAAACGGGTTTCACCGAAGACCTCGGCACACGGCTTATGGATGATGTGGGAAAGCTGATCCCTGCCCTGCCCGTCTCGCTTGTCGCAGTCGCATTGCTCGATGCAGGCAAAGAACCGCCCGACCGTTTGAGCCTGAAAGCACGCGTTGATGCCCTGATCGACCGGCTGATCGAAAACGGCGCCCATGTTCACGTTCCAAGAGCGGATCGGGACTACGAGGTCACTGTCGGCCTGCGCATGCTCACGTTGCGGCGCATCGTCACCGAGGCCGATGATGGCACATTGCATATCGCGCCGGGCGATGAGCCGCTTGTCGCCTATTACGCCAACGCCATCCGGCATTTGCTGTGAACCGCTGAACCATACCGGACATCGCCTTTGACGCGACAACGGAAAATCTATTAGTTCTTTAAAAACAAAAGAATAAGAAAAACCCTCCGACCAGATACGCACATTTACCAAGAAACAAAGCTTCCGCGAAAGCTGGTTGTTCCCCTCAAAGGCACAGCTTAAGGTTATGCATACAGGACTATGTACAACCAGCGTGGCAAATCATGTCTTCCAACAATACAAACCGCCCGCTTCGAACGATTGGCCTGACCATGGCGGTAATCGGTGTTGCCTATTACCTGCTTATCTCAATGATCGGAGGCCAATGGGCAAAGCCCGATGCACTTACACCCGGCAAGGCGCTCGCGGCGCGCTGGGACAATGTTCAATTCGGCTCAATGGGAATGGCGGGGCTGGGAACCTATTCCCGCGATATGCCGGTCTGCGGCCTTTTCACCCGCGACTTTTGTGTGGTTGATGCCAATTCAATCCGCCTCGAGGGTACGCGTATCACCATGAAAAACTATCAGGCGCCGAGATTAAACGGCGTATGCGAGGCCGAACGGCAACTGGCGAAGGAGGCCCGCCAGCGGCTGAGTGAGTTGCTGTCTTCACAGCCCTTTTCCACCAACCCGGGCGATTTCGGCATCGATGGGCAGCCTGCCTACGCTTTCCTTTCCATCGGTGCACATGACCTTGGCACGATCCTGGTCAGCGAAGGCCTCGCCATCAAAAAAGGATACTCGAACAATACCTGGTGCGCGGAAACCGCCGGCAGTGGATTGAAACAGGCTGGCGCACAGGACAAGGAAGCGCGCAAGGAAAGAATAGCCGTCGCCGTCACCGCTTTGACGATGGCCGACAGGTGCGATTTCGAACTGGACCGCACGGCGCTTGTGGCATGGACCAATCTCGGCGGCGAGTTAACGCGGGACGAACAGCTTTATTCAGAAGAACTCTTCAAACGCGCGAGCCAATCGGAAAAAACAACATCGACATTCAAATGTATGGCCTGGCGATACCGCGCCAGCAGCCGAGGCTGGTTGCCCCAATAGCCGGAGCGATTGTCTAAAGAACAAATCAGGAAACAAAAAACCCCGCGCGTCCGGTGCGCGGGGTCTTCCATGTCGTTGGTATCAGTCGATCAGGTCGAAGCGATCCGCATTCATGACCTTGGACCAGGCAGCCACGAAGTCCTTGACGAACTTCTCCTGATTGTCGTCCTGAGCATAGACTTCGGCATAGGATCTGAGGATCGAGTTTGAGCCGAAGACGAGGTCGACCCGCGTCGCCGTCCACTTCACATCGCCGCTCTTGCGGTCGCGCACCTCGTAGCTGTTCGCGCCGGTCGGGACCCAATTGTAGGCCATATCGGTCAGGTTGACGAAGAAGTCGTTTGTAAGCGCCCCTTCGCGATCGGTGAAGACACCGTGCTTGCTGCCGCCATGGTTTGTTCCCATAACACGCATGCCGCCGATCAAAGCCGTCATCTCAGCCGCCGTCAGGCCCATAAGCTGCGTGCGGTCGAGCATGAGCTGCTCGACAGGCGTGGCGTAGTCTTTCTTCAGCCAGTTGCGATAGGCATCATGGATCGGCTCAAGCGGTGCAAAGGATTCTTCATCCGTCTGCTCATCACTCGCATCGCCGCGACCGGGATGGAACGGGACAGCCACGTCAAAACCTGCTGCCTTTGCAGCCTGCTCGACACCGACATTTCCGCCAAGGACAATCACATCGGCAAGGCTCGCGCCCGTGTCGGCTGCAATGCCCTCATAAACCGCGAGCACCTTTGCAAGACGCTCAGGCTCATTGCCTTCCCAGTTCTTTTGAGGGGCAAGACGGATGCGTGCACCATTGGCGCCGCCGCGCATGTCTGAGCCGCGATATGTGCGTGCGCTGTCCCAGGCCGTTGTAACCAGTTCGTTGACGCTCAGGCCGCTGGCTTCAATGCGCGACTTCACATCGCCTACATTGTAGTTCGCATTGCCTGCCGGGATTGGATCTTGCCAGATCAGGTCTTCGGCAGGAACATCCGGGCCTATATAGCGGGCCTTGGGACCCATGTCCCGGTGGGTCAGCTTGAACCAGGCACGCGCGAACATCTCGCTGAAATAGTCCTGATCCTTATGATACCGCTCGGAGATTTCCCGGTAGATCGGATCCTTGATCATTGCCATATCCGCATCGGTCATGATCGGGCTATACCGGATCGACGGATCCTCTACGTCCACCGGCTTGTCTTCTTCTGCGATATCGACAGGCTCCCACTGCCATGCGCCTGCCGGGCTCTTCTTCAGTTCCCAGTCATATTTGAACAGAAGATCGAAATAGCCATTGTCCCATTTGGTGGGATGCGTGGTCCAGGCTCCCTCGATGCCGCTGGTCACGGTATCACGCCCAACGCCCGACTTGTTCGGGTTGATCCAGCCGAGGCCCTGTTCGAAGACATCCGCGCCTTCCGGTTCGGCTCCGAGGACTGACGCATCGCCATTGCCGTGAGCCTTGCCGACCGTGTGCCCGCCGGCAGTCAGCGCCACGGTTTCCTCGTCGTTCATACCCATGCGGGCAAAGGTTTCACGCACGTCAAGCGCGGTGCGCAGCGGATCGGGCTTACCGTCAACGCCTTCCGGGTTGACGTAAATCAGTCCCATCACAACAGCCGCAAGCGGATTTTCCAGAGACTCCCGGTCGTCCGCCGACTCATAACGTTGATCGGTCAGCCATTCCTTTTCAGCGCCCCAATAGACATCCTTTTCCGGATGCCAGATATCCTCGCGGCCAAAACCATAGCCGAACACTTTCAGGCCCATGGATTCGTAAGCCATATTACCGGCCAGGATGAGCAGGTCGGCCCAGCTCAGCTTGTTGCCGTATTTCTTCTTGATCGGCCACAGCAATCGCCGGGGTTTGTCGAGGTTTGCATTATCAGGCCAGGAATTGAGCGGTGCAAAACGCTGGTTTCCGGTGTTGCCGCCGCCGCGGCCATCTGCCGAACGGTATGTGCCGGCCGCGTGCCAGGCCATGCGGATCATAAGACCGCCATAGTGGCCCCAATCAGCCGGCCACCACTCCTGGCTGTCCGTCATCAGGGCACGGAGATCGGCCTTGACTGCTTCAACATCCAGCTCCCGGACGGCGTCACGGTAGTTGAAGTCAGCCTCCATGGGATTGGTTTTGCTGTCGTGCTGATGGAGGATATCCAGGTTCAGCGAATTGGGCCACCAATCCGCATTGGCGTCGCCCAGGATCGTGTTTCCACCATGCATAACCGGACATTTGCCGCGCGTATCAACAGACATTTCATTCATATCAAGCTCCAGAATATTGGTAGGATGTCACAATCGTCCGACAGTCGCCTGCTTCCCGAAGCAGCACATCTCGTAGTAAGTGGCATTGGATCGAAAGCGCCTAGTCTGGAACCAATATAGATAGAAAATTCAATAAAAAGAAATTGTATTTTCTAAAACATGCGATAAGAATTTCTTATGGCTGACATATCGATGAAACACCTTCGCTATTTCGATTCCCTGGCCCGTTACGGCCACTTCGGCCGTGCGGCGGAAGCATGTTCAATCAGCCAGCCCGCGCTGTCCGTTCAGGTCAAAGAACTGGAGGAGATCCTTTCCGTCATGCTTGTTGAAAGAGGCGGGCGGCAAATCCAGTTGACCAATACCGGGCGTAAGCTGGCCAACCATGTCAGGAACATCCTGCAATCCGTCGAAGACCTCGATGGCATCGCCCGCGCGTCAAGAACCCCGCTCGGCGGTCAGTTGCGCATCGGTATCATCCCGACGGTCGCGCCCTACACCCTACCGGCGTTCATCAAGGGACTGACGGCGCATTTTCCCGGTCTGGAAATCATGCCGCGGGAAGCCGTCACCCAGAAGCTCATCATGGAGCTGATGCACGGGCGTCTGGATGCAGCCGTACTCGCCCTGCCGATCTCGGATCCCTTGCTCAACGAACTGCCGCTGTTTAACGAAGAGTTTGTATTGGTTCGCCCGGTCGAAGACGCGGATAAGCCCGTGCCACGTCCCGAGATGCTGCGCGAAATGCGTTTACTGCTGCTCGAAGAAGGTCACTGCTTTCGTGATCAGGCCCTGTCCTTTTGCAACATATCACTGTCATCGCCGACGGAGTTGATGGAGGGAAGTTCGCTCTCAACACTGGTGCAGATGGTCGCTGCAGGCATCGGCGTCACCCTCATCCCGGAGATGGCCGTGCCGATCGAAACCCGTTCGGCTTCGGTTTCTACCGCCCGCCTGCCCGGTCTAAAGGCCAGCAGAACGGTTGGTTTCGTCTGGCGCAAAACAAATCCCTTGTCCGATCAACTCACTCAAATCGCGGAGGTTTTTCGAAGCGCCTGCACAAACCAGCCCGTACCGTGACGCAAATTCTCGCCGGATTCTAAAACGTCCTGTCACAAACCGCCCTGCCCGTTCGTCTTAGTGTTGTGCCGTCTCGCACCGTATGAACATCACAACAGCGGAGATATTTCGATGGGCCTTACACGTTTCAACATTCGCAAAAGCGCTCCCCACATCATCCGGGGACTTCTGGACATGGAAACCGCCATTGCCGGCTCGAAGATCGAGCCCAAACTCAGACACCTGATCAAATTGCGCGCTTCGCAAATAAATGGCTGCGCCTATTGCGTTGAAATGCACAGCCGTGAAGGCCGCCAGGAGGGCGACACACTGGATCGCCTGGCCGCAGTCATTGTGTGGCGGGACACATCTCACTTCAGCCCCGCAGAACGCGCAGCGCTCGCCTGGACGGAAGCCCTGACGGATGCATCGAGCCGGGCAGATCTCGATCGCATTTTCGCCGATCTCGAAGCCCATTTTGACATTGAGGAGATTGCCGCAATCAACGCCTGTATTGCTGCCATCAACGCCTGGAACAGGCTCGGTATAGGCGCGCATGGAACGCGGGCGGCCTGACGATGGCCTCTTTTGCCACGCGGGAAAATCCGGCCGCCCCCTTTGAGGCGGCGCGCAGGCGGTTGTGGAATATCGCTTACCGCATGCTTGGCTCGGCGGCAGAGGCCGACGATGTCGTACAGGAAACCTATTTGCGCTGGCAGAAGGCAGGCCGGTCACAAATAACACATCCGGAAGCCTGGCTCGTACGCACATGCACCCGTATCGCCATCGATGCGCTGCGCGCGGCAAAGCGGGCGCGCACGGACTACATTGGCCCCTGGTTGCCTGAACCGGTTGCCTCCCCGGAGGCCGGGATTGAACTTGCCGACACGCTCTCCATGGCTTTTCTCCTCATGCTGGAGCGCCTTAGCCCGGCAGAACGCGCAGCCCTTCTTCTGCGGGATGTGTTCGACTACGACTATCCCCGCATCGCCGACATCCTCGGACGGCGCGAGCCTGCCTGCCGTCAACTCGTTGCACGGGCACGAAAGAGCGCCCGCGCCGAAGGCCAGCGGTTTGATGCGGACACGGATGCCGGCGAGCGATTGCTGGGTGAGTTCCTTCTTGCAATCAAGACAGGCGAGTTGGAGCCGCTTGAAGCATTGTTGAGCCGCGATGCTGAGATCTGGGCCGATGGCGGCGGCAAGGTGCTGGCCGCGATGAACGTTGTATGCGGACAAAATCGCGTCGCGCGCTTCCTCGCCGGCCTTTGGCGCAAAAACTGGGTACGTGGCAGCATCGAGCAAACGAAGATCAACGGCTTACCCGGACTTGCGTTGATAGATGGCGGTCATGTCTACGCAGTCCTAAGCCTTTCAACCGACACGGACGGGCAGATTGCCCGGATCCTTGTCATGCGTAATCCGGACAAGTTGACGGCATATAATGCGCCCTAGGCCGCGTTCAGGATATGCCTTCCTCATAGGTGCGAAGATCGTCTGAAATCTGAACATGTGCCAACTTGCCTTTTGTCCACATATGGCAGTCCGGCACAAACCGGAAGGGCTCTGATATCGTCTGCGCGAAAACACCGATGAGCTGCGGAAACCCGTCGGATTTGTCAAACATCGGCGTCCCACATACCGAGCAGAACTCCCTGACCGTTTGCGCTCCCGAAGCAGCAAAGTAGCGATTCGCCCGCAGTTCACCGGCAACCTCAGTTGCTTTCGCGGCAAAGAAAACGGTCTCCGAATAATCATTGCCGGTTGCATTGCGACAATCGGCGCAGTGGCAAACGGCCTGAAGCACCGGCTCTGCATCCGATCGGAATTTCACTCTGCCACACCCGCACTGGGCCTGAACTGTCACTGTCATGAAGGCTCCGCTTTGTTCAACGCGCATCATACCCTGATCTGTCCATCGACAGAAACCGCGAACACTCGCCGGAGAGCCAAAGCAGAAAAAACCCCCGCTCAATTGAGCGAGGGTTGCGTTGTGATCGGTTTAAGCTGCGATCAGCCCATGACACCGCCATCTGTGCGGGTGATCGCGATAACCGCAGACCGCGGAACCGCATTGCCGCCCTCCGGCCAGTGGCTGTCACCTCGCTCACCCGGATGCTGGATACCGACGAACATGGTCTTGCGGTCAGGGCTCCAGGTCATGCCGGTGACTTCACATTCTTTCGGACCAACGAGGAAACGGCGGATTTCGCCGGTGACCGGATCGCCCGCCAGCATCTGGTTGTTTCCATGGCCGGCAAAGCCTTCGGCATTGGAATAGTTGCCATCCGTCTGGATCCACAGAAGTCCGTTGGAATCGAACTTCAGGCCGTCAGGTGAGTTGAACATATTGTCGGCGTTGACATTGTCGGATCCTTTGTTGGCATCCTGATGAACCGCCGGGTTGCCGGCAAGCACAAACAGATCCCAGGTGAAATCCTTGGCAGTGTGGTCGCCATCAGCCGGACGCCAGCGCACGATCTGGCCGTAGTTGTTGGCCTCGCGCGGATTGGGTCCGCCAACCGGGGTCTCGTCACCGCCTTTATTGGGCTTGAGGCCGCGGTTCTTGTTGTTGGTCAGGGCGCAATAGACCTCAGCGATATTCGGATTGGACGTCACCCATTCCGGACGGTCCATCGTAGTGGCTCCGACAGCCGAACCGGCCTGGCGCGAATGGATGCAAATCTCGGCCTTGCTGGCCATGCCGGTTGTCTCCGGCGTCAGCTCCAGCCACTCGCCGGTGCCGTTGTCATAGAACTTGGCAACAGACAGGGTGCCTTCGTCAAGAAGCGAGCTTGTGTCGCCGCCCGTTGCAAAAACACCGTCGGACACGAAACGGTACAGGAACTCGCCGCGCTCGTCGTCGCCCATATAGACAACGACCCGGCCGTCATTGTTAATGACGACTTCGGCGTTCTCGTGCTTGAAACGTCCAAGCGCCGTGCGCTTCTTCGGCGTCGAGTTCGGGTCGGTCGGATCGATCTCGACGACATAACCAGCACGGTTTGGCTCGTTCGGATGTTTGGAGACGTCAAAACGCTCATCCACATTGGCCCAGCCGTAACCCCAGTCTTTCGAGGACACGCTGTAGCGGTCGAGCTCCGGCGATACCTTGTGCTCCTCGTCGGCGGCGGAGAAGTAACCGTTGAAGTTTTCTTCGCAGGCAAGGTAAGTGCCCCAAGGGGTCGAGCCGTTGCCGCAATTGTTCCATGTACCAAGCGTCTTGGTTCCGGTTGGGTCTGCGGCTGTCTTAAGCAGAGCGTGACCGGCGGCCGGGCCGGTCAGTTCGATCTCGGTATCAGGTGTAATACGGCGGTTGAGCGGGCTGTCCTTGACTATCGCCCAACCATTTTCAGTAGGTGCGATTTCCACAACGGACACGCCATGGGCCATCTTGCCCTTGTTGAAATCGTCGGCTTCGGCCGCTTTGCCTTCCTCACGGTTGCCCCAGATAATCTTGCGGTTGGTGTACTCGTTGTTGGCAACAAGCACCATCTTGTCGCCAATTGCATAAACTTCCATGCCGTCGATATTGTCGCCAAAGGCGAGCGCCTGACTGTCGGCAGTGCCACGCGAGGCGTGATCGAATTCAGGCGCGTTGGACCAGAGCGGGTCGCCCCAGCGCACCAGAATGTCAGCCTTGTAGCCTTCCGGCACGGTCACCGCATCCTCGGTGTTGGCAGGGATCTGGGCAAAGGCAAACCGGTTGGACGCGGCCTGCACGCCGGACGGGACCAGCGTGCCGCCAAGCATCGCAAAACTTCCGAATGCCAGTGCCCCGCCCAGAAAACCGCGACGATTGACAGCCGCCTCGACAATGCGGTCAAAATCGGTCTCTGTCGGACGCGGATTGATCTCCTCGTCGAAATCGTCGAACGACAAGGACTCGTTGGGCGGTGAAGACATGCGGGGCTCCTCTCGATTAAACATATTACGGCATGCCGATTGGTAGAACCGGTCTGCTTTCGACTTAAAATCATTCCAGTTACAGTTTTGCGACAGTCTGGCGACGAAATGCCGTTGCCGTTGATGGAAAGCGCTCATCCCGCGGCGGCCGGTCTCCTTGAACTAAGTTTGAGTTGGTGGAAGGCGCTCTTTGTCCTAGTCTCAATTCCCATGAAAAATGCTCTGACTGTCTTGTTGCTCTACCTGTCGCTATGGCCAACCGCCGCGTCAGCGCAGGTGGAGACCGACCTGGAACTCGTGCTGCTGGCCGACGCAACCGGCTCCATTGACAACGCGGAGATCCTGTTTCAACGCCGCGGCTACGCGGAGGCAATCACCAGCCAGCAGGTTCTCAATGCCATCCGCAACAATGCGCTCGGAAACATTGCAGTAACCTATGTGGAGTGGGGAAACGATACTTCTCAGGACGTGGTTGTTTCATGGACGATCATCGATGGTCCTGAGGCCGCGCAATCCTTCGCCGACAAACTCATGGCGGCACCGCGAAGGGCGGGCGGCCGCAACGCCATCGGCGCGGCGCTCCTTTACGGCAAGGATCTCATTGAAAATAACGACCTGACAGGGCTGCGGCGGGTTATCGATCTGTCCGCCGACAGCGCCAACAACTGGAACGGCCCGCCAATCAGCGTGGCGCGGCAGCAGGTGCTCGACGCCGGGATTGTCATCAACGGCCTCGCGATCCTGTGTCGGCAATGCAGCGGCAGGCCCATCAGCTACGATCTGGAAGCCGCGTTCACCGAACGCATCATCGGCGGTCCGGGCTCCTTCACAATTACGGCGGAAAACGCTGCTAACTTTGCTGTCGCGGTGCGGCGCAAGCTGGTGCTCGAAATCGGTGGCCTTGCACCCGAACCGCGCTACGCACGAACAAACGATGCCCCCGATGCATTGCAACAGGGAGAACGGCAATGAGCATATCGACAGCAGAAAGACGATTGACTGCGGCGGACTTCGATCAGGAACTCCTTGATCTTTATGACTACTATGCCCACGGCCTGATCACAAAACGCGAGTTCCTCGACCGGGCCGGCAAATTTGCCGTTGGTGGTATCACAGTGCTGGCGCTGCTTAAGACGCTCAGTCCGGACTATGCGCGGGCACAGCAAGTCGCCCCGAACGATCCGGCGATAAGCACCGAATACGTCACCTACAGCTCACCCAATGGCAACGGCGAAGTGCGCGGTTACCTCGTCAGGCCGGCGGACGCGTCCGGCCCGTTGCCGGCCGTTCTCGTGGTTCACGAGAACAGGGGCCTCAACCCTTACATTGAGGACGTCACGCGCCGCCTTGGAAAGGCTGGTTTCATGGCGCTGGCGCCGGACGGGCTGACATCCGTCGGCGGCTATCCGGGCAACGATGACGAAGGCCGCGCACTCCAGCGGACCGTTGACCGCGAAAAACTGATGAACGACTTTTTCGCCGGTTATGAATATCTCGTTTCCCGAGACGACAGCACCGGTAAGGTCGGCTGCGTCGGATTTTGTTATGGTGGCGGCGTGTGCAACGCTTTGGCAGTCGCCTACCCGGAACTCGCCGCCTCCGTTCCCTTCTATGGGCGCCAGCCACGCGCCGGGGACGTTGCCCGCATCCAGGCACCCTTGCTGATCCACTATGGCGAGCTGGATCAGCGCATCAATGAGGGCTGGCCGGCCTATGAGGAAGCGCTCAAGACCAATGGCAAAACATACACCGTCCATTTTTATCCCGGCGCCAATCATGGCTTCCACAACGACACAACACCACGCTACGACCAGGAGGCCGCAGCCCTGGCAGAAGAGCGCACGATCGCGTTCTTCAAGCAACATCTGAACTGATTGCCGGTGGCGCCGTTTGAATGCGGCGCCGCTATGAGCATCCTCCTACTTCGGACTGTCGTCGACGACCTGCTGAGGGTGTGCATCCGCCCAATCAAGCAGGAATTCTGTCATCTCCTCGACACCGCAAAGATCGATCTCGCGTTGTCTCAGCGGCGCCCCCTTTTCCAGCGTCAGCCGCGCACAGCTGATGTGGTCGCGCGACTTTCGATGAGGAGAAAACTCAGCGCCGTGAATGATTGTGCCGAGCAGATCGCCGCCATAATCATTCTCGTGCGACAGGTCGGGATCGAAGGTCAGCAGCCATTCAACCTCATCGGGATGTCCCTCCCAGCCTGCGATGTGAATTGCCGGCATGCCCATCTCATCCGTCCAGTCGGGATCGATGCCGATCGCCTGAAGCCGCTGAATATGTTCAAGCCTGCCTGAAAAGCCGATGATCCGGCACATCATGCGTTTGGTTTCATCGTCAAGCTTGGCCGGGTCGACCTGTCCCTCGGCACGCCCCTCTGCCGCAGCGGCGAGCAGGGTCTCTGTTGCATCGAGCGGTGTCGCCTGACCGGCGCGCTCCAGCGCCCCGGTAATTGCCTGATTACCGCGCATCCGCGCCAGCGCGTAGGCCGTATGTCCGCGATAAGGCACGGTTCCGTCCGCCCCGCGGGAAATCAGCAGTTCCGCCATTTGTGCCGAACACATCCGGCGCGCTGCCTGGTGCAAGGACGGAATCGCCAGCGAGGGCTGCCCCGAAGGATGCGGCAAGGCCCCTTCATTCGGATCGGCGCCCGCATCGAGCAGGAGCCGGACGGCTTCGATATCGTCAAAGTCCATGGCCCGCGCAAGGGCATTGGTTCCATCGGTTTTGGCGCCATGCTCCAGAAGCATTGCCAGTCCCTCGTGATGCCCGAGTTCCGTCGAGTGGTAGAGCGATTCATTGTCGTTCGGGTCAGCGCCATGATCCAGCAGCCAGCGCGCAAGGACCATATTGTCGGCATGCCCCAATGCTCCATAGAGCGCGGAAAGCCGATGCTCGCCGCCCTGCTCAAACGGAAAACTGTCATCCACATCTGCGCCGGCGCCCAAAAGCAGTTCGGCAATGGCGATCATGTCGTCGGACCGATCAGGCTCGGCATGAATATGTTTGGAAAAAGTCAGATGCAGGATCGGACTGCGAACGCCGACCAGCCGGGTTCCCGCGTCCGGATCGGCCGACAAGGCCGCTTCCACGGCGGCCCTGTCATAGAGCGCGATCAGCAGGCCAAGATTGCCACTGGGCAGATCGGGGTCCTGTGCCAAAAGTGCACGGGTGACCCAGTGCTGGCCGTAAAAGAGCGCGATACGAAGCCGGTCTGCACGCTGCTCCCGGTTCATTTCTGAGATTTCCGCGGCAAATTTAAGCTGAGGCCAGCTCTTGTGACCTTGCTCCCTGGCGATAATGTGCAGCGCCTGAGTGTGTTTGAGCGCATCGGTATTGCCGAAGAGCGCTGCGGCCCGCTTCCTCGCCTCCGGATTTCCAGCGGCAAAGTCGCGTTTCAGTGTCTTCGCCTCACGGCGCAATCTGTCGATATTGATGGACATCGGTACCCTCGCTTATGCCCGCCGATCCGCTATCCGGGCTCGAGACGACCGATTGATGGTCTGATATTTGGTCGAGGTGCCGATGCAGCTTTCCGCGGATCAGGGTGCCGCCTCGCGCGGCACGGTGAGACTAACCGAGAGATTTCTTGCAGGCAAGCCGCGTAACGGCTTCAGGCCTTGCCGTCGAGAATACTGAATATACCGCTGGCGCGCGCGATGCGCCTGTCACCCACATGCGCATAGGTGTTGGCGAAGGCGGCCATGCGACCAACTTTCTGAACATCCGTCTTGAAGACAATCCAGTCTCCGATGCCTGCGCTGCCGGCAAAGTCAATGGTGATGCTTGTTGTGACCATGGGACGGTTTCCGTCGGGGTACCCGCCGGCACTGTATCCAAGCGCGATATCGGCGACCGTGCTCAAAAGCCCGCCATGAACGATCCCGCGCGAGTTGCAATGCTTTTTTTCCGCCAGAAGGCCGATTTCCAGCCCGTCATCGCTCAGCCGATAGTAAAGCGGACCGAGCATGTCGATAAACGGGCTGCTGCGGGTAATCGGAACAAAACCATCAGGGATTGACGCATGCATGATCCTGCTCCGTCACCGACCCGATTGGCACACATCGAGGCCCCTGCGGGCTACCACCATTTGTCGGCTTCAAAATGACCTGCGGCCTGCTCGATGACATGGGAAAGGCGAAACAGCGTTTCTTCTTCAAACGGTTTGCCGATCAACTGCAAACCAAGCGGCAAGCCGTTATCGTCCAGTCCGGCCGGAACCGAGATCCCCGGCAATCCCGCCATGTTCACCGTCACCGTGAAGATGTCGTTCAGGTACATCTTGACCGGATCGGCTGCCATATCCTGATCGGCAATGCCAAAGGCCGCCGACGGTGTTGCCGGCGTCAGGATCGCATCGACACCCTGATCGAACACGGTTTCGAAATCGCGTTTGATCAGCGTGCGGACCTTCTGGGCTCTGAGATAATAGGCATCATAGTAACCCGCCGACAGCACATAGGTGCCGATCATGACGCGGCGTTTGACTTCGGGTCCGAAACCGGCAGCACGTGTATTTTCATACATGTCGACGATGTCGTCGCCCGGCTTGCGCAAGCCGTAACGCACGCCGTCATACCGCGCGAGGTTTGACGAGGCTTCAGCCGGAGCAACGATGTAATAGGCAGGCAGCGCGTATTTGGTATGCGGCAGCGAGATCGGCACGATCTCCGCGCCGGCGTCCTTCATCCAGGCAATGCCCTTCTGCCACAAGGTCTCGATTTCCTGCGGCATGCCTTCCATACGGTATTCATCGGGAATGCCGATCCGCATACCCTTGATAGACTGGCCGATTGCGGCCTCATAATCGGGAACCGGCAAATCCACCGACGTCGTGTCGCGCGGATCTGTGGAGGCCATCGATTTCAGCATGATCGCCGCATCGCGGACATCGCGGGCAATCGGCCCGGCCTGATCGAGCGAGGAGGCAAAAGCAACAACGCCCCAGCGGGAACAGCGCCCATAGGTCGGCTTGATACCGACCGTACCGGTAAAGGCTGCCGGCTGGCGGATAGAACCGCCGGTATCGGTCGCAGTTGCCGCCGCACAAAGATGCGCGGCAACGGCCGCAGCCGATCCGCCTGATGAGCCGCCCGGCACCAGGGCCTTGTTGTTATCATTGCCACGCCACGGATTCGTGACCGGGCCGTAATAGGAGGTCTCGTTTGACGAGCCCATGGCGAACTCGTCCATATTCAGTTTTCCAAGCATCACCGCGCCATCGGCCCAAAGATTTGCGGTGACGGTGGATTCATAACGCGGTTTGAAACCGTCCAGAACATGACTGCATGCCTGCGTATGCACGCCTTCCGTGCCGAAAAGGTCCTTGATGCCGAGCGGGATTCCCTCAAGCGAACCGCCCTCACCCTTGGCCAGCGCATCATCCGACTTCGCCGCCTGTTCCAGAGCCTTCTGCGCCGTGACGGCGACATAGGCATTGATTGATGGATTTGCCTGCTCGATCGCCGACAGATAGGCGCCGGTCAGTTCGGTCGACTTGATTTCGCCAGCCTTTAGTTTTTCACGCGCTTGCGCGATGGTCAGGCGTGTCAGTTCGCTCATAGTCTTGATATCACTCTTCAGGCAATCGGCTGGTCGGGCGCCTTGACAATCAGGCTATTCGACAACCTTGGGAACAAGGAAAAAGTTCTCGTCGGTTTGCGGGGCATTGGCGACGATATCGTCGGCCTTGCCGCCATCATTGACGACGTCCTCGCGTTTTTTCATGGGCATGGGCATAACCGACGTCATCGGCTCCACGCCCTCGACATCGACTTCATTAAGCTGTTCGACAAAGCCCAAAATCGTGTTGAGTTCACCTTCCATCTTGACCGCTTCATCATCGGTGACGGCAATGCGGGCGAGACGGGCAACACGTTTGACCGTTGCAAGATCGACAGACATCGGGATTTCGCTCCGAATATTGGGGTTTCAGCCCGAGGCTATAAACGCGGTGCAGCGCGAGGGCAAGTGTCCAACTGCCAGCTTGGAAAGCCGCCGCCCGGGTTCGCTCTACAACTCCAGCCAGTCACCGACATCCTGTGTGCGGACTTTCCCGGCTTCGCCTTCCATTGCCGCTACGAATTTGTCAGCCGTCTGGTCGATGATCGGGAACGTGCCGAAGTGACAGGGAATGACGCTGGAAAAGTTGAAATAGCGCCGGCACGCAAGCGCCGCCACTGCTCCGCCCATGGTGAACCGGTCGCCGATCGGCACGATCCCGATCTCCGGCTTATGCAGCTCCTCGATCAGCGCCATATCGGAGAAGATATCTGTGTCGCCCATGTGGAGAAGCGTCGGTTCGTCGTCAAAATGCACAACGATGCCATTGGCGTTCCCGAGACAGTGAGACACGCCGTCGCTGGTGATATGGGCCGACGAATGCAGCGCATTGACGAAGGTAACGGAAAAACCGTCATGGTGGACGGTTCCACCCGTATTCGTCGGATCAAGCTTTTCCACACCGGCGTGATGACCGAGCCACATGCACAGATCGTAATTCGAGATGACGGTCGCGCCGGTTTCCTTCGCGATCTCCGCCGTGTCGCCGACATGATCGCCATGCCCGTGTGTAACAACGATGTGGCTGACATCCTTGGCTGCACTGGCGCGATCCTGGCCTTCAAAACTCGGATTGCCGGTAAAGAACGGATCGATCAGGATGTTTGCCTTGGCTGTCTCTAAACGAAATGCGGAATGTCCCAGCCACTGTATTTTCATGGATATGCCTCGCTGAATGATGGGGTTGAAGCGACAGCTTATGGGTTGACAGCAATGATGAAAAGAACCAACCCGGTTAAAAAGGATGTGTGATTATGAGCGTCATGACGCTGGAGGAACTGACGCAGGACCTGCCGCAGGGGATGGTTCTTGCCGGCCTCGACCTCGGCACCAAGACCATCGGTATAGCGGTAAGCGACCTCGGTTTGTCCCTGGCAACGCCGCGAGACGTACTGCGCAGAACCCGATTTACCAAAGACGCCGAAAAGCTGCTTGCTATCCTGCAGACCGAACGCGTCGGCGGCTGCGTCATCGGACTGCCCGTCAACATGGACGGCAGTCAGGGCCCCAGGGCTCAGGCGACCCGTGCGTTCGTTCGAAACCTTGAGAACAAGACCGATTTGGGATTTGCATTCTGGGACGAGCGGCTTTCAACCGTCGCGGCGGAACGGGCACTTCTGGAGATGGATGTTTCCCGGAAAAAGCGTGCCGACCGTATCGATTCGGCAGCCGCTGCCTTTATCCTTCAGGGAGCCTTGGACAGGCTCTCATCTCTTTCGACAGGCAGCTCGACATAAGCAGTTTCCATCAACGGTTCCGTAGCCGAAGGTGCCCGCTGTTTCCTGATCCACTCGGCAATCTGCTTGCGCCAGCGAAATGCGGCAATGCCGAGGACAATGAGACTGTCGACTGCAATGGCTTTGAACAACAGAGGCGGAATGGTTTCGGGCGCTATGCCCAGGATATTCCCGTAAAGCTGGAACACCATGTCATGAACCTGACGGGTCAGCATGAAAATGCCGAAGTGCATGTCGTGATATGACAGACCATACCAGGATGTGATCAATGCGATTGGCACAAACCACAATATCAGGAACCATTTCATCAGGTCTGTCCTCGCCTCGAAGCCCGTCAAACAAGGGGCAAATGCGCCTTGTCCGGCTTTAACCACCGCGGTTCTTTCGCCGGTTCGCACGCGCCTATTCAAATGTGCTGCGATTTGCCGATCAGCGCAACGTAAACCATTTGTTAAGGTTAATATTTGCGCTCCAACCCTCCATTATCCAGCTTGTGCCATCTTCCAGCGGCGGTTATGAGACCCTATCTGTCCTGCCGCGATTGACCCATGCTGCCTATCTTCGAGAGTATTCTTCCGATCTTTCTGATCGTCATACTTGGCGTCGTCCTCAAACGTTTGCCCATTGTCGACCGGAATGTGTGGCACGGACTGGAGGAAGTCGGCTATTTCGTCCTGTTTCCCGCCCTCCTCTTCCTGACACTCTATCGCGCCGATTTCAGCGGCCTCGAAATCACAGAAGTCAGCATAGCGGCCCTTTCAACAATTACTCTGATGTTCGCGCTGGTGTTACTGCTCTGGCCGGTCTTGCGGCACAGGGGTGTCTCCGGCGCCGCCTATTCAACCGTTTTCCAGACCGCGACCCGCTGGAACGGCTTTATTGCCCTTGCTGTCGCCGACAAGCTCTACGGCGATACGGGGTTGGCGCTGACCGCCCTTGTCATGGCCTTGCTGATCATCCCCTTGAATTTCGGCAACGTGGCTATGCTGGTCTGGTTTGTCAGCCCCAGCCGCGATCTGCGTGTTTTTGCCCGCAAACTGGCAACCAATCCGTTGATACTGTCCTGCGCGGCGGGATTGTTGTTCAATTATTTTTCCATTCCGGTCTATGAACCGCTGGAACAGGGAATCGATCTCATTGCCAGCGCGGCGCTTGGAATGGGACTGCTGATGGTTGGAGCCGGCCTGCGCATCCGCGACACTGTCAAACCCAAGCCGATCGCCATCTTGCCGGTGTTCCTCAAACTGATCGCCTATCCTGCGCTCATGGTCCTGATCGGCGCACTTGCCGGCGCCCAGGGAGAAACGCTTATACTTCTGGCGATCTGTGGCAGCGTGCCGACGGCCATGAACGGCTATCTGTTGGCAAGACAGATGGGCGGCGATGCAACACTTTATGCAACCGTCGCCACGTTGCAGACAGCCGCCGCCTTCCTGACCATACCGCTGGTCCTGTTTGCCGCCGGCTATCTCGCCTCGGGATAAAGGAGAGAGACAATCTGGCCGGCATCAAAACGCATATCCAGCATCCCGTAGGTTGTGCGCCAGGCGCCGGCCATGCGTGACTCGGCAAATGCATCCGCTATGCGTCCAGCCCCCAGCCGGTAGAGTTCCGCCGCCGCGGCAGAATAGGCAAGTTGCTCTGCGAACATGCGGGCAGCGCCCTCGTCACGCTGACAGAGTGCCGCCGCCGCCGTCAGCACATCGACCGTCCGCTTCGAAAACGGCCCAAGGTCACCGGCGATAGCCGCGATAACAGCCTCAAGCTGGCGTCCATCCTTGCTCAGCGTGCGCAGGAGATCGAGGGCCATGACATTGCCCGATCCCTCCCAGATCGCATTCACCGGCGCTTCGCGGTAATGGCGCGCAAGCGCCCGTTCCTCGACATAACCATTGCCGCCAAGGCATTCCATCGCTTCATAGATCAAGGCCGGCGCCATCTTGCATATCCAGTATTTCACCACCGGCGTCATGACCCTGGCATAGGCCGCTTCCTGTTCATCATGATTGGAATTGTCAAACGCCCGGGCAAGGCGCAGAACCAGCGCTGTGGCCGCCGCTACGTCAAGCGCCATGTCGGCCTGAACGCGCGCCATCAGCGGTTGATCGACCAGCGCCTTGCCGAAGACCTGCCGCTGTCTGCAGTGGTGAACGGTTTCCGCCAATGAAGCACGCATGATTCCGGCGGACGCGAGAGCGCAGTCGAGCCGGGTCAGCGTCACCATCTCTAGGATTGTCCGTACCCCTTTTCCGGGTTCGCCAAGCAGGTACCCATAGGAGTTGGCAAACTCCACCTCGCTAGAGGCGTTGGAACGATTGCCAAGCTTGTCTTTCAGCCGCTGGAACTGAAGGCCGTTCGTCTTGCCGTCCTCAAGAAAGCGCGGCACCAGAAAGCAACCCAGACCTTCAGGCATCTGAGCCAGCATCAGGAATGCATCGCTCATCGGTGCGGACATGAACCATTTGTGCCCGGTCAGCCGGTAAACCCCCTCCCCGGCTTTGTCCGCCCGGCTTGTATTGGCACGCACATCCGTGCCGCCCTGCTTCTCGGTCATGCCCATGCCGATTGTCGCGCTGCCTTTGGCGCCGACGGGTTTTTGCGACGAATCGTAGCTTCTCGAAAGGATCTTGGGCGCCCAGATTTTGTAAACGGACGCGTTCATGCGGATGGTGGCAAGAGACGCGTGTGTCATCGTGACAGGGCAAAGATGCCCGCATTCCAGACCAGCCGTCAGGAAAAAACGAATACCGCGAGCCTGATGGGCAATGCCCTTTTCTTCCGGCAGGCCTTCCCAAATGGACGAATGAAGACCGCTGGCGCATGAGCGCCGCATCAAGGCGTGATAGGCCGGGTGGAACTCAACCTGGTCGATCCGGTTGCCGGACTGATCGAAGGTCTTCAGCTGTGGCGTGGACTGGTTGGCGATTCGGGCAAGATCCTGCGCCTCGGGGCTCATGACAAAGCGGCCGATGGCGGACATGTCATCACGCACCTTCTTGGGCATCTGACCGGCGGCCTCGCACAACATCGGGTCGGCCTGATATGCATTGATCCCCACATAGGGCTTTGGCTGATTGAGAACCTCATGCGTCATGCGATTCACGGTCATTTTTGACATAGGGTCCTGTTCCTGTTGGGTTTCCCCGGGGTTGGGCCGAACACCGGCAATTGGATGGGGATCATCCACTGCTGAGGTGTCGATTTCTTGCCCATTTCGAATATGACGCCTATAGAAGCGCCAATCGACAAAATTTGCGAGCACTATCCATGGTTTTTCCCCATCGCCACCTGCTTGGCATCAACGGGCTGACAGAATTGGATATCGCGTTCCTTCTCGACAAGGCAGACCAGGCTGTCAAGCTCAGCCGGCAGCGCGAGAAGAAAACCTCGACCCTGCGGGGACTGACGCAGATCAACCTGTTTTTCGAGGCCTCCACCCGAACCCAGGCATCCTTCGAGCTTGCCGGCAAACGCCTTGGCGCGGATGTCATGAACATGTCTGTGGGCAATTCGTCGGTCAAAAAGGGCGAGACACTGATCGATACTGCAATGACACTGAATGCCATGCATCCGGACATCCTGATCGTCCGTCATGCCTCGGCCGGTGCTTGCGCGCTGCTTGCGCAAAAGGTGGGTTGTTCCGTCGTCAATGCCGGCGACGGAGCACACGAGCATCCCACGCAGGCCCTGCTGGATGCCTTGACGATCCGCCGGGAAAAGGGGCGCATCGCAGGCCTGACCGTTGCGATCTGCGGCGATGTGCTGCACAGCCGCGTTGCCCGTTCGAACATCATCCTTCTGAGTGCGCTCGGCGCCCGCATCCGCGTAGTCGCGCCGTCGACGCTTCTGCCGGCCGGCATTGAGCGGATGGGTGTTGAGGTGTTTCATGACATGACAGAGGGTTTGCGCGACGCCGATGTCGTCATGATGCTGCGCCTTCAACGCGAACGCATGAGCGGGTCGTTCGTCCCGTCCGTGCGCGAATATTTCCGCTATTTCGGCCTTGATGCGCAAAAACTGAACGCCGCGAAGCCCGACGCCCTGGTCATGCATCCCGGGCCGATGAACCGCGGGGTCGAGATTGCCTCCGAAATTGCCGACGGTCCGCAAAGCGTGATCGAGGAACAGGTCGAGATGGGTGTTGCCGTCCGAATGGCCGTTATGGAAACACTGTTATTGTCTGACAATCAGGAACCTGCCAAGTGAGCGCGATCGCCCTTAAGAACGCCCGTATCGTCGATCCCTCGCAGGACCTCGATGCACAAGGCGACATAGTCGTGGCGGATGGCCTTGTCGCGGCCTGCGGTTCCGCCAGCATCCCGGCCGACGCGCGCGAGATTGATTGCACCGGAAAACTGGTCATACCCGGCCTTGTCGATGCCCGCGTCTTTGTCGGAGAACCGGGCGCAGAACACCGCGAAACGATTGCCTCGGTCAGCCACGCCGCCGCCGCCGGCGGTGTTACGTCCCTGATCATGATGCCGGACACCACGCCGCCGATCGATGATGTGGCCCTGGTGGAATTCGTGTTGCGAACAGCGCGCGAACAGGCCTGTGTGAATATCTTCCCGTCGGCCGCGCTGACAAAGCGGCTTGAGGGGCGCGAACTGACCGAGTTCGGCCTATTGCGGGATGCCGGCGCCGTGATGCTGACAAATGGCCGCCAACCCGTCGGCAATGCGCTGGTTCTGCGCCGGGCCATGACCTATGCGCGTGATTTCGGCCTCGTGGTCGCCTGTGAAACGCAGGATGAGCATCTGGCGGCACAGGGCGTCATGAATGAAGGCTTGTTTGCCAGCTGGCTTGGCCTTGAGGGCGTGCCGCGCGAGGCAGAGGTCATCCCGCTCGAGCGGGACCTGCGCCTCGCCGCGCTCACCGGCGCCCACTACCACGCTGCCAAAATCTCAACATCAGATTCAGTCGATACCATCCGGGCCGCACGTGCCCGCGGCGCGACCGTGACATGCGGCGTGTCGATTAACCATTTGTCGCTGAATGAGAATGACATCGGCGAATACCGGACCTTTTTCCGGCTTTCGCCGCCGCTGCGCGGAGAGGACGACCGCCGCGCCATGGTCGAGGCAATTGCGAGCGGGGATATCGATATCATCGTGTCGTCGCACGACCCGCAGGACGTTGACACCAAACGCCATCCTTTCGCCGATGCGGCTGACGGAGCGGTCGGCCTTGAGACCATGCTTGCCGCTGCCCTACGCCTTCATCACAGCGGTGACGTTTCACTGCCCCGGCTTATCGACGCCATGTCGACCCGCCCTGCCCACATCTTCGGGCTTGATTGCGGAACACTCAAACCCGGTAGCCGGGCGGACCTTGCAATAGTCGATCCGGACGAGCCGTGGATCGTGTCAAAAGAAGAACTGAAATCACGCTCGAAGAACACACCGTTCGAAGATGCCCGTTTTCAGGGCCGCGTGACGGCGACCATGGTCGCCGGCAGCTTCGTCTATGAGGCAGACTAGACCGAACGGCTGTTGGCGAACCGGGATCGTGCTTCAATTTAGGCGCGACTTGCTCTAGATTGCGCTTATTTGAAAACGAGTTTGAAACCGAAAAAGACATTATGGGAAGGGCATCATGCCGGATCCGATAAACTGGCACCTCAGCCTGCCCTTTTTTACTTCAGCGCTCCTGTTCGGGTATCTGCTGGGCTCTATCCCCTTCGGCCTTTTGCTGACACGCGCCGCCGGTCTGGGTGATGTGCGCGAGATCGGTTCCGGCAATATCGGAGCCACCAATGTCCTGCGCACCGGAAACAAGTTTCTCGCCGTTGCCACATTGCTGTTTGACGCACTCAAGGGCACGGCCGCAGTCCTGATCGCCGGCATCTGGGGGCCCGACATGGCCGTGATCGCCGGGTTCGGCGCTTTCATTGGGCATTTGTTTCCGGTCTGGCTGCGCTTTCGCGGTGGAAAGGGCGTGGCGACCTATATAGGAGTGCTGCTAGGCCTCCTGCCGTTGGGCGTTGTGATATTTGCGGTTGTCTGGCTGCTGACGGCTGCGGTTACACGCTACTCGTCATTGGCTGCTCTGATCTGTGCCATTGTCGTGCCCGTTGCGCTCTTCCTTCTGGGTTATATTCAGGTCGCTGAGTTGTTCACCGTGATGAGCGCGATCATCATTGTCAAACATCGCGCCAATATTTCACGCCTGCTGTCGGGAGAAGAAAGCCGGATCGGAGATAACGGCTAATGCAGCATGAGGGTGAGCGCGGTGCTGCGCTCGACGACAATGAGCGCCTTGCCTGGCTTCGATTGATCCGCAGCGAGAATGTCGGCCCGGTGACCTTCAGGAAGCTGATCGCCCGGTTCGGGTCCGCGCAGGCGGCGCTGGATGCAATACCCGATCTTTCCCGCCAGGGCGGACAGGCGCGCACCTTGCGCATTTGCTCGACAGACGATGCGCAGCGCGAATTGGACCTGGCCGAGCGGCTCGGTTGCCGGCTGATCTGCATGCGCGATCCGGAGTTTCCCGATGCGCTTGCATCTGCTGAAGGCGCTCCGCCGGTGATCGCTTTGCGGGGATCCGTTTCATCGCTGCAGAAGCCCTGCGTATCTATCGTCGGCTCACGCAACGCATCCGCCATCGGAGCCAAGATAACCCGTGTTCTGGCGGATGGAATCGGCAAGGCCGGATATTCCATCGCCTCCGGCCTTGCACGCGGCATCGATGCCGCCGCCCATGACGCATCCCTGCAATCGGGTACGATCGCCGTGCTCGCCGGTGGCCTGGACAGGCCCTACCCGCCGCAGAACATTGCGCTGCTGGAAGATATCTGTGCCAGCGGCACCAGTGCCGCAATAAGCGAAATGCCCTTCGGTTGGGAACCAAGGGCGAGAGACTTCCCCCGCCGCAATCGCATCATTGCCGGGCTGGGCCTCGGACTCATCGTGGTCGAAGCGGCCAAGAAATCCGGGTCTTTGATCTCTGCGCGCATCGCAGGAGAACTCGGCCGGCTCGTCTTCGCCGTGCCAGGTTCGCCGCTCGACCCGCGCGCGAAGGGAACCAACGACCTGATCAAGGACGGCGCGATCCTCACAACCGAACCGCAGGATGTCATAACAGCGCTACGGCCGCTTGGCGGCAAAGGTCCGCCGAGGGTGGCGCAACCGGCTCTTTGGGAAGATGAGCCTGACAGCCACACCGCAATAGAACTGAGCGCCAGCCAGCGTACAAATATCAGCGATGCGATGGGACCGGCGCCGGTTTCGATCGACGACCTTGCCCGCCATACCGACGTACCGCAAGCGCAGATTTATCTTGCCCTGCTTGAACTCGATCTTGCCGGCCGCCTTGCCCGGCACCCCGGCGGCTTGGTATCCCTGACACCGGAACCTGGCCATTAATCCTGTTCGTCCATTGTTTCCGCCTGGCGGTTTAAACCGGTCGCCAATTGTACTATTTCAGCGTAACCCGATGGCAGCAGGACGGGTGGATTCGATTGATTTCCAAGGTGTTGCAAACGGGTAATCACGGCGAATTTTCCGCCTGCGGCACTTGACCCGCAGCGTTTCGATGTTCATTTCGTGGCCGGGAATTGCTGTTTTTTAAGGGAATCGGGTGCAAGAAGCAGCCCGTTGAACACCACATCAGAGTGAATTTATGAACGTAGTTGTCGTTGAGTCTCCTGCCAAAGCGAAGACGATAAACAAGTATCTCGGGTCGGACTACAAGGTCCTTGCATCCTTCGGGCACGTCCGTGATCTGCCGGCCAAGGACGGCTCGGTCAATCCGGATGAAGACTTCGACATGACCTGGCAGGTCGACACGGCATCCAACAAACGGCTGAAGGAAATTTCGGATGCCGTAAAGTCGTCCGACGGCCTGATCCTGGCCACTGACCCCGACCGCGAAGGCGAAGCAATTTCGTGGCACGTTCTGGAAGTTCTGCGCAACAAGCGCGGCGTGCTCGGCGACAAGCCGGTCAAGCGCGTCGTCTTCAACGCCATCACCAAACAGGCCGTTCTGGACGCAATGGCCAATCCGCGCGATATCGATGCATCGCTGGTGGATGCCTATCTCGCCCGCCGTGCGCTTGACTATCTCGTCGGCTTCAACCTGTCGCCCGTTCTGTGGCGCAAACTGCCGGGCGCACGGTCCGCCGGCCGCGTTCAGTCGGTTGCGCTGCGTCTGGTTTGCGATCGTGAAAGCGAGATCGAGCGCTTCATATCGGACGAGTACTGGCAGCTGGCCGCACACCTTAAAACCCCGAGAGGTGAAGGCTTCGAGGCACGCCTGGTTTCGGCAGACGGGCAACGTCTGCAGAAACTGTCCATCGGCAATGAGGAAGACGCCACGCGGCTCAAAAAACTGCTGGAAGGTGCCAGCTTCATCGCCGACAGCGTTGAGGCAAAACCGACCCGCCGCAATCCCGCGCCGCCCTTCACGACCTCGACCTTGCAACAGGCCGCTTCGTCCAAACTCAGCTTCAATGCCTCGCGCACCATGCAGGTCGCGCAGCGTCTCTATGAAGGACTGGATATCGGTGGCGAGACCGTCGGTCTGATCACCTATATGCGTACCGACGGCGTGCAGATGGCCACAGAAGCCATCGACGGCGCGCGCCTTGTCATCGCGTCGCATTTCGGCGAGCGCTACCGGCCGGACCAGCCGCGCCACTATTCGACCAAGGCCAAGAACGCCCAGGAGGCGCACGAGGCCATCCGGCCGACGGATTTCAGCCGCACGCCGGAATCGGTGAAGCAGCATCTCGATAGCGATCAGTTCCGGCTCTACGACCTTGTCTGGAAACGGGCGATCGCGAGCCAGATGGCGCCGGCGGAGATCGAACGCACGACCGTCGAGATCACTGCCGACAACAATGGCGAGCGCGCAGGTCTGCGTGCCACCGGGTCGGTGATCCGCTTCGATGGCTTCATTGCCGCCTATACGGATCAGCGTGACGATACAGAATCTGCTGACGACGGCGATGACAGCCGCCGCCTGCCCGCGATAAACGCAAAGGAAGACCTGGCCCGCGAAAAGATCGATGCGACCCAGCACTTCACCGAGCCGCCGCCGCGCTATTCCGAAGCATCGCTCATCAAGAAGATGGAAGAACTCGGCATCGGCCGTCCATCCACCTATGCGGCGACCCTTGCCACGTTGCGCGATCGTGAATATGTGACGATCGACAACCGGAAACTGATGCCTGAAGCAAAGGGACGCCTGGTTACAGCGTTTCTGGAAAACTTCTTCGACCGGTATGTCGAATATGATTTCACCGCCGACCTTGAAGAGAAACTGGACCGTATTTCCGCCGGCGAGTTGAAGTGGAAGGATGTCCTGCGCGATTTCTGGCGTGATTTCCTCAACCACATTGAAGGCACCAAGGAACTGCGGATCAGCAATGTGCTGGATGCGTTGAATGAAGAGCTCGCGCCGCTGGTCTTTCCGACCCGCGAAGACGGATCCAATCCGCGGATCTGCCCGAAATGCGGCTCCGGCAATCTGTCGCTGAAGCTCAGCCGCTATGGGGCGTTTGTCGGCTGTTCCAACTATCCCGAGTGCGCATACACACGTCAGCTCTCGGCCGATGGCGCCGCCGACGATGCGGCAGCGTCGAATGATCCGCAGGATCTTGGAAAAGACCCGCATACCGATGAACCGATTACCCTGCGCACGGGCCGCTTCGGCCCCTATGTCCAAAGAGGCGAAGGCAAGGGCGCCAAACGCTCAGGTATTCCGAAGGGATGGAAACCTGAGGATGTCGATCACGAGAAGGCACTGGCGCTCCTGTCCTTGCCGCGTGACGTCGGCGCCCATCCGGAAACCGGCAAAATGATATCGGCGGGGCTCGGCCGTTACGGACCTTTCCTTTTGCATGACGGGACATACGCCAATCTGGAGTCGATCGAAGACGTGTTCTCCATCGGCCTTAACCGCGCCGTCACGGTGCTGGCGGAGAAGATGGCCAAGGGTCCGGGCAGACGCGCCAAACCGGCTGCCTTGAAGGAACTTGGCGATCACCCCGACGGCGGCGCCATAACGGTTCGGGACGGACGATACGGGCCCTATGTCAACTGGGGCAAGATCAATGCAACTTTGCCCAAGGGCGCGGACCCACAGTCGATTACCGTTGAAAAGGCGCTTGAATTGATCGCGGAAAAGGCGGCAAAGGGCGGCAAGACCAAGGCCAAAGCGAAGACGACGCGCAAGAAAACCACCAAGAAAGCGACGACAACCCGCAAGACCAAGGCTAAGGCCAAGACTGTCAAAGCCGAGGAGTGAGATTGAAGAAGAAATCGGCTCCCGGCGGGCGCAAGCAGGCAACGGGCGGTGTGCCCGATCGGGAAACGGTCCTTCGCTTCATCGCCGAGCATCCCTCACGCGCGTCAAAACGGGATATCGCCAAGGCCTTTTCCGTCCGCGGTCATGACCGTATCGAGCTCAAGGCGCTTTTGAAGGACCTTGAAAATGAAGGCCTGCTGGAGCGCCGGCGCAAGACCCTCGTGCGCCCCGGTGCGCTTCCGCCCGTAACTGTTCTCGACATAACCTCGCGTGACGATGATGGCGACCTGATCGGAAGGCCCGCCGAATGGCCGGACAATGGCACGCCGCCGCCGGCCGTCCTGATCCGCCCCGTTCGCAAGGGAAAGGCAAAGACTGTCGCGGCGGGTATCGGCGATCGTGTCCTTGCACGCATATTCCAGTCCGACAGCGATACAGGTCCGGCCCATTCGGCCCGCGTGATGAAGGTGCTGGACAAGCAGCGCGGCGCGCAACTGGGTGTGTTCCGTGCGACACCGGGCGGTGGCGGACGGATGGATCCCATCGACCGGCGCGATAAGGAAATCATCATCGACGAGGACGACACCGGCAAGGCGCAGGATGGCGATCTTGTCGAAGTTGAACGCAGCCGCTCCAACCGTTACGGCATGGCGCGCGGCAAGGTCCTGAACGTTATTGGCTCCGTTGCCAGTGAAAAAGCGATTTCCATGATCGCAATCCACGCCCATGGCATCCCGCACATATTCCCGGCCGGTGCCCTTAGGGAAGCCGAGACCGCACGCGCCGCGCCCATGGCAAAGCGCGAGGATTGGCGAGAGCTTCCGCTGGTGACCATCGACCCGTTTGATGCCAAGGACCATGACGACGCCGTTTTTGCCGAACCGGACGAAAATCCGGCCAACAAAGGCGGTGTCATCGCCTATGTCGCGATCGCGGACGTCTCGCATTATGTGCGGCCGGCCTCGGATCTGGACAGGGAAGCGCTGAAGCGCGGCAATTCGGTCTATTTCCCCGACCGGGTCGTCCCGATGCTGCCCGAACGGATCTCCAATGAGCTCTGTTCTTTGAAAGAAGGGGTCGACCGCCCTGCCCTTGCCGTACGCATGGTGTTTTCAGCAGAAGGCCGGAAGATCAGCCACACATTCCACCGCGTGATGATGAAAAGCCTCGTCAAGCTCAACTACCGGCAGGCGCAGGCAGCCATCGATGGAGCCCCGGACGACAAAACCGGACCGATCATGGACGAGGTGCTCCGGCCACTGTGGGATGCATATGCGGTGCTCAAGCGCGGGCGTGACAGGCGTCAGCCGCTGGACCTCGACATTCCCGAACGTAAGCTGCTGCTCAAGGACGACGGGACCGTTGACAAGGTCGTTGTGCCGGACCGTCTCGACGCACACCGCCTGATCGAGGAGTTCATGATCCAGGCCAATGTTGCGGCGGCCGAAACACTTGAAAAGAAACGCCAGCCGCTCATCTACCGGGTGCATGACACCCCGTCGCTTGCCAAGCAGGAAACGCTGCGGGACTTTCTGAAAACGCTCAATATTCCGCTCGCCAAGGGCGGGCATCTCCGGGCCAACAGCTTCAATGGCGTCCTGGCCAAGGCAAAGGATAAACCTTACGAGGTCATGGTCAGCGAAATGGTGCTGCGCTCGCAGAGCCAGGCAAACTACAGTCCGGACAATCTCGGGCACTTCGGTCTGAACCTGATGAAATACGCCCATTTCACCTCTCCGATCCGGCGCTATGCCGACCTTGTGGTCCACCGGGCCCTGATCGGCTCCCTTGGCCTTGGCGAAGGCGGTATAACAGAAGAGGAAGAACACGCGCTTGAGGAGATCGCGGCTGAGATTTCGACCTTTGAACGCCGCGCCATGGCGGCAGAGCGCGAGACAGTCGACCGGCTGGTCGCCCACCATCTTGCCGATCGGATCGGCGATGAATTTGACGGCCGGATTTCCGGAGTGACAAAAGCCGGGCTCTTTGTTTCCCTGCAGCAATTTGGCGCAGACGGTTTTATTCCGGTTTCCACACTGGGGCTCGACTACTATATTTATGACGAAACGCATCAGGCGCTGGTGGGTGAGAAGACGAGCCTTGGCTATCGACTTGGCGACCGTGTCGAGATAAGGCTTGCCGAAGCCGTGCCGCTCGCCGGTGCACTTCGATTTGAAATGCTGAGCGAAGGCCGCAAACTGCCGACGGCCACACGATCGTTTCATAAAGCCAAAAGAGGCGCATCCCGTCAGAACGGCGCCCGGAAAAGAAAACGCAGAGGATACTGATATGGTGGACCAAGAGACCGCTCCTGTCCGTGCACGGACCATTCGCCCGCCACGCGATCTCTGGCGCTCGATAGCAAAAGGCTGGTCGGGCCGCTGTCCGCACTGCGCCGAAGGAAAACTGTTCCGTGCATTTCTCAAGCCCGTGGATACCTGCTCGGCTTGCGGTGAGGAAATGCATCACCATCGTGCAGATGATCTGCCGCCCTATCTTGTGATTTTCATTGTCGGGCATATCGTTGTTGCCGGCTACATGCTGTCCGAACCGTTTGTCGACTGGAACAGCTGGCAGCATCTGGCATTGTGGATCCCGGTCACGCTTGTTATGGCGCTGACGATGATCCAGCCGATCAAGGGGGCTGTCATCGGCCTGCAATGGGCCAATTACATGCACGGCTTCGGCGGAGACGAAGACGACGCCGTCGAGATTTACGGTGGCCGGTAATACCCAAACAGATACCGCCGACAAGGGCGATGGCGACCTGAACAAGGAAGCAAAACGCGGGCCCGCCGATGGTCCGCTTCTGCGTCCAAAAGACGCCGCGACGCTCATTTTGATCGATCGTTCAGGATCGGAACCGGCATTACTGATGGGCAAACGGCACACGGCCCATGCATTCATGCCAGATACCTATGTCTTTCCCGGTGGCCGGCGCGACCGCGATGACTGGCGCATACCGGTCAGTGATGAGCTGCATCCCGAGGTCGAAGACAGGCTGATGCGCAGAATGGCCAAGCCGGCAAGTGCACGGGCCCGCGCGCTCGCGGTGGCTGCGATCCGCGAGACCCATGAGGAAGTCGGTATACTGGTCGCCGGCCCCGGACCGGTCAGCAGCCACCAGAACTGGAATGCCTTCGCCAGGCAGAGCCTCGCACCGCGCCTCTCCCCGCTGCGATACATTGCCCGGGCGGTTACACCGCCGGGGCGCACCCGGCGCTTTGATACGCGTTTCTTTGCCTGTTTCCGTGATGAAATCGGACCGGCAGAAGCAGAATCCAGCAATGAACTGCTTGATCTGAGATGGGTAGGCCTCTCGGAGGTCCCGTCAGTCGATATGCCCCGCATCACCCAGGCGATCATAACCGAGCTTGCCAGCGAGCTGGAACGCGATGCCTCGCTTCCCTTCGGGCGGCCGGTTCCCTTTTACCAGGCACGCCATGGCCGCTTCATACGCGAGTTGCTGTAGCAAGCCGCAAAGCCGCTGCTTTTCGATGATGCGGTCTTGACTTTTTCGCCGCGATTTGTAGGTTCCGCCCAGAATTTCGCCGTGGAGCCTTTCCGGCTTTCCACGGCTTCGTTTTTGCAAGGCAGGTACAAAATGGCAAAAGCCACGACAATCAAGATAAAGCTGCAGTCGACTGCAGATACCGGCTATTTCTACGTGACAAAGAAGAACAGCCGCACGATGACCGAAAAAATGGTCAAGACCAAATATGATCCGGTTGCCAAGAAGCACGTGGAATTCAAGGAAACCAAGATCAAATAACTGATCAAAACGCACAAAAAAGGCCGCTTCATTTTGAAGCGGCCTTTTTTATTGGGGGCTGGTCAGCACAGGTTGCGGTACGAGGAGGCCACATTTCCGGCGCCGACCAGCCGACCCCACGACCCAGGAGATGCGGCGGACCTGAGCACCATGGGGTAGACGATTTCTTGGGTAATAGTTCAGAGCGGCAATCCGCCTGCACTTACCCCTATCCACAACATTTGCCCATCATAACAAAAAAATCAACGATTTCTTAACCGTTTTGCCGACGCAATTGATGTCATGGTAAACGGCCGCAAATACCGAATCTGTGATATTTGTTAAGAATCAGACTTTTGTGGCGCGAAGCGCTGATTTGCCATCAAGACGGTGCATAAACAGGTCCGCGGGCCTCAAAAACCCCTGCAACTAGGCTGCTATGGCCACAACCCGGTTTCTGCCCTTCGCCTTGGCCTCAAACAGAGCTTTATCTGCCCGTTTCAAAAGGACTTCTGGTGATTCGCCCGCACTCGAGAGTGTCACAACTCCAACAGAAGCGGTGATTGAAAGCTCCAGCCCGTCAGATCCGATGACAAAAGGAACGTCGGCTATTTCGCCGCGCAGCCTTTCGGCAATTGATTCGGCAACCGGTCCATCGGTATCGGGTAATACGATAATAAACTCCTCGCCACCCTGACGGCAGGCCAGATCTATGCCTCTGATAGCCTTGCGGACACGATTGGCGAACTCCCGCAGCACCTCATCGCCAACATCGTGCCCATGCGTGTCGTTGACAGCCTTGAAACGGTCGAGGTCAATTGCCAGCACTGACAAAACCCGGTCGCGCGCAATGGAGCGTTCAACCAGAATCTGCATGTGGGAATCAAGATACCGGCGATTGTAAAGTCCGGTCAGTGGATCGGTAACCGCCAGCTCGATGGAATGCTGAACGCTGGACCGCAGGTAATCATTGTATCGCTTACGGCGGAACTGGGTATTGCACCTGGCAATCAGCTCGTTCGGATCAAGCGGCCGGATAATATAATCATTGACGCCAAGCTCCAGCGCCCGATTGATGATTGTCTCTTCACCCTGTTCACATACGAGAAGGATCGGGATAAACCGTGTCCGGTCCAGCGAACGCAGTTGTGAGCAAAGGCGCAGAGGATCGTAATCGCTGAAATTCGTGCTCACCATTATGAGCTCATAACCGTTTTCAGCCGCGTCGAACAATGCGGCCTGAGGGTCCGACAGGACCTTGAGATCAGCGCTTTTGCGCAGAATCTGAATAATCCGGTCCTGTGAATTCTTCCGCTGATCGACCAGCAGTGCCTTGCCCCGCACATCATCAATTGCCCGGTTGCCAAGCAGAGTTTCAAGACCGATATCCTGTGCTGCCTGGGCCCGGATACGCAACTCGTCGGTCAGCGCTTTAAGACGCACCAGGCTTTTGACCCTGGCAAGAAGCTGCAGGTCGTTCACCGGTTTTGTAAGAAAGTCATCTGCTCCGGCCCGCAGGCCGCGCACCCGGTCGGATGGTTGATCCAGCGCTGTCACGATGACTACGGGAATATGGGTCGTCGCACTGTTGGATTTCAGCCTTTCGCAGACTTCAAATCCATCCATGCCTGGCATCATGATGTCCAGAAGCACGAGATCGATGTTGCCCTCGTTGCAAATCGCCAGGGCGTCCTCACCATTGGTGGCCGAAACAACATCGAAATACTCGGCCAGAAGCCGCGCTTCCAACAGTTTTACGTTTGCTGGAATATCATCAACGACCAATATGCGGGCAGTCATATTATCTTTTCCTCGGTGGTTTATCCGTCGCCCAGATAGTTCTTTATCGTTTCGACAAATTTGGGCACCGATATCGGCTTGGACATATAAGCCTCGCAGCCACCCTGTCGTATCCGCTCCTCATCACCCTTCATGGCAAATGCCGTGACTGCGATGACCGGAATAGTATGCAGTTCGTCGTCGGCTTTCAGCCTTTTGGTGATCTCCAGACCCGAGACCTCCGGCAACTGAATGTCCATGAGGATGAGGTCGGGTTTGTGCTGGCGTGCTAGTTCCATCGCCTCCAGCCCATTGCGGGTCTGGACGGTTTCATATCCCGATGCTTCGATGAGATCACGAAAGAGCTTCATGTTAAGCTCATTGTCTTCCACGATCATAACCCGTTTCGGCATTTGCCGTACCCAGCCCCGTTCTAACTTGCCCTACCGCCGGCAACGATTATGCTTCCGGCAGGTCGAGTCTCCCATAGCTCGAGAACAGACTAGTCCAATTTGGTTGAGGAAAAGCAAATTTCGTGAAAGCAAATCAAAGCAATTCCGAAACGAACGATAAAACACAGATGCTGGCCGTCGACATCCTGTCATGGATTGCCTCGGATGACGACATGATGAACCGTTTTCTGGCAATTTCCGGCCTCAGCGTCGAAAATCTGCGCGAGGCCGCCAATGAACCTGGCTTTCTGGCCGGTGTGGTCGGATTCCTGACCGCCCACGAACCAAGCTTGCTTGCCTATTGTGAAGCGCGCGGCATCGAGCCGGAAACCGTGGCCTCTGCATGGCGGGCACTGGGTGGCGATTCGCATTATGAAACAAGCATATGACCGAGAATTCTGACGTTATCGGGCACGACGAAATAAGCCTCAGCGAGAGGCCGTTGATCGTGTGCGACGTCGACGAGGTGGCGCTTGAGTTTCTGAATCCGTTTTCAGCCTATTTGCGGGCGAACGGTTATGAACTGCTTCCCCGGTCGTTCCGGCTGACCGGCAACATTGTTTCGCTGGACCGGCATCAGGAGGCCTCCAGCGAAACGGTAAACCTGATGCTTGACAGTTTTTTTGCCGAACAAATGGACTGGCAGACACCAGCTGCCGGCTCGGGCAAAGTCCTTGCCAGCCTTGCCGACCACGCCGACATCGTCTTTCTGACCTCAATGCCGACACGTCACTACGAGGTGCGGCGTTCACTCCTTGACCGTCACGGACTGAACTACCCCCTCATCGCCCTCGAAGGTGATAAGGGACCGGTTCTGAACCGGATTCACAGCGGCCGTGATCATCCCCTCGTGTTCATCGACGACCTGATCTTCAATCTGCATTCGGTCAGAAAACACGCACCTTTCGCTACGGCGATCCAGTATATGAGCAACGATGTTTTCCGCTCGATGGCGCCCGACCCCGGCGATGACATTATCGTCGCGAGCGATTGGCCGCATATCGAGGAAATCATACGTCTAGAATTGGATACTTGATCGGGCCGCGGCCGAGGCGTAAACCGTATGTGTTCGATCTTTGTTCTAGTGTGGTGGCATGATGCGGATCAGCAAACAGGATCCGAATACCGGCTTTTGCCGTGACTGCCTGACCTATCAGGAGGTTCCGGAGCACCGCTGTGTTCATTGCGGCAGCCCCCGTGTTTTGCATCACCGGGAACTTTATGATCTGACCGTTGCCCATATCGACTGCGATGCCTTTTACGCAACGGTCGAAAAACGCGACAATCCGGAGCTTGCCGACAAACCTGTGATCATAGGCGGCGGAAGGCGCGGCGTTGTCTCGACGGCCTGCTATCTTGCCCGCATCCATGGCGTCCGGTCAGCCATGCCGATGTTCAAGGCACTGAAAGCCTGCCCGCAAGCCGTCGTGATCAAACCCGATATGGAAAAGTACAGCCGCGTTGGCCGTCAGGTCCGCGAGATGATGCAGGAGCTGACACCGCTCGTGCAGCCGATTTCCATCGATGAAGCATTTCTCGAACTTGCCGGAACCGAGGCGCTGCACCGTAACCCGCCTGCCCGCACTCTGGCGGCATTTGCCAAGCGCGTCGAGGAAGAAATCGGCATCACCGTTTCCGTCGGCCTGTCCTACTGCAAGTTCCTCGCCAAGGTTGCTTCGGATCTTGAAAAGCCGCGTGGATTTTCCGTCATCGGCGAAGCCGAGGCAGTCGATTTTCTCAAGTCCATGCCCGTGACGACCATCTGGGGCGTCGGAAAGGCTTTCGCGGCGACGCTGGAGCGGGACGGAATCACCATGATCGGACAACTGCAGGAGATGGAGGAAAGCGATCTCATGCGCCGTTACGGCGTCATCGGTCAGCGCCTTTACCGCCTGTCGCGCGGTCAGGATGCCCGGCAGGTGCACACGCGCGACAGCGCCAAGAGCGTGTCGGCTGAAACCACCTTTAACAGCGATCACGCGGACCGGGACACACTGGCCGCAGTGCTGCGTTCTTTATCGGAAAAGGTGGCGCGCCGGCTGAAGAAAAACGATATCGCCGGTCACACAGTCGTTTTGAAGCTGAAAACCACAGACTTCAAAATCCGCACACGCAACCGGCGTCTTGAGGACCCGACCTGCCTGGCGGACCGCATCTTTCATACCGGCCTGTCCTTGCTTGAGCGTGAACTGGACGGGACAAAATACCGGCTGCTCGGCATCGGCGTCTCCGACCTGACGAATGCAGATCTCGCCGATCCGCCGGATCTGGTGGATACCGATGCGGCAAAGAGGGCCGTCGCCGAGCGCGCCATCGACAAGGTCCGCGACCGGTTCGGCCGCCACGCGGTCGAGACAGGCTATACGTTCGGCAAGAACGAACGCGCCCGTCCGCAGCGCGACATGGATGCCGTTGATCCGGAAAAGGGTGACAGCGAAGCAGGCTGAGCGCCCTTTCGAAAATCAGACCAGTTCCACGTCGACAATACCCTTGGCGGTTTTCAGCGCCGAGGCGATTTGCGGTGAGATGCGATAGCGCTCAGGCAGTTCGACTTCCACTTCCCTGCGCCCGTCATCCTTGATCACCACGAATGAGACCTGCCCGTCGCCCTTCGTGTTCAGATGTCCGGCGATCTGTTGAACCGGCATGCTGTCGCGCACGAAAATCCGCAGGGCCTTCTGCGTCTGCACGGCCCGCTCTTCAAGCGATTGGACGGTTTGAATGCGAAGGCTGATCCCTTCCGGACGCTCCTCGGCATCGACCGTTATGACCAGCGATTTTCCGGGCTCCAGAAGATCCCGATATTGCGCAAGCCCTTCCGAAAACAGCACGGCTTCATACTGGCCGGAGGAATCGGAAAACACGATGATGCCCATCTTGTTGCCGGTACGCGTCTTGCGCTCCTGCTTTGACGTCACGGTTCCGGCGAGCCGTCCGGCTGTGGCGCCCTGTCGGACTGCATTGGCAAAGTCGGCAAACGTCTGGACCCGCATCTTCTCTAGAAGCTCACTATAGGTATCAAGCGGATGCGCTGACAGGTAGAAGCCAAGAGACTGATATTCCCGGTGAAGTTTTTCCGAAGGAACCCAGGGCGTTACGCTGTTGAATTGAATCGTTTCCGGCCCCGTCGCCGCGCCGCTGCCGAACATGTCGGACTGCCCGCTGATACGGTTTTCCATTGCCCGCTGGCTAAAGCCCAAAAGCCGGTCTGTCCCGCCCACCAGTTCGGCGCGGTCGCGCCCGAAACAGTCGAATGCACCAGCGCAGATGAGATGCTCAAGCACCCGGCGATTGATGAGCTTCGGATCGACGCGAAGGAAGAAATCCTCAATGCTTTCAAACGGTTTGTCTCCGCGCACCTCGACAATATGGTCAACGGCCGCTTCGCCCACGCCCTTGATCGCGGCCAGGGAGTAGTAAATCCGGTTCTCGCCGGTCTTGAAAATCCTGTGCGACGTCTGCACCGAAGGCGGAACAACCTCGATGCCCAACCGGGCCGCGTCCTGACGGAAGTCATTGATCTTGTCGGTATTTGACATGTCGAGCGTCATCGACGCCGCCAGAAACTCAACTGGATAATGCGCCTTCAGATAGGCGGTCTGATAAGAAACAATACCGTAGGCGGCCGCGTGCGATTTGTTGAAACCGTAATTGGCGAACTTTGCCAGGAGATCGAAGATCAGATCGGCCTGGGGTTTGGTCACGCCATTATCAACCGCACCGCTGACGAAGCGGCTACGTTGCTTGTCCATCTCCTCCTTGATCTTCTTGCCCATCGCGCGCCGCAGCATGTCCGCCTCGCCGAGCGAATAGCCAGACAGCACCTGCGCGATCTGCATCACCTGCTCCTGGTAGACGATCACGCCCTGCGTTTCTTCAAGGAGATAGTCGATCTTCGGATGAATCCCGGCGACTTCTTCCTCGCCATGCTTGCGGGCGTTGTAAACCGGGATGTTCTCCATCGGCCCCGGCCGGTAGAGGGCAACCAGCGCGATAATGTCTTCGATCCGGTCAGGCCGCATACCGATCAGCGCTTTGCGCATGCCGGCACTTTCCACCTGGAACACACCCACCGTCTCGCCCCGCGAGAGCATGTCGTAGGTTTCCTCGTCATCAAGCGGCAGCGCGGCGAGGTTGATATCAACGCCGCGCTCCTGAACAAAATCCACGGCGGTTTTGAGCACCGTCAGCGTCTTAAGTCCGAGAAAGTCAAACTTGACCAGACCCGCCTGCTCCACCCATTTCATGTTGAACTGGGTAACGGGCATATCGGAACGCGGATCGCGATACATCGGAACAAGCTTTGAAAGCGGCCGGTCTCCGATAACGATACCCGCCGCGTGGGTTGACGCATGGCGGTAAAGACCTTCGATCTTCTGCGCGATATCCAGAAGCTGCGAGACGACCGGTTCCTTTTCCGCCTCTTCCCTCAGTTTCGGCTCTTCTTCGATCGCCTTGTGCAAGGGCGTGGGATTGGCAGGATTGTTTGGAACGAGCTTACAGATCCGGTCCACCTGCCCGTACGGCATTTCCAGCACACGCCCTACATCGCGCAGCGCCGCCCGGGCCTGCAGCGATCCGAATGTGATGATCTGCGCCACCTGCTCCCGGCCGTACTTTTCCTGGACGTAACGGATGACCTCGTCCCGCCGGTCCTGACAGAAATCGATATCAAAGTCCGGCATGGACACGCGTTCCGGATTGAGAAAGCGCTCAAACAGCAGCGAAAAGCGCAACGGGTCGACATCGGTTACCGTCAACGCGTAGGCAACCAGAGAGCCGGCACCCGAACCTCGGCCCGGCCCGACGGGAATGTCGTGGGCCTTCGCCCATTTGATGAAGTCGGCAACAATCAGGAAGTATCCTGGGAAGCCCATGCGTTCGATAATGCCAAGCTCGACATCGAGCCGGTCGCGATAGTCACTTTCTGAAAAACCCTCCGCAAGCCCGAGTTCTTCCAGTCTGTGATCCAGACCTTCCTCGGCCTGCCTGCGCAATTCCGCTGCCTCTGCACGCTCTGCCTCCTCGGGATCATCCGACGCGCCGGTAAACCGCGGCAGGATAGGTGCGCGCGTATCGAGAATATGCGAACAGCGCTTGGCAATTTCGACCGAGTTTTCCAGCGCCTCGGGAAGGTCGGCAAACAACGCGCACATTTCGTCGCGGGTTTTCAGATAATGGTCCGGCGTCAGACGAAACCTGCTGTCGTCGGATACGACCGCATTGTGTGCAACCGCCATCAAGGCATCATGGGCGTCAAAATCATCGGGTGAAGGGAAAAACGCCTCGTTGGTCGCAACGATCGGAACAGACTTCTCATAGGCGAGATCCAGCATCCGATTTTCATGCGTGCGATCGAAACCTGTCGGGCGCTGAAGTTCCACATAAAGGCGGTCACCAAACAGCGTCTGCAAGCGCTCAAGGCGTTCGGCCGCCAACGGGCCGGCATCATTTTGAACGGCCTGATCCACGGGACCGTCCGTGGCGCCGGTCAGGCACACCAGGCCATCCGTGCCGGTCTGCGAAAACCAGGACAAGGCAAGATGGGCCGTATCGGTACCTGACCCGTCCAGATAGGCACGGCTCACCAGCTCGACGAGCCGCGCGTACCCCTCCTCATTCATCGCGATCAAAACGACGGCGGACCGCTCGGCGAGGCGATCGCGTTGGCTGCGCCCGCCCACACCTTCATCTTCCATATCGATGTCGAGTTTACAGCCAAGGATCGGCTGAAGCCCCTGTTCCACCGCCTTGACGGAGAACTCCAATGCGCCAAACAGGTTGTTGCTGTCGCTGATGCCCAGTGCCGGCTGGCGATCCTCAACAGCCTTTGAGATAACGGTCTTGAGCGGCAGCGCGCCTTCCAGAAGCGAATAGGCGGAGTGAACGCGTAAATGCACAAAGCCGGGCCCTTTTGATCCCATGGAAGGTGTCTTTTGTTCGTTTCCGTCCATAAACCTGCCGCCTCTTTACGCGCCGTAACCAGTCCGATTCCAATTCAAGCGCCAATCCTATCAGCAAACGCGCGGCTGTGTGCTCGGGAACCCTGCAATCCACACACAAAACGGTGCCCTTCCTGACGGCAACCCGGTTGACCACATGCTGGCAAAACGCTGCAATTGGCGGTAGCCTCCCGGCACACCGGGGATGATTCCATGCCAGCTTCCATCGTCATATCCGCACTTGTTGCCGTGCTGGTCGGCTTTGGAAGTTCTGTTGCAATTGTTCTTGCCGCCGCCTCGGCAGTCGGCGCCAATGCTGCACAGACATCGTCCTGGATCGCGGCAATCTGCCTGGCGACCGCTGCCATCACACTCATTCTCAGCCTGCGCTACAAGATGCCGATCGTCGCAGCCTGGTCGACACCGGGCGCAGCGCTCATCGCACAATCCACCGGAGAAAGCATCGAAACAGCTGTCGGCGCGTTCATCTTCGCTGCACTGCTGACGCTTCTGACGGCCGCTTTCCGGCCGCTCGCGGCGTTGATTGAACGCATACCGGCATCCGTTGCCGCGGCTATGCTTGCCGGCATCCTCTTCAGTTTCGTCCTTGGCGTCTTTACGCATCTCAAGACCGCCCCGGAGCTTGTCCTGCCGCTTCTGCTTCTCTTCGTCCTGATCCGGGTCTTTTCACCCATCTGGGCGGTTTTGTCTGTCCTGCTGTGCGGGATCATCCTGACCTATGTGCTGGGACTTGCCGAACCGCCGCCGGGATTGCGCATCTCCAACCTCGAGTGGATCACACCACAGTTCAGGATCGATACGCTCATCGGGCTTGGTCTGCCGCTCTATCTCGTCACCATGGCATCACAGAACCTGCCGGGTTTTGCCGTTTTGAAAGCATCGGGATTTACACCGCCGTCGCGCCCCGTCCTGGCAGTGACGGGACTGGCATCGCTTGCGAGTGCCGGTTTCGGTGCACACACGACAAATCTCGCCGCCATAACCGCATCCATATGCACCGGTCCCGATGCTCACCCAGATCCGAAAAAGCGCTGGTTGTGCGGCCCGGTCTACGCCGCAGGCTACGTCATCATTGCACTGTTCGGCGCTTCGCTCGTTGCATTGTTTGCAAGTTTTCCCTCAGCGCTTATTGCGACGATTGCAAGCATAGCCCTCATCGGCGCCCTCGCGGCCTCACTTGGCGCAGGCTTAGCTGAAGAAAAGGACCGCTTCGTCGCCGTTGCCACCTTCGCCGTCACCGCCTCCGGCCTTTCGGCGTTCGGTATCGGATCGGCTTTCTGGGGATTGGCGGCGGGGCTTCTCATCTATGGTGTGGACCGCGTCTACCGGCGGATCGCGCGGTAGAATTTCACAGCATAAAGATCACCCATTTCAGAACGATGTGAACACGATTGTCAGGCTGGTTACAAACAACAGCATGGAAGCAAGGGCAGCACAGTCTTTGGCAAAGTCGAACATATGTTCCTCCTTATTCCGTCTATGTTTGTATTTTGTTCCTTTCTTGTTCCGCAGTCAAGCGAATAGCGTATCGTGATTAAGGACCGGTAAACGGGATCGCCTATGGCGCCTGCAACGTTAACCGGACAAAGCCGGCAAACCGGCACAAATCCGCTGAAAACCCGCAGTCATTTCATGAAGTAATTCTGGTGAGCCAAGCCCGCGACTCACTCAGGTTTCGACAACCTTGCCTTCGTCCAACGTCACCCGCCGGTCCATCATCGCAGCGATATCGTGGTTGTGAGTCGCAATCAGCGCAGCCAGGCCCGACTGGCGCACAAGTGCATTCAGCGCTTCAAACACATAACCCGCCGTCACCGGATCGAGATTGCCGGTGGGTTCATCAGCCAGGAGAACCAGCGGCGCGTTGGATACAGACCGCGCGATCGCCACGCGCTGCTGTTCTCCGCCCGACAACTCGGCCGGCCTGTGTTCCGCGCGGTGCCCGATCCGCATATAGTCCAGCAACTGACGCGCCCGTTCCGACGCATCCGCATGCGAAAGCCCCGCGATCATTTGCGGCATCATGACATTCTCAAGCGCCGTGAACTCGGGCAGCAGGTGATGGAACTGATAGACGAAGCCGATATCGGAAAGGCGCATGGCTGTCCGTGCGTCATCGCCGAGCCCGCTGGAGGCCTTGCCGGCCACAAAGACTTCACCTGCGGTCGGATGTTCCAGTAGCCCGGCCACGTGAAGGAGTGTCGATTTGCCGGCGCCCGAAGGCGCGACCAAAGCAACCGTCTCACCCCGATTCAAAGTGAAGTCCGCACCCTTGAGGATCGACAGGATATTGCCGCCCTGCTCGTAGTTTTTTTCCACACCCTCAATCCGAAGGACCGCATCACCGCTCATTATCGCATCCTACTCGTAACGCAGCGCTTCGACCGGATCGAGCCGCGAGGCGCGCCAGGCAGGGAAAAGGGTCGCCAGGAACGAAAGCACCAGCGCCATGATCAGCACTGCAACGGTTTCGCCCGCATTCATATCCGCCGGTAACTGGCTGAGAAAATAGAGCTCCGGATCGAAAAGGGTCGTGCCCGATAGCCAGGAAAAGAACTGCCTTATCGATTCAATGTTCCAGCAGACAATGACACCGAGCAGGAAGCCCGCCAGCGTACCTGTCACCCCGATGGCCGCGCCGGTCATGAAGAAAATCCTCAAGACCGCACCGGACGTCGCACCCATGGTGCGAAGAATGGCAATGTCGTGCCCCTTGTCCTTTACCAGCATGATCAGGCCGGAAATGATATTGAGCGCGGCGACCAGCACGATCAGCGTCAGGATCATGAACATGACATTGCGCTCGACCTCGAGGGCGGAAAAGAATGTGCGGTTCTGCTGTCTCCAATCGCTGATATAGACCTGCCGCCCGGCAGCAGCCTCAATCAGCGGACGAAGCGCGTCGACACTGTCGGGGTCGTCAATAAACAGCTCGATCGACTGCACCAGCCCGTCCGAATTGAAATAGAGCTGGGACTCGCCGAGTGGCATGAAGATCATCGACGCGTCATATTCCGACATTCCGATCTCGAATATGCCCGAAACCGGATAGGATTTGATGCGCGGCGTTACGCCAAGCGGAGTGACATCGCCCTCCGGGGAAATGAGCTTGATTGTATCACCGACACCGAGACCGAGATTGGACGCCAGACGCGAACCGACCAATAGCCCCTCGCCTGCCGCGAACCCGATAAGATCTCCGGACAGTATATTATCCGACACGCCACCCAGCTTCGGAAGGTCGTCGGCGCGAATGCCGCGTATCAGCGCGCCGGTCCCGACATCGCGATATCCCGAAACAAGTGCCTGCCCGTCGATCATGGGTATGGCAGCCCTGACGCCCGTAACGGCTGCGAGTTTTTCCGCCAGCGCATTATAGTCATTGAACGGCTCGTCAATCGGCTGAACCATGATGTGGCCGTTAACGCCAAGAATGCGGTCGATCAACTCGCCGCGGAAGCCGTTCATCACGGCCATGACGATGATCAGCGTTGCAACGCCAAGCATGATGCCGAGAAAGGAGAAACCGGCAATGACGGAAATGAAGGCCTCGCGCCGCCTTGAACGGAGATACCGCCAGGCAATCATCCGCTCATAGGCGCAGAACGGGCCTGACGCCGGTTTTTTACCGCTTCTCGTCGTTGCTTGCGCTTCTACTATGTCGTTGCTCATCCTTGATCGTCGCCAGAGGAGAAACGGTTGATCGCCGCTTCAACAGTGAGATTTTCACGACCGCCGGTCCGTCGGTTCTTGACCTCGACTTCGCCATTGGCGATTGACCGCGGACCGACAACGATCTGCCACGGAACGCCGATCAGATCGGCCGTCGCAAACTTGGCTCCCGCCCGCTCATCGCGATCATCGTAAAGAACATCACGGCCTGCCCCGGTCAGCGCGTCGTAAAGCGTGTCGCCCGCTCCGTCGCAGGCTTCATCGCCGGCTTTCATGTTGATGATCGAAAGATCAAAAGGCGCAACACTCTCAGGCCAGATAATACCGGCATCGTCATGGGACGCTTCGATAATGGCCGGCACCACACGTGTTGGACCGATGCCGTAGGACCCCATATGGACCGGATGTTCCTTTCCGTCAGGCCCCATGACCTTCGCACCCATCGGTTCAGAATACTTGGTTCCGAAATAAAAGATATGCCCGACCTCAATGCCGCGCGCGGAAAGCCGCGCACCGTCCTCGACCCGCGCAAATTCCTTTTCATCGTGCATTTCCGATGTCGCGGCGTAGAGCGATGTCCACTTGTCGACAATACCCTGCAATCCGGCAACATCATCAAAATCCGTGTCCGCTCCGGGGACCTCGAAATCCAGATAATCCCGATGACAAAAGACTTCCGATTCACCCGTATCGGCAAGAATGATGAACTCGTGGCTCAAATCGCCGCCGATAGGCCCGGTATCGGCGCGCATCGGCACAACGGATATGCCCATGCGGGCAAACGTGCGCAAATAGGCAACGAACATCTTGTTATAGGCGTGGCGGGCAGCATCCTGATCGATGTCGAAGGAATAGGCATCCTTCATCAGGAATTCGCGCGAACGCATCGTGCCGAAACGCGGACGGATCTCGTCCCGGAACTTCAACTGGATATGATAAAGGTTTAGCGGCAGATCCTTGTAGGAGCGCACATAGCTGCGGAAGATGTCGGTGACCATTTCTTCATTGGTCGGACCGTAGAGCATGGGCCGCTCCTGACGATCCGCAATGCGAAGCATCTCCCGCCCGTAATCGTCGTAGCGCCCGCTCTCCTGCCACAGCTCGGCCGATTGAATAGTCGGCATAAGAATTTCAATCGCACCGGCGCGGTTCTGCTCATCCCGAATGATATCGTTAACCTTTTCAAGCACCCGTTTTCCAAGCGGCAGCCAGGAATAGATACCCGCCGATTGCTGGCGGATCATTCCGGCGCGAAGCATCAGCCGGTGCGAGACGATCTCGGCCTCTTTGGGGTTCTCTTTGAGAATGGGCAGGAAAAAGCGGGAGAGGCGCATCTCTAAATCCGTGTCAGGAAACTCGCCTAACTAGGGAATCAGGCGAAATAGCGGTGGAACGATAGTTGTATTAGCGGCTCGGTGATTAGAAGGAAACCCGAAGAGTTTGCGAACGGCCCGTTCCGGCTGCGACAAAGTTGAAATCAAGCGTCCGACAAAAAAATTCTCGACCGCGATAAAAATGTCACTTTTCAGGTGACAGCACGCAAACAATGGTCTAGTTTCCACCACCAATGAGACAGAGGCAAATGACCTCTGTCCGTTTCGCGGTCAAAGTCTTGGGAGGATGGATCTAAGGCGCGGTTTGACCTGCAGCCGCCGAGCAATCGGTAAACGATCGACGCGATAATTAAAATACAAGGCTCCGTGCCTTGTTTTTTTTTGCCCTGCTGCAACCCGGAGACCGGATAACCACGGGGATCAAAGCATTGAATCAGACTTACGGGTGCTTTTAACCAACCCCAGGCCGCCGTCCGTTAGACCAATAAGAAAGAGGATGCTGCACCATGGCCGACATCCGTCTTGCCACTCCGGCGGATCTCAATTCCGTTGTCGATTGCGCCCGCAAGGCCTACGAGCACTACATCGATATTATCGGCCGCAAGCCGGCCCCCATGGACGCCGACTACGCTGATTTCATCGCTAAGCAAAACGTCTTCCTCATTTGCGATCCACGCCCGCGCGGCCATGTCGTTTTTTACCGCCAGGACGATTGCATGCTTCTATGGAGCGTCGCTGTCGATCCGGCACACCATGGCCGCGGCTATGGACGGCAACTGATGGACTATGTGGAGACAGAGGCAGCCAGACAAAAGCTGCGGGCCGTGCGACTTTTCACCCATGAAAAGATGAGGAGGAACCTGACGCTTTACCCGGCTTTGGGATATCGGGAAATCGGCAGGAAGAACGAGAAGGGTTTCGATCGCGTCTTTTTCGAAAAAGCCGTCAAAACAACCTAGCGCTCGGAAAAATCAGGTACGATGCGCGGAATGGAATCGACTGAAATGCCGAAAGCTTCGGTCAACACAAAGTAGATGGCGAAAATAATCGCCGCGACAATACTCGTCAGCACGAGTTTTTTGCGCATCTGCAATCGCAACGGCGCGCTTTCCGTTGTTCCCAGCGTCACATCGCTTTCATCCGCCTGCGTGCGCACACCGATCGGCAGGACGGCAAACAGCGTGATCCACCAGATTATGAAATAAACTGCAATGGCCGTCAGTATGGTCATCTTGCTCAGACCTGCTCCAGTTCAACGAGCGTGCCGCAAAAATCCTTCGGATGAAGGAACAGCACCGGCTTTCCATGCGCACCGATCTTTGGCTCTCCATCGCCGAGAACACGCGCGCCGTCCGCTTTGAGACGGTCGCGCGCCGCTAGAATGTCGGGCACCTCGTAGCAGATGTGATGCATGCCGCCGGCAGGATTCTTTTCCAGGTAGGAGGCGATCGGCGAATTCTCGCCCAGCGGTTCAAGCAGTTCGACCTTGGTGTTGTCGAGTTCGACAAACACCACCGTCACGCCGTGGTCAGGCAACGCCATCGCGTCGGACACCGCCGCGCCCAGGGCCGCCCGGTAAACCGCCGCCGCCTTCTCAAGGTCAGGCACGGCAATCGCCACGTGGTTCAATCTGCCGATCATCTTGGCTGCCCCCTTTAAGTTCGGCTCTATACCCTGGAAACAAACACAGTCATGACAGGCTTCTTGCCCCAGACATCCCGGGCGGCAGCCCGAACCGCACGCCGCACGGATTCGCGTACGACATCAAGATCGCGCCGGCGAACCCTCGGTATGCTCTCGATCGCGCTTACCGCTGCTTCCTCCAGCCTGTCCGACAGCAGGTCTCCGTTTTCATCAACCTCCGGCAGGCCGAAAGGTTTCACTGAAGGGTTTCCGATGATCTCATGCTTGTTGCTGAGGATAACGCTGACGGCGATATGTCCGACAAAGGAGAGCTTGCGCCGTTCCCCAACACCCATTTCTTCGAAATCGCCGATCAGATCGCCGTCTTTGTAAATCCGCCCATGAGGCGCTTCATCAATGATCTCGGCCGGCCCGGGTGCAAGCCTGAGCACGTCGCCATTGCGAACGGGTGGAACGGTCTCGATGCCGCACTCACGGGCAAATTGAGCCTGGGCAACCAGATGCGCCGCTTCGCCGTGAACCGGAACGACAATCTGCGGGCGGGTCCAATCATACATCCGCTGCAGTTCGTTGCGTCTCGGATGACCCGAGACATGCACCAGCGCGTCGTCATCGGTGACTATGTCGATACCCTGATCGATCAGTGCGTTCTTGATATCGAGGATGGGCTTTTCATTGCCTGGTATGGTGCGCGAGGAAAAGACGACCGTGTCGCCGGCGTTGAGCATGACCCGGCGCATCTCGTCACGGGCCATCTTGGCCAGAGCCGCACGCGATTCACCCTGGCTGCCGGTCAGGATAATCACGATCTTGTCGCGCTGAATTAGGTCGAATTCGTCTTCATCGACAAAGGGAGGAAGCCCATCCATATAGCCAAGGCCCGTGGCGACATCGACAACACGCTTGATCGAACTGCCCAGCAGCAGAACCCTGCGGCCTGCATCCCTCGCGGCTTCAGCAACAGAGCGAATGCGCCCCACATTTGAAGAAAACGTGGTGATGGCAACCCGGCCCCGCGCAGCGCTGATAATGCTTTGAAGACTGTGCCCGACATCTTCTTCCGAAGGTGAGACGCCATCGCGCAGCGCATTGGTCGAATCGCAAATGAGCGCAAGAACACCATCGTCGCCGACGGCCCGGAACCGCTCTTCGTCGGCCAGCGGACCAAGTGACGGCGCATCGTCGATTTTCCAGTCTCCCGTGTGGACCACACGTCCGACAGGTGTTGTGATAACAAGCGAAACGGGCTCCGGGATGGAGTGGCTGACCGCCACCGCTTCAATGGAAAACGGCCCGACCTGAAACGTATCGCCAGCATTGAATGTCTTGACAGGTACGGCCTCGACATTGCCTTCATAAGCCCGCTTGGCTTCCAGCATGCCCGCCGTAAACGGTGTGACATAGACCGGAGCGCCGAGATAGGGCCAAAGGTCCGCCAGCGCACCGTAGTGATCCTCATGCGCATGGGTGATCACAATGGCTTTGAGATCTATCTTTTCATCTTCGATATAGCGGATATCCGGCAGAACGAGGTCGACACCCGGAAGATCCGGCCCGGGGAACGTGACACCGCAATCGACCATCAGCCACTCACGCTTCCCCTTCGGCCCGAAGCCGTAAAGCGCAAGGTTCATGCCGATTTCGCCAACGCCGCCAAGCGGCAGGAATACGAGTTCGTCCTTGGATGCCATGTTATCTACAGCGCGTTTGAGTTCGACTGACCAAAGAACACATCCCCGGCCGCAATCGTTTTAATTCTGTTGTCCTTGTCGACAAGCACGAGGCAACCGGACTGATCGATGTCCCTGAATGTGCCGACGATGGACTCCGCCGGCAGATTGACCGTGATTGTCTTTCCTAAACCTTCGGCATTCTCAAGCCAAGCCTGTCTTATGGACGAGATGCCGCGCCCCCTGTTCCAGGCCGCAAGGCCCTCGCCCATCGATTGGTAAAGTCTTGCAAAGAGCTCTTCAGCAGAGACAGACGCGCCCTGTGCCTGAAGAGTTGTCGTGGGATATATAACACCTTCGGGTGCATGGGCCACATTTATGCCACAGCCGATCACAACCGCCATACGGCCATCTGCCAGCCTCTCACCCTCCAGCAGGATACCGGACACCTTGGCGCCGTTGATCAGCACATCGTTCGGCCATTTGATTGTCGGTTTTGCAGCGCCCGGCGGCAACACTCTCGAGATGGCTGCGTGAGCAGCAACCGCAATGACCAACGGCAGGCTGGCGAGTGCTGCGGGGTCGGCAGGATCAATCAGCAAAAGCGATGAATAAAGGTTGCCCGGCTCCGATACCCAGCCGCGTCCACGCCGTGCCCGGCCTTTGACCTGCCGGTTGGCGGTGACCCACAATCCGCCTGGGTCACCCTCACGAGCCCGGCGCAAGCATTCCAGATTTGTCGAATCGACGTCTCCGAGCGCAATATGCCTGAATTCGGAAGACGGGTCGTTCAATCCGTCACCCGGCTATAAACAGCGTCTTGGCCGCAACCCCGGCCGCCTGCCCGATCGGTCCACCGACCAGTACATAACCGATGACAAACAGGCCCGACACGCCCATCACCAGACGCAATTCGCCCGAAACGGGAACAAAACTCTCCCCTGCCTCGTCAAACCACATGATTTTGACGATGCGCAGGTAATAGTAGGCACCCACAACAGAGGCCAGCACGCCGATCACAGCCAGCGCATAAAGGCCGGATTCGATCGCAGCAAGAAAGACGAAATATTTGGCGAAGAATCCGGCAAGCGGCGGAATGCCTGCCAGCGAGAACATGAAAACGGTCAACACGGTCGCCATCAGCGGATTGGTCGACGCAAGCCCGGAGAGGTCATCGATTTGCTCGACATTGCCCTCTTCCTTACGCCGCATGGCCAATATGCAGGCAAAAGTGCCGAGGGTGGTCACCATGTAAATCAGCATGTAGATGGCGACACCCCGCACGCCAACCTGGGAGCCGGCTGCCAGACCGACAAGCGCATAGCCCATATGGCCGATCGACGAATAAGCCATCAGCCGTTTGATGTTGCGTTGACCGATCGCGGCAAACGCACCAAGCACCATGGAGGCGATCGAGATGAAGACGATGATCTGCTGCCAGTCCAACGCGACCGGCTCAAAGGCTTCGATGACGATACGCACCAGCATGGCCATGGCCGCGATTTTGGGTGCAGCTGCAAAAAAAGCAGTGACCGGTGTCGGCGCGCCCTCATAGACATCCGGCGTCCACATGTGGAACGGAACCGCGGAAATCTTGAACGCGATACCGGCGAGCAGGAAGACAAGGCCGAAGATCACGCCGAGGGAGCGATCGCCGCTCGCCAGCGTTTCAGCAATTTCCTCAAATCCGATATGTCCGGTGAACCCGTAAATCAGCGACGCGCCGTAAAGAAGCATGCCCGATGACAGGGCGCCGAGGACAAAATATTTCAGTCCGGCCTCCGTTGAACGGGCACTGTCACGGTTGATCGCTGCGATGACATAAAGGGCCAGGGACTGCAGCTCGATGCCAAGATAAAGCGCAATCAGGTCATTCGCCGAGATCATCAGCATCATGCCGAGCGTGGCGAGTACGATAAGGACCGGGAACTCAAACCGGTCGATCTGCTCCTCCTGCGCATGACCGACCGCCATCACCATCGCAGTAATGGACCCGATCAGGGTCAGCACCTTCATGAACCGGGCAAACGGGTCCTGAAGGAACGAACCGCCAAAGGCCAGACCTTCGCCGGACACAAGAACCAGCCACAAACCGGAAATAATGAGAAGCGCAACGGCAAGCCCCGTCACCATCGTCGACGAACGATTGCCGGAAAAGACCCCGATCATCAACAGGACCATCGAGCCGACGGCAAGCATCAATTCCGGTATCGTCAGCTGCAGGCTTGCTACGAGGAGTTCAGGAGTCATTTCGCAAGCACCCTTCGTCAGTCCGCGAGCGCCAGGCCGTTGGCGGCCTCAAGCGCGGCATTGTAGTTGTTGATCAGCGCGTCGACAGTCACGGCAGTTACATCGAAGACCGGAAGCGGATAGACGCCGAAGAAAACGATCAGGATCGCCAGCGGATAAAGGATCACCTTTTCGCGGGTCGACAGATCCAGCAAGGATTTGAGGTTTTCCTTCTCCAGTGCTCCGAAGATTACCCGCCGGTAGAGCCACAACATATAGGCCGCCGAGAGGATAACCCCGAGGGTCGCGAAGATGGCAATCCAACTGCTGATCTGGAACGCACCGATAAGCACAAGGAATTCCCCGACAAACCCGGAGGTCCCCGGTAATCCGACATTCGCCATCGCGAAGACCATGAACACCACGGCGTATTTCGGCATGTTGTTGACCAGCCCGCCATAGGCAGCGATTTCGCGCGTATGAGCGCGGTCATAGATGACGCCGACGCAAAGGAAGAGCGCCGAAGACACAAGACCGTGCGAGAGCATGGTGTATATCGCGCCGGTCACGCCCTGCGCGTTCGCTGAAAAGATACCCATCTTGACGTAGCCCATATGGGCAACGGAGGAATAGGCGATCAGCTTCTTGATATCCTGCTGCATCATCGCGACGAGTGAAGCCCAGATGATGGCGACAACCGACAGCGTGAAGATCAGGGGCCAAAGATCAACCGAGGCGACCGGGAACATCGGCAGCGAGAAGCGGATGAAACCGTAACCGCCGAGCTTCAGCAGGATGCCGGCCAGAATGACCGACCCTGCCGTCGGCGCTTCGACGTGCGCATCCGGCAGCCAGGTATGAACCGGCCAGAGCGGCAGCTTGACAGCAAAGGATGCGAAGAAGGCCAGCCACAGCCAATGCTGCATCCCGACCGGGAAATTATGCGCCAGCATCTCCGGGATCGAGGTCGTGCCGGCATTCCAGTACATGGCCATGATGGCCAGCAGCATGAGCACCGATCCGACCAGCGTATAGAGGAAGAACTTGAAGGCCGCGTAGATCCGGCGCTGGCCGCCCCAGACGCCAATGATGATGAACATCGGAATAAGGCCGCCTTCGAAGAAGACGTAGAAGAGAACGATGTCGAGCGCACAGAAGGCACCGATAACCAGCGTTTCCAGGATCAGAAACGCGATCATATAGGCCTTGAGGCGTGTCTGGATGGTTTCCCAGCTCGCCAGCACACATAGTGGCATGAGGAAAGCGGTCAGGACGACGAACAGCATGGAAATGCCGTCGACGCCCATGTGATACGAGATGCCGGAATCCAGCCACTGCGCCTTCTCCACCATCTGGAAGCCGACGATCGAGTCGTCGAAAGCCGCCCAGACCACCAGCGAGAGCAGGAAGTTAAAGGAGGTAACGATCAATGCCACATTGCGTATGTTGCGGCGGCCTGTTTCGCCGTCGTCGCGGATCAGCAGAATCAGGAGTACGCCGACAAGCGGAATAAATGTGACCGTTGAGAGAATCGGCCAGTCAATCATCACACGTTACTCCCGAGCATCATCCACGTGATCAGTGCAGCAACACCAATCAACATCGCGAAGGCATAGTGATAGAGGTATCCGGTCTGCAGTCGCACGATGCGGCCGGTAATCTGTTGAACGCGTTTTGCGATCCCGTCTGGCCCGAACCCATCGATAAGCCACCCGTCGCCCTTCGTCCAAAGGAAGTGGCCGAGCCACTTGGAGGAGCGTACGAAAAGGATGTCGTAGAGCTCATCGAAATACCATTTGTTGAGCAGGAACTGATAGAGGCCGCGGTGCTGTACCGCCAGTTCTTTCGGGATTTCAGGCGAGCGGATATAGAAAAGCCAGGCAAATGCAAAGCCGACGACCATGGCTGTGAACGGACTCAGCTTCACCCAGGCCGGCACGTTGTGGAACTCATGAACAATATGATTGTCGGGCAGTGTAAACAGTGCCCCGTTCCAGAAGGCTTCATAGTGGTGACCGAAGAAGTCTCCGATAAAGAGCATGCCTGCAAACAAGGCACCCGCCGCCAGGATGAAGAGCGGTGCCAGCATCACCATGGGTGATTCATGTACGTGGTGCATGACATCAGACGAAGCTCTCGGTTTGCCATGGAACGTCATGAAGATCAGACGCCAGGAATAGAAGCTGGTGAATGTCGCGGCGATGACGAGCATGACGAAGGCGAAGCCGGCAGCCGGGCTGTGCGCGACGAAGGCCGATTCGATGATGGCGTCCTTGGAGAAGAAGCCCGCCGTTCCGAGCGCCGTGAACGGTATGCCGAACCCGGTGAGCGCCAGCGTGCCGATGATCATCATCCAGTAGGTCGTTGGAATATGTTTCCGTAGACCGCCCATACGGCGCATGTCCTGCTCATCGGACACAGCGTGGATGACTGAACCGGCGCCGAGGAACAACAGCGCCTTGAAAAAGGCGTGCGTGAACAGGTGAAATATGCCCGCGCCATAGGCCCCGATGCCCAGTGCCACGAACATGTATCCAAGCTGCGAACAGGTTGAATAGGCAATGACCCGCTTGATATCGTTTTGAACGAGCCCCACCGTTGCGGCAAAGAACGCGGTTATCGAACCGATGATCACAACCACTGTCAGAGCGTCGGTCGAAAGCTCGAAGATCGGCGACATACGCGCCACCATGAAGACGCCTGCGGTGACCATGGTCGCAGCGTGGATGAGCGCCGAAACAGGTGTCGGGCCTTCCATGGCGTCCGGCAGCCATGTGTGCAGCAGGAACTGGGCGGATTTGCCCATGGCGCCGATGAAGAGCAGGATACAGACTGTCGTCAGTGCATCGGCCTTGTTCATCTCAATGCCGAAAAACTCGAAGAATGCATCAGACGTTCTTGCTTCGGCGCCCGGCAGGAAGTCCGCCGTGCCGGCAAAGATGACATCCATCGACACCGAGCCGAACAGCACAAAGATACCGAAGATACCAAGTGAAAAGCCGAAGTCACCCACGCGGTTGACGATAAAGGCCTTCATAGCCGCCGCATTGGCGGACGGCTTTTTATACCAGAAGCCGATCAGCAGATAGGACGCGAGGCCAACACCTTCCCAACCGAAGAACATCTGGACCAGATTGTCCGACGTCACCAGCATGAGCATGGCGAAGGTAAACAGCGACAGATAGGCAAAAAAGCGCGGGCGGTGCGGGTCGTGATGCATGTATCCGATCGAATAAATATGCACCAGACAGGAGACCGTATTGACAACCACCAGCATTACCGCCGTCAGCGTGTCGATGCGAAGCGCCCAGTCGATGTCGAGCGTGCCGGCCACGATCCATGGCAGGACTTCGATCTGGATCATGTCACCATGGCCGAGTGCCACTTGGAAAAAAGCGATCCAGGACAAAAAAGCGACTATGACCATGATGCCGCAGGTCACGTATTCCGAGGCGCGCGCGCCTATGGAGCGGCCGAAAAACCCGGCAATGATTGCTCCCAGCAGAGGGAAGAAAACAATGGTGTGATACATCGCCCGCTCAGCCCTTCATCATGTTTACGTCTTCAACGGCAATCGAGCCGCGATTACGGTAGAAGACAACAAGGATCGCCAGCCCGATGGCCGCTTCGGCCGCAGCGACAGTCAGAACGAACAGCGCGAATATCTGCCCGACCAGATCGTTGAGATGCTGGGCGAACGCGATGAAGTTCAGGTTCACGGCGAGCAGGATCAACTCGATCGACATCAAGATGACGATGACATTCTTGCGGTTCAGGAAGATGCCGAACACGCCGAGCGTGAACAGGATGGCACCGACCGTCAGATAATGGGAAAGTCCGATTTCCATGCTTGTTCCTAACCGCCTATATGCCCTGCCCGGGCTTCACTTTGACGACCTCGATCGCCGTTTCCGGCGTTCTGGCCACCTGCGCCGACACATCCTGCCGCTTCACATTCTCCTTGTGGCGCAGCGTCAAGACGATGGCGCCGATCATTGCAACAAGAAGGATCATGCCCGCGGCCTGGAAGAAGTGGACATAATCCGTATAGAGAATGTCTCCTAGAGCCTGGATGTTGGGGACCTCGTTGAGATCGGGGATAGGCTGCGTTGCATTGGCCACCGGCTCGACCGTGAAAGCATTGCTGGCCAGTACCAGCACAAGCTCGGCCGCCAGGATGAAACCCACCAGCGCTCCGACCGGCGCATATTCCATGACACCGGAGCGAAGTTCGGCAAAATCAATGTCGAGCATCATGACGACAAAGAGGAAGAGCACCGCAACAGCGCCCACATAGACGACAACAAGGATGAGCGCCAGAAACTCGGCGCCGGCCAGCAGGAACAGCCCGGCGGCATTAAAGAAAGTCAGAATCAGGAACAGCACCGAATGCACCGGATTGCGTGCCGATATGACCATAAACGCCGCCGCGATGGCGATCGCCGAGAACAGGTAGAAAAACAGAGCCTGGAGACCCATGATCTGTGCCTTTTCGTTTCCCCCGAAACCAGCTTGGGTGTGCCGGTTTCCGAATTGAACCGCCGGAGTGGACCGGCGTGAGACTTAATTTGCCGCCCCGCCCCTCGGCGGCGCAGCCGGACGCTCACCGATAGGGAGCGTCCATTGCAATATTGCGAGCGATTTCCCGCTCCCACCGGTCACCGTTTTCAAGCAGCTTGTCCTTGTCGTAGTACAGCTCTTCGCGGGTTTCCGTCGCGAATTCGAAGTTCGGCCCCTCGACAATCGCATCCACCGGACAGGCTTCCTGGCAAAAGCCGCAATAGATGCATTTGACCATATCGATATCGTAACGCACGGTTCTGCGTGTTCCGTCGTTGCGGCGCGGGCCGGCTTCGATGGTGATGGCCTGCGCCGGACAGATCGCCTCGCAAAGTTTGCAGGCAATGCAGCGCTCTTCGCCGTTCGGATAACGCCGCAACGCATGCTCTCCCCTGAAGCGCGGGCTCACGGGCCCCTTTTCATAGGGGTAGTTCACCGTCGCCTTTGGCCGGAAGAAATAGCGCATCGAAAGAACGAACGCCTCTGCGAACTCTTTCAGGAAAACCGATCTGGCGGCTTGTGCGAGTGACATTGTCCCTATCCTTCCCTTCAGGCGGACCAGCCGGTCAGTTTGAGTACAAAAGCCACGATGACGACCATGGCCAGCGAGATCGGAAGGAAGACCTTCCAGCCAAGCCGCATCAGTTGGTCGTAGCGGTAGCGCGGGACGAACGCCTTCACCATGGAGAACATGAAGAAGACAAAGCAGACTTTGAGGACAAACCAGACAATGCCCGGAACCCAGTTGAGCAGCCAGAAATCGACCGGCGGCAACCAGCCACCGAGGAAAAGAATGGTGGTCAGGGAGCACATCAGGACGATGGCTGCATATTCACCGAGCATGAACATCATGTACGGAGTGGAGCCGTATTCGACCATGAAACCCGCAACCAGTTCCGATTCCGCTTCCGGCAGGTCGAAGGGCGGCCGGTTTGTCTCGGCAAGCGCTGAGATGAAGAAGATGATGAACATCGGGAACAGTCCCAGCCAGTGCCAGTCAAGGAAACTGTTCGGCAGCCCAAGCATCGTACCGAGACCGGTTTGCTGCGACAGCACGATTTCCGTCAGGTTCAGGGAACCGACACACAGCAGAACCGTGATGATGACAAAACCGATGGAGACTTCATAGGACACCATCTGCGCCGCCGACCGCAGCGCCCCGAGGAAGGCGTATTTGGAGTTGGAGGCCCAGCCGCCCATGATGACGCCGTAGACCTCAAGCGATGAGATGGCAAAGACATAGAGAATGCCGACATTGATGGAGGCAACCGCCCAACCTTCCGCCACCGGAATAACGGCCCAGGCGGCGAGCGCCAGGGTCACCGAAACCAGCGGCGCCAGCAAGAACACACCTTTGTTGGCGCCGGCCGGGATAATCGGCTCCTTGAAGACGAACTTCAGAAGGTCCGCAAAGGATTGGAAGAGACCCCAGGGGCCAACAACATTGGGTCCGCGCCGCATTTGCACGGCCGCCCAGATCTTGCGGTCAGCATAAAGGACGTAGGCGATGAAAATCAGCAGCGCCACCAGCAAAAGCAGCGACTGACCGATCATGATCAGCCCGGGCCAGACATAGTTTGTGACAAATGCGTCGAAGGTCATCTCGTCCGTGTCCCTATTCGGCTGCGACCTTGCCGGCGTCGCGGGCAAGTGACGAGCACTCGGCCATGACCGCTGAAGCACGGGCTATCGGGTTGGTCAGGTAGAAATCGGAAACGGTCGACTGAAAACCGGCCGCATCCATCTTGCCGCCGCTGGCAGCAAGTTTTCCAATGTCTGCCGCATCCGCCGGAGCAACCTGATCCGCATCGGCAAAATGCGGATAGGCCTCGTTGAGCGCGGTACGCAGTTGAGAAAGCGAGTCAAACGGCAATGTTTTGCCAAGAACGTCCGAAAGCGCCCTTAGAATGGCCCAGTCCTCCTTGGCCTCTCCGGGCGCAAAAGCAGCGCGCGATCCATATTGGACGCGCCCTTCTGTATTGACGTAGATGCCCGACTTCTCGGTATAGGTCGAACCCGGCAGGATCACATCGGCATGATGGGCGCCAACATCGCCGTGGCTGCCGATATAGACGGTAAAGCCGGATGTGCGTTTCGTCATATCCAACTCATCCGCACCCAGAAGGAACAGCACGTCCATGTCGGTCAGCATCGACGCTGCATCCTTGCCGCCCTCTCCCGGAACGAAGCCGACATCCAGCCCGCCAACCCGGCTGGCAGCCGTGTGCAGAACGGCAAAACCGTTCCAGTCACCGGAAACCGCCTTGACTGTTTCCGCAAGGTTGGCGGCCTGCGAAAGAACAGCTGCCCCATCGGCGCGTGCCAGGGCTCCCTGCCCCACGATGATCATCGGCTTCTTGGCCCGCTTGAGCTTGGCAGCAAACTTGTTGCTGCCGGCAATGAGCTCGGACAGCGTTTCCGGTCCAGCGCCGAGATACTCATAGTCGTAGCGAAGGTCGACCTGCTCGCCGATCAGAGCGATCGGGAAATCGCCCATCCGCCAGCGCTTGCGGATACGCGCATTCAAAATTGACGCTTCATACCGCGGGTTCGCACCGATGATGAGAAGAGCATCGGCATCCTCGATGCCCTCGATCGTCGGATTGAAGATATAGCTGGCGCGGCCATTTGCCGGGGCGAGAGCCGATCCGTCCTGGCGGCAGTCGACATTGTGCGATCCGCTCGCGGCCATCAGTTGTTTGAGCGCAAACATCTCTTCGACCGTCGACAGATCACCGGCAATGGCGCCGATCTTCTCGCCTGATGTACCGTCGACCGCCTGTTTGACAGCCGCAAACGCCTCTTGCCAGCTCGCAGGCTGAAGCCGCCCGTTCCGCTTGACGAATGGCCGGTCCAGCCGCTGTGTCTTCAGACCGTCCCAGACAAAGCGCGTCTTGTCGGAGATCCATTCCTCATTGATGGCCTCATTGACGCGCGGCATGATGCGCATGACTTCCCTGCCGCGCGTGTCGACACGAATGGCCGAGCCGCAGGCATCCATCACATCGATGGTTTCAGTCTTGTCGAGTTCCCATGGACGCGCCTGAAACGCGTAGGGCTTCGACGTCAGCGCACCCACCGGGCAAAGGTCGATGACATTGCCCTGGAGTTCGGACGTCATCGCATGTTCCAGATAGGTGGTGATTTCAGCGTCTTCGCCCCGGCCGATAAGACCGAGCTCCGAGATACCCGCAACTTCCGTTGTGAACCGGACACAGCGCGTACAATGAATGCAGCGCGTCATGATGGTCTTGACCAGCGGCCCGATATATTTGTCTTCGACCGCACGCTTGTTCTCATGGAAGCGCGAGGAATCGACGCCAAAGGCCATCGCCTGATCCTGCAGGTCACATTCACCGCCCTGGTCGCAGATCGGGCAGTCAAGCGGATGGTTGATCAAGAGGAATTCCATCACGCCTTCGCGCGCCTTTTTGACCATCGGCGTATTTGTGAAGACTTCCGGCGGCTCGCCGTCCGGTCCGGGGCGCAGATCACGCACACCCATGGCGCAGGATGCGGCGGGTTTCGGCGGCCCGCCCTTGACCTCGACGAGGCACATGCGGCAATTGCCAGCGATCGACAGCCGCTCGTGAAAACAGAAACGCGGAACCTGAGCGCCGGCTTCCTCACACGCCTGAAGAAGCGTGTAGTGATCCGGCACCTCGACCTCGTTCCCGTCTACCTTGATTTTCGCCATGTTTCGTCCAGTTCCGCGGTTTCCCGCCTACCCCTTACTCCGTCGGCAACAGCCTATTCGGCTGCCTCAAGCGCCGGAGCCTTTCCGGCATTGTGCGTGTATTCGTCGATGCGCTTTTCAATCTCCGGGCGGAAATGCCTGATAAGACCCTGGATCGGCCAGGCCGCAGCATCCCCGAGCGCACAGATCGTGTGTCCCTCAACCTGTTTGGTCACGTCAAACAGCATGTCGATTTCTTTTTTCTGCGCATTGCCGATGGCCATGCGCTCCATCACCCGCCACATCCAGCCAGTGCCCTCTCGGCAAGGTGTGCACTGGCCGCAGCTTTCGTGCTTGTAGAAATAGGCAAGCCGCGCAATCGCCTTGATGATATCGGTCGAGCGATCCATCACGATCACTGCAGCCGTCCCAAGACCTGATTGCAGATCCCGCAGGCTGTCAAAATCCATCGGGCAGTCGATAATCTGGTCGGCAGGCACGCACGGGACCGAAGAACCACCCGGAATAACGGCAAGCAGATTATCCCAGCCGCCGCGAATGCCGCCGCAGTGACGGTCGATCATTTCGCGGAACGGGATGGACATCTCTTCCTCGAAGGTTGCCGGCTGATTGACGTGCCCGGAAACACAAAAGAGCTTCGTGCCGTGGTTGTTCTGGCGCCCGAACCCGGCGAACCAAGCCCCGCCGCGCCGCAGGATCGTTGGTGCAACGGCAATGGATTCCACATTGTTGACGGTGGTCGGGCAGCCATAAAGACCGACATTGGCCGGAAATGGCGGCTTCAGGCGCGGCTGGCCCTTCTTGCCTTCGAGGCTTTCAAGCAGTGCCGTTTCCTCGCCGCAGATATAAGCGCCCGCGCCGTGGTGGACATAGACGTCAAAGTCCCATCCGCATTTGTTGTTCTTGCCGAGAAGTCCCGCGTCATAACATTCGTCAATCGCGGCCTGCAACGCTTCGCGTTCGCGCATATATTCGCCGCGAATATAGATGTAGGCCGTGTGAGCACCCATGGCGAAACCGGCAAGCACACACCCTTCGATCAGCGTGTGCGGATCGTTGCGCATGATATCGCGGTCCTTGCAGGTACCAGGCTCCGATTCATCCGCGTTCACAACGAGATAGTGAGGCCGCCCATCAGATTCCTTCGGCATGAAGGACCATTTCAGGCCGGTCGGAAAACCGGCGCCGCCGCGTCCGCGAAGACCAGATGTCTTCATCTCGTCGATGATCCAGTCGCGGCCCTTTTCAATCAGCGCCTTGGTGCCGTCCCAGTGCCCGCGCGACATGGCGCCTTTCAGGCTCTTGTCCTTAAGGCCGTAGATATTGGTAAAGATCCGATCCTTGTCTTTCAGCATGACGATCCCCTCTACCTCGGCTTCTTGCCGAATACGCGGACATATTCCTCAACGCCGCCTTTGGCGAGCGCTTCGGCCTGCTTGACCCATTGTTCGCGCTCGATGCGCCCCTTGAATTTCAGGAAGCCATCGACCCACGCGCATTCCGCCTCTTTCCAGGCAGCAACCTGCTCGAATTTGAAGATGCCGATCGAGTTCAGCACACCCTCGATTTTCGGCCCGACGCCTGAGAGCATCTTCAGATCGTCCTTTTCGTCCGGCTCTTCCATTGCCGCAGGCTTAACGCCGTCGGAAGCGGCAACTTCTTTCGGCTTCTTCGGGGCTTTCACAGCGGCCTTGCCGTTTGATTTGGCGCCAGCATTGGCCTTGCCGTCGGTCAAGGTAGTCAAGCCGCCAATGGGCGCGGAGAGATGGCGTCCGTTTTGCGGTCCCGGAGTAACGTTTTCGCCCTCACCGGCCTCGAACCTGTCAATAATGTCGGCCAGTTGTTCCGGTGTCAGATCTTCATACGCGTCCTTGAAGATCATCACCATCGGCGCATTCACGCATGCGCCCTGACATTCAACCTCTTCCCAAGAGAGCGTTCCGGCCTCATTGGTTTCAAATTGATGTTCGCTGATTTTGTTTTTGCAGACCTTGATAAGGTCTTCCGAACCACGCAGCATGCAGGGCGTTGTTCCACAAACCTGCACATGAGCGTGCGTGCCAACCGGCTTCAACTGGAACTGCGTGTAGAACGTCGCAACTTCCAGGGCACGGATATACGGCATCTGCAGCATATCGGCGACGGATTCGATGGCGGCCTTGGTGACCCATCCATCCTGTTCCTGCGCCCGCATCAGCAATGGAATAATGGCCGACTGCTGGCGGCCCTTTGGGTATTTCTTGATCGTTGCCTTGGCCCACGCGGCATTTTCCCGGCTGAACCGGAACTGCTCTGGCTGAATGGAATCCTCGGCAAGACGGCGTACGGACATTCTTATTCGCTCTCGCTATTGATCGCACCGCAGCGCGAGGACGTTAAAGTCTTGAATTCGCATGCATAAGCGGCTTTTCCCTTCTGCAGGAAAACCACATATTGGCTGCCATTCGGAGCGGCCGCCTTGATCTCAAATCCGCGTTGCAGCAGTGTCCGCATCGAAACACCACTGCCACTGCTTGACTGTGCCGCCGCGACCTGCACCGCGCCAAATCCCATAACAACGCTCAACACTGCCGTAAACAACGTTCTGATGATCATCGGTCCACCTCCCCAAACACGATGTCGAGCGAGCCAAGGATCGCGGACACATCAGCCAGCATGTGGTTGCGGCAGATGAAGTCCATGGCTTGCAGATGAGCATAGCCCGGCGCCTTGATCTTGCATCGATATGGCTTGTTACTTCCGTCGGAAACGAGATAGACGCCGAACTCGCCCTTGGGCGCTTCAACGGCGGCGTAAACCTCACCTTCCGGCACGTGATAGCCTTCGGTATAAAGTTTGAAGTGGTGGATCAGCGCTTCCATGGAGCGCTTCATCTCACCTCTCTTGGGCGGCACGATCTTGCCGTCGATAGATGTTACGGGTCCGGTCTTTTCAGCACCGAGAAGACGCTCGACACACTGTTTCATGATCCTGACGGACTGGCGCATCTCCTGCATGCGAATGAGATAGCGGTCGTAACAATCACCGTTCTTGCCAATCGGAATGTCAAAATCCAGCTCGCTGTAGCATTCATAGGGCTGGGAGCGGCGTAGATCCCAGGCCGCGCCCGATCCACGAACCATCACACCCGAAAATCCCCAGGCCCAGCAATCGTCAAGCTCGACCACGCCGATATCGACATTGCGCTGCTTGAAAATTCGGTTGCCGGTCAACAGGGCTTCAATTTCATCGACCACCTTGAGGAACGGATCACACCAATTGCCAATATCCTCAACGAGTTGATCCGGAATATCCTGATGAACGCCGCCGGGCCGCACATAGGCGGCGTGCAACCGCGCGCCGCATGCCCGCTCATAGAACACCATCAGCTTTTCGCGTTCCTCAAAACCCCACAGCGGCGGGGTCAGCGCGCCGACATCGAGCGCCTGCGTCGTCACATTGAGAAGATGCGAAAGGATGCGGCCGATCTCGGAATAAAGAACACGCACGAGCTGCCCGCGCTTCGGCACTTCAACGCCGGCAAGTTTTTCCACCGCCAGCGCAAAGGCATGTTCCTGGTTCATTGGGGCCACATAGTCGAGGCGATCGAAATAGGGAACGGCCTGAAGATAGGTCTTCGTCTCGATCAGCTTCTCTGTGCCGCGATGAAGCAGTCCGACATGCGGATCCACCCGCTCGACGATCTCACCGTCAAGCTCCAGCACCAGCCGCAGAACACCATGCGCAGCCGGGTGCTGCGGACCGAAATTGATGTTGAAGTTGCGTACGCTGTGCTCAGTCATGAGATTCTTCCTGCCCAGCGGCGAACAGCGCGAACACCTGCTCTCCGGTCAGCTTCTCGGTATCGTTGGCAAAATCGTAACAGTGCGGCTTCTCGTCTATAAAGATTTCGGACGTGAACCGGACGTCAGGCCGCGTCTCGAAAGCGGCCAGTGAAACCTGGTAGGCGCCATGGCCCTTCATGTTCCAGAAAAGGGACGCACCGCATTTGCGGCAAAACCCACGCTCACCCCATTCGGACGAGCCGTAACGCTCAAGATCGTCGCCGGACTCGATAACAACGCTGTCGCCACAATCAACCGCAAAGAAAGGCCCGGCCGCCCAGCGCTGACACATGCCGCAATGACACACACCCGTTTCCGCCTTCACGGGAGCAGCCGAAAACCGTACGCTGCCACAAAGGCATCGCGCGCTCAGTCTCTCGCCGTCAGATGAAGAATGTGTCTCGGTCATTGCGCCTGTTGGTCCAATCTCTCTTATTCACTCGCTTTTTCGTCACCGGGCAGCACATATTCGGCGCTTTCCCACGGCGACAGAAAATCGAAGTTGCGGAACTCCTGCTTCAACTGAACCGGCTCGTAAACCACACGCTTGACCTCATCGTCATAGCGCACTTCGACAAACCCGGTGGTCGGAAAATCCTTGCGCAGCGGATGCCCCTCGAACCCGTAGTCCGTGAGAATGCGCCGCAGGTCCGGATGGCCTGTAAACAGGATGCCGTAAAGGTCATAGGCTTCCCGCTCGAACCAGTCTGCGCCGGGATAAACCGGCGTAACGGAGGGTACTGTTTCGTCTTCGCCAACCTCTAGCTTCACGCGAATGCGCAAGTTCTGGCGCGGAGAGAGCAGATGATAAACGACATCGAAGCGCCGCACCCGCGAAGGCCAGTCGACACCGCACAAATCGGTAAAATTGACAAACTGGCACTGCGCATCGTCGCGCAGGAAGGTAAGCAGCGATATCACCTGCTGCGCGGTGGTGCCGATTGTCAGTTCATCGAAGGCAAGCTGGGTTCCCGTGATGGCTTCACCCTTGCGCTCCTCCAGATAAGAGGCCAGTTCTTCAAGCGCTTCGCTCATCTGCCACCCCTATCTCTCGATTGTTCCGGTGCGGCGTATCTTCTTTTGAAGCAGAAGAACGCCGTACAACAGAGCTTCGGCCGTCGGCGGGCAGCCAGGAACATAGATGTCGACCGGCACAACCCGGTCACAACCCCTGACGACCGAATAGGAATAATGATAGTAGCCGCCGCCATTGGCGCAGGATCCCATGGAGATGACGTAACGGGGTTCGGGCATCTGGTCGTAGACCTTGCGCAGCGCAGGCGCCATCTTGTTCGTTAATGTACCTGCGACAATCATCACGTCCGACTGGCGCGGCGATGCGCGTGGCGCAAAGCCGAAGCGTTCGGCATCGTAGCGCGGCATCGACATTTGCATCATTTCAACGGCGCAGCATGCAAGACCGAACGTCATCCACATAAGCGAACCGGTGCGTGACCAGTTGATCAGCTCGTCTGTGGATGTGACCAGAAAACCCTTGTCGGCAAGTTCGTTGTTGATCTCACCGTAAAACGGATCGTCCGCTCCAACCGGCTTGCCGGTCGCCGGATCAAGGATGCCGCGGGGCTGCTGAGCCACCAGCGTCGAATGTCGGTCGCCTACTGCCATTCCAGAGCTCCCTTCTTCCATTCATAGATAAAGCCGACCGTAAGGATTCCCAGAAAAACCATCATGGACCAGAATCCGAACCAGCCCACATCGTTGAAAGAAACAGCCCAGGGGAAGAGGAATGCAACCTCCAGATCGAAGATGATGAACAGGATCGCAACCAGATAAAAGCGTACGTCGAACTTCATTCTCGCATCGTCAAATGCGTTAAACCCGCATTCATAGGCCGACAGCTTTTCCGGATCGGGCGCCTTGTAGGCGACTGCGAAGGGCGCAATCAGGAGCGCCAAACCGATAACCAGCGAAATTCCGAGAAAAACCACAATGGGAAGGTATGAACTGAGCAGTTCAGTCATCTTGGTTTCCTTGCATTTTCGCACCCGTGCGGTTGCGAACAATTCCAATGTGCGGGTTTACACATTAAGCCGATGCAGTCAACGCAAATGGCGGTTCGGAAACACATAAATGCGACGAATTGACCGAGACCCCGCCGCAACGGAAATCTCCTCAAACTGCCCTGCCCCTCGAACAGCCGGAATCAGCCCCTTTGCAAACTAGCACAGCATCGAAAGACGGTGTTGGCAAATGTCTCCGAGGCTGCACGCGAGTCAACTTTGGGCCACCGCCCCAATTATAGCTATCCGCGTTCGGTCGTCGGCAATCTCATTTCGCGACTGAAACGAAACCATTTCAGGAAATCTTCTCGACCTGCGTAAGACCCCGCTTGACGGGGCCCAAGCTTCACGCAGCGAATACGGTCTTGTACCAATATGGCGATACGGCGCGGCGCGCTATCCGGCTATGAAGTCGTTTGCGCCGGTCCCACTTCTCAAATGCTACAAAATCAACATATTTGCTCAGGCACTTAACCTTGCGGGCACTCAGCTTCTGTGGACCATTGAAAAGAGAGTAACCATAGCGTTCCCATTGATGGTCGGTCAGCGTGTATTCTTTTTCATGCCGAACGGACATGTAGGTCCCCAGCGTTTCATACTCGCTGAATTCAGAGCCGCTCTTATGGTCGAGATTGGACATCACCGCCTCGATCAAATCCATTCCGGTTCTCATTTCAATCAAGTGACAAAGGTCGTCGACCCAGTGTTTTTTGACCGCCAGACACTGGGCGATGAAAGAGTAATCAACGGTGCGATGCAGGCCGGTGAGACGTTGGATCGTGTCAAAATAGGGCTGATGATATTCACGAGCCTTGTAAACCAAAAGTCGCCCTTCGGTTACGAACTGCAGGTTTCTGACCGGAAGCGTATCGGCATCCCAAATCAGATTTACCGCATCTTCTCCACCTTGCCTGAGCGCTCTCAACTTCACGAATTGCTGTAGATACCAGCCGGCACGCGGTTTCAGCATATCGGGCAATCTGGACGCGATCGATGTTTTGTCTTCGCCGTCAAGAACTTCAAGCTCACAGCTTACACCAAACCTGGCATCCGTCGCCGCGCGAAACTCCAAAAGGTCTGCTGCCGGTACATAAACAGTGTAATGGCGCGCACCGATATGATTCAGTATGTAGTGATGTGAATGCCGCCAGATGTCCAAATCCGACAGGGAGGCGACACAAACAACATGATCAATATCGGTCATCACCCGTCTGCCTGCTGAAACTGAGTATCCGACCATCTATAAGGCCGAGATACAGATGCAATGTGAACATTACAAAGTAATCGCCGATATTACATAAATAAATCAGCGAGACTAGACAGGCAGTTTTTGATGATTTTCCGGTTTCAGAAGTGGAAAACGGCCAACGCTACCCCTTTGGGGCAGGCAGACCGGTACATAAACTCAAACACCCGCCTCCGGCTTCATATTTCCGGATGCGTCGGCGACATAAGTTGTTGAAAAAATGGCGCGAGTGACGGGGCTCGAACCCGCGACCTCCGGCGTGACAGGCCGGCACTCTAACCAACTGAGCTACACCCGCGCGAGGCCTTGCATTGCTGCAAAACGTGAGCGGTCAATTAAGCTGTTCCCCGCAACCTGTCAAGCGCCGATCAGACGCTTTTACGACAATCCTTCGACAAATTATCAGATTGCCGCCAATGCGCTCATAATCGCCAAAAACTTGCGCACGCGCACGTCTTTTTCCTTGCACTCGGCCAGCGAAGCGCCTAAACGGTGCCAAGATTTTTCAGGGGGCGGTTAGCTCAGCTGGTAGAGCGCCTCGTTTACACCGAGGATGTCGGGAGTTCGAGTCTCTCACCGCCCACCATCAATCTCCCGGATGATACAGACTTCGCCGTTTTCGGCATCAGGCCGGCACGGCGCCAACGAGACCGAGTTTCTCGCGCCGGTAGTAGCGCCAGTTCATCAGAACCGACGCGACGGCAAGGCCGAGAGCAAGCCCCCACCACACGCCAACGGCGCCGAGCCCAGCCCAGAAGGCAAGGAAATAGGCAGCCGTCATCCCCATGGCCCAGTAGCTGATCACGGCATAGAACATCGGCACCTTCGTGTCTTTCAGCCCGCGCAGCAGTCCGGAGCCCATAACCTGAAGTCCGTCAAAAAGCTGAAAGGCCGCCGCGACAGCCAGCAGCGGTACCGCATGCTGAAGAACCAGCGAAGCATCGGGGTTCCTCTCGTCCAGAAACCAGCCGACAAGGACTTCCGGTACAGTCCAGAATACAATCGCCAGGAGGAGCGTGATTGCAACAGCAAGAAGCAGCGCCACGTTGCCGGCTCGCCCAAGGCCGACCCAATCACCCTGGCCATAGGCTTTGCCGACCCTGACGGTCGCAGCGCTTGAAAGGCCTAGCGGAAACATGAATGCAATCCCGGCAAGCTGGATCGCAACCCCGTGGGCGGCAAGTTCGATCGTACCGATCCATCCGATCATGACCGAGGCTCCTGCAAACAGGCCGACTTCAGCCAGAATGGTGGTGCTTATCGGCCACCCAAGCCTGAGAACCTCATTGAACGCCTGCCAGTCCGGCCTCCAGAACCGAACCAGCAGCTCGTAGCGGACAAGCTCCTTCTTGGTCACGGCATAAAGGACAAGGAGCAGGCAGGTAACGGTACTGGTGCCAAGGGAGGCAACCGCCGCCCCCACCACGCCGAGACGAGGTGCGCCGAAATTGCCGAAGATGAACATGTAGTTGAGAAAGGCATTGGCAATCGTTCCGGCCACAGTTGCCCAAAGCACCACCTGCGCGCGCTCCAGCGCGCTCAGATACGAGCGGAATACCATGATGATCAAGGCCGGGGCCATCGCCCATTGCGCGACACGCATATAATCCCCTGCAAGTGCCGCGGTCTCCGCCGGCTGACCAAGCAATAACAGGATCGATTCCGTCATCCACAGCGGAACCATCACAATGGCGCTGTAGCAGAGGATCACCCACATCCCCATCCGCACCGAACGCCTGACACCCCGCACGTCGTCCCGGCCATGCGCCTGTGCGGCAAGCGGCATGACTGCAAGCGAAAACCCGGAACCAAAGATGAAGAACAGGAAGAAGGTCTGGGTTGCCAGAACGCCGGCGGCAAGCTCGGGTGCCCCGAGCCAACCGATCATGATCGTGTCGGTCACATTGATGGCAATTTGAGCCAGCTGCGCCCCGATCAGCGGAACGCCCAGCACCAAAGTGGCCCGGGTATGACCGAGCCAGGAAAGCGGGGCTGCACTGCCCTTCCCGTCCGGGTCGTGCGTGACGTCCATAATTCACCAATCCGCAGAGCGTTTGTTCGCGGCACAGAAATTTGCCTGCTTTGGATTCATCCATAGTGCAAACAGGCAACTGCGGCAATCATCGCGCATGGTTGCGACGCACGGGCAAAGGAAAAGCCCGGCACATGTGCCGGGCTTTTCATGTCAAAACAGCTAGATGTCAGTGATGGATCAGCTGTTAACAGCGTCCTTCAGACCCTTGCCTGCCGAAAATTTCGGAACGTTGCGGGCTGGAATATCAACTTCCGCGCCAGTCATTGGATTGCGCCCTTTAGAAGCATCGCGATGCGAAACGGAAAAGTTTCCGAAACCCACCAGACGAACGTCCCCGCCCCCTTTCAGCTCGGACGTGATGGTGTCGAAGACTGCTTCCACCGCAGAGCCGGCATCGGCCTTGCTCATACCTGCCTTGTCAGCCACGGCAGCCACCAGTTCGTTCTTGTTCATTTTCCAACCCTCTCAGTGTGTAAGAAACGACTCAGTACGAAGTCGCAGGGAATTGTACGTCGCTAACGCAAAATCACAACGATTGAGTGCAGAAAACCCCGCGATTGCGGCGTTTTTTTAGGTTTTTACCCCGGAAAATGCAGGAAGCGGGCTTTCGCCCGCTTCCAAACCGCTTCACCAGTAGATTTTTACAGAATCAGTGCGCAACCGATGTATTGGCATCATCGCCGCTTTGATCCGCCGGAATGGGTGCGTCAGTCGCATCCCATTCAATCGGCTGAGGCTGCCGCGTCAGGGCTTTTTCAAGCACCTCGCTCATACGCGAGACCGGGATGATTTCCAGTTCGTTCTTAACATTGTCCGGAATGTCGGCCAGATCCTTAGCGTTCTCCTCAGGAATAAGAACGGTCTTGATACCACCACGCAATGCGGCAAGAAGTTTTTCCTTCAATCCACCGATCGGCAAGACGCGTCCACGCAAGGTGATTTCACCGGTCATGGCTACGTCCTTGCGAACCGGGATCGACGTCATGATGGACACGATCGAGGTCGCCATGGCGACACCGGCCGACGGACCGTCTTTCGGCGTTGCCCCTTCCGGCACGTGGACGTGAATATCGCGGCGGTCGAACAATGGCGGCTCGATGCCGAAATCGACAGCCCGCGAACGCACATAGGATGCTGCCGCGGAAATCGATTCCTTCATCACGTCGCGCAGATTTCCGGTCACCGTCATCTTGCCTTTGCCCGGCATCATGACGCCTTCGATCGTCAGCAGTTCGCCGCCAACCTCGGTCCATGCCAGACCGGTCACGACACCAACCTGGTCGTCGCGCTCAGCTTCGCCGTAGCGGAACCGCGGAACACCCAGATATTTGTCGAGGTTCTTGTCGGTCACATCGACGGCCTCAACGCCTTCCTTGAGAATCTCGGTCACCACCTTGCGCGCCAGCGACATCAACTCACGCTCAAAATTACGGACCCCGGCTTCACGGGTATAACGCCGCACGATCTCGCGAAGCGCATCATCGCTGACGGAGAACTCCTTCGCCTGCAGCGCATGGTCACGCAAGGCCTTTGGCAGGAGGTGCCGACGGGCGATTTCCAGCTTCTCGTCTTCCGTGTAGCCGGCAATCCGGATGATCTCCATACGGTCCATCAGCGGCGCTGGAATGTTCAGCGTGTTCGCCGTGGTGATGAACATCACGTTGGACAGGTCGTATTCAACTTCGAGGTAGTGATCCATGAACGTCGAATTCTGTTCCGGGTCCAGAACCTCCAGCAGCGCCGAAGACGGATCACCGCGGAAATCCATGCCCATCTTGTCGATTTCGTCGAACAGGAACAGCGGATTGGCCTTCTTGGCCTTTTTCATCGACTGGATGACCTTACCCGGCATCGATCCGATATAGGTCCGCCGGTGGCCGCGGATTTCCGCTTCATCGCGGACGCCACCAAGCGCCATGCGAACATATTCGCGCCCCGTTGCCCGGGCAATCGACTTGGCCAGAGACGTCTTGCCGACGCCCGGAGGTCCGACAAGACAAAGGATGGGCCCTTTGATCTTGTTGGAGCGGCTTTGCACGGCAAGATACTCAAGGATCCGCTCCTTGACCTTCTCAAGCCCGTAATGGTCGGCTTCGAGAATGCCCTCGGCCTTGTTCAGGTCGACCTTGATGCGGGACTTCTTGCCCCACGGAATACCCAGCAACCAGTCGAGGTAGTTGCGCACCACCGTCGCCTCTGCGGACATCGGGCTCATCTGCTTGAGCTTTTTCAGCTCTGCATCGGCCTTTTCCCGGGCTTCCTTGGACAACTTTGTCTTTTCGATGCGCTCTTCCAGTTCGCTCATCTCGTCACGGCCCTCTTCGCCGTCACCGAGCTCCTTCTGGATCGCCTTCATCTGCTCATTGAGGTAATATTCGCGCTGCGTCTTCTCCATCTGCCGCTTGACGCGCGAACGGATGCGTTTTTCGACCTGCAGGACCGAGATCTCGCCTTCCATGAAGCCGAGCGCCCGTTCAAGCCGTTCCTGGACGCTGACGGTTGCCAGCATTTCCTGCTTTTCGGGAATCTTGATCGAAAGATGCGACGCCACGGTATCTGCAAGCTTCGAATAATCATCAATCTGGCTGGCAGCACCGACAACCTCAGGCGATATCTTCTTGTTCAGCTTGACGTAGTTCTCGAACTCGGAAACGACCGAGCGGGAAAGCGCCTCAATCTCCACCGGGTCCTCATCAGGCTCCGGCAGGGTATCGGCAAAGGCTGAATAGAATTCTTCATTCGGCTCGAAACCGGTGATCCGTGCACGCGCCTTGCCTTCGACCAGAACCTTGACGGTTCCGTCCGGCAGTTTCAGCAGTTGCAGCACATTGGCAACGGTTCCGACATCATAGATGTCTTCGGTCTCGGGATCGTCGTCGCCGGCGTTGATCTGGGTTGCAAGCAGAATCTGCTTGTCCGCGCCCATCACCTCTTCCAGCGCCCGTATCGACTTTTCCCGCCCGACGAACAGCGGCACGATCATGTGAGGAAAGACCACAATATCGCGCAGCGGCAGCACCGGATAGGTGGCTGCATCGTTGGGTTGGGTGGTTATTTCATTCATCTTGTTTCCTTTCGGCCTCCACCGGCGAAAACCGGTGCCCAACGGCCCACACTTCACTTGTCTCCTAAGTGGAGTGTTCAAATTGTCGTTTCAAGCCCGCATGAAAGAGGTAGGAATGCGCGGACCAACGCGTAACAGGCGAATCTCAACCAGTGTCTTACCTCAGCATTAGCCCGGTAAAACGCTGTGTCAAACAGGCAAATTGATTAACCCCAGCCAGCTTGCAGAACCGTTCCGACTGTGGAGAATTGGCAACGCGTTCTAGGGATCAGGTTCTGTCGGAGTCAAGCCAATCGACCGCTAGAGCAGCAAAAACGGCGTGTTGAGGCGCTTCCTTGCACCCTGAAAGCAAAAAAACCCGCCTCATGGCGGGTTCTTCTAAATTCGTCGTTTTCTCACACAGGCTTACGCAGTCGCATTACCCTTTTCCTCTTCCCGCTCTGAGTAGATGTAGAGCGGGCGAGCCGACCCGGACACGACTTCATCCGAGATCACAACCTCTTGAACACCCTCAAGTGACGGCAACTCGAACATTGTGTCGAGCAGGATTTTCTCCATGATCGACCGCAAGCCACGCGCACCCGTCTTTCGGGCGATTGCCTTGCGGGCGATGCCGCGCAATGCATCCTCATGGAAAGTCAACTCGACATCTTCCATCTCGAACAGGCGCTGATATTGCTTCACAAGAGCGTTTTTCGGCTCCGACAGGATCGAAATCAACGCGTCTTCATCAAGATCTTCCAGCGTCGCAATCACCGGCAGACGACCGATGAATTCCGGAATGAGACCGAACTTGACCATGTCTTCCGGCTCAAGCTCACGCAAAATTTCACCAACACGGCGTTCGTCCTGCGCTCTCACGGTCGCACCGAAACCAATCGATGTTTTTTCACCACGGGCCGAAATGATCTTGTCGAGGCCCGCAAAGGCGCCGCCGCAGATGAACAGGATGTTTGTTGTATCGACCTGCAGGAACTCCTGCTGCGGATGCTTGCGTCCACCCTGGGGCGGCACGGACGCAACCGTTCCTTCCATGATTTTCAAAAGCGCCTGCTGGACGCCTTCACCCGATACGTCACGGGTAATCGACGGATTGTCGGACTTGCGCGAAATCTTGTCGACCTCGTCAATATAGACGATGCCGCGCTGGGCGCGCTCGACATTGTAGTCCGCCGACTGAAGCAATTTCAGGATAATGTTCTCGACATCCTCACCGACATAACCGGCTTCCGTCAGCGTTGTCGCATCGGCCATGGTGAACGGCACATCGATAATACGCGCCAGCGTCTGAGCCAGATAGGTCTTGCCGCAACCAGTGGGCCCGACAAGCATGATATTGGACTTGGCCAGCTCGATATCATTGCTTTTGCTCGAATGCGCCAACCTTTTGTAGTGGTTGTGCACGGCAACCGACAGGACGCGTTTGGCCTGTCCTTGACCGATGACATACTCATCAAGCGTATCGATGATTTCTTGCGGTGTCGGAACACCATCGCTCGACTTCACCATCGAGGATTTGTTTTCCTCGCGGATAATGTCCATACACAGCTCGACACACTCATCGCAGATGAAGACGGTCGGACCTGCGATCAGCTTGCGAACCTCATGCTGGCTTTTGCCGCAAAACGAACAGTAGAGCGTGTTCTTTGAGTCGCCGCCGCTACCACCGCTGACCTTGCTCATATTCAATTCCTTCCAAAGGCCCGTACTGACACCAGGCCCGTTCTCCATGCCACCTGCCTTGATCCGGCCAGAAAGCGGCCAAATCAGGACACCTCAAGACGGTGCCCACAGGATATATCCCAACGCCAATATACAGAGCACCAAAAACAAAGCTATGCGCTTTGTCTTGAAAATAACCTTAACGCTCGAAATTAACGTTCCAGAGCGCGTCTTCCAGCCCCAAATAGGCCAATCTGTTGCCGTTTTGCAGCACCAATGTGTTGATCTGACGGCGAACTAGTCGTCCTTGCTTTCCCCTTCCATGGCCTCGCGCGTGGAAATCACCCGATCGATAAGGCCAAATTCCATGGCCTCGTCAGCGGTCATGAAATGATCACGGTCCAGTGTGTTCTCGATCGTCTCGTAGTCCTGCCCTGTATGCGCCACATATACTTCATTGAGCCGGCGTTTCAGCTTGATGATGTCCTGAGCATGGCGTTCGATGTCGGACACCTGTCCCTGAAAGCCGCCCGATGGCTGGTGAACCATGATACGGGAATTCGGCGTGGCAAAGCGCATATCCTTGTGTCCGGCACACAGCAACAGTGACCCCATGGAGGCCGCCTGCCCCATGCACAGCGTTGAAACCGCCGGCTTGATGAACTGCATCGTATCGTAGATCGCCATGCCGGCCGTCACGACACCGCCCGGCGAATTGATGTACAGCGCGATCTCTTTTTTCGGATTGTCGGCTTCCAGATAAAGAAGCTGCGCGCACACCAGCATCGCCATATTGTCCTCGACCGGACCGGTGATGAAAATGATGCGCTCTTTCAGAAGCCGCGAAAAGATATCAAAGGCACGTTCGCCCCGGTTCGTCTGCTCAACGACCATGGGAACAAGCGACAGCGCGGTATCGACGGGATTGGACATTAGTTAGCCTTTTTGTGCTGTCCCGATCTGGTGGCGATCGAGAATCGGATGACATTTCTTACTGCCTACATAAAATGCGTTGGCCCGGCGGTTCAAGAGATGTTGACAATCAAGGGCCTTTACGCTGCCTATTGCAGTCAAGATGGTTAAGGCTGGACCGGTTCTCCGAACATCAACAATCCCTCAATGAAACAGAGACCAGTAGAAGCCGCCAATGCCAGGAATATCCAACATAGGCCGCCTCCACGGACTTCAAAAGCGTGGAAGACGTGATGTTTGATCTTCAGCCTCCCCCATGCGTGGATGTTGCCAACGGTCCGATAGCGATCCTCGCTGTTCACAATGAAATGCTTCGCATGGAGTCATTGCTGGCGCATCACAGATCGATCGGCATCAAGCATTTTTTTGTTGTCGACAACGGGTCCACTGACGGAACAGGAGAATTTTTGACACAACAGGCAGACGTCACATGCCTTCCGTCAAGCCAGCCCTTCAAAGATTACAAGTCTCTTTGGTACAATGAGATTGCAAACCGATACGCGGTTGGCCGGTGGACTTTGTTCGTGGATGCAGATGAACAGTTCGTATATCCCGGTTGGCCGGACAAATCTCTGGCCGCCCTGACGGATCACTGGAACCGCCTTGGAATTGATGCCCTGGCGGCAACTTTGGTTGATCTCTATTCGCACCTGCCGTTCAAAAATATCGCCTATGAACCTGGCACACCGTTGCTGGACACATGCTCCTGCTTTGACGGTGACAGCTATTATCTTGCCGGTGTCTGGTCTGACGACAACGGCCAACATCCGAACTTCTCGCTTAAAGGAGGCGTGCGGGAGCGTTTGTTCTGGCCAAATCAGGATAAGTTCAAGACCAGGTTCAGAAACGCCATGCTTTCCCCGGGAATGCATCCCTATCCTTTCCGGAAGAACCTGCTCTACAGAATCGTCCGCCAACTGCTTAGAAAAATCCCGGATCCGGATAGTCCGGAACTGTGTAAAATACCTCTTTTGCGCTGGAAAGAAGGATACTCGATTGACAAGGGGGCGCACAGGTTACGAGGATCGTGCCGTATTGGTGAGGATCTTTGTACCGTACTGCATTTCAAGTTCCTGCAGGACTTTGAGCAAAAGGTGCGTACCGCCGTCGAACGCAAGCAGCACCACAAGGGTTCCATCGAATATGCGTCTTACAAAAGCAGCCTGGACACTTTGCCGGAAACCGTATTCGCCAACGCCCGCTCAATCAGATTTCAAGGCATGCAAGACCTCTATAAAGCCGGACTTGCGCATATCTCCAAAGAAACAAGCGATTATCTGCTGTCCATGGAAGAGTAAGTGTATACGACAGACGCTGGCGTAACGTGGTCAAGTCGTGAATTCCGATGCAATCGCAACGGTGCGAGGCGATCCCCCAAGGATCTGTTGAGTTAAAACCATATTCGCATCAATATCGCCAGAATCCGAAAACACACCAGGGGATACCTTCGCAGTGCCAGTCAACAGCCGACAGCAATCGACCGCGATTGACCTCAATCCGCGGGACCCGGAATTCTATCTGAACCCCTATCCGCATTATGATGCGATGCGGGCTTGCGGACCGGCTGTCTACTGGAACGACTACGGCATGTGGTGCTTCACCGGTTTTGCCGAGGTCAACCGACTTTTGCGCGACAAGCGCTTCGGTCGTCAGATCCTGCATGTCGCAACGCGCGAAGAGCTCGGATTGGCCGTTCCCAATCCCGATCTTGAGGATTTCAATGCGGTAGAGGCGCATTCGCTGCTGGAGCTGGAACCTCCCGCGCACACGCGCTTGCGAACGCTCGTCAACAGGGCGTTCGTGTCCCGACAGGTCGAAAAGCTCCGCCCGGAGATCGCCGCCCTCACCCACCGCACGATCGATCGTTTTGCCGCCGATGGTCATGTGGAACTGATCAAGGCGTTTGCCGAACCGATCCCGGTCTCGGTGATCGCCCGCATGCTTGGCGTGCCTCAGGAACGTTGCGATGATCTTCTTGACTGGTCGCACGCCATGGTACGCATGTACATGTTCGATGCCGATACGAATGCCGTCAACGCTGCGAACACGGCGGCCCGCGATTTTGCCGCCTGTCTGCGCGAACTGATCGCCGAGCGGCGCAAAGCCCCCGCCGACGATCTGATCAGCCACATGATCCTCTCGGACCGCAAGGGCGACCGTTTGAGCGACGACGAATTAATCTCAACCAGCGTCCTTCTGCTCAACGCGGGACATGAGGCAACGGTCCACCAGACCGGAAATGCGGTCAAGGCAATCCTTGAAAACGGCCTCGATCACAGGAAGCTCTTCAAGGACGACGCCTCAACGGCAGCCACGATCGAAGAGGCCCTGCGCTATGATGCGCCGCTTCACATGTTCACCCGTTACGCGCTGGAAGATTTGGACCTTGAAACCGGCATCACCGTCAGGAAAGGCGAGCAGATCGGGTTGATGCTCGGCGCTGCCAACCGCGACCCGAAGCAGTTTGATCACGCTGCCTCTTTCATGGCGGACAGGCCCGGACAAGCCAATGTCACCTTCGGCGCGGGTATCCATTTTTGCATCGGCGCCCCGCTTGCGCGGCTCGAGTTGCAGGTTTCGCTGCCGATCCTGTTCGAACGGCTTCCGGGACTGAGGCTCGAAGGTGAACCACGCTATCGCGATGCCTATCACTTTCACGGCCTGGAACGGCTGGATCTTGCCTGGTTGCCCGCCTAGAGCAAATCCGCACTAACCGCTCTTTTCCAAATCCTCGATAAGCTTGTATTGCGTCGGCGGATCGGCACACACGGTCGGGCCGCATTCAAGCAACGTGGAGACGGCGTTTCCGGCTGTCAGTGCAAGCATCAGGAAAAAGGCGAACTTGGCGAGCCGGTGGCCGCCGAATTTTTCGTGTCCGGGTTCATCGACCAGACTTTTATATTGCCCCTCAAACAACAACATGATCGCCGTTCCGACCAGTACAAGGAAAAAACAAATCCCCGCCCAGGTGTAATAATGAAGCCCAAGGACCGGCGAGCCATAGGCCCCCGTCCCCGGCACGATGTGCAGAAGTATCTGCCGAACGGAGACCGAAAGACCGTAAAGGCCTCCGATCAGCATGATCCCGTAGTGGTGCGGTTTGGCTCCGTAGACAAGATTAAGGCACAGTCCGAAGCCGACCATGACAAGCCCGACACGTTGTAGCAGGCAAAGCGGACATGGCAGTTCGTCCAGCGTGAACTGGAAGACGTAGGCGGCAATCAACACACCGCAGATAACCAGGAGACCGATGGCGTTGAGGGTTCTGGACGGATGTGGCGCTACAATCATGACCGCACCCTCACAATTTGATCTTCAGCGGTGTGGTCGCATGAAAATCCAGCCAGTAGATGCTCATGACCAGAACGATGGCAAACACAACGAAGGACCAGCGCCAGCGGTCATCCCAGGCCAGGACCATGGCGATGGCAAGGAGTGCAAAAAGCAGGGCAATCATCAGTCAGCCTCCGTCAAACAGGCGTCACGCTCCTGATACTAGCCGAGTCGCCCGCAAGTCAGAACCCTGGGGTCGCACCGTAGCTCCAGATCAACGTAAAAGGCCCGGCGCGCGACAAGCGCGGCCGGGCCTTTCGGGCAATTGAAAAATGAGGGTCAGGCCTTGTCCAGCGCCTGGCTCAAATCGGCAATAATGTCGGCGACATCTTCAATGCCGATCGAAAGGCGCACCACATCGGGCCCTGCACCGGCAGCAACCTGCTGTTCCGGCGAGAGCTGGCGGTGGGTTGTGGACGCCGGATGAATGACAAGGGAGCGCGTATCGCCAATATTGGCAAGATGCGAGAAGACCTCAAGCGCATCCACGAACTTGACGCCTGAATCGTAGCCACCTTTGAGCCCGAACGTGAAGACTGCACCTGCCCCGTTGGGCGAGTAGGCCTTCATAAGGGCATGGTTCTCATCATCCTCAAGACCGGAATAGGAAACCCATGCAACCTTGTCGTGGTTCTTCAGCCAGCGCGCGACTTCCAGCGCATTGTCGCAGTGCTTTTGCATCCGCAAAGGCAACGTCTCGACACCGGTCAAAAGCAGATAGGCATTCATCGGGGCAATGGATGGTCCGAGGTCGCGCAGGCCCAGCACGCGGCAGGCAATAGCGAAGGCGAAATTGCCAAAGGTTTCGTGCAGCACGAGGCCGCCATATTCGGGACGCGGCTCCGAAAGCATCGGATAGTTGGCAGTGGCCGACCAGTCGAATGTGCCGCCGTCGATAATCACGCCGCCCATGGAGTTGCCATGCCCGCCGATGAATTTCGTCATGGAGTGGACCACGATATCGGCGCCGTGCTCAATCGGCCGCAGAAGATAGGGGCTGGCCATGGTGTTGTCGACGATCAGCGGAATACCGTGCTTGTGTGCGATATCGGCAATCGCCTTGATATCGACAAACGTCCCGCCGGGATTGGCAAGGCTCTCGATGAAAATGGCGCGGGTGCGCTCATCGATCTGGCTTTCTATGCTGGCTATGTCGGCCGGGTCGCCCCAGCGTACATGCCAGTCGAAATTCTTGAATGCATGCCCGAACTGGTTGATGGAACCGCCATAGAGCTTGTTTGCAGCAATGAAATTGTCGCCGGGGCGCATGATGGTATGGAACACAAGAAGCTGTGCGGCATGACCGGAGGCCGTTGCAAGCGCCGCCGTGCCGCCTTCAAGCGCGGCAACACGCTCCTCCAGAACAGCCTGCGTCGGATTCATGATCCGTGTGTAGATGTTCCCGAAGGCCTTCAGCCCGAACAACGAGGCGGCATGATCTGCATCATCGAATACAAAACTTGTCGTTTGATAGATGGGCGTTGCGCGTGCCCCCGTTGTCGGGTCCGGCTGTGCACCGGCATGGATGGCCAGGGTGCTGAAGCCCGGTTCGTTATTCGACATGATAATCCCCTCCGGATTGATGGTTCGGATAGGGGGTTATCCCGTAGGATTACAGCAAGGTCAAAGAAGTTTTTGTGCGGAGCGCTTCAATTTGAGAAACACCGACCCCTTTATCGGCGCGGCTCTGGAAACTCATTTCTTCGGGCTTCGGATGCCCAAGGCTTGAAAACCCGCCTGTACCGCCGGCTTCTTAGAAGAAATCACACGGCTGTTGACGCCGGTCCAGCCGATTTCGCCGGACAAGCGCCCGAATTCGATCTTCGGACACCGGTCCATGACAACACGGATACCGGCTGCCTCGGCCTTGCGCGCGGCCGCATCGTCACGCACCCTCAACTGCGACCATAAAACCTTTGGAAGCGGCTTGAGCGCCAGCATTTCATCGACAATTCCGGACAAGGCTTCAGACCCGCGAAAAACATCGACCATATCGACCGGATGCGGGATGTCTGCAAGACTGGCATAAACCTGCTGGCCAAGGATCCGGTTGCCGGCCTGGCCCGGATTAACCGGAATGACCTCATAGCCTTTCGCCAGCAGATATTTCACCACGAAATAACTCGGTCGAACCTCTTTCGGCGATGCCCCCACGACGGCGATGGTCTTCACCGAATGTAGAATTTCGGCAACATAGTCGTCGGGATAGCTGTTATGGTCCATCGCTGTCACTTGATTTTCCGGTTCGTCTGTACACTTAATCGCGGATCGAATAATAAATTGCGCGCTGGGGAGCGCGCAGGAGATACATGTCAAAAAGACATTGTGTCTATAGCTGGGCTGACGGCCGCATCATAGGGAGATGCCGGACCGTTGCCAGTAGAAGTATAATGAGGAGACCGGGGAAATGAGAAGAGCGGCACTTTGCCTATGCATATTGGCTGTCAGCCTGCCCGCCCATGCACTGAGCCGATACGCCACGCCAACACTGACGTGTGCGCGCATCCAGGCAATTCTCAAAGAAGAAAACGCCGCAATACTGCGCTATCCGTCTCCGCGCATCGCTGATTTGACGCTCTATGACATCTATGTCTCGAACGGACGCTTTTGCTCGAACGGCGAAGTCGGCGTCACCACCTATGTACCGGCAAAAGATACGCGCCAGTGCCGGGTTATGGAATGCAGGCAGCGGACCAGTGATGAGAACCGCTAAACAGCGTTGAACCGAAATGGTTCGCCGCATACCGAATGCCCTGCCCTAACGGTCGCTCCACTTGGGTTCGCGTTTCTCCAGAAAAGCGTTGATGCCTTCCTCGGCGTCCCGCGCCAGCATGTTTTCAGTCATCACCCAGGCAGTATAATCGTACGCTTCGTTGAGCGGCCGCTCGAGTTGCTGGTAAAAGGCTTCCTTGCCAATCTTCAGGGTCAAAGCGGACTTTGATGCGATAACGGCAGCATATTTGTCGGTCACGGTCCGCAGATATTCTTTTGGAACAATACGATTGACGAGACCGAATTCCTTGGCGCTCGACGCATCGACCGGCTCACCGGTCAACAGCATTTCCATCGCCTGTTTTCGATGAGCAGCCCGCGATACCGCAACCATGGGGGTAGAGCAGAAAAGACCGATGTTCACGCCCGGCGTACAAAACTGCGACGTATCGGTACATATCGCCAGATCGCACGTCGCCACCAGTTGACACCCGGCCGCCGTTGCGAGCCCATCGACCTCCGCGATCACCGGCTTCGGCAAGGCGGTGATCGTCATCATGAGATCGGAGCAAAGACGCATTGTCTTTTCAAAAAAAACGCGCCCCCGGTCGTCATCCGATCGGTGAGCCGTCAATTCTTTCAGATCGTGGCCGGCGCTAAACACTTTCCCCGCTGCCGAAATGACGACCACCCGAACATCATTATCGGTCCCGGCCGCATCAAGAGCAGATTTGAGGGCCTCCATCATCGCAATCGACAGGGCATTTGCCGGCGGATTATTCAGCGTGAGCCTGAGAACCCCGTCGGCCAACTGGCGGACGACAAGCGCATCCTGATCGTTGCTGTTCGCGGCTGCGGTTTCTGACATCACGGATCCTCCGTTCGCTTGCATCGCCATGCGGCACCTTTCCTTGGTATATCGCGGCCATGCGACTTGGCAAGGACAACACTTCCCCTTACGTTTACGTCAACGTTATTTAAGGAATTGCATCTTTCGGGAGGATGACTATGGCGAGGGTTCTTTTCGAAACAGACGGCCGCATAGGCCGGATAACACTGAACCGCCCCGATGTTCTCAACGCGATAGACGATGAACTTCCACGGGAACTGGAGGCAGCCGTTGCCGCAGCCAATGACGATGACAATGTGCATGTCATCGTGCTGTCGGGATCCGGCAAGGGCTTCTGCGCCGGCTACGATCTCGCCTACTACGCCGAAGCGCGCGAGGGTAAAGGCTTCGAAGCCACCCAGGACATGCCCTGGGACCCGATGAAAGACTACAGCTTCATGATGCGCAACACGCAGCATTTCATGTCGCTTTGGCGCTCTTACAAACCGGTCATTGCCAAGATTCACGGATTTGCCGTCGCAGGCGGATCAGACATCGCGCTGTGCTGCGATATGATCGTCATGGCTGATGATGCCCGCATCGGCTACATGCCGACGCGCGTCTGGGGGTGCCCGACAACCGCCATGTGGGTTTATCGCCTCGGACCGGAAAAAGCCAAACGCATGCTCTTTACGGGCGATACGATCAACGGCGCGCAAGCCGAGGATTGGGGCCTTGTACTCAAATCCGTTCCCGCTGACCGGCTTGACGGCGAGGTTGACGCTTTGGCAGAGAGGGTCGCCGGGGTTCCGAAAAATCAGCTCATGATGCAAAAGCTCGTGGTCAACCAGGCAATCGAAGCCATGGGACTGCACCAGACACAGATGTTCGCGACGGTGTTTGACGGCATCACCCGCCATTCGCCCGAAGGCCTGAATTTCAAACACCGCGCCGAAGAGGTCGGCTGGAAGCAGGCGGTTCGTGAACGCGATCTTGGAACCTATGACTGGACCGAAGACCGGCCGATAAATTCCGTAAAAGGCAGCTAACAGACGGAACACCATGTCAAAACATACCTTGAACCCCCTCATGACCGCACAGGAAGTCAACGCTTTTCTGGCGGAAGTATACCCGCAACTGAACGATGCCATGTCAGGCTATTCGGTTGTTGATGTTGTGCCTGGCGGCTGCACTGTCCGGCTTGATGCAACGGAGGCGCATCTACGCCCCGGCGGAACGGTTTCCGGCCCTTCCCTTTTCACACTCGCCGACATCGGCGGTTATGCCTGTGTGCTTTCACACACCGGACCGGAAGCGTTGAGCGTCACCACCAACCTCAACATCAACTTCATGCGAAAGGCGCTTGCCGGGCCGATTGACGGCCTCTGCCGAATTCTTAAATTCGGACGTTCACTGGTCGTCTTCGATGTCGAAATGAGAACCTGTTCGGACGGGCTGACGGTCGCCCATGCAACAGGAACCTATTCGATACCGCCGGGTCAGCCGTCAAATGCGTGAGCGGTCATAGGCCGGCCCCGTTGTGGTAATATAATACCTATTTTTTAAACTATTGAATTTAATGGGTATTTTGAAGATAAGGCTTCAAAATTTTGCTTGCGGCAGTCAATTGCTTGATCTATAACCGCCGTCAATATCGGTCCCGAGCGGGGCCGATATGCGTTTGCCGGACGGGTCCGGCGCCAAGCAACAAGAAAAGCCTTTGTTTCAAAGGTCCTGAGAAAGAGCATATCAATGAAAACCTTCTCGCAGAAACCGGCAGAGGTGGAGAAGAAGTGGGTACTGATCGACGCCGAAGGTCTCGTCGTCGGCCGCCTTGCTTCCCTCGTGGCCCTGCGCTTGCGCGGCAAGCACAAACCGACCTACACGCCTCATGTCGATGACGGCGACAATGTCATCATCATCAATGCGGACAAGGCCGTCCTGACCGGCCGCAAATACACCAACAAGAAATACTACTGGCACACCGGCTATCCCGGCGGCATCAAGGAGCGCACGGCGCGGCAGATTTTCGAGGGCCGCTTTCCCGAACGCGTCGTTGAAAAGGCCATCGAGCGCATGCTCCCGCGTGGTCCTCTCGGTCGTCGCCAGATGAAGAACCTGCGCGTTTACGCTGGTTCCGAGCATCCGCATGAAGCGCAGCAGCCCGCCGTTCTCGACGTCGCCGCGCTCAATACCAAGAACAAGAGGAATGGCTGACCATGGCTGAACTCAACTCACTGGAAGAACTCGGCCAGGCAACCGAAACCGAAGAAGTCCAGGCTCCCGTCCACGTGCAGAAGCTGGACGAACACGGCCGCGCCTATGCCACCGGCAAGCGTAAGGACGCGGTCGCCCGCGTCTGGATCAAGCCCGGAACCGGCAAGATCACGGTCAACAAGAAAGACTTCTCGGAGTATTTCGCCCGTCCTGTGTTGCAGATGATCCTGCAGCAGCCGATCGTCGCTGCGGCCCGTGACGGCCAGTTCGACGTGATCGCAACGGTGACTGGCGGTGGTCTGTCCGGACAGGCCGGCGCAGTGCGCCACGGCATCTCAAAAGCGCTGACCCACTACGAGCCGGCCCTTCGTGCGGTTCTGAAAAAAGGCGGCTTCCTGACCCGCGACAGCCGCGTTGTTGAACGTAAGAAATACGGCAAGGCAAAAGCCCGCCGCTCCTTCCAGTTCTCCAAGCGCTAAACAGCCTTTCAGGTCTGATCAATATGAGGCGCTGCCATTGGCAGCGCCTCTTTTGCTTTCGAGCAAATCGCAAGGGCTTTGGTTGCGCTGATTTGACCCTGGCAAAGCACCTGTTCGGGGCAGTGGTAACACCTATATGCTGGAAAAGTTTTTGGTGATGATGCACATGCGAGAGGCTGGACATGTTTGAAAATGGCGTGGCTGCAACAGACCTGCCCGCGCAAAGCACACTGCACAAGCGTGTATCGCCGGGCGATTTCCTTGATTGCTATTGTGTTGCTGCAAACATGCCTCCGCGCCGCGCGGCTGAGATCATCACCTCGTTTCCCGCCTGGGCGCGCGTTCTGGTGTGCTTACGCAATATGCTGACAGCACCCTTTGGCCTGTCCGGGGACGGCCCGCCTGCCGAGGACAAAGTCGGAGCTTTCCCCGTCGAAAGCGAAACACAAGAAGAGCTCATCGCCGGCTTCAACGACCGGCATCTGAATTTCCGGGTTTCAGTTCTTTCGACGCAGGGGCGTGTCTACCTCGCCACCTGGGTCCACCCGCACAATCTCGGCGGCCGGTTGTACCTGAGAACCATTTTGCCGTTTCATATCCTGATTGCCCGGGATGCGCTGGCAAGAGTTGGAAAAGAACCGTTTGATGGCTTGGCTTATTCCTCAAGCAGGTGCTCATAGCGCGCGTCGGTCAGCGTCTTCAGGAACGCGACAAGCGCATCGATCCTCTCGTCTTCCAGAGCCGGCCCGTGGGTCAGCTCTTCCACCGAAATCGTATGTTCGAATTCGGTCTGACCCCAAGGCTCACCGGTTTCCGGGTTGATCTGCGCTGACGGCGCCGTTGTGTTGAACTTGTTGTAGAACGCGACAGCCGTCCGCAACTCCGCAAAAATGCCGTTATGCATATAGGGACCGGTCACGGCGACATTACGCAATGTCGGCACCTTGAACTTGCCCGCCTGCGCCGGATCGCTCACAACCGTATTGGCGAGCAGTCCAAGATCGGCGACCTTTTCCCCGCTGCCATTGGCTTCCCTGACAGCCACATGCACCGGCACTCCGATATTGTGATACTCGTAATTGCTGAATGTCTCCCGCTCAGCGCCCGGAATGGCCTGAAGCTGGTGACATTGATTGCAATTGGTGAACTGGTCGGAAAAAAACAACGTCCGGCCCAACTCCTCCTGATCGGTGAAGGTGACCTCGCCTTTCAGATAACGGTCGTAACGGGAATCGAACGGCGAAAAGACATCCGTTCGCTCAAAGGCGGCAATGCTCTTTGTCATCGCCCCATAGGCGACTTCCGCATCGTCAAAAACATCCGAACCGAAATGCGCTTTGAATGCGGCCACATAGTCGGCATTCTCCATGAGCCGCGCCACGACCGCCGCCTTGCTCTCCATGCCCATTTCAGCCGGGTTCAGCGGCGGACCGCCCGCCTGTCCTTCCAGGTCAGGCTCCCGCCCGTCATGAAACTGCCCGCCGACATATTCACCGTCCTTGCGGAGATGAAAAACCGGGCTGAACCGCGCATAGCTGGCGGTCGGAGCATTCCGGTCACCGATCGAAACGCCGTCATCGCCAAGCGAAACGGCCCTTGCCACGGTTCCTGGGTGCCCGTTTTCACGCGGGTCAGCAAATCCGGCTTCGGGCGCATGGCAGGTGGCGCAGGCCTGCGAGCGGTTCTTTGAAAGATTGACGTCGTGAAACAGCGCCTCGCCGAGTTTCTGGGGCGAATTGAAGGCCGTCTCGTCGGCCATTGCAAATCCAATGGGAAGCAAAACGGCAGTCAGGGACACCGTTGAAACAAAACGGCTCAACACACGCATAAAACCAACCCTATTGAAACCTGTTTGCGCTACAATTATACGGGAGTGCTTACAAATGATACGTCAAATTTGCCGCGGGCGAAGCTTCTCGGCGATCAGGTTTGACAGATCAAAGCGGTTAGACACACCAACAAACGGAAAGAAGATCGGGACGACAATGAAACCGAAGATTTTTATCGATGGCGAACACGGAACAACCGGACTGCAGATCAGGTCCCGGCTGTCGCGTCGCGACGATATCGATCTGATCTCGATCCCGGAAGCCGAGCGGCGTAACGATGCTATGCGCGAAGACAAGCTCAATGAGGCCGATATCGCCATCCTGTGCCTGCCTGACACCGCATCGCGTCAGGCCATGGGCATGCTCGGCGGCAGCAATTCAACCCGTGTCATCGACACGAGCACGGCCTTTCGGACAGATGCGGGCTGGACCTATGGCTTTGCTGAGATGGAGCGTACCCAGGCCGGCAAGATTGCCGGCGCACGCTTTGTCGCCAACCCCGGCTGCTACCCGACGGGTGCGATCGCGTTGATCCGCCCGCTGCGGATGGCCGGCTTACTGCCGTCCGACTATCCGGTCACAGTTAATGCGGTATCGGGATATACCGGCGGCGGAAAGCAACTGATTGCAAAGATGGAAGACGAGGCGCATGCGGAGCATATTGACGCGCCGCATTTTGCCTATGCGCTTTCTTTGCGGCACAAGCACCTGCCCGAGATGCAGCAGCACGGACTTCTGGAAAGAACCCCGCTGTTTTCGCCCAGTGTCGGCCGCTTCGCGCAAGGAATGATCGTCCAGGTTCCGCTTCACCTCGATCTGTTGACCGGCAATACGACGCTGGCCGATGTGCATGAAATCTTGAACGCGCACTATGCCGGCCAGTCTTTTGTCGAGGTTGCGACACTTGAGGAATGCGGTTCGAGCGAACGCATCAATGCCGAGGCTCTCGCCGGACAGGACAATATGCGCCTGTTTGTCTGCGGCAACCCGGAAGGTCCGCATGTCAATCTGGTGGCCCTGCTCGACAATCTCGGAAAAGGCGCATCAGGCGCTGCCGTTCAGAACATGGACCTGATGCTCGCCGGGTAAACCCGCTGCGCTCCGACAACCTCGCCAGTGTCTCTTCAGGCTGCCTGAAGGGACAGGGCGGGTCTTGGATAGGTGCCGGCAAAAGCGCGCCAGTGCGCGACGGCAAAGGCCAGTACCACCAATGCCATGCCCTGATGGATTAGCGCCCAAGTCACCGGCACCTGCTCAAGCAGTGTCGTGATGCCGATAGCCGCCTGCAGTGTCATCAGGACAAATAGGACGACCGAACGCCTGGCATGGGTCGTCTCAGGCGCAAGAACCATGCATCTGATCATGTGGAACAGCGTTGCAAGCCACAGAAGATAGGCAAAGACGCGGTGGGTAAACTGAACAGTTTTGGCGTTTTCGAAGAAATTCACCCACACAGGCTCCATCACCAGCAGGTTCGAAGGAACATATGCGCCGTCCATCAAGGGCCAGGTATTATAGGCCAACCCCGCATCAAGCCCCGCGACAAGACCTCCGAGATAAATCTGCACGACGATCATTAGGGCTATAAGACCGGCAAAACCACCTGACCCCTCCGATGGGGGTCGGTCGCTGCTATGCGGAGCAAGCCCGCGCGAGACCCAGATTATCGCTGCAAAGATCACACAGGCCAGCGTCAGGTGCGTTGCAAGCCGGTATTGGCTGACATCCACCCGGTCGACGAGGCCGGACGTGACCATCCACCATCCGATAAAGCCTTGCAGCCCTCCAAGCGCTAGAAGTCCCAAAAGAGGCAATTTCAGGCGTTGTTCAATGCGCCCCGAAACCCAGAAAACCAGGAGCGGCACGGCAAAGAGAACCCCTACCCCGCGTGCCAACAGCCGATGAGCCCATTCCCACCAGTAGATGAACTTGAACTCATCAAGGCTCATGCCCTTGTTGATCTGCTGATATTCCGGAATTTGCCGATAGAGCTCGAGCTCTTCCTGCCATTCGGCTTCGCTGAGCGGCGGGATGACACCATGGATGGGTTCCCATTGCGTTATCGAAAGGCCTGAATCGGTCAATCGTGTTGCGCCGCCGACAATCACAAGAGCAAAGATCGCAAGGGTAACGATCCCGAGCCAAATCCGCACCGCCACACGGTTCCTGGCTACACTATCCGAACTCTCTGCAACACTCATGGATCGGCTTTCCGTCAACGGACTGATTTTTCGGACATTTGAAGCAGAGTGCAGCCGAAGGCAAGCGCCATTTTGCCTCATCACCGGCAAACGTGTCCTGACAGTGTTTTCTGCCGGGCAGTGCTACTTTACGGCAAAAGTGGCTCCGGCCGGCGTCAAGGCCGCGAAGATGGAACAGTCGATGCCGGTCTTCAGGCGCGCATACCGCCACAAGACCACCGATACAAGAAGATTGCCCGCCGTGTATCCGGACGCTGCAGCCATGATTCCAAGACCCGGATAGGCCAGCATCATCCATGTGACGGCTACGACGAGGCCGGCAAGGCTCACCAGCATCGTCGCCACATGCTGATTGTGGACGGCAAGAATAAGCGGAGCGGGACCGAAGATCGAGCGCGCCAGCATGGTCAGGGTCACGGCAAGAAGAATCGGATAACCGGCCTCCACCTCTTTCGAGAACAGGCCGAGCAGAAAGTGACCGACGACTGCGAACACGGCCAGAACACAAATCGAATAACCGATCGACGCGATATTTGTCAGAAACAATTTGCGCTGAAGGGCTTCAGTATCGCGTCGCAAGGTCTGCTCTGTGATTTCCGGCATCATCAGCGAATGGATGGTCCGCATTCCAAAGCCGGCAAGCACCCGGTAACGAAAGCAGATGTGAAGGATCGCGATTTCGACCGAACCGGCGAGCAGACTGGCGGTCAAAACAACGAGATCGATCATGTGATCCCAAAGCAGGCTCGTGCCCAGCCATGGAAACGCAGCCCGGTACCAGCGGCCGCTTTCCCCGCGTCCGTCAAATTCTCTGAAACGCCTGCGGAAATTTGCATCCCAGATCAAGACCGCCGCCACCGCAAGCCAGGCGGCAACGCCGGCCAGGGCTATGATCCCGGATATGTCCGTCACCCACTGGCCGAAAAGCAGAAGGGCGGCGCCGGCGATCAGGATAACGGGACGCAGCAATGTATCCGGCAGCAACCCCGCCAGAGGCCGCTTCAGCCCGACCTGTATCGCGCTGTTCAGATTGAGTGTCGCAAGGCCGGCGGCCGTCACGACGACAATGCCGAGATAGGCCACATGGTCCAGGCCGATGCCGACCGGGTTTATCGCCCAGTAGACGCTGAAAGCTGCCAGCAGAACAGCGATAACCGCCAAACCGTTTTTCATTGCCCGTATGGCGAAACCCTTCAGCAGATCAAGGGACTTGTCGTTTTGGTATTCTGCAGCAAAGAAGGACGCGACGGAGTTGAAACCAAGGAAAAGGCAGACCGCCAGCACACCGGAAATCGACACGAACACCGCATAATCGGCCAGCGCATCAACGCCCAGGAGCCTGATAATCAGCAGGTTGAGGGCAAATGTTGCCACCGCGCCGACAAGGCGGCCCGAAACCAGGATCGAAAATCGCGCAAGAAAGCTTCGAAACGCGCCGTGTTTCACCGGCCGGCCTTTCGCAGCAGGTCATGCTTGTAACGCTCTACAGCAGACATCGCGTCACGTAGACGGAAAACCGAGGTGCCCAGAAAGTTGGACAAGAGCGAGCGGGCATGGTGAAAACGCGGCGGGGCATCAACGATGCTGCCGCCCTTGCCGACCATGCCTTTCTTGAACTGATGCAGGCCCGAATCCAGATCGTTGCCGCCCAGGTCGTACCATTTCACACCGGGCTGCTGACAATAATGTTGAGCAATCCACCAGTGCATCGCGTACCCCGCTTTGAGACGCAGGGCCCGACCGTCGGTCGCTCCGTACATATAACTTGCCACTTCGCCGGATGCGAAAAACACGCCGCCTGCAGTGGGTGTCCCCTCGTGCGAAACGAGAACCACGGACGGCCTTATGCCGTTTACGCCATTTCGAACGAAATCCTCGAGCGAGTCGATCGCGGATGCATCAAGGAACTGCTTTCTGCTTGTCATCTCTGTATAGAGCTTGAGGAATTCCTTCAGTCCGTTGTCGTCGTTGCAAAACGCGATATCAAATTCGTTCTTCCATGACTTGCGCAGATTGTAACGCCATTTCTGATCGAGGCTCGCCATCAGATCGTCTTCGGCAAGATCGACATTGACGAGGTAGCGCTCCGGCGCGGCGAAACTCGCGCCCCTGGAAAATCCAAGCTGTTCCAGCACCTTCAGCGCCAGCGCGTCATACGGTGGAACCGCCTGCGGCGCGACCGTCAGGTGCATGTTGCGGCGCGTGCAATACTCCTCGTCCAGGGCAAGTATGATCCTGCGATACATGTCATCGCTGACCTCCTGTCCCTTCGCACGCCAGATCGGTCCCCATTTGACGATGGCAATACCGGTTCCGGTCAGCGGAATTGGGCGAACATAGGCAACCGCCCCGCCAACAATGCGATCGTTCTCCAGGAACTTCACGCATTCAATGCGATCCTCTCCCCACCGCGCGATATTGAAGGCGCCCGTTTGCTCAGGAAGAATATCAGCAAATCCCGTCGCGATTTCATCCCATTCCAGGGGTGCAACAACCTGCACCCGCAGGCCGCTGGATAAAGCCCCGCGGTGACCTGTGGCTGCCTTTACAGATTCAAGGCCAATGGTGTTGGCCTGGCTGGACAGACGTGCATCTACATTCATGTTCATAACGATTTTCCGGAAGTATGATTTGTTATCGTATTTTGACGCGGTGAAATAACCGGCCGTTTCCAACGGGCAAGGCGCGGCACGACATCCCAAAGGGCGTGAAGCGCCGGCGCGGGATCCGACACGCTGAAAACCATGTGGACATCGGATCGAAAGCCAACGGACAGCGCCCGAATAATCCACGTGACTGTTTCTCGCAGGCTGACCTCGCCTCTCAGATAGGAAACTTTGGCTCCCATGAGATCGCCGCTGGTCCAGCAATAGCGAATACCGGCCCGACCCTGCTCGCTTCCAGCCCCCGGCTTGCGGCCGAGTGCGAGGTCGAGCATGAACGTGCCCAACTCCAGGCCCGCAAACTCCGGCAAGGCGTGATTGCCGGCAATGCGCGGGTTGATTTCCAGGAAGGAGCTTTGCTCCGTCACTTCATCAAAGAGAAACTGCGCGCAACCGATACCGGTGTAGCCGAGTGCGCGAACAAGTGAGCAGGTCTGATCGACAAGCGGGTGACCGGCTGGAAGTGTTCTGCCCTCAACGGCAAGCCCGGTTCCGTCGGGGCTGTCCGTACGATCAATAACCGCATGGAGACAGCGTTTCACGACGCCGTCGTGAGCAGCAAAATAGACATTGTGGCGAACACCCTCGAACTTTTGTTGAAGCAGAAGGTCCTGATACCCGAGGCTGAAATCCTTGAAGGCCTGTTCCGCCTCGGCAGCGGAATTCAGAAACAAGGCCTTTGCGCCATCGATCCGTTTTGTTGAATCGGATGGCCGCACGATCAAAGGAAAACCGACTGTCTCCATCGCCGAGTAAAACTGCTCGGTATTTGAACTCGTCGAAAAAGGCGCGGTGGGAACGTCGCACGAATGCGACAGTTGCATCATGTATGGCTTGTCGAGGCATTTGCGGACGGTTGCAGCATCGACCGTGGCAATCGGCGGGAGGCCTTCGAACGAATTTTCATGCTCGGCAATCAGACGGACATATTCCTCCGCAACCGGAAAAATAACCGCAAGGTTCGGATTGTCCTTGTGGAACATCTGCAGTTCCTGGGCAAACCTGTCCGGTGTGGCCTCAAGCGGTGCATGATCCCAGATATCCGAAACCGCCCGGCTGTATTGGCAGCCTCGTTCGCATCCATGCGAGCTGACCACAACACGGTAACCTTTCCGCTGAAGGTCTCGCGCCAGGGTAAGCGATGGGCGATAGTTGCCCAGCAGCAAGGCGACCGGTTCTTTACCGGAGGTTGAGGTCATGGTCTGGCCTCGCGATCAAGAAGCAGGATTTTGGCCATCGTAGTGATGTGGAACGTGGCCCACGCGCATATGCCGACAAATTTCGCGCTGTCCTCAAGCAGCACCATGTTCGGATCAAGACTGTGGAAGACCACATCCACCAGCATGCTGAACGCCAGCGCTCCGCCACCGGCCAGAAGCAGCCAGTAATCGCTCGCAAGCAGGATCCTGTAATTTGCCGCCAGATAACCAAAGGCGATGATCACATATCCGGCAAGCACAGCATTTTGCGGAACGCCCAGCCCCGGCAACACCCGCTCATGCAGGAGAAAGCCATCATCCAGAGCAAGCCAGCCAGTGAACAGTCCCGCGCTTAGTGCAAAGACGAGAAACGAATTTTTTTTGCCCATGAAAAACAGCAATGCCGCGGCGAACAGACACACGGCTGCTGATGCCACCCAGATCATGATACCCAAAAGCGAGATAAACCCGTAATAGGAGCGACAACAGCTATCGGACAGCTCTGCGGCGGTCAGCGCGTCGAGGAACAACCATTTCGGCTCCACCCATGGCTGCAGGACCACAGGAGCCAAAACCGCAATCGATATAAGCATCGTGACAAGATGGACGAGCCAGTCGACATCCGGCATACGCAGGTCCGGGGCCATCGCGTGGCTGCTCAATTTGCTTCGAAGGAAGGTGCCGATACGGTTGTGTGTGCTGTGTATCGTTCCGGCCATAAAACCTCTCGCTACATGGGTGGTCTGTGTTGGATGGGACTGACGGCTTTATCCCCGCGACTCGGTTCCCGCGCAGCCAGACGTGCCTTGCGAGCCGTCTGGCCAAAGATCGTCTTGACCGTCGAACGACCGAAATCGTCGAGCCATGGGGTTCTCATGATCTTCTTCTTCAGTGAAAAACGCGCATGCAAGGCCGCGCAGATCAACCGGCCTTTCAATGTAAACGGGCGCGTGTAGTTGAACAGAGCGACATCGGTATCGGCCCAATCATTCTTGTATTTCTCATCGCCGATGAGCAGGTCATAGCTGTCACAGCCCGCCCGCGCTGCCAGTTCTATCGTCTTGGTCAGAAGCTGGATGCCAGCCGAGAACTTGCTGTCAAGCTGCGGCGAATAAGCTGAGACATAGTAGTAAAACACCCGGTCGGATGCGAAGGCCAGCATACCGGCCGTGAGAGCGTTGTCTCTGAAAAGGCCGTAGACTCTCAGCGACGTATTGTCCGCATCACTCAGCGCCGCTTCGATTGCCATCCGGGTGGCACTTGGAGCATCGGCTGTACCAAAGGGGCTGCGTCTGCCAGCTTCCTCCACCTGGGCGGACTTCCAATCCAGTATCTGCCGGGCCGCCGTCAAACAGTTTTCCGCGCCTCTTACCCTTCGGAAACTGACGCGGCCGGTCGCCTTGAACGCCCTGTATTTCGAGCGCAGACGCTGGCGCGACTTGGATGAGCGCATTGCTGCGTAAAGACCCTTCCAGTCCTTCTTGAGGGCAAGCGTGTGGGAGCTGTATTCAGCGGCAAGAACAGAGGCGTTTGTCAGCGACGATTTCGCAATATCGGGTCCGCTGGCAGGCAGACGTGTCAGGTGAACCGCGTCGATCTGTGGAATGGCACTGTGAATCAGAGACGCAATCGCTTCAATCAGATTGTCCGGCAGTCGCGATGCATAGGCGCGATCGACCAACGGACCATGATAATCGGAAATCCTGTCGCCGAGCCAAGTCAAAAGCTTGCCGGTCATCGCATAGCGAATTGCCAAAGGCAGGATCACGACCGGTTTGTCCTCGACAAAACCGACAACAAAAAGCGGCCTGAAACAAGCGGTCTTCCCATCCCCCTGATCTGGGCAATCCGCCGCGACAACTGCCTTGATCCATGAATAGGTTTGAAATGGTGTGCCGACACAATCGCGCTGAAGACCTGTCCACAGAGCCGCAATGTCTTCCATCGCCTCATAAGCGAAGTACCGGCACCCGGACAGAAACCCGATATCTATCCGACGCGGCGTATCGGCCATCGGCTTTTCATCCGAGACCGGACTGATGTTTGCCGTATGGAATGACAATTGTGTCTCCTTGCCACGCAACTCGGCAGCTTCACGCTTTCGAGCCCGAAACACCTTCCTGTTCAAGATGTTGCAATCATACGGCAATATCGTGCCACAATCGTAAATCTGCGACTTAAAAGTCCAATTTGGGTTAACGGATCAATTAACGGTATCAAACCAAATCCAGGGCCTGCCGCCGAGAGTCAGGCATGGCGGCGCCACAAAGAGATTAAGGACTTGATTGCGACATCAATTCCTATACTTCAAAAGCCTTCAAGACGAGGATTAGGGATAAATGCCGCTTCGCCTACGCAAACTCATCGGTACATTTGCCTTGATTGCGCTTGTGGTGCTTTACGCGCTGGTGGCGACGACGGTCGCGACCTACAGGCTGGCGGAGTCACCATGGTGGGTGCATCTTATATATTTTGCCGTCAGCGGCGTAATCTGGGTTTTACCGGCCATGTGGATTATTCGCTGGATGGAACGGCCGCAAGGCGACGAAAGCAATTAATCGGCAACCAATTTTAACCAGAATTCGTATCGATCAGAGTTTTTTAAGTTCAATCGGATAGTGTGTCTCTGACGTTGGTTCCACTTGTTCGCGCGAAATATTAGAAGCCTCAGCAGGCCAAGGCGCTGACATGCTGGATGAGAGATGGGAATTTGATTGATGCGAAAACCGGTTGAGGCAACCAGTTTTTCCATTCAATGCAACAGGGAAATTGAACCTCTGGAGCCCGTATGGCGGGCATTGGAGGCTGCTCCCGAGTGCAGTATTCACCAGACTTATGACTGGTGCCGTGGCTGGATCGAAGAGACCGGCGCGACGCCGCTTATCATAACGGCCACCTACACATCCGGCGCACGGTCCGGCGAAACCGCGTTCATCCTGCCGCTATGTATCACACGCAGCGGACCGTTCCGGATTGCCAGATATATCGCAACGCCGTTCAACAACGTGAATTTCGGGGTTTTCTCAACGCATTTCCTCGATGATGCCAATCCGGCCACCATGCTTGCAATCAGGAAGCAGATTGCCCAACTGCCGCTCGGCGTTGACTATGTCTTCCTCGACCGGCAGCCGAGGGCCTGGCATGGATACGTTCACCCGTTTTCCCATTGGCCGCATGTTGAAAATCAGAACCCGACATTCCAGGCAACACTGGATGGAGGCTTTGATGCTGTCCTTTCAAGGGGCAACGCCAAGCGTCGCAGAAAAAAATTTCGCATCTCGGAACGCCGGCTCGATGAGCTGGGCGGATACGACTACATACGAGCGCGCACTCCCGATGAAGCAGGCGATCTGCTGGAGGAGTTCTTCAATCAGAAAGCTGCGCGCTTTGCCTTTATGGGCCTGCCGGACGTCTTCGATGACGCGAAGATCAAATCCTATTTCCGCCGTCTGGCTCAGGAAAGCGTCGGTCAGGACAGAAAAACAATTGAAATGTACGCGATCCGTCTGCGCAACCGCGACGGGTTCTTATGCGCGATAGCGGCTCTGTCGACAAAGGGCCGTGATGTGATTTGCCAGTTCAGTTCCATCGCGATCGGGCCGACAGAAGCGGCAAGTCCGGGTGAGTTGTTATTCTACCTGGTTATTCGCGACGCCTGTGAGTCCGGCGCTCACACTTTCGATTTCGGTGTCGGAGACGAACAGTTCAAACGCTCCTGGTGCGATGTCGAAACAACCCACTATGATACGTTTGTGGCCATCACACCGCTCGGACATATCGGTGCCCTTGCAGCCCGGCTGTCAACCGACATCAAGCGCTTTACCAAGCACCATCCGGCCATCTTCAAGCTTGCCAAGGCGATCCGCCTCTGGGTCACCAACCGCTAGAACAACTCTGATTTAGGCAGCGGTCCGGTCGGGGCTGCCGGGCGCCCCTGCCCCGGGGCTCATCATGAGAAGATTCTGAAAACCTTCCGAATAAAAATCGTTGAGGTATTCAACCATCAGATCGTCATCGGGCTGCACCACGGAGAAGATCATCTCCACGTCCTGCCCGTCGAGAAGGCGCTTGACGCCGGCAGAATTAGCCGGACCGCATTCCACAATGACAATGTCATAGACTTTGGTCAGAGCGCCAACCACATCCGGCAGCTTGTCAGCGTTTTGCATGGCCATGGCCGGGTCCGTTATGCCTTGGGGAAGAATATGCGCATTTGACAGGCGGTCCGCATGAAGGGCCTCCGGCACGGTGCAGTCGTCGACTAGCACGTCGGTAATGCCCGGCAGATCCGAATGGGGCACCATCATCCGACTTGGACAGGCAGAGCCGGTCATATCCAGGAGCAATGCCTGGCTTCCCTCATTTGCCAGCATCCGAGCAAGCATGACGGAAGTCATCGAGCCCTTGTCGCCTTCGGGCGAGACCACAATGGCAAGACGCGTTCCGGCCGCAATCAGATGGTCGGTGACGGCACTGACACTGTATTCCGGCTCGTGGTCTTCGATGATGCCGTCATCGATGTCAGCTGCAACCGGGACCTTTGCATCCAAACTGTCATGAGGCGGTTCTTCAACGGCCGGTCCGGCTTCGACCACCACGTCTTCATCCAGTGTCTCGTCATTTTCAGCGGAGCTGTCGTCGTTCGCGGCAACAGGTGCATCGGCCCCGACAGGGTCTGCATTCAAGTCAGGCGTATGCGCGCTCACGACAACATCGCTCTGCTCTGCTGCAAATGTCTCAACGGCGTCGTCTTCCCGGGCAGTTTCGAAGGCTTCAGCCCCCGGTTCGGCCTTGTCTGAAACACCCGCCACGGGCACATCATCAAACGGTTTTGGTGTGAGCCCCGTCCCAATGGGCGGGCCTGGATCAACAGCGGCTTCAGGCTCCATTGCATCCGAATTTGTCGGCGCTACACCGTAATCGACCGGCCTGAGCGCCCGGCCGGAAAAAAGCTCAAACAGCATGATGGCGAGAGACGAAAGCAGGAAGGTAACCAACCCGGCAATAATCGCCACCGGCACGGGCTTCGGATAATAGGGTTTCGTCGGAACCAATGCTTCGGAAATGACGCGCGCGTCGGCCGGCAGGTCGCCCCGGTCCGAAAGCGAGGCAGCTTCGCGGTAACGACTCAGATAGACTTCAAGCAACTCGCGCTGCGCGGTTGCCTCGCGTTCAAGCGCCCGCAATTCGACCTCATCGCCGCCTGCCCTTGCCGAATCCGCTTTCAACTCGCCAAGTTGCTGATTTAGTTCATCTTCGCGTAGCTGCGCGATTTCTGCGTCATTTTCAAATGTTCGCAGCAAGCCACGGGTCTCTGCCTGAATTTGCTTTTCGATATCGTTCAACTGCGACCGCAAGCCCTTGATCCGTGGATGCTGCTCAAGCAGCGTTACGGAAAGATCCGCAATCTGTGCCTGGAGCGCTGCCTGCCGTTCCCGCAATCTCTGGATGACATCGGACTGAACCAGATTGGCAAAGTCTTCTGAAGGACGCCCGCTTTCGATCGCATTCCTGACGGCCGTCGCCCGCGCCTGGGCCTCGGCCTTTTCGCCGCGCACCCGACTCAATTCCGAGGAAATCTCGGAAAGCTGCCGCGTGGCGAGTGTCTCCGTGCTGTCCACCAGCAAAAGGCCAGATTCGGCCCTGAACTGCGCCACCTTCGCCTCGGCCGCGCGCACCTTGTCCCGCAGATCGGCGATCTCCGGCTCGAGCCAGGCCGTCGCATCGACATTGGTCGACACCTTGGCGCCGCTTTGCAGCGTGAGATAAGTCTGGGCGATTGCATTGGCGGCCTGCGCCGCAAGCTGTCTGTCGACAGACCAGAAGGTAACCACGATGACGCGGGAATTGTCGACCTGATAAACAGTCATATGTTCCCGGAATCGTTCGATCAGACGCTCCTCCGGCGAGGCATCATACGGGTCTTCCTCAAAACCGAACTGAATAAGAAGGCTTTCGATAAGAGAGGGTTTGGCCGCAGAGCTGAACTCGCGATTGTCGACAAGGTCGAGTTGATCGGCGACGGATTTGATCAGATTGGTCGAATTGATGATCTCGACCTGGCTGACAATACCCTGCTCGTCAAGAAACTGCGGGCGCCCGTTCGTTGTCTGGTTGGCGCCGGACAGTGGCGACTGGCGCGATTCTATCAGGATGCGAGCCTCTGCGCGATATCGCGGCGACGACATGCCTGAAAGAACAAACGCGGCAACGCTTACGATAAGCAAAAGAGAAACAATGGCGATGCGCCGTTCCCAAACGGCAACGAACAACCGCACAATATCAATATCAACGTCACTGCCGCTCGACTGCGAACCGCGCATGGGTAATCACTCCACTTCAATCAGTCGAATGAGTAAATGAACATGGTAACATAAGGGTTAAATCTGCATTTATATTTCATTAACAAAATCAGCCCGCTAACCCCAAATGCCGCCATTCGGAAAGTTTGGGTGCGAAAATACCCCACACTTTACCCGTCATTAACCTTAACCGGTCGATAACGGGGCCGGTTCAATAACTGCTCCTGTGAAGAGTATTCGCTCAACATGGCGTTTGAAATACGAAAAATTGCGGCCGCTGCCCTTATGACAGGACTCGCCATTGCCCTGGCCGCCTGCTCGGGTTATCGGCCTGCACCGCAGGCCTTTCATGAGGCCGTCATTCAGCCCTACAGGCTGGATTCAGGAGACAATCTGCGCATCACAGTGTTCGAACAGGAAGAGCTGACAAACACCTATGCAGTTGATCAGGCTGGCTATGTGGCATTCCCGCTTATCGGATCGGTCGCAGCCCGCGGCCAGACCGTCTCCGAACTCGAGACGCATATTGCAGGAAAGCTGCGCCAGGGCTATTTGCGCGATCCCGATGTTTCAATTCAGGTCGATCAGCACCGCTCCTTCTTCATCCTTGGTGAGGTCAATACGGCAGGACAATACAACTATGTTCCTGGAATGAATGTACAAAACGCCATCGCCATCGCAGGTGGATTCACCGCCCGTGCAAATCAATCCAACGTCGATATCACGAGAAAGGTCAATGGCGACGTCCTGACAGGACGGGTAACGATCTCAGATCCCATTCTGGCGGGCGATACTATCTACGTCCGTGAGCGTCTGTTCTGAGGACAAGGGTCAGGACGTAAATGTCGGATCATGCCCCCTTGCGTATCGTGCATTGTTTCCGCTCTCCGGTCGGCGGCATTTTCCGGCATGTGCGGGATCTTGTACGATATCAGCACGAGGCCGGGCACAAGGTTGGAATACTGTGTGACAGCATCACCGGCGGAGCACATGAAGATGCCCTGTTCGACACAATCAGGCCATTTCTCAATCTCGGCCTGACCAGAGTTCCCATGCACCGTTCCATTGGGCCAGGAGATATTGTTACTGCACTAAAATGCAGGAGTGAAATCAAGAGTTTGAAGCCGGACATCATCCATGGTCACGGCGCCAAAGGCGGTGCCATGACGCGGTTGGTCGGCTCACAGTTGCGGGTTTCCAGGTCTCGCGTATCCCGCCTTTATTCCCCGCACGGGGGCAGCCTCCACTATAGCCGTTCGCAACTGTCCGGACGGTTCTATTTTGCCCTCGAACGCTTCCTAGAACGCTTCACCGACGGCCTTGTTTTCGTCAGCGACTATGAACGCCAGGCCTATACCGCCAAGATCGGCCCCCCACGGCCGCCCAGCCGGCTCATCTATAACGGTTTGCACGACAAGGAATTCGAGGACATAACGCCCGAAGAGGGCGCGGCCGATTTCCTTTATGTCGGGATGATGCGCGACCTGAAGGGACCCGACGTCTTTATCGATGCCCTGGGCAAGGCCGAGAAGTTGATCGGCAAGCCTTTAAGCGCCATGATGATCGGCGATGGCGACGATAAGGACAAATACCGGCGCATGCTGGAGGCCAGCGGCCAGACTGACCGGGTGAAACTCGAGCCGGCAATGCCTGTTCGCGATGCCTTGCGGCGCGGTGAGTTTGTCGTCGTGCCTTCAAGGGCGGAGTCCCTGCCCTACCTCGTTCTGGAAACGCTGGCTGCGGGACGCCCAGTAATCGCCACCCGTGTGGGGGGCATACCTGAAATATTCGGGGTCGACAGTCCGGTACTGATCCCGCCCGGGAACGCCGACGCCCTTGCGAAAGCGATGGCAAACACAGTCGGGTCCCCGCGGGAACTGATGGCGCAGATGCCGGACAAAATGGACCTGGAGACGCGGTTTTCCGCAAGGACCATGGCGAACCAGATCACGGATTTCTACAGGGACTGCACCGCCTGACCGCCCGCCCGCGGTATACGGGTCAAAGAATATTAACGGCTCTGTGATATCCGTGAGCCCTGAAAGTCAGGGATGCCGCTGGATACATGACCGCACACCAAACCATCGAACCCGAGAAGCCCGAAGGCGCACAACCGGCAGACGAACCGCAGACGCCACCGGCCGATCCGTCCGCTCAACCTTCCGAAAAAATCGGCAAGCTGGCGACTCAAATCGCCCGTCAGCTGGGTGATGACAGCCTTTCTCCAGCGATGATCACCGGCATGGCACGGCTGTTCGAGATCGTCGGCCTGAGCCTCTGCGGCATTGCGGTCAGTCTGATCTATGTTGCCCCGCAGGGCGAATATACGAGCTCATACATATTTGCCTCGGTCGCCGGCGCCATCCTTGCGGTCCTCCTGTTTCAGATCAGCGATGCCTACCAGGTACAGTCGTTACGCAGCGCTTTCAGAAATCTGCCTAAACTCTACATCGGCTGGACAATTGCCTTCGCTACGCTGACCGCGGCCGCCTTTTTCATGAAAATCGGCCAGGAGTTTTCCCGTGTCTGGTTCGGGTCATGGTTCCTGTCCGGTTTAGCCTTTCTTACCCTTGGAAGGAACTTCATTGCATTTGCAATACGCCGCTGGGCGCGCGACGGCACCATGGAACGGCGTGCCGTTATTGTCGGCGGCGGCGAAGCGGCCGAAAAACTCATTCGCGCACTCGAACAGCAACCCGATAACGATGTACGCATCTGCGGTATTTTCGATGACCGCAGTGAACGGCGCTCACCCGCCATTGTTGCCGGCTATCCCAAGCTCGGCAATATTTCGGAGTTGGTTGAATTCGCCCGCCTGGCACGTATCGACATGTTGATCCTTTCCCTGCCCTTGACGGCCGAGAAGCGGGTTATGGAGCTTCTGAAGAAACTGTGGGTACTGCCGGTCGATATCCGCCTGGCAGCCCACTCAAGCGAACTCAAATTCCGGCCCCGCGCCTACTCCAATATCGGCTCCGTCCAGATGCTGGACATTTTCGACCGGCCCATCAATGACTGGGACTCAGTTGCCAAACGTGCCTTCGATATCGTCTTCAGCATCCTGGGCATCATCGCCTTCTCGCCAATCATGCTGGCAACGGCCATTGCCGTTAAGATGACCTCCAAGGGACCGATCCTGTTCAAGCAACAAAGACATGGTTTCAACAACGAAATCATCAATGTGTACAAATTCAGATCGATGTATGTCGAAAAATCGGACCCGACGGCGATCAATCCGGTAACCAAGGACGACCCGCGCGTCACACCTGTCGGCCGCTTTATCCGACGCACCTCAATCGACGAGTTGCCCCAGTTCTTCAATGCGCTGAAGGGGGAGCTTTCACTGGTCGGCCCGCGCCCCCATGCAATTCATGCGCGTTCGCATGACACGGTCTTCACAGAAGTGGTTGACGGCTACTTCGCGCGTCACCGTGTCAAGCCCGGCGTGACCGGCTGGGCGCAGATCAACGGCTGGCGCGGCGAAATTGACGATGCGGAAAAAATCAAGCAACGCACCGCTTTCGACCTTTACTACATTGAAAACTGGTCGCTGCTCTTTGACCTGAGGATACTTTTTCTGACACCATTCCGATTGCTCGGTTCGGAAAACGCCTATTGATGGCCGGGACGATTGCACAGGGAGGACTTTCGCCGGCCGCCGTGCCTCTCCTTGCCAAAGGCTCACTTGCGCTCGGCGCCTTTCTTTCCGGCTTTGTGCTTTATGAACCAGCGCCCTACGAACTCTACATGGTCGGCCTTATCGCCGTGTGGTTCCTCTTCGGACTGCGCCTTTCCAAAAACAGTGCCATCTTGCTGACCATTCTTGTCTGTTTCAATATTGGCGGTCTGTTGTCCCTGACAATGCTTGAGCAGCTCGATACGCGCCGTACGCTCTACATCGCCGTGTCGCTGTTCCTGGCACTGTCCTCAGTGTTTTTTGCCGCTGTGATCGAAGCCGATCGCAACCGCCTGCGGCCTATCTTCAATGCCTATGTCCTTGGAGCCCTGACAACGGGGCTCGTCGGTATCCTCAGCTATTTTCAGCTCTTTCCCGCAAGCGATCTGTTCTTGAGATACGGCCGGGCAATGGGTGTTTTCCAAGATCCAAACGTCTTCGGACCATTCCTCGTGCTTCCAGCCTGTTTCATGATGCAGCAGATCCTTATGGGACGGTTGAGCGCCTCGCTGCCTCGCATCATGGCCCTTGCGATCCTGACCATGGCGATTTTCCTGTCTTTTTCTCGCGCCGCTTGGGGGCTTTACGCCCTTTGCATGCTGACCATCGTTTTCATCATGCTGCTGAAGGAAAACTCCACCGCCTTTCGCCTGCGGGTTCTGCTTCTTGGATGCGCCGGTTTTTTTGTACTCGCCCTCATGCTGTTGATCGCGCTGCAATTCGATCAGGTCGCGGAACTGTTCGTCGTACGGGCACAGCTTGTTCAAAGCTACGACGCCGGGGAGTTCGGGCGCTTCAACCGCTATTGGCTCGGCCTTGAGCTCGCGCTGACCAAACCACTCGGTATCGGCCCTTTGATCTTCGGCACACTATTTGGCGAGGATACCCACAATATCTGGCTCAAGGCACTGCTCGACTACGGCTGGCTCGGCTTTGCGTCCTATCTGACACTCATTGTCTGGACACTTGCCGTCGGGTTCAAATGCCTGCTCAGGGATCGCCCCTGGCAACCCTATTTCGTTTGCGCCTATGTCGTCTTCTTTGGCCATATCCTGATATCGACGTTCATCGACACCGATCACTGGCGGCATTTTTACATCCTGCTCGGCATCATCTGGGGATGCATCGGGCTTGAGCAGCGCACAATGCGCCAGCGCCGGGAGCAGCTCTCACACGCATCTTAAACAGGAAGCAGGTTTTGGCATCTGTCCGGGTGATCGGCGGATGCATCACCTCTAAATGAAAAACTCCCCCGCTCTTGATAAGCGGGGGAGCAGATTGTCTATTCGGCTGCCGGTTGAACCGTAGTCTCCATACCGGCCTTTTCTCGTCGGCCGTCATTGTAGATCGCCTTGACCAGCGAGATACATTGAAGCACCATCACCAGCGAGAACGGCAAGGCGCCGATCACCATGGCCGTCTGGATCGCCTTGAGCCCGCCGACCAGCAACAGAGCAGTCACGACCGATCCAAGAGCAACGCCCCAGAAGATGATATGCGGGCGAGCCTTCGGACCTTCGTCGCCCGCGGCGTTGATCGTGTTGACGATCAGCACGGCGGAGTCAGCCGTGGTCACCAGGTAGGTCATGAGGAGGACGACGATCATCAGCGACATCGCCCAGCCCAGTGCCGGTATCAGCATATAGTTGACCATCGCAAAGATCTTGTCGCCGTCAGGAGCGCTGGCGATCAGGCCGCCGGCGCCACCATTCAGTTCCAGATCAATCGCCGTGCCACCTGCCCATGTGAACCAGATGAAGCACATCAGCGACGGCACGATCATCGCGCCAAGCACGAATTCCCTGATGGTGCGGCCCTTGGAGATACGGGCCAGGAAGAGGCCGACAAAAGGTGCAAAGGCAATCCACCAGGCCCAGTAGAAGACAGACCAGCCACCCTGCCAGGATTCCAGCTTGGAGGCGACGCTGTCCGGATCTCCGTCACCCGACCATACACGGAACATCATGTCGGGCAGGGCAATGAGGTAATCCCACAGACCAAGCAGCAGCGCCTTCATTCCAAAGAAGGTCGAACCGAACAGCAGGAAAAACCCGAGTAGCAGGATACTGAGAACCATGTTGATGTTGGAGAGCCATTTGATGCCTTTGCCGACACCCGACAGGGCCGATAGCGTCGACGCACCCATAATGACCACGATCGCAACGATCACGCCCGCGGAATTGGCGTTTCCGGCTTCCGTAGTCAGGCCCGTAATGCCGATACGCGTCAGACCGGCAACAAACTGCTCGACGCCGAAACCCAGCGTCTGCGCGACGCCGAGTATTGTGGCAACCACGGCGACGATGTCGACGATGTGACCGAGCGAACCCGACAGTCTTTCGCCGAACAAGGGCGTCAGCGAGGACCGCATCGTCAGCGGAAGTCCCCTGCGATAACTGAAGAAACCAAGCGCCAGACCGGCAATCGCGTAACAGGCCCATGCCCCAAGTCCCCAATGGAGGAACGACCATTTATACGCCATGCGGATATTGTCTGCGGTCGCACCGTTGGTAATGCCCTGGATCACCTCCGGATTGTTGTTCCAGTGATAGACCGGCTCCGCCACGGCCCAGGTCAACATTCCAACACCGATACCGGCACCGAACATCATGGAAAACCAGGAGAAATTCGAGAATTCCGGCTCATCCTCCGGCCGGCCAAGCTTCAGTCGTCCTGCCGTGGGCCATATGGAAAGCGCCAGGCAGCACAAGACGAAAAACGCGACCGTCCAGATATACCATGACGCGAACGAGGCCAGGATAAAGGCATTGATCCGGTTGAGAATGGCGCCGGCCTGCTCTGGAAAAGCAATCGCCCAAACGACCAGCCCCCCAATCACAAGCTTGGAGGATATGGTAACGATGTGACTGAATCCCCTGTAGAAACCGCTATCGGCGGTGCCTATAGGCAATTCGGTTAGCGCAGGTTTTATGGACATGTGTTTCCCCGTCTCTGTTTTTTTACGCAATCGCGTCAGCGGATTCCTTGAAACGTCCGCACAATTGTTAACGATAGCATGTTTGTTACAAATATGCATGCGTGTGCAGTGGGTAATTGATTATGAGTGGCATAAGTCCGGCTAATAGGAAGCTCAGCCAGAACCTTGTGGGTCTGTGCGCCTTCGACCTTGTCGCCCGTCACGGCAACTTCACCGGCGCCGCCGATGCGCTGGGCATGAGCCAGTCGGCGGTATCGCAGCGTATCAAGGCGCTGGAACAGGAACTGGGTGTTGTCCTCTTTACCCGCATACACCGCGGCGTGGTGCTGACAAACGAGGGCTCGCGCCTGCTCAATGTCGTCGGTCCGGCAATGCGGCAAATGGGCAATTCCGTCAATGCCTTGCTGGAGCGCAAATCGAAGCCGCGGGTTCGGCTTTCGGCCGATTTCGCCTTCTCGACATTCTGGCTTCTTCCGCGATTGTCCCAATTGCGTTCGGAGCTTGGTGAGGAAATCGAGCTTCAGATTCTGGCTTCGCAAATCCCTCCCGAAGACGATGGCGACGATTGCGATATCAGTATCCATGTCAGGCCTCTCAGCCAGATGAAGGGGGACGATATTCTGCTTTTGCAAGAGCGCGTGGCAGCCGTCTGCAGCCCGAAATTCCTTGCGGCCAACGGGCCGATCACATCGTCGAAAGATCTGTTGAAAACCCAGCTCTTAAGTCTCTCCAGGCCACCGTCGGCACAGTGGCAGACCTGGCAGGGATGGTTCGATGCCCTCGGCATAGTCGGAGAACGCTCGCAGAACTATGTCAGCTTCAACAATTACGACATGGTCACCCAGGCCGCGATCGCAGGAGACGGCGTTGCGCTGGGATGGCTCGGCCTGATTGATGACGTCATGCGCACGGGCCTGCTTGTCCAGGCAACAGACGATGTGGTCGACAGCTTCGCCGGCTACATCATGTCTCTGGACCGGCCGAACTCATATAGTGGCCCGCGGCGGGTCTATGACTGGATCGCACAACGCGCGGGCACAAAGCCCTCCTCTGCCGCCAAAAAGTAACGAGCCGTGCCTTTGTAATCGCGCCCGAAGAACAGGACGGTCATATCGGTTTCGTTCTTGTTATTCATGTCACGGCACCAGGCCTGAGACCTTCAGGTGCTTTTGCCTATTAAACGCGCCAATCCGCCCGGAGCAAATCGCAGGATCAGGATCATGCCGACCGCGACCACGATGAAGCGCGCTTCCTCCATCCCACGGATGCCCGCCATGGCCTCGGTGGCGAAGGTCAAGACCAGTGCGGCAATGATTGGACCGATGATTGTGGCGGTGCCGCCGATCAGGACCATGGACAACGCCAGGCTGAGAGTGCCGAAACTGAGCACGTCGGGCGCGGCAACGCGCAGGTAGATTGCAAAGAAACCGCCCGCAATGCCTGGAAACACAGCACTGGCGACCAATGCCAAAACCCGTTGCCGGGCAACGGAGATGCCGCGGGCCTGTGCATAATCCTCATTGTCGCGCACGGCGAGCAGGGATTTGCCGAAAGGCGATTTCGTCAGCCAGAACAGATAGACTGTCGACAAGGTCAGAAGCCCGAGGGCGACGTAATAGTAGCCAAATTTGAAATCCCGGATGAAGCGGTAATCTCCGATCTCCAGCCCCGGAATACGGACCATGCCGCCGGCCCCGCCGGTGATCTGACTTTGACTGAGGATCAGCTGCAGCACCAACTGACTGAAGCCGAAGGTCACCAGCACCACATAGATGCCCTTCAGCCGGGCTACGGGTAAAGACACGATCAGCGCGGCCAACACGGCCGTCGCGCCGCCCATGGGAATGGCAAGCCAGGGGTTTACGCCGAAGGTTTTGGCCGCAAGGGCCGCCGTGTAGACGCCTGCTGCAAAGAACGTCAGGTGTCCGAAGTTGAACAACCCTGCATAGCCCAGTGAAAGGTCCCAGTTCGACGCGATCACTGCATAGACAAAAGCCAGGATGAACAGGTGCCGGGTATAACTGTCGGTCACAAAGATCGGCACGACAGCAAGGCCGACGAGCGCCAGAAGAAGACCGAGCGTGCGCAGCATCTCAGGCCCTCCCGAAGAGGCCGTTAGGCCGGAAAATAAGCACAACGATCAGCCCGAGAAACAGCATGAAAGGCGTCCAGTAAAGACCGAGAACGAGCACCAGAAACGCTTCCGCCAATCCGATCACAAAAGCTGCGCCGACGGTTGCTCCAAGCGAGCCAAGCCCGCCAAAGATCACAACGATCATCGCCTTGACAAGCGGCTCTGCGCCAAGGCTTGGCGTGATGAACCGGATACCGCCCAAAAGTACACCCGTCAGCCCGGCAAGCGCCGCGCCAAGACCGAAGGCGAGCGCAAATGTAAGCGGTACATTGATTCCCAGAAGCGCTGCCGCGTCCTGGTTCTGGCCCACAGCGCGCAAGGATCGGCCTGTTGCGGTCTTGGTGGTAAAGGCCCAAAGCGCCAGAAGGATCAACGGAGCCAAGAGAACGATCAGCGCCTCATGGGCCGACACGACCGCGCCGAAGACAGAGACATCACCCTCGACCAATCGCGGCAATTGCTTGAGCCGCGCACCCCAGATTATCTGTGCGGATTTCTCGAGGATGATCATCGCAGCCAGCGTGGTCATCACGGTAATTAGAAGCATGTTCGAGCGGCCGTAAAACGGACGGACCAACAGGAACTCTATGATGATCCCCAGCAAGGCCGCCGACCCAATACCGGCCATCAATCCGGGCCACAGACCGAGCCCCAGGGGCTCGGACACGGTCCAGGCGACAAAGGCTCCGATCATCATCAGCGCACCATGGGCGAAGTTGAATACACCCAGCGTCGTCCAGATCAGGCTGAGGCCGCTGGCCATCAGCGCGTAGAGCGAGCCCAACACGATGCCGGACACGAGGGTTGTCATCAACGCATCCATCAATGCGCCCCCTCTCCGAAATACATCTGCATGATTTCCTGGTGGTCGGGCGCATTGTCCTGGGCGATCTCGCGCACCACTTCACCATGCTCGATCAGGTAGAGACGGTCCGCCAGGGACAAAAGCAATTCCACATCCTGTTCGACCACCACCACGGGCACGCGGGCGGAAATATCCTTGAGCGCAACAGCCAGCTCTTCTTTCAGCTTGGGCGACAGGCCAAGTGTCGGCTCGTCCAGCAAAAGCAGGCGCGGCGCGCACATCAAGGCCGCGCCGATCGACAGCATTTGACGTTCGCCCCCTGACAGGGTTTTGGCCTTTTGCGGTCCGCGTTCAGCCAGACGCGGAAAGAGGTCATAGACCTGCGCAAGGGAGGCTTGCGCAACGGCGCGAGCCGGTTTCGTGAAGGCAGCCATTTCAAGTGTTTCCGCGACCGCCATGTCGCCAAAAAGCGTGTTGCCCTGCTGTGATTGCACCAGGCCTTTCGACACGATGACCGAAGGCCGCGCGCCGGTGATATCCTCTCCTTGAAATCTCACCTGGCCCGCCCGTGGCCTCATCAGGCCGGAGATCACCCGCAACAGCGTTGTCTTGCCATGGCCATTGGGACCAAAAAGCCCGATATTTTCGCCTGCGTTCATATGCAGGCTGAGCCCACGCAGAACCGTTACCGAGCCATAGGCCGCATCAATGCCGGAGACGTCGAGGACCCGCGTCATGCCGCGCGCGCGCCGAGATAAGCTTCAATCACCGCAGGGTCTTGCATCACATCCTTGGGGTGCCCTTCCGCCAAAAGCGCGCCCTGGTTCAAAACGATCAGGCGCTCGGAGACGGCCATCAGGAGGCCCAGCACGTGCTCGATCAACAGGATGGTCACACCACTTTGGCTGATTTTGCGTAAGAGAGCCTCAAGCGCGTTGATTTCGGGGCGGGTAAGGCCGGAGGCCGGTTCATCCAACATCAGGACCTTGGGGTCCATCACCAACGCCGAGGCTATCATAAGCTGCTTGCGTTCATAAACGGACAATTCAGTCGTGTGCATTTCCCGGCGATCCGTGGCGAAATCGACGAAGTCCAGAATGTCTGCCCCCGTTTTGCGCGCGTGACGACCGCCATAAGTCGCCGCGATATGCACCGTTTCCGACGCTGAAAGGTCCGGAAATTCGACATCCTTCTGAAATGTTCGAGACAGCCCCAGTCCAGCTATCTTGTGCGGCGCCAGCGTGTCTATCCTCTGGCCGTCAAACGTGACCTGACCTTCACTTGGACCGAACGGAATGCGCGTCATGAGGTTGAACAGCGTGCTTTTTCCGGACCCGTTCGGTCCGGCAATGCCCAGAAGTTCGCCCGGCTTCACGTCAAAGCTTACATTGTTCACCGCCGTCAACCCGCCAAAGCGCTTGCTGACATTGTGCACGGAAAGAATGGATCGGGTCATGGGAGGCTCTCAAAAACTAGAGCCGGGCTGCACGCGGATGGACACGCGCAGCCCGCCTCGGGAGATCACTTCATCCAGGCAGGTTCAACAAACTCGCCCGTGGCATAGACCGGCGGGTAGAACAGCGCCCGCTCGCCATCCTGGATTTGATAGAACTGCAGGGGGATGCCCTCGTTGGACTGGACCGCCAGATGGGTGGCCGGATCGAAGGACACCATGCCCATGGCGGTTTGGGTGCTGGAGGCTCCGATGGCCTCGCCAATCGCTACACGATCGGCAGGATCGCCCACCTTCTCAAGGGCTGCGGCATAGATCAGCACCTGTTCATAGAGGGCCGCGCCATAGGTGCCCGGCTCGTTGCCGAAAGCGTCCTTGTACTTGGCCATCACCTCTGCCGCACGCGGGTTGGTCGGCGTGTTCAAGATACCGCCGAGCAGGTTGTAGACGATGCCCGAAGACTGCTCTTTCGTCAGTTCAATGAATTCGGGGACGGATGGTGCATATTGGATAAACACCAGGCTGTCGGTCGGGTTTTCGTTGAACTGGGACACGAAAAGCGCAGCGTTGGACGACACGTAATCGGTGTTGATGATGACAGCTGGCTCCGCCTCTCTTACCGTACCCAGGAAGCCGCGCCAGTCGTTGATTTCGCCAAAGGGCAGAAGATCGTTGGTCACGACTTCCCATCCGGCGCCAGTAAAGGCTTCGACCATTCCATCGGCAATCCCTTTGGAGTAGGGATTGTCCGAAGCGATCAGTGCGACCTTTTTGTTCGGCAGGTCAAGTTTCCCGTCCGCCGCCAGCCCTTCTATGACCGGCACGATCTCTGTGTTGTAGCCTGCAAAGGACGGAGTGAGCGACCAGACTGTCGGAAAAGCATCCGGGTCGGGCGCAATAATCCCCTCGGTTTGGGACGAGTTGGCCGAGACCATGTAGATCATCTCCATCTCGGCCATCAGCTCGATCTCGAAATTTGAACCGGAGGCATAGCCCGTCATGATCGCGCCCATTTGGCGGTCGCCCAGCAAACGTTCCGCCGCCGTCGTGACCTTGTCCGCCGCGCCGTCGACGACGTCACCCACGACCAGTTCAAACGTGTGACCCGCGACGCCACCGGCAGCGTTCAGCTCGTCAATGGCGAGCTGGGCGCCATTGACCATCTCCTGACCATCGGCGGCCTGCGGGCCGGAGACGGGCGCCAGAACGCCAATTTTGACCACGTCGGCTGCGGCGAAGCCGACTTGAGCGATGAGACCGAAGGCCGTCGCGGTTGCAAGTAGAGTTCTGCGTTTCATAGTCTTTCTCCCCATTAGGTGATGTCGTTGAGAAATCTGCTGAGATAGGCGTCGAATGTTTCAGGCGCCTCCCAGAAAGGCGCGTGCCCGATGCCAGGCAGGTCGTGGACCTTTTTGTCCCAAAGGTTCCGGTAGGGCAGACGCGCAATGAAATCGTTGTGTATGAAGGCGTCTTCCGAGCCGTTGACGATGGCCAATGGAACCGGTGCGTTGAGTGCAAGCTCCTGTTGGTTCGGCCCTACCCCGCAAGCCAACTTGGCGATCATGAGCGACCGGGCGCGCCCGTCACAGCGGGTCACCGCCTCTTTCAGAAACGAAGCGTAGGGCGCGTTCGGTCCGCAGGTGTTGTGGGCGAAGGCCTCGATCTCCTCGCCGGTCAGGATTTGCTTGGAAGCAATGGAGTGCTCGATGTCGCCGGCGAACCCTTCCGAGACCGCACCTTTGCCCTGGGTGATCGGTGGGGAGCCTGTAATCATGACACCGGCCAAGGCCCTGGTCTGCGCCATCATATCCAGCGCTATGTGTCCGCCGAGCGACCAACCCAGCACAGCATAGCGGTCGATCCGAAGCGCCTGCATCAGTTCGACTGCGGCGGCGGCGTAGCCCTGTACGTTGTACGTGGTGTCCGGGTCGCATGCATCGTCGCTTGCCCCATGTCCGGGCAGATCAAAAGCCACACAGCGATACGCAGCCCCAATCGCACCATCCAACTGGTTACGGAACACCTGATGGGACGTTGAGTTGCCGTGGACCATCAAGAGAGGCTGGCCCGGCCCATCCGTCTCACGATAGGCGAGACGCGCATGGCTGGTGTCTATGTGTTTCAAATCACTCAAGATTTGACCCCGCACATATCCAGAACGGTGGCCGCGATGACCTTGGTCGTCTCGACCAGGCTGTCGACCTCGACGCATTCATTGTCGCCGTGAAACCCGTCGCCGGAGGGGCCGTAAATGATCGGCACCACGCCCTTTCCGGCGTAGTGGGCGGCATCCGTGACCGCTTCAAACCCCTTCAGGAGCGGCGGCTTGGCTTGCAACTGCGTCGCACGGGCCAAAGTGGCCTGCGCCAGCGGGTGATCTTCCGGTGTGTTCATAGGCGGGAAGTGCAAGTCCCAAAGCGACCATTCGATCTTTGGCGGGTTTTCCCGCATCCAGGGGTCCATGCTGGCAAAATGGTGTACGAAGGCCTCGAACTCGGCCTTTACGTCAGCAAAGTCTTCCTGCGGCATGAATTTGTAGTCGAGCACAATGGTGCAGACATCCGAGGTCATCGCAGCATTGGTCATGATCGCCGGATTGCCATCCTCGCCCATACCGGCCCCGCCCATGATCGTGCCGGGGTTGATGGTGGCCAGGCCGGCGGGCATCAGCGGATGGTTGGTCCTGCGGCAGCGGCTTGCCTCAAAATCGCGTAATGCGGCAATGAAGCGTGTTGCAAGCTCAATGGCATTCACCCCCGGCTCAAGCCGTCCGGGCGTGTCGTGCTGCGGCCAGATCATGTTATAGCGCCAGCCCGCATGGGACTGTTTGCCGAAGATGGTGACCTTGGTCCAGTCCAGGCCTCCTTCCGCCGGGATCACGTCACCCCAGGTGGGCTCCGCAATGATCGCGTGTTTTGCCAGATGGCCGCGGTTGACCACGTCAATGGCGCCAAAGCCGCCGGCTTCCTCGTCCACGACAGTGTGGATCGACAAACGCCCTTCCAGCTCAACCCCTGCCCTGCGGATGGCGCGGGCAGCCGAGATGCACGCCGCCACGCCGCCTTTCATGTCGACCGCGCCGCGTCCCCAAATTTTTCCTGAATCCAGCTGGCCACCAAAAGGATCACGCGCCCACGCATTTGCATCGCCCACCGGCACGACATCCACGTGACCACACAGGATCATGCTTTTTTCCTCCGACCCCGGCAAATCCGCCACCACGTTCGGTCGGTTTTCAAACGTCTCGAACCGCTCAATGCCGAATTCCATTGGGCGCAGTTCTTCCTCGATCCGATCCTGCACGTCGGCTTCTCGGTTCAGCCCTTGCTCGGCCTGAAATTTCGGATTGACCGAGGGTATGCGGACCAGATCCTGGGTCAGCGCAACAACATGATCTTTCTCAGCGTCAATTGCCGCCAGAACGGCTTCGAGTGCTTTTTCCATCAAGTGCCCTCCAGTTCCTTAACAAGCTCGGCCGTCGTGACTTGACGGCAATATCCCTTGATTGTGCTGATTGAATTGTCGTGCCGGTCCGTGGAATAGGTCAGGCACGCATCGGTTACCTGCGTCACCAGATAGCCAAGATCGCAGGCGTCGCGGATAGCACTTTCAACACATTGGTCGGTCAGAAGCCCGGAGACGACCAGTTGCTTCACGCCCAGATTACGCAGGATGTAGTCGATATGGGTCGAGACAAAGACTGACGAGGATGACTTCGGCAGCACGATCTCGTCGCCCCTGGGCGCGATCTGATCGATCACCTTCCCGTCCCACGACCCCTTGGGCACGTTGAAGCCAGTGATTTTGTAATCGAGTGATCGGTCGCGCCCGTCCAATGTCAGGCTTTCTATGGTTGTGTACATCACCTCGACCTGCGCTTTGCGGCAGGCCGTCTGAAGCGCCTGCATGTTCGGAACAATGCGGGTGTTCAGCTGATTGAAGTACCAGCCGTATTTTTTGTCGAAGTCGGCGTCACTGCAATCGGCGAACTCGGACCCCTTGGGATGAGCCGAGAAGTTTTGTACGTCGATGAACAAGAGCGCGCTGTGGTGCGGATCAAGCGGGATGTCACGTGACAAGGTCATACGCTCAGGCCTCTACAGTCGATTGAATGGCGTCAGCCAGCAGGTCGGCCCAGACGGTCACACCAGCCGTGTCGCCCAATTGATCGTTGCGCACCTCGATCAAGCTATGCATCAACCCGCGTGGTTCTGCATGGGCCGGAATGAACCAGTCGCTCTCGGGGTCGATCTTGTTGGGTTGATTGATGGCGAGGTTCAGGTCCATGCGCCTGGCCGAGATGTGGTCGCGCAAGGACTGCGCCGCGTTGAGGTCGGTCCCGCTTAAAAGCCCCGGGTGCCGCGGTCGCTGCTCACAGAGCAAAAGGAACGGTACGCGACTGTCAGCATTCAAAACCTCGACTGGCGAGAGGTCGGATTGACTAAGCAATGTTCGAGCAGAAAGCTTGTTCATGTAACATAGCGTAAAGAAAATAAAGCGACAGAGTCAATGAGAATACCATTGACTGAAAATAAATTTCCAGAAACGATGGCACTATGAGCATCCGTAATCAAATTGAAGCGACTTCAGCTTCCTTCACTCGATCCGAGAGAAAACTGGCAACCGCCTTGTTGTCGGACTACCCCTACGCCGGGCTCATCTCGATCCAGGAACTGGCTGAACGCGCCGAAGTATCGCCGCCTTCGATATCGCGCTTTGTGAGTAAAATCGGTTTGGGTGGTTATGCAGATATGCAAAAGCGGTTGCTGGCCGAGCTGCGGGACGGTCAGCGCTCACCCGTTGATCTTCATGCAACGTCAAAACAGATAGAGGGCGGATATCTGACGGGCTTCCTAGATCGCGCCGCGGACCAGATGAACTCCGCAAGCGAAGCCGTCACCGAAGGGCAATTCAATCGCATCTGTGATCTTTTAAACGACCGAAAACGCAGAATATACGTCGTCGGGGGTCGGATCAGCGATACGATCGCACTGATCCTCTCCTTTCACTTACGCCAGTCCCGGGAAGATGTCTTTCACCTTCCGCGTGAGCCCGATGTATGGCCGGAATATCTGTTGCGCATGAAACCCGGCGATATACTCTTCCTGGTCGATTTCCGGCGCTACCAGAGGAACCTGGTTCGCCTGGCCGAACAGGCGAATGCACGACGCGCCAAGGTCGTTTTGATGACGGACAAAGGCTTGTCTCCTGCAACGCGATTTGCCTCCGAAGTGGTTGCTGTACCCATCGACATGGGAACAGTCTGGGACAGTTACAGCACCGCCCTGGCGGTCACAGAGGCCATTGTCACCCGGATTGCAGAGGAGACATGGGGCGAAACACGTGCCCGGATCGAAGCCTGGGATGCGGCAAGAGAAACGATTCTGGAGAACGAGCCATGAGCGATCTGATCTTTGCTGCAACCTGCGATCTCTCAGGGAAAGTGCGCGGCAAGGCCTTTCCATCGCGAGACCTTGAGAAACGGCTGCAACGCGGCGTGGGATGGACGCCAACCAACGTGCAGATCAATTGTTTTGACGGTATCGCCGATAGCCCGTTCGGTGCGCTTGGTGATTTGCTCCTGATCCCGGATGAAACCACTGGCGTCACTGCCGCGCTCGGCACACAGATTGAACGCTTCATGCTGGGCGACATTGTCGAGCTGGACGGCGAACCCTGGGATTTTTGCACCCGCGCTCTGCTGAAGAGCGCATTGACTCGTTTGGAGCAACTGGGCGGGGTGCGTCTGTTAGCGGCGTTCGAACATGAGTTCCAACTTAAGGGTGACAGCCTGCTGGTGGGCGAAGGCTATGGGCGAACCGGGTTCGAGGTGCACAGAGGACTGTGCGAAGACCTGATGACGCAGATTTCTGCTGCTGGCCTCAGCCCGGACAGCATCATGAAAGAATACGGCCCCAATCAATACGAGGTCGTCATCGGCCCCGAGGAAGGCGTGCGTGCTGCCGATGCCGCCGTCATTCTGCGGGAACTTACGCGCTCGGTCGCACGCGCGCACGGAGAGGCCGCAACCTTCACACCGATCCGCGACACCGACAGCGTCGGCAATGGCGTGCATATCCATATGAGTTTCCTCAATCCAGACGGAACGCCCGCCACCTATGACCCGAGCGGTCCGTGCGGGATGTCTCAACTGACCAGTGCCTTTTGCGCAGGTATCCTGAAATATCTCGACGCGATCCTCGCGCTTACGGCACCCTCTGTCGTCTCCTATTTGCGCCTCACACCGCATCGATGGTCGGCGGCCTACAACAACCTCGGCTTTCGAGACCGCGAGGCGTCTTTGCGGGTATGTCCTGTCACCGCCAAGGATCCCGCCAGCGTTGCACGGCAGTTCAACATTGAATACCGCGCCGCCGATGCCGCCGCGTGCCCGCATCTGGCCCTGGCCGCCGTCGTCCATGCCGGATGTCAGGGGATCGAAGAGAAACTGACCGCGCCCGACGCGACAGAGGAGGATCTGTCGCTCCTGTCGCCCGAAACTCTGGCCGACCGCGGGTACATTCGTTTGCCTGATACACTGGAAGTCGCACTGGAGCGTTTTGGAGCGAGCGACACGGTAACAGGTTGGTTTCCTGATATGTTTTCCGGCGTCTACCGGGCACACAAGAAAAGCGAGATTGCCCATGTCGCTCAGATGGACACGGCCGCACGCTGCGCTGCCTATGAAAGAACCTATTGATCCTGGCCGCTCGAGCGGATGGATCGCTTAAAACCCTGTTGGCGAATGACAAACACCGTCACCGCGTGAATTGATGATCCATCAGCTAAGGCTGAAGGTTCTAGTAGTCGCGCTCAAAGAACAGGCCGGCCTTTGAGTTGCCGTCCATATCCGCTTCTCCGCGCGCCTTGAGATTGTCGGTGATGTCCAAATCGATGGTCACCCGGCCGGAACCTCCGGACAATCCCTTTTCCACATTAAGATAGGTGCGGTCGTTCAGATACCGGCCGACACCAACCGATGTGCCGCCATCCGCATCGTCGGTGTTGATGTCAATATCGGCGAGCCCGCCGAAACCACGCAGCCGATCGAGAATGCCGCCGCGATTGTTTGCGCCCCCAAGGGACGCCACGGCATTGGCAAGCTGGGCGATCTGGACAGCGGAGAGGTTGGACAGGTTCTTGCCAAAAAAGAGGTTGGCGAGGATTTCATCCTCGGGAAGCGACGGCGAGGACTCAAACGAGATATCCGGCTGGGACGCCGTGCCGGTGACGACAATCGAGTAGGATGTTCCGCCTCGCGTCGTCGTCGTGGTGAAATTCAAGGTCGGGTCGAGGGGGCCGGCAAAGGTGATCGTTCCGTTGCTGAAGTCAAACCGCTTCGTCAGAATGTCGATCCGGCCTCTGATCATGGAGTATGTGCCGCGCACGCGCGGCGCGCTGCTCGTGCCGGTAATGTCGACCGATCCGCCGAATTCGGCGTCTATACCGCGCCCGCGAAGAAAAATACGCGCTGGCGAACTGACCGAGATATCGAGAAAAAGTCCGCCACCGGAGCCGTTGCCGCTTGCCTGCACGTTGCGTGGTTCGAGTTCGCGGGCCTGCTGTTGAACGCTCCGCGATGCCCCGACATGTTTGACATCGATAAAGGGTATCGACGCCGGAAGGCGATCGGGAATGCTGATATCCGTCCGGTCCAGCGAAATCGATCCACCGATCCTTCCTGAACGCAGCAACTCGCCCTCAATCTTCAGATCTGCGTCGAATTGCGCGGTCACGATCTCGCTGTTCGTGTAGGTGCCGTTGCTGACCGTCAGTGAGATATTCGCCGGAAGACCGCTTGCAGGATTCGTCCCGACCGACCCCGCCATCGAAACCGTACCGCCCGTCCCGAGCCTGCCGGTCAGTTCGACAATACGCGCCGTTGTCCCGTCGAACGAGATTGTCGCGTTGATCTCGCGGACGGTCAGCGAGGTATTGGACTCGACAAAATCCGCCCCGGCGGTCGTAACGGTGCCGTTGATGACAGGGCTGGCGGCCGTTCCGGTGACGCTCATGGCAACCCTCGCCATGCCCTCCAGCTGCACGCCTGAATCGGCGGCCGGCAGGGTCGCAAGCTCCAGCGGTGCATTACCGTTTATTCTCAGATTGATCGCCCGTTGTCCCTCGATGCCGACCGTCCCGTCAACGTTGAACTGCACGCCGCTGCCAAGCACCTGGGTTTTCGTTGTCAGCGTATTGGACGCAAGATTGCCCGAAGACTGAACCGAAAGCGTCGGCATGCGAACACCGCGGCTTGCCTCTACGGAAAAACCGGCAATGGCGAGATTGTAGTCGACAAGCGGGTCCGAAGCCGAGCCGGATACGGTCGCTTTTCCCGATAATGTGCCGCTTTGACCAAGGCCTGTGGGAGCAATGCTCTCAAAAAGCGCGATCGGAAACTGGCTGACCGCAATGTCGAATGCAAGCTGGTCCTGCATCTTGCCACTGACAACGACCGTACCGCTTCCGACTTTCAGCGTGGCAGTCTCCACATGCGTTGCATCTTCAGAGACTGTCAGCGAAACCGGCTCCGACAGGCTGACAGGTATGGAGCGGAAGGTCGCGCTCGCCTTTGAGAGCGTGACGGTCGTCGCTCCATTTGCGGATGAAACATCGCCCTCAACGGACAAGGGCGCATCATAGACCCGGGCGGAAACGGAAAACGGGATAAGGTCGCTGCCGCCTTTGGCGGTGGCCTTCACATCATAGGCGGTCGTCCCCGATACCTCGAGTGTCGCGGCGGTCGCGGAAACATCGACGGATTGCGGTGAGGAAAGGTCCTGAAGAGACGCCTGTACAGAGACACCCGATGCGGCAACCGCGCCGGCTGAAAATTCTCCTGCCTCGAAATCAGCTTTGACCGACTGTTTGCCATCCGATCCGGCAAATATGACCTTTCCGGACATCGCACCGGACAATCCCTCCTGCAGCATCAGAGGGCCAAGCTCGGCCAGAGAGGTGACATTGACGTCCATTGCGCCGGTCAGAAGGCCTGCCGCATCCGCGTTGAGGCTTCCGGTCGCCGTTGCACCCGGCACTGTCAAATCCAGGGTGTCGACAAGAGGCGCGCCGTTTGCATCTCTCGTCAGGCTTGCGGAAATCGAAACGAGCTGGTTTTCATAGCGACCGTCCACCTTGAGATTGGCCGAAGGCTGCGCAGCAGAGGCAACGCCCCTGGCGACAATCGACAGGCCTTCCAGAGGTTTGCCGGCAACCGATATCTCGGCGCCCTCCGCCTTAAGATCAAAGTTCGGCGCATCCTGCGGACCCGACAGATCGAGATCGACGTTGACGCCGCCCTCCAGACCGCCGGCGACCCTGGAAAGGTCCATGATCGATGCCTGCACGCCGAACTCCAATGAACCGTTATCGAGTCGCCCGTTACCGTTGGCCTCCAGGTTCTGGCTCTGCACATTGAGATTTGTCACCGTCAGCGCGCCGGGTTCCGTTTGCGCTATCTGTCCGGATATCTTCACCTCTGACTGACCAAGCACCGGGACGAGTTGGTCGTCTTCGGTCAAGCGCAGTTGCGCCTGTGTTTTGAGATCAAAAGAACGCTCGGCGAGATCGGCGCTGCCGCTTGCGCTGGCATCAAGACCGGAAGCCTTTAAATCGAAGCGTGAGATATCGACCTGCATACCCTTGAACGCCGCCTCGGCTGACGCGCTCAGTGAGCCGGAAAGAAGATTGTCGGCCATATCCTGACCGGTTTTCAGCGACTGTGACGCCAGTTCCAGATTGGCATCGCCGCTGCCACGAAGAAAATTGACGTTGGAAGAACGTCCGGAAATTGTGGCGTTTTCGACCGAAAAGGCATCGGCGCTCAAGGATCGGACCGAACCGTCCAAAATCCACTCGGCCTTCTCAAGGCTTCCTTTCAGACTGGAACGGACAGACACCTGTCCGACATCGACTGTACGATCATCGCCCAGCGAAAAGGCCACCAGCGCATTTTCTTCACCGAAAGCGATATCGGCACGAAGATCGACGCTGTCATCATCCGGCAGCACCTGGCCCGACGCCTCGAGCGAAAGGAGCGCAGACTTTGCCGATAGCTTTCCGATACGAACCGTTCTGCCATCGTCACGCTCAATATCGAGATCGATACTGGTGTCGCCGGCAAAAAGCGGAGCCACATCCTGAGGCATCAGCCGCGCCAGATATCCCTTGAGCGTGCCTTTAACGGCCTGCCTTTCCTCGCTCACCGACAGCGAAACATCGCCTTCGACCGTTCTTTCTCCATCAAGGCTGACCGCAAGCGTTCCGTCCCAGCCATCAAGCGGACCGCTTCCGGCGATGTCGATATCAATCGCTGGCAGGCCATGAATATTGAGAAGTCGGGCAAGAAGGCCGTCCGAAGGCTCCTTGGCCGTAAGATCCAGATCAAGCTCATTTGTTTCGGGTGCTACCTTCCACTGCGCCGAGACTTCACCGGACGTGCCGTCGATGCGCACCACATCCAGCATACCTGAAAGGTCTACGGGAGCATCCCTCAGCAGAAGGTTCCCCGTCAACTGCAGCCGGGCCGCTTCACCAAGAAACGGCTCCGCCAGATTGATCGACCGAATGAAGATATTGTCCGCCACGATGGTGACCGCAGGCAGGCTGGGAGGACCGGTATCGGATGCTGCGTCCTGATTGCCGGCAACCGGCTGCCTGGAAACCGCAAGTTCTGTCACCGAAAGCCTGCTGATATCGACCGTACCGGTCAGCAATCTGCCAAGCGCGATATCGGCCTCGATGCCATCGGCAATCAACCAGTCGCCCTTTTCATCCGCGATGGTCAGCTTGCCGATCTTTGGCGTTCCACCGAGCACACCCGATAGATCAGTCAAAGCAACTGCCCGCCCCTGACCGCTTGCAACGGAACCGATCATTGAGGCTGTCATGGAAAGACCCGGACCTGTGCCCAGAAGCGCAAGGACACACAGGAACAACACGACGATGACGCCGGCAAGGACTGTAAGAATGCGTTTCACGCTCTTCATCGGAACCGTTCGCTCATGGGATTCGCCGGTCCATTATAGCGCATTGGCACCGCCAACCTAAAACGCCTGACCAAGGCCCAGATAAACTCCAAAATCGGGATCGCCGCTGATCTTGTTGAGCGGAACGCCCAAATCGACGCGCAGCGGACCAACGGGCGTGAGATAGCGTATCCCTGCCCCGGCGCCGGTAAACCACTCGCCGCCCTGCCCGGGCGTTGACGAGGTGAACGCGCCGCCACTGTCGATAAAGGCCGCAAGGCCGATGTTTTCCGTCACGCGCAATCGCGCCTCAATGGAGGTTTCAACCAGTGACAGCCCACCCGTCGGCTGACTGCCCGAACGCGGTCCAGCCGACTGGAATTCATATCCACGGACAGAGCCGCCACCGCCGGCATAAAACCGCCGGTCTGCAGGCACCTCCGAAAGGTCGGCGCCAAAGATGGACCCGACGAGCACCCTGCCCGCCAGAACAAAGGAACCGGAGCTGTTGAGCGCGCGGTAGACACTCAAGCCGGCCTGCGTCTTGAAGAAACTGTCACCATTGTGAACGTCATAGGTCGGCTCCGCCGACAAAAGGGCCCTGTATCCGGTTGTCGGGTTCAGTCTGTCGTCTCGCGTATCGCGAATCAGTTCCAGTGGCACCGAAACCAGAACGCTGGTTGAAGGACCGTCCGTGTCCTGGAAGCGCGCATATTCGACGTCAAGATAGGCGGAACCGGTCAACTGGTCGTCAAACTCGCGCTCCAGCCCGGCATTGGCACTGAAGGAATGCTTCTTGAACGCATCGGTATCCTGATACTGCGCTTCCAGACGGGACTTGAAAGATGTCGTTGGCCCCCAGACACCTGGTTTCGTAAAAGTCGCAGCGACATGATAATCGAGGGACGTCGAAAAATTGGACCGACCGATACCGGAAACAGCACCCTCAATGCGCAATTGCTCGGCCCGACCGAAAAGGTTCCGGTGCGTCCAGAAGGCCTCCGTCCCAAGACCGTCTTGCGTTGCGGCGGTGACACCGGCACCAATCGTTCGTGGTTTGCGTTCGCTGACTTCAATGGAGATGGAAACGGAATTGTCGGGTCCCGGTTCTTCCGATTCCACGATAACAACGCTGTCGAACACGCCAAGACCGCGAAGCCTCTTGCTTGCATCCGATAGCCGCTTCGGGCTGTAAACAGTGCCCTGCGGTATGTTGGCCTGCTGGATGATAAAGGCCGAATCAACATCTTCGGCACCCGAGACCGTGACGGGACCAAAAATTGCCAGCGGTCCGGGGTTCAGCCGCACATCAACCTCAAGGGTGCGGTTTCGGTGGTCGGCAATCATGTCGCGGCTGGCGATCCTGGCAAAGGCATAACCATCGTCGTGCCATGCCGTGACCAGCTTGCTCTCCGCATTGACGACCGTCTCCGACTTGGCCGGCTCCCCGACAACAACCCCGAACTGGGCAAGATCGATCGTATCGCCAGTGGTCGTCCGAGCATCTGCCCGGGCGAAGGTGAACTCCGGCCCGGCATCCACATCGATGTGCACACTTGCCGGCGCACCGCGATTTAAAACGGCATCGATCGGTACATTCTCGAACGCTGTGCCATTGATCAGAATGTCGACGGTGCCGCCGTAAAGGGCTTCGGAATAAAGCGCCGCAACGAGGCGGCGTTTGTCATTCTTGGCGCGGGTAAGAAGGCCGATCGTTCCGGAAGGCGGCGAGTCTTTTTTTGTTACCAGAAGCGAAATGGAGTTCAGCAGCTCCCCCAGCTCAGCATCGTCGTCCACAGACAGATGGACGTCATAGGGCACTGCGTCGGGCACCTCTTCTGCGGCTTCCTTGGCGTCTTCGCTACCCCAGAGCCGGATACCGAAAATCTTGAAGGCGGCCGCCTGACCGGGAGACAGGGTGACAATCAGCAACGCCATGGCGAGGGAGAACGCCATTGCCTTCATTGCGGTCAAGGAGCGCTGATCGCCGTTCATGGACCCTTCTGCAGGCAAGGCTGATACTCGCTTGTTGGACGGACCTTCAAACGGTGAAGTCCAAAAACGCGCCGCAATCGGCCTGCAATACCCTTCCTCACTCAAGCGGTCATTGCCGCGCGCAGGTGCGGCAATGCTCGATTTTCGACCCGGAAGAGGCATCGCAACCAGTTTCCGGAACGCTGCACTTATCCGAACCGGGCAATGTTCTACCCGTCACAAAACCCGGTTGCCAATGATAGGCGCCAATCGTCACCAAATCCTAACCGAATTCCATAAGCAATTGTTAACGCATATCTTCACGGAATTCGAGCATCCATTACAATCCAGTAACGATCACAAAGCGGCTTTGATTTCTTCTTTCCAGTTGTCCCACTGTTTATGATCGCCCTTGAGCCCAAGAATACCTTCCTTGATCTTGACCATTCCAAAGCCCCAGGCCTGCTCGACTGAGACATGCGGCGGCATGACGAGTTCACCGGCGGTGACAATCGCGTCGATTAAGAAGGGTTTGTCCGAATCAATCGCGGCCTTGATCGCCGGCATGATATCCTTGGCCCTTTCCACCCGGACCCCATCACCGCCGCATGATTTTGCGTATTCGGCGAAGTCCGGATTGACGAGATGCGTGGCCTCGGCGTTGTAGGCATAGCCGCCGACCTCCATCTCCATTTTCACAAAGCCCAGTTCGCTGTTGTTGAACACGATGACTTTCAAAGGCCATCCGTAACGCACCGCAGTCACGAAATCCTGCATGGCCATGCCAAAGCCGCCATCGCCGCACAGGGCCCAGACCTGGCGCTTCGGGTCCGTGGCAACGGCGCCGAGACCGGACGGCAGACCGGAGCCGAGAGAGCCGTGATTGAACGAGCCGACAAGCCGGCGCCCGCCCTTCAACCGCATTTGCCGGGCGATCCAAACGGTGCTGAGACCAACGTCGGCCGCGATCACCGCATCGCTGGCGGCATGGTCGGAAATGGCCTTTGCAAAGAGCTGCGGATGCAGCGGTTCGCCGTCGTTTTCGAGGGAGCCTTGCTTGTCCATGCTTTCCAGCCATTTACCGGCCCATTTGACATGCGTCTTGAGATAGCTGTCATCGCTCTTGTCTTGGACAAGCGGGACAAGCCTTTCGAGCGTCTCTTTCACCGTGCCGACAAGACCCACCGTCACCGAGGCCCGGCGGCCGACATTTTCAACCTTGCAGTCGACCTGGATGATTTCAGGTCCGTCCGGAAGGAACCATTCATAGGGAAAGTCGGTGCCAAGCATGACCAGCACATCACAGTCCCGGACGGCATGATAGCCGCCCGGATTTCCGATCAGCCCGGTCATTCCGACAACCGGCCCGTCATCGTAGTCGAAAATATCCTTGCCCTTGAGCGTATGCGCGACCGGGGCCTTCACCCGCTTTGCCAGGTCGATGATCATGTCCTTGGCGTCGCGGCAGCCCACACCGCAGAAAAACGCGACTTTCTTGCCTTTGTTGATGATTTCCGCCGCTCTTTCGATTTCAGATTGCGGCGGAACAACCGCTGAAGCCTCGGTCACCATGTGATAATGCTTGCGCAGGTTGGGGACCGGCTCTTCCGTCACATCGATGGGCAGTTCAATGCGAACGACCTCGCGACCGATAAGCGCGCGCTGGATGGCGATTTGCGCAAGGCGCGGCATTTGCTCAGGAGAGTTGATGACCGCCTGGAACGCACAGACATCGTCAAACATCTTTTCCAGATTGACTTCCTGGTGGTAGTTGGTGCTGCGCTCCTTGTGACCGATCTGTCCGGTCAAGGCGACAACACCGACGCCCTCGCGTTTTGCATTGTAAAGACCGTTGATCAAATGGAGCGCTCCGGGACCGACTGTTCCCGCGCACACGCCGATCCCTCCAGTCAATGCCGCCTGACTATAGGCAGCATAGGCGGCGTTTTCCTCGTGCCGCATGGCAATCCACTCAAAGCGCTCGTCCCCGCGAATGGCCTCGAGCAGCGGGTTGAGCGCGTCACCCGTCACCCCGAAGAGTTGGCGCGCTCCAGCCACATGCAGGCTGTCCAGAAGCACCTCACAAACGTTTTTCTTCGATGCCATGTCCATCTCCCGTTTGGTCCTGCATTCAACCGGACCAGGATAAGGCGCCGGCAAAGCACAAATTGCGTGAAAACCCATCTTCGCCACTATCTTGATGGTGGATCAAGGCTTTTTGGCACAACAGAGGGTTTGTCCAAGGTGCAATGCTTGACGCAGGCAGTTGCGAAAGGCAATCGTTGCGTGCGCCGCTTCATGATCAGCGAGGATACAGATGACCGAAACGCCCGCCTATGACGATGAAAATATTTTTGCCAAGATTCTGACCGGCGCGATGCCCTGTCACAAAGTTTACGAGGACGACAAGACATTCGCCTTCATGGACATCATGCCGCGCGGCACTGGCCATTGCCTGGTGATCCCGAAGGCGCCCGCCCGCAATATTCTCGATGTCGAACCCGCGGACCTCGGCCATGTGATGGCCAGCGTTCAGAAGATCTCGCGCGCCGCCATGAAGGCGTTCAACGCCGACGGCGTCACCATCCAACAATTCAACGAGCCGGCGGGCGGTCAGGTCGTGTTCCACCTCCATGTTCACGTCATTCCGCGTTTCGACGGGGTAAAGCTCGGACCACCAGCAAGCACCATGGAAGAACCGGATGTGCTCAAAGCCAATGCCGAAACGATTAAGGCTGCCCTGGACGGCTGATCAATCATCACGCACCGGCATCAATAAAAAGGCGGCCGCAACGCGTCCGCCTCCAATTCTCCGCCGTGAGATCGAAAATCAGCTTGCAATATAAGCCTTTATCTCTTCGGCTTCACGTTCCACCTGTTCGATTTTCATGCGCACGACATCGCCAATGGACACGATGCCGCCGATTTTTCCGTCAACTTCGACCGGAAGGTGCCGGAAGCGTCCCTGCGTCATCATTTCCATAAGCTGATTGACCGTGTGGTTGTCGTCGCACACTTTCACGCTGGATGTCATGACCGTCGAAACAGGATTTTCGAGAATAGCCGGCCCCTTTTCGGCAATTGACCGCACGATATCGCGCTCGGACACGATGCCGCAGATCTTGCCTGACGTATCCACGACAACAATCGCGCCGATCTTGTGCTTGGATAGTTGTCTGCCGGCTTCGGCAACGGTGATATCCGGCCCGACGGTAAAAACATCCCGCCCCTTTTGATCCAATATCGCTTTAACTGTCATCGTGACCTCCTTTTCGCGCCGTACGCCGCCAAGCGCACGCCCAGATTGTGCACTCTGTTTTTCAATAGGGACATGGTGCGCGCACTGAATGTGAATTGCAAGTCATTGCCCGGTCACCGTGAACCGTCCGGATGTGTCGCCTTCAGTGTCGCGGTTGAACGTCAAACAGCGGAAAAAGCAGGAACCCGAAGATGAAGCCGCCAATATGCGCTTCCCAGGCAATTTGTGCCCCGTCGCCCGCTCCCGCCGCAAAACCAAAGGCCGCGAGCGCATTGATCCCGAACCAGACGGCGACATAGATGAGAACGGTTTTATTGCCCATCGCCTGCGCCAATGTCAGACGTGGCAAAAGATGCGCATCGGTGCGGTTGAAACGCCCGCCGGACGGAAAGGCAAAGCGGGCGGCAGCCCCCATGAGGCCCGAAACCACACCGGATGCACCGATCATTGGCACATTGCTGCCCTGGTTCATCAGCCAGTAAAGCCCGGCCGATGCGACGGCGGAAAACAGCCAAAAGACAAGAAAACGCCCTGTTCCAATCCGGCGCGCCACAACCGCACCAAAGGCCATCAGCCATATCGAGTTGACGATGATATGGGCAAACCCGCCATGCAGCAGTGAATACGTCAAGGGCGTCCACAACCAGGCAAGGCTCTGCTCGCCCAGATCGATTGAGTAACGAACCGGAATAAAACCGCCCTCGATAACGACCTGAAGGTTTTGCAAGCGGCTCAGCAAAAAGTCGCGCACCAACTGCACCAGCCACATGATCGCCAGCACCCAGACAATCACCGCGGGCAGGTTGAACATGGGCTGCCTCGCGCCGGGACCGCCCGGTCCAGCCCCTTCCGGTTCATCAAGCGCGCGCTGAGTGGTCATTTCAACTCCTGGAAAGATTGCGGCGCCTGCTTAGCATACCGGCAGCTGGCAAAAAAGAAGCCGTTTGACATTGCTGTCAAACGGCTCTGGTCGGGCCCCACCCCACCACGAATTTGTGCTGAATGGCTGTTTTGAAACAACCTGTAGTGTGTTGAGTCCGTTGTGCCATGAGACCCGGGCCCTGGCAATCTAAACCATCCGTTAACCTTAACCGCGGTCAGTTGAACCCCTGTAGACGCGCCCCCGTTCTCAAACTCCCCTAATGCCCCCGGGCAAGGCAAAACCCATAAAAATGAGCGCTAATCTGATTACCGCTTGTTAACCAGAACATCCTATTGTGATGGCACAATTCCAAGGAGCGGACTTAACCCACATGCACTTTGCACGAGGATCGGCACAATCAATTGCCATGGAGCCGGATGAAGACACAGCCTATCAAAACGTTGTGGTCAATCTTCACGGACGGCTGATGTGCGCCGATTTCACCGAATATGAGTGCGTTGCGGTCGAGATGTCTCCCGGTGAAGTCCAATTCAAATGTGCTGCCCTGCCCCGGCTGGAAGAGCGGATCGTCTCCTATATCGATCACATCGGCCGCATTGAGGGTAAGGTAACCGAACTGCTCGACGACGGGTTCCGCATGGCGGTCAGCGCACCGGACAGGAAGCGCCAGAAGCTCGCCGCCCAGTTGACATGGTTTGCCAACAGAAATGAGCTGGGTCTTCCGGAAGACAGGCGGCATGAGCGGATCGTTCCGCGCAACCCCAATGCCGAAATCCGGCTCGCTGACGGAGACACCTATCCCTGTCGCATCGTCGATCTGTCGATGTCAGGCGCAGCGCTCGAGCTGGAAATCCGTCCCGAGATGGGAACCCAGGTGATTCTGGGCACGATGCGGGCCCGTGTGGTGCGCCATTTCGATGACGGCATCGCGATTGAATTCGCCACGATCCAGCCGCCGGAATCGCTCGAAAACTTTATCTGAGCATGACTGCCTGCCCAGACAGGATCCATAGCTACGCGGTTTCCTGAATCCCGAGCACCTCAATTTTCCGCATGAATGCCAAGCCCGTCGCCTCGGGCATTGCGTCCGCTGGACCATTCTACAAACTCGGGCGTCCTAACTGCACCGTCGCAGGCTTTTGCCCGGCACCATGCCGCATGCCGGCAGCGGGGCCTTCCACCAAACTCCAACGATCAAGATTGCCTGGATGCTCCGGTTTCAACGGTGACAGCCCGTGCTGTCTCGCAGTTTCAATTCATTAAAATTTGAATCAAATTTTATACTTATTTTATTCAAAGTAAAATACAAATAATCGAAAGTTTATACTTATTTATACTGCAGATATTTGCGTGATCTAAAAACATAGATGTCATGCTCCCACCAAATCGACGGGGAGACACGACATGAAAACCGCAACACTTTTCAGATCTGCGCTGATAGGCGCAATCCTGACTTTGCCGGTTCATACACAGGCAAATGCGGCCAATATGATCACCACCGGCCTGACGAGCCAGCCAATTGGCCACTATCAGTTCTGCAAGAGCAACCCTCGCGAATGCAGGCAGCGTTCACGCAGTTCGCGTCCCATGAAGCTGACCAAAGTCGCGTGGCAGAAGATGATCGAGATAAACCATTCGGTCAACCAGGCTATCGAGCCGCGGACCGACATGGAAATCTTCGGTGTCGAGGAGTACTGGGCTTATCCTGAGTCGGTTGGGGATTGTGAGGACTACGTCCTCCTGAAACGCCAGATGCTCATGGAAGCAGGTTTCAAGCCGGCAGATCTGCTGATCACCGTTGTTCGCCAACCTGACGGCTCAGGCCATGCGGTCCTGACAGTGCGGACCGACCTCGGTGACTACATCCTGGATAATATGCGCAACAAGGTGCTGCTTTGGCGGGACACGGAATACACCTATTTGAAGCGTCAATCCACGCGCCATTCGGGACGCTGGAAAAGCATTGAACATGGTCAACCGACATCGGTTGGCAGTATCCGCAAGTAGCGCAAAGGGCGTGGGACGGGCACGCCGCGGTATGGATACAACAGCAAATAAGCGGGATACGCATAAGTTTAGGCCACGGTCAGTCCCCACCCTTCCCGTCTCAGACCATGGCCTTGGGAGCCGACGAAAGTCGGCTCCCACCCCCAATTTCACTAGGGATCGATACGTTTCAGCCCATTTGCGAAACGTCGGGCATTGTCCACATAATGGCGAGCTGACCAGCGAAGCATCTCAACAGCTTTCTCATCGAGTTCGCGTACCGGTTTGCCCGGCGATCCGACCACCAGACTGTTGTCCGGTATCTCCTTGCCCTCGGTTACAAGCGCTCCGGCGCCGATCAGGCAGTTATTTCCGATGCGTGCACCGTTAAGGACCGTCGCCCCCATGCCGACAAGGCTGTTGTCGCCAATCGTACAGCCATGCAGCATCGCCTTGTGACCGATTGTGCACCCGGCCCCAACGGTCAGCGGAAATCCCATATCCGTGTGAAGGACGCAATTTTCCTGAATGTTGCTTCCCTGCCCGATCACAATCGGTTCGTTGTCACCGCGCAGAACGCTTCCAAACCAGATACCGACATCGTCATAAACGGTGATCTTTCCAATCAAAACCGCTGTATCGGCGATCCAGTGAAAACCCTCGGGTAATGACGGGCGGTCGTCTCCTAAACTGTAAAGCGGCATTTCGTACCTCTAACTCCATGTGAATGGTGCGACATAGCGCCCGAATTTACCGCCCCTTAACCATAGTCCTGAATGATCTGCGGGAGCCTGTAATCCAGCCAGTAAGCCAAAGAGCGACCGGACCTCTATTCATGAATCAGACAATTCCGTCAACGTCGCCCGGCGAATACGAACCGCTCATTTCACCGGAACTGATACGCAAGGTCCTGATCTGCATCGCTGTTCTGGGAGTACTTACGATCCTGCTGAGCATTGGCGGGCGCTGGATGGGACAGCGCATGGCGACAGCCGGCTTCAGTACCGAAACGGCACCGGTGGCACTGCGTATCGGCGATCAACACCTGGAACTGCCGGCCAATACGATCCGCTTTGAAAGCCAACGTGTCGACGGCGACTATGAACGCATTGAAGCCTATGTCTCATGGCCGGCGCTGGAAGGCTACTCACGCGCGCAAAGTGCCATTTTCAACGGTTCGGGAAATGCTCATCAACTGGTTTTCCTGACAATGTCGGAACGCGCCATGCCACTGGATATGTCGGAGCGCCTCACTTCGGTCTACAGCCGTTTGACAACGGATCAGGCAATTCCTGGTCAACACGGCCTCACCGAATACGAGTTTGATGCCAATACGCGCTATGCCGGCGAATATCTCTATATCGGCGACCGGCCCGGTCAGTCCAAATTCGTGGTGCGCTGCCTCAGAAGCGAGGGCCTGCCCAATGGGGCCCGTGCCTGCATGCGTGACGTCAACATCGCCCCGGACCTGACATTGACTTACCGGTTTTCCCACCGGCTCCTGCCCGAATGGCAAACGCTTGACCGGTCCATCACGTCATTCGTGAAAGGCGCTCTGGCTGCCGGCAACAAGCGCCCCGCCGCCTGACAACGCCTGCCGCAGCTCTTTTGTACTGCCAGCCCCCGAAGCTTCGCCAGGGCGCGATCAGTGCTCGTCGAGATCGATATCCAGGATCGCCATGGAGAAGTTGAACGACAAATCGCCATCTTCATCGTCCCGGAACAGCACGCCCAAAAACTCATCACCGATATAGACTTCGGCTGAATCGTCCTTGCGCGGTCGTGCCCGCACCTGCATCTGTGGATTGAACGTCCGTTTGAAGTAGGAATCGAGCTTACGCAGTTCTTCAGGCTTCAAGTCGCTCTCCGTATTGGTGCCATTCGAACGGTGTCATGCATGGCTTGGCGGGCAGTGTAAAGCCCCCAGCGGCAAATCCCGTCATTTCCACAAGAAGCGGATTTGTCCCCCGCTTCAAATCAGTCGTTCAATGTCTGGTCCATCGAACGCGCAGGTTCCTTGCAACCGGCCTGCCCGACCACGCGCGCCGGCACTCCGGCAACAGTGGTTGATTCAGGAACCGGCTTGAGCACCACCGAACCCGATGCAATGCGCGAGCAGCAACCGATTTCGACATTGCCGAGCACTTTGGCGCCGGCGCCGATCAGGACACCATGGCGCACCTTCGGATGCCGGTCACCCTGTTCCTTGCCGGTTCCACCAAGGGTAACGCCTTGCAGGATGGACACATCATCCTCGATCACCGCGGTTCCACCCACGACAAGACCGGTAGCATGGTCAAGGAAAATGCCTTTGCCCATGCGCACGCCCGGATGGATGTCCGTCTGAAACACTTCGGACGATCGGCTCTGCAGGTAAAGCGCATAATCCGTGCGCCCCTGCTCCCAAAGCCAATGGGCAAGGCGATGAGCCTGAATGGCATGGAACCCCTTGAAATAGAGGACCGGTTCGATGAAGCGCCCACAGGCAGGATCACGATCGTAGACCGCCTGTACGTCAACACGCAGCACCGAGCTCCATTCCGGCCAGTCTGCCAGCATTTCTTCAAAGGTCTGCCTGAGGAGATTTGTCGGCATATCCGGATGATCAAGCCGCTCGCACACGCGGTGGATGACCGCGTCTTCAAGCGTCCTGAAGTTCAGGATTGTCGAATAGTGATAGGTCGCAAGCACCGGATCATTTTCGATCGCCTGTTCCGCTTCGGTCCGGATCGCTTCCCATATGGGATCCATAACCTTGACCTGCTTGGCGCCAACGGTTTTGCCAACAACCATATTACCTTCCTCCGGCGGTGGCTCGAAAGGCCGTGTAATTACACGGATCCGGCCAGATTATCTCTATCGCAACAGAAACAACATTCGGTAAAGATAGGCCAGACACATTAAGATTCAAATGGATAACTTTTTGATGAAATCAAGGCACACTTTCGCCGCCGAGACCCTTATCGCTTCTACCGACGGCACGGCTGGTTTCCTGACCCTCAATCGACCGGAACGGAAAAACGCGATCACCTTTGATATGTGGCGCACAATCCCTCAAGCGCTTGAATGGCTTTGCGCCCAGGGAGATATCCGCTGCGTCATCCTTGAGGGAGAAGGCGGGATGGATTTCTCCGCCGGTGCTGACATCACGGAGTTCGACCAGTTGAGAGAGGAACGCTCGGCAGCCGAAGACTATGAAAAATCGAACGCAGACGGATTTCGCGCCGTTCGGCATTGCCCCGTACCTGTAATCGCCATGATCAATGGCGTATGCTTCGGCGGCGCATTCGGTCTTGCAGCGGCCGCCGATATGCGTATTGCGAGCAATGATGCGATCTTCGCCGTGCCTGCGGGAAGGCTGGGCCTTGCCTACCCGGTCGATGCGATGAGCGATATCGTCGAGGCCGTCGGACCACAAACGGCGCGCGCGCTGCTTTACACCGGCCGACGCTTTAATGCGCGGCAAGCCCATTCTGCCGGGCTTTTATTGTCGGTTTGCGGTCTTGCCGATCTCAAAGCGGTCACCATGGACTTGGTTGAGCAGATTTGCACAAACGCACCGCTGTCCAATCGCGCCTCCAAAGCCTCGATACGCGCGGTACTCAGTGGCAGCACCGATGACCGGACGCTCGCGGAAAATATCGCGCAATCAACTTTTGCCAGCCTAGACTACCAGGAAGGTAGAAAGGCTTTTCAGGAAAAGAGACCGCCGGTCTTCTCCGGCAAATAGCACGGTAAATCGGTCAGATTGTTTCAAGGAACTCCAGAATAGCCGCCTGAAAAATATCGTTCCGATCACCAGCCACCATATGGCCGGCGCCCGAGACATCGGCGAGCTTGGCATGCGGAACCAGTTTGAGAAACTCTTCGGCATGCTCTTCTGAAACAAGCTCGGACTGCCGGCCGCGCACGAGCAATGTCGGAATGGCAAGCGCCCGCGCGGCCTGCGAACGATAGGCTTCGGGATTGTCACGGCCGGTGCTGACGGGACGCGGACCGTTTATAAACGCCGGATCCCAGTGCCAGCGATAGCGACCGTCATCGCCGAGACGCAAATTCTTTGACAACCCTGACAAGGATTTTGGGCGGCTGCGATTGGGAAGATAGGCTGCAATGGAATCGGCGGCTTCCTCAAGCGATACAAACCCCTCCTCCATTCGGTCCGACATAAAGCCCAAAATCCGGTCGACTCCGTCCCTGCGCATGCGCGGCGTAACATCGACGAGAACCAGGGCTTTTAGGAGATCCTGTCCGGATTCATACTGCGCTGAAAGCGAGGAAATGCCGCCCAGCGACGCACCTATGACGATCGGCCTTATACCGTAATCGCGGCGGATCCTGCGAGCAACACTGGCGACATCGGCGGCAAAATCGTCGAAAGCATAGGCCTTGTCTGTAACCCACTCACTATCGCCATGACCGCGTTGATCGATGGCAATCGCAGTGCGCCCGGCCTTTTGCAACGCCCGTGCCGTTGTATCCCATGCATGGCGCGTCTGACCGCCACCGTGGAAAAACAGGACGGGCGGGCCTTCGGCCTCGTAAACGCTCGCCGCAAGCCTGTTGCCGTGCGCACCCTCATAGTGACAAACAACGCTGTCGTTCACAGTCTGTGATGTCGTTGCATTGCTCATCAGGCCCCTGCCTTGCTGTAAAAGGAGATAACTTCCGCCTTGTAGGTCTTGTCGCCCACCGCCAGCATGTGATCCTTACCGGCAATTTCGAACGCCCGTGCATGTGGCATTTTTGAAGCGAGTTCATCCGCCGATCCTGCGATGACGTCCTTGCTTCCAACCGCCACGAGCGTCGGCATGGTGAGCTGCTGCAGCTGGTCGGGTTGGACCAGCGTGCGCGAGGCTTCAATACAAGCCGCAAGCGCAATGCGGTCTGACTTCGTCTGATCGGCGAAGGCCCGGAACGCCTTGCCCGTTTCGTCGCTCACATCCTCAAGGGACGGTGCAAGAAGCGCCCTTGCGACCGGCGCCCAATCTCCAACCCCGTCAATCATGCCGGCACCAAGACCGCCGAAGACAAGCGAGCGCACGGCATCGGGCGCCTGAAGGGCGAGAAATGCGCTCAGCCGCGCACCCATGGAATATCCCATCACATGCGCCCGACCTAGCCCGAGATGATCAAGCAGCGCCCTTGAATCCGATGCCATCAGCTCTGGCGAATAGAAAGCTGGGTTGTGAAGCTTTTCACTTGCTCCATGACCGCGATTGTCCAACGCAACAACCCGGTAACCGGCCTCGGAAAGCCCCCTCACCCAGCCGGTATGAACCCAGTTCACGTGAGCGGTTGAGGCAAAGCCATGAATGAGCAGAACCGGAAAACCGTCGCGCGGGCCGGTGTCCAGAAAGGCGATGCCGACGCCGTCATTCTCGAATTCGTCCATCTGCAGGCGGTTGAAATCCATTCCGCGGCTCCAAAGTTGCAGTCCGGACCAGTGAGATATGACAATCTTGAACATTTCTCAACATCGCATTCAAGCATCAATGCAAACGGATACTGAATGCCAGCCGGCCGGCTTTCGACAATCCGTTCGGGTCGCCGGCCTGTCTGTCAGGTAACAATCACCGAAAAAGTGGGAGTTTTTTAATACCGATTGAAAAATGCGACATATGGAGGAGTATTTTCTCTACACATTTGACAACCATGCGTATATGGATTGGACAGACTACTTGACTTTGGAGAACTGAAATGGCCGGGCAGCCCATCCCGCATTTCCACAACGACGCCGGACATCCTTCAATCGAGGTCGGCGTCCGGGAATTCATGTGTGTCGGTGCCAATGCACCATTCGATCACCCCCATGAGTTTTTAGACATGGGTAGCGACAATGAGATAATTTGTCCCTACTGCTCAACGCTTTATCGTTTCAACAGCGACTTGGAACCGGGCGAGACCAAACCCAATGGCTGCAAATTCGAGGTCGAGATAAGCTGATCTGAACAGGGTTTGAGCAATGGCCGAAAGATGGTACGCTTGTCAGGAAACCATCAGACCAAATTCGACCGGACTGTTCTTCAGAAGCGGCATATTTGCCAATTAGTCACGACAACAAAATGCAACCAAAAATTGCTGTTATTGGCGCAGGCATTGCCGGACTGACCGCCGCACTTGCGCTGTCACAGCGCGGCTTCCATGTCGACGTGATCGAGAGTTACGATGCACTGGCGGAAGTCGGTGCCGGACTGCAGCTCTCCCCAAACGTTACAAGACTTCTCATCGACCTTGGATTGGCCGCCGCGCTGCCCTCCATCATTGCCGAGCCGAAAACGCTGGCGCTGCGCTCGGGAACCAGCCGTCGTCTTCTTTGTGAATTGCAGTTTGGCGAATCAGCACGCACGCGCTGGCATGCCCCCTACGGGGTTGCCCACCGTACAGACCTTCAGAATATACTGGCGGCAGCCGTTGCTGATAAGACTAATGTCCGAATGCACATGGGAAAGCATATTGCGGCAGATACCGAGGACGATCTGCTGACGATTATAACCGAAATTGTTGGTGAGGAACCGGTGCTCGTCGTCGGAGCCGACGGCGTCTGGTCATCGACGAGAAAGATCGCCGCCGCACACAGCCCGGCGACCTTCTCCGGCACCGTCGCCTGGCGGGGTGTTAGCGAAAACTTGTATTCATCCGACGGGGATAGCCTCCCAACGGTCACTGCCTTTCTGGCACCCGGATCCCACCTTGTTCTTTACCCGCTTGGACGCCGCAATGCGGTCAATGTCATTGCCATCACCGCTGGTACAATCGACAGTCACGAATGGGACCTTGCGGCGGAACCGGCCTCACTGCTCGAACACTTCAAGGGCTGGGACGAAGGCATCCGCGCCTGGCTTGCAGACACCACATGGAGAAGGTGGCCTTTGTTCGAGGTCAGGCAAACGGTATTCAGTGCGGGAGCCAGGACGGTGCTGATCGGCGATGCAGCCCATGCGCTCACGCCGCATGCGGCACAGGGCGCGGCCATGGCAATCGAAGACGCCTGCGCGCTGGCCGAGTGTATGGCAACGGCCGGCGGCGATATTGAAAAGGCCATCAAAACCTTCAGCGCCGCACGGACACCACGCATTGCAAGGGTTCGCAAGCGTGGCGATTTCAACAAATTTACTTACCAGGCCGGCGGGCCGGTTCGCATGGTGCGCGACATTGTATTGTCGCTCAGATCACCAGAAAAACTCATGTCCGACTTTGACTGGCTTTACGGCTACGACGCCATAGCCGCCGTCAGCAAGACGGCTCAGTCCTGAAATCAACAATCAACGGGCCGTAGGCCAACCACCACTAGTGCAGGATCTGGCTCAGGAACAGTTTCGTGCGTTCGTGCTGAGGATTGTCGAAGAATTCGCCGGGCTCGTTCTGTTCGACAATCTGGCCCTGGTCCATGAAGATGACGCGGTTCGCGACCTGGCGTGCGAAACCCATCTCGTGCGTTACGCACAACATGGTCATGCCTTCTTCGGCAAGCCCCACCATCGTGTCGAGCACCTCCTTGATCATCTCAGGGTCAAGTGCCGAGGTCGGCTCATCGAACAACATGATCCTGGGGTTCATGCACAGCGAGCGGGCAATAGCCACACGTTGCTGCTGACCGCCGGATAACTGGCCGGGATATTTATGCGCCTGTTCGGGGATCTTGACCCGCTCAAGGAAATGCATCGCAACATCCTCGGCTTCCTTTTTCGGCATCTTGCGTACCCAGATCGGCGCCAGCGTACAGTTCTCGATGATCGTCAGATGCGGAAAGAGATTGAAGTGCTGGAACACCATGCCGACTTCACGGCGCACCTCATCGATCTTCTTCAGATCGTTGGTTAGCTCGATCCCGTCAACCACGATCTTGCCCTGCTGGTGTTCCTCGAGGCGATTGATGCACCGGATCATGGTGGATTTGCCGGACCCCGACGGTCCGGCAATGACGATCCGCTCGCCGCGCATCACCTTCAGGTTGATATCGCGAAGCACGTGGAAATCGCCATACCATTTGTTCATTCCGGTAATCTCGACGGCGACATCCGTGTCGGACACCGTCATCTTTGACCGGTCTACTTCCTGAATTGCCTCTTCAGACATTCCTATTCCCCTGACTTATGATTTGTGGCCGGTATCGAGCCGGCGTTCCATGTATTGCGAGTAGCGTGACATACCGAAGCAGAACCAGAAATAGACAAACGCGGCGAACAGGTAACCCGTCAGGGCCTGACCGGGCGAAGCCCATTTCGGATCGGAGAAGCTGGCCTGGATCTGCCCGAGAAAGTCGAACAGACCGATAATAAGGACCAGCGTCGTATCCTTGAAAAGGCCAATGAAGGTGTTGACGATACCGGGGATGACAAGCGTCAGCGCCTGCGGCAGGATAATCATTCGCATCATCTGCCAAAAGCTCAGCCCCAGCGCCATGGCACCTTCGTACTGCCCCTTGGGGATCGCCTGCAGCCCGCCCCGGACAACCTCCGCCATATAGGCCGCCGAGAACATGGCAACGCCGATCAGCGCCCGCAGAAGCTTGTCGAAATGTGTGCCTTCCGGAAGGAACAGGGGCAGCATGACCGAGGCCATGAACAGAACCGTAATCAGCGGAACGCCGCGCCAGAACTCAATGAAGATCACCGAAAACAGTTTGACGATCGGCATGTTGGAACGTCGCCCGAGCGCCAGCCCGATGCCGATCGGCAGCGATACGGCAATGCCGGTCACCGCGATCACCAGGGTGACCAGGAGCCCTCCCCACCGGTCCGTTTCAACCGTCTCCAGGCCGAATGGCACTGCAAACAGCAGCAGGACCACCGCCAGCCCGCCCATAATGGCGAGAATGCTAAAGATAATGGGATTGGGATTGGAGTCGGTGCCCCGCGCGATCCCGTATCCGATTGCCATAAGGACAAGTGTGACGACCAGATAATCAATCCAGAACCGGACGGTGGCGTTGTCCGTAAACAGTTCCGGCAGCAGGAAACCGCCATAGTGCAGGTTTCCGCCGGTCAACAGGATAAAGCTGGCGACCGGAAAGATGATGGTCATGAACAGGATGTTGGCACCCTTGAAGGGAGCGGACGGGATCAGCAGTGGAGCCAGTCCCCCGAACAGCATCACGTAGACGATATTGACCCGCCACTGCTCGGCATCGGGATATCGACCGTAGATGAACTGGTTGAAATAGGCGCCCACATAGGTCCAGCAGGCGCCGAACCAGCCTTCTTCCTGCACGCCGCCCTGCCCGATCGTGGTGCAGGCGGCCCGGTCCGTGCCGGTCCAGACTGCGTCAACAAACGCGAACCTGAAAAGCGGCGGTATCACTAGATACAGCGCATAAAGGACCAACAACGTCAGCAGCGTGTAATACCATGTCGAAAACAGGTTGCTGCGCAGCCAGGCGATCGCACCGATGTCCCGAACGGGAGCCGCCGATGCATCCACCATTTCCTCGCGGACAAAGGCAATGGAGGTGTCATGGGATGTCTGAGCCATCGTCTTACCTCTCCACCAGCGCCATACGGGCGTTATACCAGTTCATGAACGCCGCGGTGAGCAATGACAGCGCCAGATAGGTGAGCATCGTCATCGTAAGGATTTCAACCGCCTGCCCCGTCTGGTTGAGCGCCGTGCCGGCAAAAACCGAGGTCAGGTCCGGATAGGCGATTGCCACCGCCAACGATGAGTTCTTGGTCAGATTGAGATACTGGCTCGTCAATGGCGGTATGATCACGCGCATGGCCTGAGGAATGATCACCAGCCGCAAAGTCGGACTGTTGCGCAGACCAAGCGCATGTGAGGCTTCAGACTGTCCCTTGTTGACGGCCAGAATACCCGCCCTGACAATTTCCGCGATGAAAGCAGCCGTATAGGAGGCAAGCGCCAAGAGCAGCGCAATGAACTCAGGCACGATTGTCATGCCGCCGGTCGGCCGGAAGCGTCCCATCTCTGCATATTCGAATTCGAGCGGCGCTCCGGTGACGACAAAGACCACAATCGGCAAGGCGACGATCAGTCCGAGAGCTGTCCAGACGATGGGGAACTGCTGCCCTGTCCTCATCTGACGCTGCCGCGACCAGTAATAGATCACCACGGTGGCAACGATACCAATGACAAACGCCAGGAACGTCAGAAATGACAAATCCTGCGGAATGGGTTTCGGCGCGAACCAACCGCGGATATTGATCATGCCGAAGGCGCCTAGCCCAAGGCTTTCTCTTGCCGCCGGCAACAGGCGCAAGACACCGAAATACCAGATGAATATGTGAAGCAGCAGGGGAATATTGCGGAAGACTTCCACATAGACCGAGGCCACAAGGCGGATGATATAGTTCTGCGACAGCCGGGCGATGCCGATCAGAAAGCCAAGGATAGTCGCGATGATTATTCCGACAAAGGCCACCGATATGGTGTTGAGCAGACCGACGAGATAAACCCGCCCGTAACTTGATTCCGCCTGGTTGTATTCAATCAGCGATTGGCTGATGGCGAATCCCGCGTTCCGGTCAATAAACCCGAAGCCGGATGCAATGTTCTGCGCCGCAAGGTTTGCGAACATGTTCTGGACGCCGACAACGGCCAGATATGCAATGATCACGAGCAGTACGACCTGATAGACCCAGCCGCGTATTTTCGGATCGTTGAATAAAGCAACCTTCGGCTGGCCGACGCCCTGCGAAACGTCCTGCATAGCCATTATGTGATCTCCCACCCGTGCCCCGAAACTCCATCGGCGGCCGGGCCTGTCTTTTCCCCACGCCCGCCTTTCCGGCGGGTTCATTCATTATTTAGGCAATGTGCCCGGCGATCGTGAGAAAGCCGGGCACATTTTGTTTCTTTAGCGGATCGGCGGACCGTATTGCAGGCCGCCCTGGTTCCACTGGGCGTTCAGGCCGCGGGCGATTGCCAGCGGCGTGTCCGGGCCAACATTGCGGTTGAAGGCCTCGGCATAGTTGCCGACCTCTTTGATGATGTTATAGGCCCAGTCATTGCTGAGGCCGATGGCACCACCGAACTCACCCTCGGTTCCAAGCAGCCGCTTGATCGAGGGGTTGTCGCTGTTTTTCATCTCATCGACATTTGCGGACGTTACGCCAAGCTGCTCTGCGTTCAGCATCGCAAAGTGGGTCCACTTGATGACGTTAAGCCACTGGTCGTCGCCCTGACGGACTGCCGGACCAAGCGGCTCCTTGGAGATGATTTCCGGCAGAACGACGTGAGCTGCCGGCTCGGCAAGCTTCAGACGGTTTGCATAAAGGCCGGATTGGTCCGTGGTAAAGACGTCGCAACGCCCCGCATCATAGGCTGCAACCACTTCGTCGTTCTTTTCGAAAGCGACCAGTTCGTAGTCCATGTTGTTGGACCGGAAATAGTCTGCCACGTTCAGCTCCGTCGTGGTGCCGGTCTGCGTGCAGATGGACGCGCCGGAAAGCTCAAGAGCTGAATTGATGCCCATTTCCTTGCGAACCATGAAGCCCTGCCCGTCATAGTAGTTGACGACAGAGAAGTTCAGACCCAGCGCCGTATCACGGCTCATGGTCCAGGTGGTGTTGCGCGAAAGAACATCGATATCGCCTGACTGCAGAGCCGTGAAACGCTCCTTGGCGGACAGAGGTGTAAACTTCACCATTGATGCGTCGCCAAAGACCGCTGCAGCCACTGCACGGCAGAAATCGACATCAAGACCGGTCCAGTTGCCGTCCTGATCCGGATTTGAGAACCCCGGCAGGCCTTGGCTCACGCCGCACTGCAACGAACCTTTCGACTTGACTTCGTCAAGGGTCGCCGCTGACGCGGTACCGGCCGCAAGACTCAATACCGCTGTGCCGACGATTGCCGACAGGATTTTTCTTGTCATTTGTATAACCTTTTCGATTGCCCTGTTTTTGTCACTCCCTGAGAGCGTGTTTTTTATCAGCGTCAATATACCGCTCTTTTTTGACACGCTCTCGACACGGGTATCACATTCCCAATTCCCGCTCCGGGTCAAGTCCATATGTTCAAAATATGACAATTCGTCCCGGATTTGGTTAAACGCGTCGGGGTTGCAGGGAAATCTGGACATAATATCCAATATTTCCGCATCTATGGCCAATGAGGCCTTTGCACTTGCGCCGGTGCCGGTGTAGACCGACACGCCGAGACAGACACGTCAGGAAAACCAATGGCACAGTCAGAAAACCGGTCGAAATGGGGCGACAATACAAGGCTCGCCCATTGCGGCAACGACCCGCTCGAATTCCATGGCTTTGTCAATCCTCCGATTGCGCGCGCCTCCACTGTGCTGTTTCCAGATGCCGCAACCATGGCGAGCGGAAATCAGAAGTATCTCTATGGCACCCATGGAACGCCGACGTCCGATGCCTTGACGGATGCGATCGATGAACTTGAAGGATCGACCGGCACCATTGCCGTTCCATCGGGCCTCGCTGCCATCACGGTTCCACTGCTGTCATTCCTCGGTTCCGGCGACCACATGCTTGTCGTCGATTCGGTCTATTTCCCGACCCGCCGTTTCTGCGACACGATGCTGAAACGGCTTGGTGTGGAGGTCACCTATTACGATCCGCTTATTGGCGCCGGTATTGAAACGCTGATGAAGCCCAATACAAAAGTGGTGTTTACCGAGTCGCCGGGTTCAAACACCATGGAAATCCAGGATATACCGGCCATTGCCGCCGTCGCACACAAACAGGATGCCATCGTCATGATGGACAACACCTGGGCAACGCCGCTCTACTTCCGGCCGCTCGATTTCGGTGTCGATATCAGTATCCACGCTGCAACCAAATATCCGGGCGGCCATGCCGACGTACTGCTGGGCCTTGTTTCCGCCAATGAGCGGTACTGGCAGGGCTTGCGTGACGGTTACACAGCCCTTGGCGCCTGCGGCAACCCGGATGATTGCTATCAGGTCCTTCGCGGGTTGCGCACCATGGGCGTAAGGCTGGAACGCCATCAAAACACCGCCCTTGAGATCGCCCAAAAGCTGCAGGGGCGAAACGGCGTAGCGAACGTGCTGCACCCCGCCCTGCCGGACTTTCCGGGTCACGATTTATGGAAACGCGATTTCAAAGGTGCAAGCGGGCTGTTTTCGATCGTTCTTGACGGCGGACCATCACGCGACCTGCAGCGCGCGAAGGCACACGCGTTTTTGGACGCCCTTGAGATTTTCGGACTGGGTTATTCCTGGGGTGGCTATGAGAGCCTGGCAGTCCAAGTTTCGCTTGCTGACCGCACCGTCGCCAAAGCTCCGGAAGAAGGACCCGTCATGCGCCTGCAGATCGGCCTTGAGGACGCTGCCGATCTTCTGGACGATATTGATCGTGGCCTGGAAGCTGCGGCGAAGATTTCCTGAAGCGGCTCAATTCCTGAGTACACCGCCGGCTTCGATGACAGCCTGACGCGTATCGACATCGACCAGAGCGGCATCCCCGATATCAACATCAACAACCCGCAAACCGCTCGCGGCGATGATCTGGCGTGCGCCGGTATCGCCTTCCAGGCGCATGACGGCATCGAAGGCGGAACGTGGCAGGATTACGGGGTTACCCCGCACCTGACCACTCGCCGCACGGACAACGGCTTCACCGCCGACATTTTGAAACGCCGATATCAACGTATCCAGATGAGATGCTTCAACAGCCGGCATGTCAGCCAACATAATCAGCGCGCCGGCGCTTCGCTCGTTCAGTGAGGCCACGCCACGGCGCAGGGATGATGCCATGCCTTCCTCGAAGTCAGGATTGTCGACGACCGTTACTTCAAGACCGTCGAGTACCGAAGACATCTCTTCACCCCGATAGCCAACAATGGCGGTAACCGCCGAAGCTTTGCTGGCCAGGGCCGCCTGACATGATTTGCGCAGCAGCGGTACGCCGTCGAACTCGGCAAGAAGCTTGTGGGGCGGGTCCTCTTTTGACGCACCTGCCATACGGCTGGCGCGCCCGGCGGCAAGAACGACGATCTCCACCGGCAGATCGGCTTTATCGACGCCTTCGCCTTTCAGCCTAGGCTGCGGCCTCGTAGGAATTTCCTTCAACAGTCCGCCGACACCCATGGACATAATCGTCTCGGGTGAAGGCGTCTCACCGGCCAGAATACGGGCAAGCACCCAGTCAAATCCGTTTTCCTTGGGACTGCGCGCGCATCCAGGCGCCCCGATCACCGGAACCGGCCCGACATGCCCAAGCACAAGAAGATTACCGGGATCGACCGGCATGCCTACATGGTCAACAGCACCGCCCGCGAGCTTGATAGCTGCCGGAATGACATCCTCGCCGTCCACGATCGCCGATGCCCCGAACGCGACGATCACATCGCACTCTGACTTGATTTTCGACACTGCATCGGCCACCGCCGCAGCGTCATGGCGCACCCGTTTTTCGGCCGCAAGCACGCTTCCGGACGCATCAAGGCGCGTCTGCAAAAGCCGTGCGGTCTTGTCCATGACAGACTGTTTGAGCGATGGCAAAGTTGTTGCAACCAGTCCGACACGCGCCCTTTGGAACGGGCGGAGCGCAAGTATGCCCGGCTTCGAAATGACATCCTGTGCGGCATTCAGGCTTTGGCCCGAAACCGCAAGCGGGATAATCTTGATGGTCGCCACCATTTCGCCGGCGCTCACCTGGCTATGGTCGGCAACGGTCGCCAGTGTGATGGCCGGATCGATGCGGTTGAACCGGTTGACCATTTCGGCGTCGGCACGAAAAAGGCCGTTTGTGTCGGCAAACAGATTGACCCGCCCGGTGGCCGCCCGTCCGGCCCTGATCTGCGGAACGTCAAGTGCCTCGGCAAGCGCCTCAGCCGCACGATCTTCACCGATATCGCCGGGCTCAAGGCAGGCAACGACGACCTCTTCAATGTGCTCGCCCTCCAACACAGCGACGTCTTCCGTGTCAAGAACCCGTCCCTTCTTCAGCCGCACCTTGCCCGCTACCAACGAATGGGCAAGCACGCAGCCGACTGCCTGTGCTGTTGAGACCGGTCCGAATTTCAACTGCCTACCACCTGTCTTTTCCGCAAGGCCGAAATAATCTCCGCAAGGATTGCAACGGCAATTTCCTGCGGGCTCGAAGCACCAATATCCAGACCAATCGGGGAAGCGATCCGCGCAATCATCTCATCTGTGACGCCAATATCCGAAAGTCTGGCCACCCGCTTCGCATGGGTTTTGCGGCTGCCAAGGGCGCCGACATAAAAGCATCCGGCGTCCAGCGCCGCTTTCAGGGCGTCATCGTCTATCTTGGGATCGTGCGTCACGGCAGCAAGCGCCGTAAACGGATCCAGCGGATGCGCCTGCAAGACCTCCTCAGGCCACTGCGCATGGAGCGTCACCCCCTCAAACCGCTCGCTCGTCGCGAACGCCGTTCTCGGATCGATGACGCTCAGGTCAAATCCGGCAATCTTTGCCATTGGCGCAAGCGCCTGCGAAATATGGACGGCTCCGATCACCACCAGACGCGGCGGCGGTAAATGGGCGTTGATGAAATACTGGCGTCCATCGGCTTCGACTGCAGCCGACTTGCCGGTTCGGAACGCCCGTTCCACCATCGGCCCCAGTGTGCCCGGAGTCGCTTTGCCTTCCTTTACAAGCGTATTGCTTCCATCAGCGAGATCGGTTACCAGCACGGCCGCACGGCGCGCGGCACGCTCTGCATTCAGTTGGCTAAGCAGATCGATATCCACGCGTTACCCCAGTTTTTCCACGAAGACCCGGATGCGGCCGCCGCAGGACAGCCCGACCTCCCAGGCTGTTTCATCGGCGACCCCGAATTCAAGCATGCGCGGTTTGCCGCCCGATATGATATCCATCGCCTCACTGACGACCGCGCCTTCGACGCATCCGCCGGAAACCGATCCGTGAAAATTGCCGTCAGCGTCAATCACGAGGTGGCTGCCCACCGGACGCGGCGCCGAGCCCCAGGTGTCTATGACGGTTGCAACCGCAACCTCCCGCCCCTCGCCGGACCAGCGTTGCGCAACCATGAGCGGATCAAGTTGTTCGCCAGTTTCAGCCATCGCCATCGCCTCCAAGATCAGATTCCGGCACTCTTGAGGAAGCGCCGCGGATCGCTGTCCCTGCCGCGCCCACCATCGAGTGCGGCAACAAGATCCGATAGGGCTTCTAGATTGTGCACCGCGCGGAACTCGTCAACATACGGCAGCATCGCCCGCACACCCATCGCCTTGGCTTCAAAACCCTCAAACCGCAAAAGCGGATTGAGCCAGATCAGTCTCCGGCAGGATTTCTGCAGCCTTTCCATCTGGAGCGGCAGATCATCAACACTCTCGCGTTCAAGACCATCGCTGATCAGCAGGACGATCGCACCCTGAGATAAAACCCGGCGGGACCACAACCGGTTGAACTCGGCCAGCGTGTCGGAAATCCGCGTTCCACCCGACCAGTCCTGCACAATGGCCGAACACTCTTCCAGCGCATCGTCCGGATCGCGATGGCGCATCTGCCGCGTCACATTCGTCAGCCGCGTGCCGAAGAGAAAGGTGTGAACCCGTCGCCGTTTGTCCGTCAACGCGTGCAGGAAATGCAGGAATATGCGTGTGTACTGGCTCATGGAGCCTGAAATATCGGCCAGAACGACAATGGGCGGATGAACCGTTTTTGGCTGGCGGAATCTGGGCAAAATGAGGTCGCCGCCCGTCTTCAGCGCCGTGCGCATTGTTGCGCGCGGATCAATTCGCACATTCCTGCGGCTTGGTCGGAACCGTCGCGTGACAACCCGGTCATCGGGAAGCAGAAGCTGTGTGAGTGCCTGTTTGGCCTGCACGAGCTCTTCTGCAGTCATCTGCGCAAAGTCCATTTTACGCAGGACCTCATTGTCCGAACTGGTGAGACGCGCGTCCACCTCTATTTCAGGTTCGTCCTTCTGCAGCGGCCGCTCGTTGCGGTTCTGAAAGGCCTGGCTGGCCCGTGTTTGTCCGCTGCGCTGCTTTTCCTTTTCCCGCCGCTCCATCGCCACCGGAGAGAACATGGCAATCAGCTTCTCCACCAGCTCGCGGGAACGCCAGAACAGCCGGAAGGCCTCGTCGAACACCGCATGGTCTTCATGCCGGTTGACGAAGATCGAATGCAGGGTCCAGTAAAAATCGTCTCGCGAACCGATCCCGGCAACTTTCACGGCTTCCACGGCATCGGTCACCGCAGCCGGTCCAACGCGCATACCGGCGCGGCGCAACGCCCGGGCAAAATAGACGATGTTATCCGCCAGTCGCCCGTCCTGCGCTTGTTTGTCTATGCCGGTTTGCGCGGCCAGCTCCAGCCTCCGTTTGTTGCTCCTCAGGCCGTCGTCAGCTCGGACCTGAGCTCATCAAGCAGCTTGCGCCCCTCACCTTCCTCGATCCGTGCGATATCATCCTGATATTTCAGCAAGGTACCGATCGTGTCGGAAATCGTCTCCGGGTCCAGCGCCACACTATCGAGCTCCGTTAGTGCGCTCGCCCAATCGATGGTTTCGGCCACGCCCGGACTTTTGAAAAGATCAAGCTGGCGAAGCTTCTGAACGTAACCGACAAGCTCGCGCGACAAAGCCGCATTACAGCCCGGAACCTTGCGGTGGACAATCTCCAGCTCCGCATCCGCATCGGGATAATCAACCCAGTGGTAGAGGCAGCGTCGTTTGAGTGCATCGTGGATCTCGCGCGTCCGGTTCGTCGTGATAATCACGATCGGCGGCTCATCCGCCTTGATGACGCCGATCTCCGGGATCGTTACCTGAAACTCCGAGAGGACCTCAAGCAGGTAGGCTTCAAACGCCTCATCGGTGCGATCCAGTTCGTCTATCAGGAACACCGGCGCACCACCTTCCGAGGACAAAGCCTGAAGAACCGGGCGGCGGATCAGATATTCATCGGAAAAGATATTCCTTTCAATCGCTCCGCGATTGGTCTCACCGGTCGCCTCCGACATCCTGATTTCCAGCATCTGGGCCGGATAGTTCCACTCATAGACAGCGGTCGAGATATCAAGGCCTTCATAACACTGCAGGCGGATCAACGGCCTGCCCAACGCAGCTGAGAGCACCTTGGCGATCTCGGTTTTCCCGACTCCCGCCTCGCCCTCCAGCAAGAGCGGCCGTTTCATCTTGAGACTGAGGAACAACACCGTCGCGAGCGCCCTGCTGCCCACATAGTCCTGGCTGTCGAGAAGTTCGAACGTCTCGTCAATCGATTCCGGAATGGCTTTGGCTTGTTTCGTCAATGAGGTTCTCTCATGGTTGAAAAAGGCTGGTGAAAATCAGGCTACAGGCTACGCCAGCTTCGGTCCAGAAACAGCAACGGACGCTGCATGGGACCGACGCGCAGTCCTTCCACCTTTCCAAATAGGATCATATGTGTCGCGACCACCTTGTGTTCGATCAGATTGCAGTCAAACACCGCCATCGCATCGCGAAGTGTCGGACAGCCGGTCGAAATCGTATCCCAGTTACCCATGGCAAAGCGCTGACTGGCATCCCTTTTGTCAAACCCGGCAAAGGAGGCCGCCATCGCCTGATGACTTTCGGCAAGCGCATTGATCGCAAACCTGCCGCTCTCTAGAAAAATACTGTTGTTGGGGTTGGACTTGTTCAGACAAACCAGCACGGTGGGCGGCTCATCCGAGACCGAACACGCCGCTGTAACGGTTACGCCCCGGCGCACACCGTCATGCTCAGTTGTCACGAGCTGAACATGCCCGGCATAGTGAGCCATCGCATCCCGGTATTCCTGGGACTGAACCGTCCTTCTCTCCAACACCCACCAACTCCAGCTTTGATCCTTGCACAATGGTGCAAGCCGACCCGGCACTCTTTGTGCAGACTTTACATAGACACATCTGCGCAATTTGGAACCACCCGGCTTGAATTACCTTTGTTTGGTAAACCATGGCCAGCTGTCCGGTTGGCACAACCCTCCCATTGAAATTGAAGGTTCGACTTGGTCATGGGTTTCTGATCTGATATCGCTGAAAAAAACGCCGATGCCGGTCGGACGAAAGGAAGCCTATGAGGCTGGGACGAAAGTCAATTCTTGCAGCGCTTTTATTGGCGGTATGTCCACTTGCCGCCGCACCGGTGACTGCGCAGGAAAATGGCTCAGGGCTGAGGATCGGGGTCGTTGTCCCAGCGGAAGGCAATTTCTCAATTCTCGGCGACCAGATCCTTCAGGGAATCAACGTCCTAAAGGATAATTCCGGCCCGGCGATCGCAGAAATCCTCGAAGAGCCCGATAGCTGCGACCCGGCCGGAGGCGAGGATGCCGCCAGCGCGTTCGTTGAAGCAGGCGTCGACGCCGTCATCGGTTTCCTGTGCATGGAAAGCCTTTCATCTGCGCTTCCGATCCTGTCGGCCTCCGGCATTCCCTCCCTGACGCTTGGCGTGCGTTCAGCAATCGTGGCCGAAGACGCCAACCGGCAGGGCTTGCTTTTCTACAGAATGGCCCCGCGCGATGACGACGAAGCCAAAATGGTGACCCGGACCATTTCGACCGACTGGGTGGGCAAGCCGCTGGCGCTCGTCGAAGACGGCACGATATATGGTCGGGAACTGATGGAATCCGTTCGGATTCTGCTTGAGGAAATCGGCATATCGCCAATTTTTGTCGACAATTTCCGCCCTTCTCAGGATCGTCAGTTCGGCCTGGTGCGCCGCCTTGAGCGTTCGGGTGCAACCCATGTGTTTATTGGCGGCGACCGTCAGGATGCGGCGACCATTGCACGCGACAGCGTCGAGGCCGGCCTTGAGCTGACATTTTTGGGAGGCGACGCGCTGAACGCAGCCGACGGCAACCCGCCGCTTGCTGACGGGTTCTTTGCGGTCACCCTGCCGGATGCCCGATACATGCCAAGCGCCACGCGGGCTATATCGCAGTTTGACCAGGCCGGAATTCCGGTTGGCAACTATACGATAGCAGCCTATGCAGCCGGTCAGGTTCTCATGGCCGCAAATCGTGCCGCAGGCCTTTCCAGCGCGCCGCTTGCGGATCATCTGTCGGGCCGCCAATACTTCACGGCGATTGGCCAGATCGAGTTCGACGAATTTGGAGAGCGCAAGGACAATCCGTTCGAATTGATGGTCTGGTATAATGGTGCCTTTGTTCCGGCGGATCTGTCCGGCGGCAATACCGGTCAAGGCGGCACCACCCAATGATGAAAACCGGCAAAAGAAATCTGATCACGGACGTTGGCGGCCTGACCGTCGGCAATGCGCAGGATTCACGGCTGAAATCCGGTGTTACGGCCGTCTTGTGCAAGGACAACACTGTGGCTTCGGTGCAAGTTCTGGGAGGCGCACCCGGCACGAGGGAAACCGACCTGCTTGAGCCGCACAATACGGTCGGCGCCGTCAACGGGATCATTCTGTCGGGCGGATCGGCCTTCGGCCTGGACGCCGCCTCCGGGGTTCAGGCGGCCCTGCGCAAAAAACGTGTCGGCTTTGAAATCGGTCCGCATGTCATCCCGATTGTTCCATCCGCCATCCTCTTCGACCTTGTAAACGGCGGCGACAAGGACTGGGGCCTCTATCCGCCTTACCGCGAACTCGGCTTTGAAGCCGCAAACAGCGCGGCGCAGGACTTTGAAACCGGAACCGCGGGAGCCGGAGCCGGCGCGACCACCGCAGAACTGAAAGGCGGGCTGGGCTCGGCCTCGACGATTATGGACAATGGCGTAACCGTCGGCGCCCTTGTTGCCGTCAACGCGGTTGGCACCGCCAATGTGGCCGGTGGGCCGCATTTCTGGGCCGCACCCTTCGAGATCGGCAACGAATTCGGTGGGCTTGGCCTGCCGTCGCCATTGCCGGAAAGCACGACGGACCTGCGCATCAAATTCCGCGAGCCGGAAAGTCCCGAAGGCCGCAACACCACCATAGCCGTTATCGCGACCGACGCCGTGCTGAGCAAGGCTGAAGCCAAACGTCTTGCCATTTCGTCCCATGACGGATTTGCCCGGGCGATCTGGCCAGCTCATACCGCCTATGACGGCGACCTGATCTTCTCGCTGGCGACCGGCACAAGCGGCAAGACACTGGATGTCGATGCGTTCATCGATTTGTGTGCAGTTGCCGCCTCGACAATGTCGCGGGCCATCGCCCGCGGTGTGTATGAGGCGACGCCGGAAGCGGACGATGTGCTACCAACCTGGCAGTCGGTTCACGGCAACGACATATAGCTGTCAATTGAACACCGGGGCCGATTGTGCGCCGGTTGCGTAAATGCTAGTTCCGCCGCAAAAGCCCTGGCACCGGAGCCCCATATGAGCCGCCCGATCACGATCGCACCGTCAATCCTCGCATCAGATTTCTCGCGCCTCGGGCAAGAAGTGTGCGATGTCATCGACGCGGGAGCCGACTGGGTCCATCTTGATGTCATGGACGGCCATTTCGTACCCAACATCACCTTCGGGCCAGATGTCGTGAAGTCGCTGCGACCGCATACGGATGCCGTCTTTGACTGCCATTTGATGATCGCGCCATGCGATCCCTATATTGAAGCGTTTGCGAAAGCCGGTTGCGATATCATCACCGTCCATGCCGAGGCCGGCCCGCATCTTCACCGGTCCCTGCAGGCAATCCGTTCGATGGGCAAAAAGGCCGGCGTATCGCTCAATCCGGCGACCCCCGAGGAGGTGATCGAGTACGTGCTTGATGAACTCGACCTCGTTTTGGTCATGAGCGTCAATCCCGGTTTCGGCGGACAAAAACTCATCCCTGCCGTTCTGGAAAAAGCCAGGCGCATCAACGATATGATTGGTGACCGCCCGATTGATCTGGAAATTGACGGTGGTATCACCAAAGACAATGCAGGCGATGCGGCAAAGGTCGGGATCAACGCATTGGTTGCCGGCTCGGCAGTTTTCAAGGGCGGCAATATCGATGCCTACCGCACTAACATTGCGGCCATACGCGAGGCGGCAAACGGCGTACGGATCTGAAACGCCCCGGCCCCGCAACGGGAAAGGCCAACATGCCTGACGACGCAACAGGGTGGCCACGTGCCGGAATGCTGGCATCGGGCGCCTTGGTCTGGGGTATCACCATGGCGGTTTCGCTCGCCGTATCGCTCGAAATCTCGATTGGCGGACTGACCTCCCACAGAACGGCTCTCACGCTGCTCTATTTTGTCGGCGGACTGGTGGCGTTTCCTCCCGCGGTTTTGATTGCCCGCGCCTTGTCGGGAAAAAAGGCGGTCGAGGTCCGGTTTGCTGCCGCATTCTTTTGTCTGTGCGCGGCGACGATCTCAATCACTGCCGGTCTCTTTGCGGCCCTTTACTGGACATTCTTCGCCCATTGGAGCGAGGCGTTTCTTTCCATCGCGTGGATCCAGCAGACAACCGTCACGATAATTGCAGCACTCTACCAGTTCGCCGCCGTGGGTCTGCGCTTTTTCTTTCCCGTCGGCTTCGTTGCCCTGTTCGTCGTCAGCATCCTGCTGGCCAAACGGATGCGTTGAGATCGCCTTGTTTTTCTGCTAGCAGGCACACATATCTCCCGCCGGCCACCACGTGCCGGGCCCTGACCTTTTCACCCGTGAGCCTCGTCCATGATCCCTCGTTATTCCAGACCTGATATGGTCGCCATCTGGTCTCCCGAATCAAAGTTCCGCATCTGGTTCGAAATCGAGGCCCATGCCTGCGATGCGCTGGCCGATCTTGGGGTCGTGCCGAAATCGGCGGCGAAGACCATATGGGAGAAGGCCGGGGACGCCAAGTTCGACGTCCAGCGCATCGATGAGATCGAGGCCGTTACCAAACACGACGTCATCGCATTCCTCACCCATCTTGCCGAGATCGTCGGACCTGATGCCCGTTTCGTCCACCAGGGCATGACCTCATCGGACGTTCTCGACACCTGCTTCAACGTCCAGCTCGTGCGCGCCACCGATATCCTGCTTGCCGATATGGACAAATTGCTCGCCGCGCTCAAAAAGCGGGCATTGGAACACAAGGATACGATCACCATCGGCCGCAGCCACGGCATCCATGCCGAGCCAACGACATTCGGCGTCAAACTCGCCCAGGCCTATGCCGAGTTTGAACGCTGCAGGAAGCGGCTGGAAACCGCCCGTGAGGAGATTGCCACCTGCGCCATTTCCGGCGCGGTCGGAACCTTTGCCAATATCGATCCGCGCGTGGAAGACCACGTCGCCAAAGCGCTGGGTCTGACATCCGAACCGGTTTCCACACAGGTCATACCGCGGGACAGGCACGCCATGTATTTTGCCACGCTCGGTGTCATTGCCTCATCCATCGAGAGACTGTCCGTCGAGATCAGGCACCTGCAGAGGACAGAGGTCCTTGAGGCCGAGGAATATTTCTCTCCGGGTCAAAAAGGCTCCTCCGCCATGCCCCACAAGCGCAATCCGGTATTGACAGAGAACCTGACCGGCCTTGCCCGCATGGTGCGCTCCTATGCAATGCCTGCAATGGAAAATGTTGCGCTCTGGCACGAACGCGACATTTCCCACTCGTCGGTGGAACGGATGATCGGGCCGGATGCAACGGTCACCCTGGATTTTGCATTGGCAAGGCTGACGGGCGTGGTTGAAAAGCTGGTCGTCTATCCCGAAACCATGATGGCGAACCTCAACAAATTCCGGGGCCTTGTTCATTCGCAGCGCGTGCTGCTGGCCCTCACACAGGCGGGCGTCAGCCGCGAAGACGCCTATCGTCTGGTCCAGCGCAATGCCATGAAGGTGTGGGAAGAAGGCAAGGATTTCCTTGAAGAACTGCTTGTCGATAAAGATGTCCGAAACGCCCTCAGCGAAGAGGAAATCCGGGAAAAGTTCGACCTCGGCTACCATACCAAACATGTCGACACCATATTTGCACGGGTCTTCGGCACCGAAGGCTGATCGTCAAACGGTCGATTTGTGAGCATGTGATGAAAGCATCCGAAGCCGACATTCTGATTATACCCGGCTACAAGAACTCCGGTCCTGACCATTGGCAAAGCCGCTGGCAGGCAAAGTTGTCGACGGCACGCCGCGTCGAGCAGAAGAGCTGGGAAAAACCGGAGCTGGAGGATTGGAAAACGGCAATCGCCGCCGCCGTTAACGAATCAAAGCGGCCGGTGGTCATCGTTGCGCATTCGCTCGGTGTGTCGGCAACGGTGCAGGCCATATCGGAGTTTGAAAAACCCGTTGTCGGCGCGATGCTCGTGGCGCCGCCCGACGTATCGAACCCTAAGATACGTCCGAAGCACCTTATGACCTTCGGACCCTATTCCCGCGATCCACTGCCTTTTCCGGCAATGGTCATTGCCAGCCGAGACGATCCCTACAGCAGTTTCGACGTCGCCGATGATACAGCCGCCGCCTGGGGGGCGTTGTTCATGGATGCCGGCAATGCCGGCCATATCAATGCCGAATCAGGCTTTGGCCCGTGGCCCGAGGGGCTGATGGTCTTTGCCCGCTTCTTAAGCAAACTCGACCCCTAGGGCTTATCTGCTATTCGGTGCGGATCTGCTCGATGGCCTTCTGCATCAGCTCATCCATGTGCCGGCGAAGCTGATGGTCGGACTGTTCAACGCCCGCATCATCGAAATCCTTGCGGACCTTGCGGAAAACGTCATCGTCCCCCGCCTCTTCGAAATCGGCCAGAACAACTTCCTTGGCATAAGCCTCGGCATCCTCGCCTTCCTTGCCCAGTAGTCCGGCGGCCCAAAGACCCAGCATCTTGTTACGGCGTGCTCCCGCTTTGAACCGCAGTTCCTCATCGTGAGCAAATTTGTTCTCATAGGCTTCGCTGCGTTCGTCCATGCCGCTCATATTCAGTTCTCCCGAACGTAAATAACCGTCTTCATTGCGCTCTTTACAACAAAGGCGCCGCTTCTCCTATATGTGTAAATCAAATGCCTAAGAAAAGATCAATCGGCGCTTTTACGCATTGTATCACGCGCGCCAATTTCCCGACATTTCGGCGCAAACCGCGCGAATTTGCCGCAATTCGGACGGCCGGCTCAGCCCCCTGCCTGTCGTTGCTGTGAAAAGCGGCCATCCAATAGGCAGTGGATCAGCGTCAAAAAGGGCCTTGCACAGCGATTGTGATATCCCTCCGTTTCCGCTAGATGATAGCCAATCCAGGACCAACCAGTCAGCCGCATCGTGCGGCCGAAGGAACAGAGAAAATCATGAACCGTCGCCGCCGAATCTATGAGGGCAAAGCCAAGATTCTTTACGAAGGCCCCGAACCCGGCACGCTTATCCAGTTCTTCAAAGACGACGCCACCGCATTCAACAACAAGAAGCACGATGTTGTTGAGGGAAAAGGCGTGCTCAACAACAGGATTTCAGAGTTTGTTTTCGAGCACCTGAACCGGATCGGCATCCCCACCCATTTCATCAAGCGCGTCAATATGCGCGAACAGCTCATCAAGGAAGTCGAAATCATTCCGCTGGAAGTGGTGGTCCGCAATGTCGCCGCCGGTTCCCTGTCAGAGCGGCTCGGCCTTGATGAGGGCACCGTGCTGCCGCGTTCCATCATCGAGTTCTATTACAAGGCCGATGCGCTGAACGATCCGATGGTATCGGAAGAACACATCACCGCGTTCGGCTGGGCCAGCCCCCAGGAGATCGACGACATCATGGCATTGGCCATTCGGGTCAACGACTTTCTGTCAGGTCTGTTCCTGGGCGTCGGCATTCAGCTTGTCGACTTCAAGATCGAATGCGGCCGGCTCTTTGAAGGCGATATGATGCGGATCGTCGTTGCCGACGAAATTTCGCCCGACAGCTGCCGCCTGTGGGACGTCGAGACAAAGGACAAGATGGACAAGGACCGTTATCGCCGCGATCTTGGCGGACTGGTCGAGGCCTATCAGGAAGTCGCCCGGCGTCTTGGCATCGTCAACCGCAATGAGCCGCCACGCGGGACCGGACCGGTCCTCGTCAAATAGCAGCGCGAAAAAGCGAGGAATGCGCCCGTGATCAAGGCACGCGTTACCGTCACATTGAAAAACGGAGTGCTCGACCCGCAAGGCAAGGCCATTGAGGGCGCGCTCGGATCGCTCGGCTTCGACGGCGTCGGTCAGGTGCGCCAGGGCAAGGTTTTCGACCTGGAGCTGACTTCAGCCGATCCGGCAAAGGCGAAAGAGGAAATCTCCGCCATGTGCGAGAAGCTCCTGGCAAACACCGTGATCGAGGATTATTCGGTCGAACTCGTCTGAGTCGTACATCGCTTTTGCTGACGCTCAAAGCTCCGTTCGAACAGCCCACAACTCGGGAAAGAATGTCCGGTCCAGCGCGGTCTTCAAAAAGCCGACACCGGATGAGCCACCGGTTCCCTTCTTGTAGCCGATGATGCGCTCAACCGTTTTCATGTGCCTGAAGCGCCATTGCTGAAAGCGGTCTTCAACATCGACCAGTTCTTCCGCCAGCTCGTAGAGTTCGAAATAGCGTTCAGGATCACGATAGACCTGGAGCCAGATATCGCGCAGCGCTTCGCTGAATTCATGATTGGTCGAGAAATCGCGTTCGAGCAGATCGTTCGGGACATCGAAACCGGACCTGCTGACCAGCGCAATCGATTCGTCATAAATGCTCGGTCCTTTGAAGGCCACTTCAAGCCGGGCATGGATTTCCGGCTTGTGCCGATGCGGCGCCAGCATGCGCGCATCCTTGGCACCCAGCAAAATCTCAACGAGCCTGTACTGATAGGACTGGAACCCCGATGCCTGACCGAGACAGTCCCGGAAGGTCATATAGTCGGACGGGGTCATCGTTGACAGGACATCCCAGGCCGTCACCAGTTGTTCCTGAACAGCCGATACGCGCGCCAGCGCCTTGAAGGCCAGGCCCGCCTTGTTTTCCCGCAGATTGCGCATGGCGAATTCCAGCTCATGGATGATCAGGCGCAACCAAAGTTCCTGCACGTGGTGAACGATGATGAACAGCGTTTCATCCTGCTTGTCGCTGAGCGGTTTTTGTGCGTCCAGTAGCATGTCGAGCTTGAGATAGTCGCCATAGGACATGCGCCCTTCAAAATCGAGTGACATGCTACTTTCGACGCGGCTCTTGTCCTTTGCCAATAAAACCTCCCTGTCCGGTGAAGCACACCCTGCCCCACGCGCGGACCATCGCTTGAGCGGCAAATATTTTAAACATAAACTATCTTGACGATACTCCGCACTGGATAGCAAGGCAACAGCTATCGCAATTGCCGCGCATATGCGCTAAAAGGCGGCCACACAGACCTCCAAAACCATTCTGGAAACATGAAATCAGCAGTCCTTCTTCTTCCCGGCCTCAATCGCGACCGGGACATGATTGCCGCATTGACGAAGATTTCCGGCGAAGCGCCCCATACCGTGTGGCAGACCGAGACGGAAATCCCCGATGTTGACCTAATCGTCATTCCCGGAGGCTTCTCCTATGGCGACTATCTGCGTTGCGGTGCGATCGCCGCGCGCATGCCGGTGATGGAGGCGGTGCGAGAGAAAGCCGCCAAGGGCGTGCGTGTCCTCGGCGTGTGCAACGGTTTTCAGATTCTCCTTGAAGCAGGCCTTCTTCCCGGAGCGCTGATGCGCAACGCCTCGCTCAAATTCGTCTGCCGCGAAGTCAAGCTCGAAGTCATCAATTCAGAGACGGCTTTTACGCGGCAGTATGAAACGGGCGAAATCATCCGGTGCCCGGTTGCCCATCACGATGGCAACTACTTTGCCGCGCCGGACGACCTCAATAGACTTGAAGACGAGGGCCGTGTTGTCTTCCGCTACGCTGAAGACACCAATCCCAACGGCTCCACCAACGACATTGCCGGCATCATCAATGCACAGGGCAACGTGATGGGCATGATGCCGCATCCGGAAAACCTCATCGAAACGGCACATGGCGGAACGGACGGCCACGCCCTGTTTGCCTCCGCGCTTGGAATGGCCGCATGACATTGACGCCGCGCCGCCTTCTGATCGCGTTGCCGGTTCTGACTGCCGCGCTCGCCGCCTGCCAGACATCGGGATCAGGTCCCGGCAATATCTCGGTGAGTTCACAGGATGCGGCGCTGCCGACAATGGAACGCATAGCGCTTGCGGCCAACAAATGCTGGTTCAAGGGTGCGGACCGTGCATTCAGGGCCTATCGGCTTGCCCCCGAACTCAACTCTTTCTCCGGCCGTCCGCGCATCCTGATTGTGCCCGGCGGCAGACCGCAGGACCGTCCGCTTGCCGTGATAGAGGCACAGGGCACACCGGCAACGGTCAGCGCCTATGGCCCGCTCATGTCCCAGTCGGCCGGCAATCGCATCGCCGCCGACACACGGCGCTGGGCCGGTGGTGGATCATCCTGCTGACAATCACCTTTGGAAACGCAACGATATTGCCGCAATGAATATTCCGAACGACATCAAGATCACACAAGAGCTTATCGAAGCGCACGGCCTCAAACCCGACGAATATGATCGCATTCTTGAACTGATCGGGCGCGAGCCGAGCTTTACCGAACTCGGCATCTTCTCGGCGATGTGGAACGAGCACTGCTCCTACAAATCCTCAAAGAAGTGGCTTCGCACACTGCCGACCGACGGCCCGCATGTCATCCAGGGGCCGGGAGAAAACGCCGGTGTTGTCGATATCGGTGATGGCGACTGTGTCGTCTTCAAGATGGAGAGCCACAATCACCCGTCCTATATCGAGCCTTACCAGGGCGCGGCGACCGGCGTTGGCGGCATTTTGCGCGATGTGTTCACCATGGGCGCCCGCCCCATCGCGGCGATGAACGCCCTGCGCTTTGGTGAACCGGAGCATCCCAAAACGCATCACCTTGTGGCCGGTGTCGTTGCCGGTGTCGGCGGATACGGAAATTCCTTCGGCGTTCCGACGGTAGGCGGCGAGGTTGAATTCGATGCCCGATACAACGGCAACTGCCTCGTCAATGCCTTTGCCGCCGGGCTCGCCCGCACAGATGCGATCTTTTATTCGAAAGCGGAAGGCATCGGCCTGCCGGTCGTCTATCTCGGTGCAAAGACCGGCCGCGACGGCGTTGGTGGGGCGACCATGGCGTCCGCCGAATTCGATGAGTCCATCGAGGAAAAGCGCCCGACCGTTCAGGTCGGAGACCCGTTTACCGAAAAATGCCTGCTTGAAGCCTGCCTCGAACTCATGGCTTCCGGTGCCGTGATCGCCATTCAGGACATGGGCGCGGCAGGGCTGACATGCTCAGCAGTGGAGATGGGCGCCAAGGGCGGCCTTGGCATTGAGCTTGATCTCGACAAGGTGCCAGTGCGCGAAGAAAACATGAGCGCCTACGAGATGATGCTTTCGGAAAGCCAGGAGCGCATGCTCATGGTCCTGCGCCCCGAAAAGGAAGCCGAGGCCGAAGCCATCTTCAAAAAGTGGGGCCTCGATTTTGCCATTGTCGGCACCACCACGGACGATTTGCGCTTTCGCGTCGTCCATCAGGGCGACGAGGTCGCCGATCTGCCGATCCGCGAACTGGGCGACGAGGCTCCGGAATATGACCGGCCCTGGCGCGAGACTGGGCTTTATTCACCGCTGCCGGCAGACAGCGTCGAAGAACCGGAGGACTACGGAAAGGCGCTGTTGTCGCTGATCGGCTCGGCCAACAATTCCTCTCGCCGCTGGGTCTATGAACAATATGATACCCTGATCCAGGGCAACAGCCTGCAACTTCCGGGCGGTGATGCCGGTGTGGTCAGGGTCGATACGCACCCGACCAAGGCGCTGGCCTTTTCATCCGATGTCACGCCCCGCTATTGCGAGGCCGATCCGCTTGAAGGCGGCAAGCAGGCCGTCGCCGAATGCTGGCGCAATCTGACGGCAACAGGCGCCGAGCCGCTTGCTGCAACGGACAATCTCAATTTCGGCAATCCCGAGCGTCCTGAAATAATGGGGCAGCTCGTCAAGGCGATCGAAGGCATCGGCGAGGCATGCGCGGCCCTCAGTTTCCCGATCGTGTCCGGCAATGTCTCCCTCTATAACGAGACGAATGGCGAAGCCATATTGCCAACGCCTACTATCGCCGGGGTCGGGCTGCTTCCCGACTGGACACAAATGGCGACCATAGGCGGCGCAAACGAGGGCGATATCCTCGTCCTGCTCGGCTGCGACGGCACGCATCTTGGCCAATCGGCCTATATGCGCGATTGTCTCGGACAGTCGGACGGCCCACCGCCGCCCGTCGATCTCTACACCGAAAAACGCAATGGCGATTTTGTGCGTTCCGCCATCCGCAACGGCCAGGTGACCGCCTGCCATGACATCTCCGATGGCGGCCTTGCTCTCAGCCTTGCAGAAATGGCCATAGCGTCGAACAAGGGCATGAAGATCGATCTTGAACAGCCGCAGGATCCGGCACATGCCCTTCTTTTTGGCGAGGATCAGGCGCGTTACATTGTCGCCCTTGCCCCGGATCTTGCGAACTTCGTCTGTATGAACGCCGAGGGCGCTGGCGTGCCGTTCCGGCGGCTCGGCACGGTAGGCGGCGGCAGATTGACGATAGACGGCATCCTCTCCATATCTGTAGAGGAGTTGCGCACCGCCTATGAATCATGGTTCCCAGACTATATGGATGGAACAGCCGCGCAGGCCGGCGAAGGCTGAGTGCGCGCATCGACAAAATTCAATACGGGGAGAGTGCCATGCCGATGAATGCCGGTGACATCGAAGAAATGATCAAGGCCGCTATCCCTGATGCGCAGGTGACAATCCGCGATCTGGCCGGAGACGGTGATCACTACGCCGCCGAGGTCGTCTCGGAAAGCTTTCGGGGCAAAACCAGGGTGCAGCAGCACCAGATGGTCTACCAGGCGCTGAAAGGCAATATGGGCGAAGCACTGCACGCGCTGGCGCTGCAGACAAGCGCACCGGACTAGGCTCAATCGACATTCAAAGCATCGATGGAATTGTTGCGGCGATATGATTGAAGCCCAGGAAAAATGAAGACCGAATGTCGATTGGTCCTAGAGCGAACGGATCAGGGCAAGCTGGCGATCGCGCCAGGGGAAGCGGTGTTCCATTTGCCAACCGATCTGCAGCAATTGGTCTTCCCGACCTGGCTCGGCCGCGAACTGGACGCCAACCGGCAATCCGTCGCCATCGGCATCGACCGGTAGGCTGATCGCAGGCTGACCCGTTGCGTTGTAGATCGACGTAAACGGCGCAAACGCAAAAACCCTGGCCAGAAAGGCGGAAAGATCATCAGTGTTCGTATCCAGCGATCCGGTCTGTATCGGTGGTCGGGCAATGGTCGGCGACAAAATGAGATCAAGTCCGGCCATCTCGCGCAGAATATCGCCTGCGATCAGATGCAAGCTTGCTGTAGCCAGATTGAGTTCGGCGCCGCTGATCGCGTTGCCGAGTTCCAGAGCCTGCCATACGGCAGGCTCGAAATCATCGCGATTCGGCTGACGCCCGTGTGCTTTCGTGTGGGCATGCACTGTTGCCGCCACGCTTGCTGAAATGATCTTGGTGAAAGCGTCGGCAAAAGCGGCAACATCATAGTCCAGCTTAATCGGCTGGATGGCGTGGCCCAGTAAGCGGCATGCCGAGGCGACCCGTTCAACGGCTGCTGTGCAGCGGCTGTCGACTCGAGCACCGGATGTCGGTGTCGTGAGCACACCGATGGAGAACGCCGGGACCGACACATCGGCCAATGTCCTGAACGAACCGGAAAAGCCTGCCGCAATGTACGGGGCCGGCTTCTCGGTGTTGGCCAGGCAATCGAGCAAAAGCGCCGTATCGCCGATGCTTCTGGTGACGGCAAAGGCGTTGAACATGTCGTGCCAGCCTTCGCCGGGATCGAGCCCGGCAAAGATCCTGCCTCTGCTGGGTTTGAGGCCGACCAGACCGCAACAGGCGGCCGGAATACGGATTGACCCGCCGCTGTCGGTGGCATGCGCAACGGGCACCATCCCCGAGGCAACCGCGACTGCGCTGCCGCCGCTTGAGCCGCCTGGCGAACGGTCGCGCTTCCAGGGGTTGACCGCCGGCCCGTGAAAACGGCCTTCCGTGGTTGTGTTGAGGCCGAATTCCGGCGTGTTGGTGCGACCGATGACCGACAAACCGGCACTCCGCATCCGGCGCACGATGTCGCTGTCCCCAGTGCTGACATGGCCTTCGAAATACGCGCTTCCGTGCGTCAAGGTGCTGCCGGCAACCAGCGTGTGCAAATCCTTGACCAGCGCCGGAACGCCAAACAAGGGCCTTTCCGCATCGCCTCCATTGGCTGTTTCCGCCAGCGCGCCGCGCGCCTGCTCGAACATGGTCTCGACGACCGCGTTGAGGCTCGGATTCAGGCGGGTAATACGGGCAATCGCAGCTTCCAGAACCTGCTCGGGGGAAACCGCGCCTTGGCGAATAAGCCCCGCCAACTCGCCCGCGTTGCTAAGCGCATAATCACATTCGTGCAATTTCGGTCAACTTTCGGCCGGCATCGATGATATTGAATGCCACGCATCCCGGCATGAGCGCGAAGCCAGCTTCAGCATGCCATCGTCCAGGACATCCTCATGGCCGCCCGGCTTTCACAAGGGCTTCCGCGAGTGCATGCGGGTTGGAATACATCATCTCATGGCTGCCTTGAGCGTTCACCAGCCGGCACGGCGCGACCTTCTGGTACATGCGCGGGAAAAGCCCATATTCGCCAATCGGAAAGACGACGTCCTCCGTGCAGTTGATATAGGATTTGGCGATCGGCATCGCCGCGAATGCTTCAAGGTCGACCGGTTCCGACACCGGGCCGAACGGTTCGGCACAGAGTCGTTCATAGGCTTTGCGGGCCAATGTCTCTTCGGCATCGCCAATAAAGGAGTCACGCCATACCTCCCAAGGCGCCATTATGGTGTTGTCGGACGATTCCGATGCCATATGAGCAAACAGCCCGGCATACTCGGGCGGCACGGCATCCGTTAGCGCGCTGCCGCTGTCCACCAGGAGTGGCGAGACCAGCACGAGCCGACTGATGCGGTCGCCAAGCTGTTCTGCCGCTTTACAGACAACGGTGCCGCCCGCGCTATGTCCAACCAGCACGATGCCCGCCAAATCCTCGGCAACAACAAATTGTGCCACCGCATCGGCATAATCGCGCATCGTCACATCAGTGCTCTGGCCCGGACCGCGGCCAGGCAGGGTCGGGGCAAACGCCCGATGACCCTTCGCCTCCAAACTCGCCTTAACCTCATCCCAGCACTCGCCCGTATGCCATGAGCCATGCACAAGCACGAATTCAAGTGTCGACAAATCCACCTCCCACAAAGGATAATTGTTCGGGAGAGACTAGCTGCCAACAAAAGGCTGTGCTTAGGCGGTCGTCACCAAGAGTTAGGCGCGCCGCACTATTGCAGACTTTCGCGCATACAAGCGGCTATCTTGCCGGGCGAAAGGCCAAAATGTGCCTTGAATGCGGCCGAAAAGCTCGAGACATGCGCGTAACCCACCTGGTCGGCGATCTGTGACACGCTTAACTGACCAGCTTCCAGCAGGCGCCAGGCCAGTTCCAGACGCTCGCCTGCGACGTAGCGCGATATCGTCACATTGAAGCGGTGCCTGAAACCATATGACAATTTGTTACGATTGAGCCCGACCATCAGCGCCAGGCGTTCGACGGACGGAACGGCGAGAATGTCGTGATCAATGTGCATCTTGGCCGTTTCAACGCGCCGCCAGTCGGCCTCGCGCATGAGGGGGCCACGTTGTTCGACGTTTCGCTCGAGCATCGCGTCAAAGGCGGCGCACAGCAGCCCCTCGCTCTTGGCGCGGATATAGTGAGCACGCAAGCTGCCGCCATAGGGATTGTCGAGGAGATCACGTACGGCCCTCAATGCTTCCGGCCGCTGGCCTAGCCGTTCGAAAAAGAAGCCGTCATCGTCAGCAATACGGGCCAGCGCCGTACCAGCCAATTCCGGTATCTCGCGCATGCGCCGGATCATCTGGTCACGATGCAGTGAAAGGGTTACGCAAACCGAGCGCGCCTTGGGGCGGATGATGTGACCGCAATCGATCCCGTTGGGTTGATGAAAAACCCGCAATTCGCTGCCTTTGAGTTCATAAGCGCCGTGTTGATCGAAAACGAAGGTCGCATCGGCGGCCAGGCAGAAATTGAACCGGATCCATCCTTCGCCGCGATAGCGTAACGCACCCGGCTGCTTCCAGTAACAACGGCTGACAATGAGGTTGCACCAGGGATCAAGCTCGACAAACTCGACCTGCCCGTCGCCCTCCACGCCCGAAAGGTTCAGCCGGATGTCGCCGTCTCCAAGGCTTTCAGGCAAGCTGTCGGCAAAGACGGTCTCGCGCAACTGCCGCCCGTTGCCTGTGAGAGACAAAGCCGGCAGTTCCGGCAGTTCAAGCTTCATCACACCGTTCTCTTACCTTCATCTTCAGCATAATCCGTGGAACCACCATGCCTGAGCCAAATTCAGTCGCACAAAATACTATATGATTTTCAATAGCTTATTTCAGAAATGCAGCCTCGGCGACTTGCCATTTTGCATTGGTCGTCACACGAAATCAAATCAGAGCTCCTGGCTGTATCGACATGCATCACCTCATCAGGACAGCTGCGACGACGTGTAGGCGGCTTGAGAATACGAAACCTGAATATCTACTGGTCGTAAACACATTCATTGTGGTGAACATCGGCTGAACAGTACATTCGAGACCGGTTCAGCCGCCGCCTCCCAATGTGTTCGCGTACCCCAGTGAGGGGGATAAACCATAAGGAGACACAAGATGAAAAACGCAATCTACGCAACCGCATCCCTTGCCGCCGCAGCGACAATCGCCCTTTCCACTTTTGGCGCCGCTCATGCCGACGACAACCGGCGCGCTTCAACCGCCGCACCCGTTGGCATGATGAAAATCCAGGCGAACTCGGGCGGCACCGCCACGCCATTCGACAACACCGCACATGCATGGACCTCGGCCTGCTATGCGGAATTTGGCCCCAATGCCAAATATCCGGATCCCGCCCTTCTGCAGAAATGCCTCGACTACTAAGCCCAAGGCATTGAGACGCAAAAGGCCGCGGAGCGATCCGCGGCTTTTGCTTTTGAAAGGCGCCGGTCTCACGGCGTGTCGGCAGGACTGGAAATCCCCCCGCATCGGAGTTATTTACGGTCCATAGCCAACTCCGGGCCTTTTCCCCGGCAGCCATAAGGAATTGAAATGTCAGCCATCAGCGAATTTATTGATAATGAGGTCAAGGGCAGTGAAGTCGTTCTTTTCATGAAGGGCACACCGGGCTTCCCGCAATGCGGCTTCTCCGGGCAGGTCGTGCAGATCCTCGATTATCTCGGTGTTGAATACAAAGGCATCAACGTTCTGGCAGATGATGATCTGCGCCAGGGAATTAAGGACTATTCGAACTGGCCGACCATTCCTCAGCTCTACGTCAAGGGCGAGTTCGTCGGCGGTTGCGACATCATCCGCGAAATGTTCCAGGCCGAAGAACTCCAGAGCCATCTGAGCGAAAAAGGCATCACCACCAAGGGCGCCGCTTGATGCGCAACTGGAACGTCTACCTGTCCGGCGAGATTCACACCGCCTGGCGTGAACAGATCGAGGCAGGTGTGAGGGCGGCCGATCTTCCGGTCGCTTTCAGCGCCCCCGTGACGCATCACGAAGCATCGGATGATTGCGGCGTATCCATACTCGGCGCCGAGCCCGACAAGTTCTGGCACGACAAAAAGGGCGCCAAGGTCAATGCGATCCGCACGCGCACGCTGATCGGCGATGCCGATATCGTGGTTGTACGGTTCGGCGAAAAATACCGGCAGTGGAACGCCGCGTTCGATGCAGGCTATGCTTCTGCCCTCGGCAAGGCGCTGATCGTCATGCACGGGCCTGACCATCAACATGCGCTCAAGGAAGTCGATGCAGCCGCCCTTGCGGTTGTTGAGACACCGGATCAGATCGTCAAAATTCTCGACTATGTCATCAACGGCAAACTCGCCGGCTACACCGGCTGATCGGCGCGTAATGCGGCTCAACGCCGGAGTGTACGTATAGCCAGGCGTCGTATTTGCACGCTATTGCCAAATCCAGAGTTTGGGTTTACCCCGTAAAACCGGTCTCCTCTTTGCGGCCTGTTTGGCGTATTGCACAAGGCCGTGCTTTGCGAACAGTCGCCGAATCTACCAATCGACCTCGGCATGCGGCCTCTCTCCGGCCATCCAGCACACCGCACCAAAGGCAGCGTTATGGATATGAATAGCGAACCCGGCACGGGTCGACAGGCGGCTGATTCGCCGCACCGCAGCGAAATGGTCGAACGCGCCGGCATGAGTTTTGCCGAATTCATCTTGCTGATGGCAGCGCTCAGCTCCATCATTGCCCTTTCGATCGATATCATGCTGCCGGCTCTGCCGGAAATCAGCCACAGCTTTTCCCTCATGGATGAGAATGACCGTCAGGCGGTAATCACCGTATTCATGCTGGGCTTTGGTTGTGCGCAGATCTTGTTCGGCCCCATCTCGGACCGATTTGGTCGCAAGGCAATTCTAATTCCGGCGACACTGTTTTATGCGTTTGCCGCTGTAGCAGACGCTTTTGCTGACAGTTACACCACGCTGCTGGTGCTGAGACTTGCGCAGGGTATAGCGGCGGCGGCCGTGCGCATCGTCGTCAACGCGATCATACGGGACTGTTTCGGCGGACGCGACATGGCTCGGGTCATGTCCTACACTTTTACGATATTCATGATCGTGCCAATCCTTGCTCCAGCCCTGGGGCAGGCAATTATCAGTGTCCTGTCCTGGCACTGGATATTCATTCTTCTCGGTCTTGCCGGGTTGATCATGGCCTGCTGGTCCGGGTTTCGCATGCGTGAAACCTTGCCCCATGAAAACCGCCTTCCCCTGTCTTTCACCGCTATCGTCAAGGCTTTTCGCGAGGTGGTCACGAACCGGCAGGCAATGGGGTACACCCTGGCATCGACCTTGTGCTTCGGCGGGTTGTTTGCCTATGTCATCTCGGCGCAGCAGATCTATCAATCCGTCTATGATCTGGGAGCGCTGTTCGTCTTCGCCTTTGCGGTCAATGCAGGCGTTATGGCGGTACTGAACTTCGGCAACGGCTCGCTTGTGCGGCGCGTCGGCATGCGGCTGATCTCGCACAGCTCGCTGATTGCCTATGCCGTCTTTGGCACGATCCTGCTTCTTACTTGCCTGCCGGGCACCCCGCCATTTCCGATTGCCTATGCACTGATGGCGGCGATTATCGGCGCTTTCGGTCTTGTGCCGCCGAACTTCAACGCCCTGGCGATGGAACCGCTCGGCCACATCGCCGGCACAGCATCCTCTGTTATGGGGGTTATCAGCTTTACAGGCGGTGCTGTTCTTGGCGCCCTGGTCGGGCAGGCATTTGACGGAACCCTCATTCCCATTGCAGCAGCGTTTGCTGCATTCGGCTGGATTGGCGTCGCAATCATCGTTTGGACGGAAAAAGGCCGGCTGTTTGCCCGGTCATAAGGGCCAGGAGCGAGTCCGGTTCAAGACAGTTCAAAAATCTCACGCCGGATCAGCGACCAGCTTTCCGGATCCGTCGCAGTGATCAGCCCTCCGCTGTTAACTCCGGGGCCGTAGGGTGAGCCGTCAAGGCAGGCCGTATAGCCACCGGCTTCCGCATGGATCAGAACGCCGGCCAGATGATCCCACGGCATCAGATTATGTGCACTGACAAAATGCGCCCTGCCCGCGGCCGCAAGCCGGTATTCCCAGGCCGAACAACGAAATGCGAACGGCATCCCGATACCGGCGAGGTTCCCGGCAATCCGGCTGCGCTCCGGCTCTTTGAGAAACCCCCACGATATGGTGCCCACCATCTGGTCAAGGCCTGTCGGCTCTGCCACTTTCAAGCGTCGTTCACCGCCGCGAGCGCCAAGAAGACGGGCTCCGCCCCCTGCAGCGCCGACAAGGCTCTCGCCACCATCCGGGTAATGGATAATGCCGGCAACACATTCGCCGTTGACGATAACGGCAAGGATCGTCCCGAATGTCGGCATGCCAGATGCAAAATTGTAGGTCCCGTCAACCGGATCGATGACGAAGGCGAATTCCGCCTCGCCCAGCCCGTCAATCAGGCCAGGGTTTTCCGCAGTCGCTTCCTCACCGACGATGAACGCGTCCGGATAACGCTGGCTCAACTCCGCCGTGAGGCATTCCTCCGCAGCGGTGTCAGCCTCGGTCACGACGTCCCAGGCTGATTCCTTCTGCTTGATATCGCTGTCTTCAATCGCCCGAAAACGCGGTAGGATTTCCTCCTCGCCCGTCCTTTTCAGGAGATCGACGAGGTCCGTCATATCGCTATCGGAAAATGTCATTTTGTCTTTTCCACGCTGTCGGCGCGATGTTCATCGAGGCTGAGAAAATCGAACAGGCTGCGGTCGAGGAGATGCGACGGACGGACATTCGTCAGTGCCCGGATCATCGAATCCTTGCGGCCCGGCATACGGCTTTCGATATCGGCGATCATGACCTTCATCGCGTCACGCTGCAGCCCGTCCTGGGACCCGCACAGATCGCATGGGATGATCGGAAACCGCAAAGCCTCGGCAAATTTTGCCAGATCGTCTTCAGCGCAATAGGCAAGCGGCCGTAAAACCAGGACATCGCCCTCATCGTTCAACAGCTTCGGCGGCATGGCGGCGAGCCGTCCGCCGTGGAAGAAATTCATGAAAAACGTTTCCAGAATATCCTCGCGATGGTGCCCGAGAACCAGCGCATCGCAATTCTCCTCGCGCGCGATGCGATAAAGATGCCCGCGGCGAAGTCTTGAACAGAGCGAACAATAGGTGCTCGTCTCGGGAAGTTTATCAGTCACCACCGAATAGGTATCCTGATACTCGATACGATGCGCCACCCCGTTGCGCTCCAGGAAATCCGGCAGGATATGCTTGGGGAAATTCGGCTGCCCCTGGTCTAGATTGCAGGCGACAATCTCGACGGGCAGCAGGCCACGCCACTTCAGGTCAAGCAGAATTGCCAAAAGGCCGTAGGAATCCTTCCCGCCGGACAAGGCAACAAGCCAGCGCCCAGGCCGGCCATTGCCGCTACCCGCCATGCCAAAATCCTCGAGCGCCTGGCGGGTTTGCCTCAAAAGCCGTTTGCGCAGCTTTTTGAAGCTGACCGAGGACGGCGCATCCCGGAACATCGGATGGCAGGTGTCTGCCTGTGTGTCACCATCAGCTTCAACCACTTCGCGAAGCGTTGCGCTGTCATGCATGTTCATGGGGTTATTCCTGTCCCGAACGTCACGCAGCTACCTATCGCGACGTGGCTGAGAAGGAAACAAAAAAAGCCGCCGGAATTTCCGACGGCCTTGTTCTGTTCGGTTGGAACCGGTCAGCGCGAATAGAATTCGACGACCAGGTTCGGTTCCATCTGAACCGGATAAGGCACATCCGACAAAGTCGGGATGCGAACATAGGTCGCGACCATCTTGTTGTGATCAGCCTCGATATATTCCGGCACATCACGCTCGGCGAGCTGCGATGCTTCGAGGACAAAAGCAAGCTGCTTGGACTTTTCACGCACTTCGATCACATCGCCCGGCTTGCAGCGGTAGGACGGAATATTCGTGCGGACGCCATTGACCATGACATGGCCGTGATTGACGAACTGACGCGCTGCAAAAACAGTCGCAACGAACTTCGCACGGTAGACCACGGCGTCGAGGCGCGACTCCAGAAGACCAATCAGGTTTTCCGGGGTATCGCCCTTGCGGCGGTTTGCTTCCTCGTAGATTTTCCGGAACTGCTTTTCACGGATATCGCCGTAATAACCCTTCAGCTTCTGCTTGGCGCGAAGCTGGATACCGAAGTCGGACAGCTTGCCCTTGCGGCGCTGTCCGTGCTGGCCCGGCCCGTATTCGCGGCGGTTCACCGGTGATTTGGGACGGCCCCAGATGTTTTCGCCCATGCGGCGATCAAGTTTGTATTTGGACGATTCGCGTTTACTCATCGCATTCCCTTTCAAATGGCTAGACCGGTTTGTTCCCAAACCGGTCGAAGGAAACGCGCCCTCCTCTGCCGGCTGTTTTTGCCGACTGACAGAATGTCCGGCCTTGCGTAGCGGCGGTCATTCACGGGACACGTAACAAAAACCGGGCACAAGGCCCGGAGACTGCGCGGATTTAGGCCAATCAGGCCCTGTTGTCAATCCTGCGTGGCAACGAATTGCAGGCCGAAACCGCTCATCAGCCGCCGTATTGCGAAATCAGGCTCGGCAGAGGTGAAAACGGCTATATCAGGCACTTCGGAAACGCCGTCCGACACCGGTAAAAGGGACTTGGCCCGCCGCGCGATCGCTTCGGCCGGATCCAGCCAGTCCACCGGCCATGGCGCAAGGCTCCGGTAGCGGTTGGCAAGGAACGGATAATGCGTGCAGGCAAGCACTACAATATCCGTCTTGCGGCCGTTTTGGTCCACAAAGCACGGCTCGATCTCCGCAAGTATATCCTGGGGGTCAATGCTATCGCCGCGAATATACCGTTCGGCGAGGCCTGCAAGGTTCTCAGAACCGACAAGGCGGACATGGCATTGCGAGGCAAAGGATTGGATAAGGTCGCGTGTATAGGTGCGCCGGACCGTACCCGGTGTCGCCAACACGCTGACAAGCCCTGAGCGCGTGCATTCCGCCGCTGGTTTTATAGCCGGCACCGTGCCGACAAACTGCATCTCCGGAAAGGCCTTGCGCAGCGGCTCCAGAACGAGCGTTGATGCGGTGTTGCAGGCAATAATGCAGATTGCAGGCCGGTATTCGGCGATGAGCTGCCCGAAAAGCCGGACGATACGCTCGCTCAAGGCATCCTCGCTCCACCCGCCATAGGGAAACCCTGCATCATCCGCCACATAGACAAAGCGCCGCTCGGGAAGCAGGACACGCGCCTCGCGGAGCACCGTCAGACCGCCTATGCCTGAATCAAACAGAAGGACCGGCGCATCGCTCAATCTTTATTGCCCTCGCTTGCTGACTGCCCGGCGGACACATTGCGCTCACCCGCGCCCGGGTTCTGCCCTTTCGGCGCCTGCCGGCTGAACCGGTCAAGCGAACGAATGACACCGCGCAGCACTCTGATTTCCGGCAGATAGAACCCTTGCCGGCTCAAGACCGCACGCAGATTGTCGACCATTTTGGGCTTTTTGTCGGCGGGCCGGAAATATCCCCGTGCATCCAGCGCCTCTTCCAGATGATCGAAAAGGCCCTGGAGGTCGGCTTTGGTCGCCGGCTCCATGTCGGCCTGGACAAACGGTGTCCGCGTCTTTTCGCCAAGGCCCGATTTCATCCATTCATAGGACATCAGCAGCACGGCCTGGGCGATATTAAGCGAGGCGAAGGCAGGATTGATCGGATAGGTCACGATCTCGTCGGCAAGACCCACCTCTTCATTCTTCAGCCCCCAGCGCTCGCGCCCGAAAAGAACACCGCATTTTTGCCCCGAGCCCATGCGTTGCCGCAAGGTATCGGCCGCCTCAACCGGTCCGCGCACCGGTTTGAAACCGTCTCTTTCCCGCGCCGTTGTCGCATAAACGAAATTGAGATCCGCAATCGCTTCCTCAAGCGTTGTAAAGACCGTTGCCGCATCGATGACATGATCAGCCTTGCTCGCTGCCGAACGGGCCTTTTCGCTCGGCCAGCCGTCGCGCGGATTGACGAGCCGCAACTCAGACAGGCCGAAATTCGCCATGGCGCGGGCGACCATGCCGATGTTTTCGCCCAGCTGCGGTTCGACCAGCACAATCGCCGGCCCGCCCGTCAAGAGTTCCCTGTTCCTATCCGTTCCGGCCATGAGATCCCGTCAGCCTGCAAGTCCTGATGAAGGCTTTAACTGGCATATTGCCGCAAACGAAGAAAGGGCGAAAGGAACAATAAACCGGCTTTGGCGCCGGACTTTCAAAGCTCGTCCGGCACCATGAACTCCTCGAGATATTCAACCGAGAAATCGGACCGGATTTCCATCCACATCGGCAAATGGTCAGACATTTGATGCGTGCGCCAGTAGGTGCGGTAATAGCTGGTCTTGCCGGACTTCGTGCGCACCTTGCCTTTCGATGTGACGTTATAGGCCTCGCCCATCTCCTCGGCATAGGAGACCTCATCCTCTTCAAGGGCGCGGTAAACCGTATTGTAGAAGTCGAAGACACCGGCCCTGCCGGTTGTCTCCATCCTCCACATTTGCGGCATGACGGCGATCTGATCGTAGTGACGCTTTTTCTTGCCTGTGTTTGTGGCAGGCACGTCCTGCAGTTCCTCCGGGATCACGAACCCTGCGTCCGTGATCGCCTTCATGGTTATGTCAGTAGGCTTGTAGATGTTGAAGTCACCAAGCAGTACCAGATTGGCATCCTCGATCTGACCTTCCTGCGCACGCTTGGACAGGAACTGTGCCACCGATGCAATTTCCCGCGCCCGTTCCTCATTGTCAGCTTCGTCCTCTCCATAGAGAATATGGACCGTACAGAGCTGGAGTGTCGTCCAGCCCGACTTGAAACCGACGATGAAGGGCGTGCGGTACAATTGCCGCGCCGGATCATAGCGAACGGTTTTGCCGTTCTCCTTGATCTGGATCGGCGGGATAACGATCTCGCCGGCAAGGCCGGTAAAACGGACTTTGTTGCTGTCGTATAAAAACGCCATGCGCTCCCGGTTGCCGGGCTTGCCTTCACTGACATCGGAAACGATGTATTTCCACCCGCGCCCCATGATGGCGCGCACCTGCTCCAGCGCGTCCAGCCGTTCGCGAACTTCCTGAACTGCTATGATATCGAATTTCGAGCAGATTTCCGCGATGTAATAGAGGCATTCCAGCGAGCGTTCGCCATAGGCCTTGGAATCAAACTCGCGGATATTCCATGTCGCAATGAGGGTGGTGTCGGGATGCCGCGGCGGAATACCGGCCTCTTCCATATCGACCTTGAGCCTTAGCAGACCGGCCGCGGTGCGCTCCGGATTTTTGCTGTTGCGGACATTGAAGTAGAACATCGCATTTCCCCGGGGACCGACAGGCTTTGCCGATCATTGCACAAATCCGGAGGCGCGCTAACCCCTGCTGCCTCACACGCGTCTGTCCATCAAAGGCTCCGGGATGAAAGCCATTGCTTCACCGCATCCGCAACTCTTTGCGGTTGTTCATGCAGCACCCAGTGGCCGCTGCCCGAAATCCGCTCGACCGTCAGATCACCGGCAAAACGCTCAAGGCCTTCAAGGCAAACCGGCCTGAGCGCCTCGTCATCCTCGCCCCAGACGACAAGATGCGGAACGCGCACGGTCATCGCCTCAGGTGAAATGTCATAGACAGGAACCTTTTCGGCCACCTCCTCTGCCGGCTGAGAAACCGGCGGAACAACGACCGGAGATGCCCGGTACCAGTTCAGCATCGCCTCCATGGTGCCATCGCCGCCCCAGGCTTCCAGATAGGCTTTTCTGTCTTCATTACTCATCCAGTCGGCCTTGGAGAAGCCGGCAATCATGTTAAGCGTGCGCGCGAAATCATTTTCCCGCATTGTTGCTGCCGCACCCTCACTGCGGAGGAAACGCATATACTGGCTGGCGGCGCGCTGCCGCGGATCGTCGATGATTGCCTTTTGAAACGTATGAGGATGGACGCCATTGGCGACGACCAGCGCGCGAAGCCTCTCCGGCCGCCCGAAAGCATAGGCATAGGCAACGGCGGAACCCCAGTCATGGCCAAAAAGGACAAACGGCTCATCTGGCGAAAGATAATCCGCCAGCGCATTGATGTCCTTGACGAGATGCCAGGTCTGGTAGGCCTCAACGCCCTCAGGCTTGAATGAGCGCCCGAAACCGCGCTGATCGGGTGCGACAACACGAAATGTCCGTGCCAAATGGGGCATGATGTCACGCCATGCGCCCCAATACTCCGGAAAGCCGTGCAGGCACAGCATCAACGGCTTGTCGTGGTCCCCCATCGAGACATAGTGTAAACGCCGCGTCTCATCCTCGAAAACAGCCGATTCAAACTCCATGGCCGAGACTCTCCCCATCCTGACAGGCCTGCGTTAACACAGTTCGCCACTGCTTGAACCACCTTATACGAATTCGCGAGACGGCCCGCCTTTGCCTTCCGGCACCACAATGGTATAGGAGCCGCAAACATCACCATATTTTACGGGCAAAGCCCCAATCCCTTCAGTAACGAGGCTCTTTCATATGGCAAAGATCAAGGTCGAAAACCCTGTCGTCGAACTCGACGGCGACGAGATGACCAGGATTATCTGGCAGTTCATCAAGGACAAGCTGATTCACCCTTACCTGGACATCGATCTGAAATATTACGACCTTGGCATGGAGAGTCGCGACGCCACCGACGACCAGATCACCGTCGATGCCGCAGAAGCCATCAAGAAATATGGTGTCGGCGTCAAATGCGCGACCATCACGCCGGACGAAGCACGCGTCGAAGAATTCAACCTGAAGAAGATGTGGCGCTCGCCCAACGGCACGATCCGCAACATTCTCGGCGGCGTCATCTTCCGCGAGCCGATCATCTGCAAGAACGTCCCGCGCCTTGTTCCGGGCTGGACGAAGCCGGTCATCGTCGGCCGTCACGCCTTCGGCGATCAGTATCGCGCGACGGATTTCAAATTTCCCGGCAAGGGCAAGCTGTTCATGAAGTTCGTCGGCGAGGACGGGCAGGAAATCGAACACGAGGTGTTCGAGTCCCCCGGCTCCGGCATTGCCATGGGCATGTACAACCTCGACAAGTCGATCGAGGATTTTGCCCGCGCTTCGCTGAACTACGGCCTGCAGCGCAAAGTGCCGGTCTATCTGTCGACCAAGAACACCATCCTCAAGGTCTATGACGGCCGCTTCAAGGATATCTTCCAGGAAATCTATGAGGCCGAGTTCGAGGACGCCTTCAAGGAAGCCGGCATCACCTATGAGCACCGCCTCATCGATGACATGGTCGCCGCGAACCTGAAATGGTCGGGCGGATATGTGTGGGCCTGTAAGAACTATGACGGCGACGTCCAGTCCGATACGGTCGCTCAGGGCTTCGGCTCGCTCGGTCTGATGACCTCGGTCCTGATGACACCGGACGGCAAGACGGTTGAGGCCGAGGCGGCCCACGGCACGGTGACGCGCCACTTCCGCCAGCATCAGAAGGGCGAGGAAACCTCCACCAACTCCATCGCGTCGATCTTCGCCTGGACCCGGGGCCTTGCGCACCGCGCCAAGCTGGACGACAACGCCGATCTGGCACGCTTTGCCAAAACGCTGGAAGAAGTCTGCGTGGCAACCGTCGAAGGCGGTCACATGACCAAAGACCTTGCCTTGCTCATCGGTCCGGATCAGCCCTGGCTGTCGACCATCGGCTTTCTCGACAAGGTTGACGAGAACCTTCAAAAGGCAATGGCCGGCTGAAGCCGGACCGATATTCAGAAAAGAAACCCCGCTGTCCGGCGGGGTTTTTCGTTTGACGGTCAGGTGAGAAAAACTAGCGGTTGGCCTCGACTGTTGCACCGAGGAGATCCGGCAGCATTTGCGGCGCGGTCATCGCACCCGCGGCGATCTGTGAAACGGCAACCGGAGTATCGGGTGAAATCGTCAAGCTGAGATTGCGCGGCTCGTCGAAGAACGTCTCTGCCGCACTCAGCACCATGTCGGTGAACGCATCATTGTCGACAACGGTCAAAGCCTGCCGCAGTTGCTCAAGGAGAAGTTCTGCCATCAGGTTCTCGCTGACATCCGCATCTTCCGCCATCAACGCAATCGCCGTCTCAAAACCGCCCTCATTGATCAGTTCCAGTTCAAAGTCCTTGACGTTAAGGGTGGCGATCAGCGCCTGGTAACTTGTCGGGTTTTCCATGACAAGCCGTGTCAGGCCGCCGAACCTTGCACTGGCGCGAACCTTACCGACATCGCCCAGTTCGACGACGATGTTTTCGACAATCAGGTCCTCGGTGGATGCATCCCAGCGCAGCCTGATCTTTTCGTCGAGCCGCAGCGTGTCGATGCCCGCCGCCCGAAATGCAGCGATGGCCTCGTCGTCGTCAAGCGCTGCAATCGGAATAGCCAGCCCTTCCGTTGCGATCTCAACGAAAGTGGGCATCGGCGGGACGGTGGTTTCCAGCTCCATGAAATAGCGGCCGAGGCTGATATCGCCCTGCGGCATCGCTCCCGTGACGGACAAGCCCGCCAGTTCCATGACAACGGAGCGCGGCGTGAACAGTCTGGCGACCACCAGCGGATCGGGATCATCGAGATTGTCGAGATCGGAAAGGAAGGTTTCGACGGGATCGAATGGCGGGAACTCAATGTCGCCAATGAAAAAGCGGCCAAGGTCAAAAGCGCCTTCCGAGCCAAGATCAAAGCTGACCGATGAAATCGAGAATTCGCCGAGACCGTCGGCGCTCAAATCCTCAAGCAGGATCTGCCCGACCTGGCCCGAGCCCGCCTCCGGTGGCATGTCGTAGCCCACGGACAATCCGTCAGCAAACATCCGTCCGACCGCAAATGACCGGTAGATATCGATCACCGACAGGACGAGCGCCGAAACCTCGGGTTCCTCACCGGTTGCCAGGGTGTCGAGAAAAGCCAGCAGGTCCGTACGCGGTGCCCGCACGGCGACATCCTCATAGCCGCTGCGGTCGACGATCAGACTGTAGAAGTCACTCTTTTCGCGATAGCCATTCACCGACGACGTTTCGATCAGCGTCCGGTATTCTTCCGAGCCGCGCATTTGCGGGTCGAACAGTGCAAGCATCGCCCCGAAATCGAGGCCGGTTGTTCGGCTGCTTGCCATTGTCGTTGTCTGGGTAAAGTCTTCGTCGTCGCCCTCACCGGAGACTTTTGTTTCCTGGCTTATTTTGCCGGTTCCATATTCTGCCAGCCGTCCGTTGCTCATATCAAGCGCCGCATAGTCTTCGATGAGCGTTGTCATCGTAAACTCGTCACCGGCTTCGCCTGCCGAAATATCAAAAGAAATCTGCTCGGCCCGCTCCTCCTTGTAGCTGATCTGGACGACCGTCTGCATCAGCGGAAGCCAGCGGCTGAATGGCCGCTCGGGGTCTTCGGCAATCCGGGGCAAGCGCGGCCACCGCCCGTCTGTGACGACATATCCGTCTATTGTACCGTTGACCTTCAGACCGCCTTCATCCTCCGTATCCAGGGCAGCCGCTATGGTCGAGCCGTTTGAAAGGGTCAGGCTGTCGGCAGCGTAGCCCCCGGCATTTGCCCTCAGGTTCTGCGCGGTGAGTTCGGGGCTTTTCCAGCTCATCGACAGGCTGACAGTCTGATCGCCGTCCTCCGCATCAGAATCCGGCATCGTGAAGGTGGTGGAATAGCTGACTTCGAGACCCTTGACCGTCAGCGTATCACCAGAGGTGTGTACAGTCTCATAGGATGCCGTTGCACCGAGGTCGCGATAGGACTGCAACCAGTCGTCCAGAGCCTCCTGGCCTGCATCCTGTGCGAAGCCCGGCTGAGCACCCGCAACCAAAAGACAAAATGATGAAACGATAATCTTCTTCATGCCAGCCGCTCCCTGAAATACACGACAGGCACTCTGTAGCGCCTGCACATGACAGTCATTTTCCGTCGGATGAAATCGCCCGACGCTTTTAGCCTGCAAGGGCGCCGGCGACCGCATCAACAGCAGCATCCGCTTTAGCGCCATCCGGTCCGCCGGCCTGCGCCATATCCGGCCTGCCGCCGCCGCCCTTTCCACCAAGAGCAGCCGATGCAACGCGTACCAGATCGACGGCGCTGTAGCGGTCTGTCAGGTCTTCGGTCACCCCGACGACTACGCTTGCCTTGCCTTCGCCCGACACGCCGATCAGCGTGACCACTCCCGAGCCAAGCGATGTCTTGGCCTCATCGACAAGTCCCTTGAGATCGCGCGGCTCGACGCCGGCGACAGTCTTGCCAAGGAATTTAACGCCGGCGATATCCCGCGTTTCATCCGCCGAACCGTTTCCGCCGCCGCCAAGCGCCAGCTTCTTTTTCAGTTCCGTGATCTGACGCTCAAGTTTACGGCGTTCATCGACAAGCGCTTCGACGCGGGAGACCACCTCGCCAGGTTGTACCCGAAGTGAGGATGCCAGCGTTTTCACCCGGCTGTCCTGCTCGGAAAGGTACTTGCGTGCCGCTTCGCCCGTCAGCGCTTCAAGACGCCGTACGCCGGCGGCGACCGCACTCTCACCGACAACCCTTACCAGACCGATATCGCCGGTGGCGTTGACATGGGTGCCACCGCAAAGTTCCGTTGAATAGGTCCTGTCCTGTTTGTCACCATGAAGGCCCGTTCCCATGGATACGACCCGCACTTCATCGCCGTATTTCTCTCCGAACAGCGCCATCGCGCCTTCGGCAATGGCATCGTCGACTGCCATGAGCCTTGTGGTCACCGGGCTGTTTTGAATGACAATCTCATTGGCCATGTCTTCGACCTTCGCGACCTCATCCTCGCTCATGGGCTTGGGATGTGAAATATCGAAGCGCAGGCGGTCCGGTGCGACCAGCGATCCCTTCTGTGTCACATGGCTGCCGAGAATTTCACGCAGGGCCTCGTGCAGCAAATGGGTCGCCGAGTGATTGGCGCGCAGCTGGCTGCGACGCTCGTGATCGACACTCAGCACGACTTCAGCGCCGTTTTGAAGAACACCGTCCTCGACAACGGCACTGTGAACAAAAAGGCCTTCCGCCTTCTTCTGTGTATCGCTCACCCGCAGACGCAATCCGTCGGCACTGATCAGGCCCGTATCGCCAACCTGACCGCCGGATTCTCCGTAAAACGGCGTCTGGTTGACGACGACCTGCACAGCCTCATCCTTGGACGCCGACTGCACTTCAGCGCCATCCTTGACGATAGCCTGTACAACGCCTTCCGCCTGTTCGGCGTCGTAGCCAAGGAAATCGGTCGCGCCCAACCGGTCGCGCAATTCCAGCCAGACCGTCTCTGTCGCCGCCTCGCCGGAACCTGCCCAATTGGCCCGCGCCTCGGCTTTCTGCCGCTCCATCGCGGCATTGAAACCGGCATCGTCAACGGTGATGCCACGCTGGCGCAACGCATCCTGCGTCAGGTCAAGCGGAAACCCGTATGTGTCGTAAAGTTTGAAGGCCGTTTCGCCATCAAGCTCGGCGCCCTCCTGCAAATCAGCCGTTGCATCGGACAGGAGATTAAGGCCGCGCTCGAGTGTCTTGCGAAATCGTGTCTCCTCAAGCTTGAGCGTCTCGGAGATCAGTGCCTCGGCCCGCACCAGTTCCTGATAGGCACGGCCCATCTGCTCGACCAGCGCCGGCAGCAACTTCCACATGAGTGGCTCACGCGCGCCAAGAAGCTCGGCATGGCGCATGGCCCGGCGCATGATCCGCCGCAGCACGTAGCCCCTGCCCTCGTTGGACGGCAGCACACCGTCGGCAATCAGGAAGGATGAGGAACGCAAATGATCGGCAATGACGCGGTGGCTCGCCTGCGCCTTTCCTTCGGCCTTCACACCGGTCAGTTCTTCCGACGCGCTGATCAGCGCCTGGAACAGGTCGATGTCGTAATTGTCGTGTTTACCCTGCAGCAGCGCTGCAATACGTTCCAGACCCATGCCGGTATCGATCGACGGCTTGGGCAGATCGACCCGCTCGTCAATCGTCTGCTGTTCGTATTGCATGAAGACGAGGTTCCAGATCTCGATGAACCTGTCACCATCTTCCTCGGCCGATCCGGGTGGTCCGCCCCAGATGTCCTCGCCATGATCGTAGAATATCTCCGAACACGGACCGCAAGGGCCGGTATCGCCCATGGCCCAGAAATTGTCATGGGTGGCGATACGGACAATCCGCTCGTCGGGAAGGCCCGCGATCTTCTTCCACAGATCATAGGCCTCGTCATCCGTGTGATAAACGGTGGCCCAGAGCCGATTGCCGTCAACCCCGAATTCCTTGGTGATGAGGTTCCAGGCCAGTTCAATCGCAACATCCTTGAAATAGTCGCCAAAGGAAAAATTACCGAGCATTTCAAAGAAGGTGTGATGGCGCGCCGTATAGCCGACATTGTCGAGATCGTTGTGCTTGCCGCCGGCGCGAACGCATTTCTGCGCCGTTACGGCGCGTGTGTAGTCGCGGTGCTCAAGGCCGGTAAAGACGTTCTTGAACTGAACCATGCCGGCATTGACGAACATGAGGGTCGGATCGTTCCGAGGCACCAGCGGGCTGGACGGCACGATCTCGTGCCCGTTCTTGCCGAAATAGTCGAGAAAAGCCGACCGGATCTCGTTTACGCCATTCATGAAACGCCCTTTGACATCAAACAGGTTGCGTGTGCGGCTTCACGGCCGCCGAAAGTCCGTTCGGCTTTTATCCGCCTGCTTGAGGACTGTCCAGACAGGCAAGGACCTGGGCGACCTTGCCCGCACAAATAAGTTGGCCGGCGGCACCGTCAATGCCGCCGGCCAACCCGGATCAAAAAACAAGGAGCCTAAGCTTCGGCAACATCCGCCTCACCGTCATCGCTATCATCGGGCCTGCCCTCTTCCAGCAACTGTTCGGCGATCAGGCCGGCATTTTGTCGCAAGGCCATTTCTATCTCCTGCGCCATCTGCGGATTTTCCTTCAGGAAGGTCTTGGCGTTCTCGCGACCCTGCCCGAGACGCTGGCTGTTATAGGAGAACCAGGCGCCCGATTTTTCAACAATGCCGGCTTTCACGCCAAGATCGATCAATTCGCCGGTCTTGGAAACGCCTTCGCCATACATGATGTCGAACTCGACCTGCTTGAAAGGCGGCGCCATCTTGTTCTTGACCACCTTGATGCGCGTCTGGTTGCCGACCACTTCGTCGCGGTCCTTCACCGACCCGATGCGCCTGATATCAAGCCGCACCGAGGAGTAGAATTTCAACGCATTGCCGCCGGTCGTCGTTTCGGGCGAGCCGAACATCACACCGATCTTCATGCGGATCTGGTTGATGAAGACCACCATGCAGTTGGATCGGGAAATCGAAGCGGTCAGCTTACGCAGCGCCTGGCTCATGAGCCGCGCTTGCATGCCGGGAAGCGAATCGCCCATCTCGCCTTCAATCTCGGCGCGCGGCGTCAGTGCCGCGACCGAGTCGATCACCAGCACATCGATCGCGCCGGAGCGCACCAGCGTGTCGGTGATCTCAAGCGCCTGCTCACCGGTATCGGGCTGCGAGATCAGGAGGTTTTCAAGATCGACGCCGAGCTTGCGCGCATAGACCGGATCGAGCGCGTGTTCGGCATCGATAAAGCCACATATGCCGCCCTTCTTCTGCGCCTCGGCCACCGTATGCAGCGCCATGGTTGTCTTACCGGAGCTCTCAGGCCCGTAAATCTCGATGATGCGGCCTTTCGGCAGTCCGCCAACGCCCAGTGCGATATCCAGCCCCAGAGATCCGGTCGGCACGGTTTCGACTTCAACGATATTTTCGTTTGAGCCGAGCTTCATGATCGAGCCCTTGCCGAAAGCCCGCTCTATCTGTGAGAGCGCTGCATCGAGTGCCTTGCTTTTGTCCACCGAATTTTCCTCTACAAGCCGCAAAGAGTTCTGAGCCATTCCGTCCACCTTTAGGTTATATACGCATCACTGGCAATGAAAGCCGCATTCAAAAAATGTACCCTATTTGTTCTCATTTTGCAATATGTCACTAAGGCACTGATATTATAATATAATAGCCTTTATGTTCTTATTTTGTCTGAAGACAGAACCGGGAATACCGAAACTTGGCAGGCAGTGAAACTGACCAATCGCATCCGAAACAAAACCCGATTCGCGCTTTGACATGCATCTGGCGCGGATCGGCTGAAATATGTGGAAGTGATACCTGCGATTTGTCACACTGCGCAAGGGATGATCCATTGCTTTGAGCTGAGGGGGTTTAAGCCGGTGCGCACTCTTGTCCTTGTCATCTTCGTTGCCCTCATGACGGCGTTGTCTCCGATCAGCACCGCTATGGCGCAACAACCATCCGAGGAGTTGTTGAAGGAGCTCGGCATCATGGTCGCACAGATGCAGGAGGTCGGTGCGCGCTACGACAGGAAACTCGTCCAGCTCAGCGGCGCAATTGGCACGGTGAATGCCGGCCGGACGGGAAGCCTGAACCTGGGCGAACTTGCTCCGGACGATTATCAGGTGGCCGTTGCCTGCGCCAATTGCGGCGGCCTGTCCGCTGAACTGCTTGATGCAAGCGGCACAGTCATTGAGGCCAAGCCGATGGATTTTGCGGCAACGTTTTTTATCTTTGACGTTCAGGACAAGGGACAGCGCATGGTGCGGATCACACCCAAAGATTGCGCCGCGCTATCATGTGAATATGGCGCTGTGCTGTTTCGGGACACACCGGCGCAATAGAGACGTGTCAACAAACGCGTCGATTGGCGCAATTTGAATGGGCCGCTGCATCGCGCTTTCCAAATTGAATTGCCCAGCGCCATGCGATAAGCCAACGGCTCATACGCGGCATTGACCGCAAGCGATTGAAGGCTGTTCAGCATGGCTCGGGTTCTTGTCCTGGGGGGCGCGCATATCGACCGGCGAGCAACGCTCGACGGCGCAACGGTCCCGGGCGCGAGCAATCCGGGTCGCTGGCACGAAGAAGCCGGCGGTGGCGGCTTCAACGCAGCGCGCATCATGGCAAGGCTCGACAATGCGGTCTCCATGGTGTCCGTGCGCGGCGGCGACGCAGCCGCCGAAATCGTCGCGACCGCGGTGGAGGCCGCCGGCATTGTCGATATGGCTCAGGTCTTTCTCGACCGCAGGACCCCCAGCTATTCCGCCGTTCTGGAGGCCGATGGCAATCTTCATATCGCAGTCGCCGATATGGACCTTTATGACCGGTTCGTTTACCGCCAGCTCTCGCGCAAATCGATCCGTCAGGCTGTTGCAGCGGCAGATCTCGTCCTGTGCGATGCCAATCTGCCGGAACAAACGCTCGCCGCCCTCGCCCGCATGACGCACGAGAACCGCACAAAGCTGGCGGCAATTGCCATTTCTCCGGCCAAGGTCGGCAAGCTGACACCGGCCTTTGCACATATGTCGGTGATATTCATGAATGCGGCCGAGGCCGTCGCCCTTTGCGGCGATATCCCGCCCGAGAACTGGCCGCAAGAGCTGCGAAAGATGGGCATTGCGCGCGCCTCAATCTCCCGCGGCAAAGACCCGCTTTTGGCCTATGACGACGATGATGTCTTTCAGATAAGGCCGTTGCCGATCGATGCAATCGTCGATGTCACCGGCGCCGGCGACACGCTGGCTGCGGCAAGTCTGCATGCTTATCTGGCCGGCTACAGCTTCCGCGACGCGTTGCGCTACGGCACGGCAGCGGCCGGGTTGACAATCCAGTCGCGCGAGGCCGCACCCGCCCATCTCAACGAGCACAAAATCACTGAAGTCCTTCAAAACGTGCCGCCAGCACAGCCCCTCCCGTAATGCCGCCAACAAACGAGAACCGACATGACCGACGCCGCATTTCCCCTGTCTTTTTCCGCCGAGGTCCGGGCCGCGCTCGAAGCCGGCAATCCGGTTGTCGCGCTTGAATCGACCATCATCACTCATGGCATGCCTTGGCCAGGCAATCTCGACATGGCGCGCGGCGTGGAAGACATTATCCGCAACGCGGGAGCAGTTCCCGCGACGATCGCGGTCATTGACGGCCAATTGAATATCGGCCTCGAAGATGAGGCACTTAACGCGCTGGCGCAGCGGTCCGACGCCATGAAAGTATCCCGTGCGGATCTTCCCTTTGCCGTGGCAACCGGGCGGACCGGCGCAACGACGGTGGCTGCGACGATGATCGCGGCGGCCCTAGCCGGTATCGGTGTCTTCGCCACAGGCGGGATCGGCGGCGTTCATCGCGGCGCTGAAACAGATTTCGACATCTCCGCAGACCTTGAGGAACTTGCCCGCACCTCGGTCATCGTTGTCTGTGCCGGCGCCAAAGCCATTCTTGATATCCCCAAGACACTGGAAGTACTGGAGACAAAGGGCGTTCCGGTGGTCACCTACGGCGCGGACGAACTGCCGGCCTTCTGGTCGCGCACATCGGGCCTTCGCAGCCCCTTAAGGCTCGACAGTGCCGATGACATCGCACGCTTTCAAAAAACGCGCACAGCGATGGGCATCGACGGCGGCATGCTCATCGCCAACCCCGTGCCGCAGAACGACGAAATTCCGCGCGGCGAAATGGAAGCCCATATCGCCGAGGCCCTGGAACGTGCCCGCGCCAAAGGCGTCAGCGGCAAGGAGGTTACGCCGTTCCTCCTGTCCGAAATCCTGACAATCACCAAGGGCCGGAGCCTTGACACAAATATCGCCCTGGTGCGCAACAATGCGCTTCTCGCGGCGCAAATCGCCATGGCTCTTGCGAAGGCCGGATAACCGGTATCGCGAAAAAAACAACCAATGACGCACGTTCTCGATAAGCCCGTAGATTACGGCGATTACCATTTTCGCAGTCGGGAAAACCCTATCTTTACGATCATTTTGGTAGAATTGGCGCTCCATAGTGATCAGGCATTGTGCGGTAACGATGAGCGCCAGAGCGACGACGACAAAAGACAGGAACTACCTGCCCCTCGCAAGACAGGGCGCATTGACGAGCATGGGCTGGACCATGGCCTCGCCATCCGTTGTGCTGACCTATCTGGCCGTCGAACAGGACTTGCCTGTCCTCGTCGCCGGCCTGCTTGTCACGTCCCGGCACATGGCCGGTCTGGCCGCTGACGTCTTTGGTCTCAGGATCGCCAAACAGACACATAACAGAAAGCGGTTGATCGCTGTTTCGCAGTGCGCCATCGGCATCAGTTTCCTTCTCCTGTTATCCGCTGCAATTTACGCGCCAAAAACCGCTGTCATCGCGACCTTCTTCATTGCAGTCCTGATCGGCAGTCTCGCCCGGGAGTTCAACAATCTTCTGATAACAGACCTGCTGGGCGATACAGTGCAAGCGGAAAACCGCCGCAATATGCAGTACAAGCAGCTGTTTCTGGCTGCGATCGGTGTCATCGTGCTGACAGCATCAAGTCATTGGGCGTTGCTGGAACATCCGTCTTCAACCCGACACGCGATTATCATTATCACCGCGATCGTCTGTTTCTTCCTTGCAGCGGCTCTGATGCGCGCTGTACGGGACACCCCCGAAGAACGCCTGTCCGGCGCAAAGGAAACGGCCGATGAACAGCAGGCGGAGCATATCTCCGGCCTCCTGTCGAAACAGACACTGGAGCTGTTTCGACAGACATGGTTCCAGAGGTTCATGGTTGTGAGGCTGCTCGGATTTGCGGCAAGCCTGTCGGTACCTTTTTTTGCGCTTATCACCGCGCTCAATCATTCAAAGAGCAATCATGGCCTTGCCGCACTAATCATTTCCACCGCCGCGGCCATGGCAATCTCATCCTGGGTCTGGCGTGGCTTGAACGAGAAATCAAACCAGCTTGTACTGGTTCTCGGCGCACTGCTCGTTGCCGCAACCGGCATCCTGATTTTGGCCAATCACTACCTCAACTTCGCCGGCAGTGTTTATTTTCATGCAACAGTCCTGTTCGTTGCAACGGTGGCCCTTAAAGGCATCACAATTGCCCTCAGGCTGCATTTCATGGAGGTCGCACCCAAAGATCAGCGGCTGTCTGCGCTCGCGGCCGCGAAAAGCACCGGCAAACTCTTCGTTATTGGACTTTCAATTGTATTTGCTGCGGCGGCCCATGCCGGCTCAATTATTTTCGTCATCGCCGCACTGATTGTGATCAGCATCGCAACGGCCTTCACCGGCATGCACATGACACCGCAAACGCAGCGAACACCCACGCCGGAGCCGGTATAGGCCCAAATGAAAAGAGCGCCGCAATATGCAGCGCTCTCCACAATCTGTGTGACCTGTTGGCCGCGGCGCTAGCTCAGCGGAACGATCTGGATTTCCACGCGGCGGTTCTGCGCCCTGCCCGCCTCGGTGGCGTTGCTTGCAATCGGCCGCTCTTGACCAAAGCCCGTGACATACATCCGCCGGCGATCGATGCCCTGTGCGGACAGATAAGCCGAAACCGACTGGGCCCGGCGCTGGGACAGATCCAGGTTATATCCGGCAGATCCGGTTGAATCCGTATAGCCATAGACGTCGATCAGTGTCTGATTGAACTTTGAAAGAACGATGGCGACGGAGTTCAGCGTCCCGAAAAAGCTCGGATCGATCTGTGCCTGGTTGAGGGCAAATGTGACATTGGACGGCATATTCAGAACCAGGTTGTTTCCGTTCCTGGTCACTGAGACACCAGTGCCCTGCAACTGGGCCCGCAACTCGGCTTCCTGCCGGTCCATATAGTTGCCGATCGCACCACCGGCCAGCAGACCAAGCCCTGCTCCGACCAGCGCATTGCGGCGATCATTGCCGCCGGCGAGAAGGCCAAGGCCCGCGCCCGCAGCCGCGCCGAGCGCCGCGCCGCCAGCGGTGCGCGAAACGCGAGGCTCGCCCGTATAGGGATCAGTCGTCGTGCAGGCAGCAAGGAATGTGCCCGCCATCATTGCGACTGCGATTTTCTTGTACATTCGATCTTCCCCCGTCCAAGGTGAATTAAAAATTGATCAGGCTTCAATCGGAATATTGCGGCGCCAATGTGGTCGAGCCGGCAAATGAACTCTTTGTGCGTTGATCCACACGATCATGCACGCCGCACCGATTGTCGAATCGTTTCACCTATTGTTACAGCCAATTCCATGGCTGCGCCACGGCTGTCAACTGTCGATCACTTCCTTGACCGCGGTTGCCAGCTGTTTGAGTGAAAACGGTTTCGGAAGAAATCCGAACTGCGCGTTTTCCGGCAGGTTTTTGGCAAAAGCGTCTTCAGCGTAACCGGAGACAAAGATGAATTTCATGTCCGGATATTCCTTGCGCAATTCGCGAAGCAGGGTCGGACCGTCCATTTCCGGCATAACGACATCCGAGACGACAATATCCACATCGCCGTTCAACTCCTTGATGACGTCCAGCGCTTCGACGCCCGAGCCGGCTTCATGCACGGTGTAGCCGCGCGTTTCCAGCATCCGCTTGCCGCCGCGCCGCACGGCTTCCTCGTCTTCCACCAGCAGCACCGTCGCTGATCCGGTCAGATCCTGCGGCTGGGCCGCCCCGTTGGCCGGGCTCTCCTTCTTGCCGGCAGCGCCGGCAGGTGTGCCTTCGGTAACCTCGCTTGCTTCACCTTCTTCTTCTGTCTCGATATGCCGTGGCAGGTAAATACGGAATGTGGTGCCCTTGCCGAGTTCGGATTCAGGATAGATATAACCGCCGGACTGCTTGATGATCCCGTAAACCATGGAAAGCCCAAGGCCCGTTCCCTTGCCGACATCCTTGGTCGTGAAGAAGGGTTCAAAGATCTTGTCCATCAGCTCTGGCGCGATGCCGGTGCCCTCGTCCTCGACCGCGATCATCACGTAGTCGCCTTCTTCCATGCCGCGATTGTTCAGCCCGGCCACGTCAGCGCTCTCCAGATTCGATGTGCGGATCTTGATCGTGCCGCCCTCCGGCATGGCATCACGCGCATTGACCGCCAGATTGATAATGACCTGCTCGAACTGGCCAAGATCGGTTTTGACCGGCCACAGATCCTTGCCATATTCAACATCCAGCTTGACATGGGTGCCCGTCAGCCGGTCGACCAGCATGCGCAGATCGCCGATGACATCGGTCATGGAAAGAACCGTCGGGCGCATGGTCTGCTTGCGCGAGAAAGCCAGCAACTGCCGCACAAGCACCGCTGCCCTGTTGGCATTGCGCTTGATTTCCATGAGGTCGGCAAAACTGGAATCGGACGGTCGGAGCGACAAAAGCAGATGGTCGGCCGAAAGCAAGATTGCCGTCAGGACATTGTTGAAGTCATGTGCAATGCCACCGGCCAGCGTGCCCACCGCATTCATCTTCTGGGTTTCGGCCATCTGCGCTTCAAGCGCCTTCTGCTCGGTCGTTTCAACCGCGTAGATGATGGCGGCTTCCTCGCTGTCGCCATCGTCAACAACGGCGGTGACGTAGAAACGGAAGAACCGCTCGTCATCTGCCGCGTGCCGTGTATCGACGGGCGCGATTTCACCCTGTCCCCGCGCCGCAGCCTCCAGTGCCGAGGCGAATTCATCCCGGTCCGCCTCGTGCACGACGTTCTCGAACAGAGTGCCCTTTTCCAGGTCGTCCCTGGCGACAGCACCGGAAAACATCTTCAGGAACGGCGCATTCGTGCGGATGATCTTGCCTTTGCCGTCAACCGAGGCGATTGCCATCGGCGTATTGTTGAAGAAGCGCGTGAAGCGCATTTCCGCCGCCGCCGATTCTGCGGGGCTGGCCCCCTCGCCGCTTCTCAGGAGCACGATCGTGCGGCTTTCTCCGGGCGCACCGTCACGGGCGGCGCTGACCCGGTGCACCAGCCTGACGGGCATGCTTTTGCCGTCGCGCCGCAACATGTCGAGATCAAGTGTTGCAGTCCTGTCAAGGCCGGGCGCTGCCTGTACGGATTCAATCAGCGCCATGCCTTCCCCGGCGATCAGGTCACCCAGAGCGATCGATCCCGGCGTGAACTGAGTCAGGTCCAGCCCGATCCAGGCCGCGAGCGTTGCATTGATATAGACGATTTCGCCTTCGCGCCCGGTCGACATGAAGCCCGCCGGCGCATGGTCGAGATAGTCGATGGCATGCTGCAGCTCACGGAAGAACTGCTCCTGGTCCTCGCGCTCCGCCGTAATGTCGGAAAGCTGCCAGGAGTGCAGCAGCTCGCCCGATTTGCCGACCTCGAGCGGACGCGCCCTTAAACGATACCAGCGCGGCCCTTCCAACGGGTCGCTAACGCCGCCAAGGTTCTTTAGAAGCCGGAACTCCTCCTGGCCGTCCTTGCCGTCCCGAATACCGTTTGTCAGGCGGTAGACCGCCTCGGCCGCCTGGCTGTCCCGGGACATAATGGCCTCGATGGACCGGACGTCCCCAGGCCCGGTTGCGCCGGTCAACTCGGCATAGGCACGGTTCGCATAGACAACCCGCCCCTTGTCGTCGGTGACCACCGTTCCTTCCGGATGGCCGTCAACGAATATGCGCGCCAGCAAATCGTCGCCCGGACGCGGCATGATCTGCACAAATCCGATCACCGAGGAAACGAGGTAGAAAATACCGATCATGGCCAGCATGCCCAGAAGGCCGAGGCCCAGATTGGTATTGACCCGTCCTTCCAGATACACGAACGCCGCCGCCGCGCAGACAAGGACAACCGCAAGCACAATCAAGCGGATAACCGTGTCTGGTTTGGAATGCCGGTCGACTATGGGCGTCGGATAATTTGCCGGCTGGTTCTCTCGCGCCATCAGCGTCCTCTTGAAGCGAGAATGATTCCCCTCAAAGCGAAATAACCTGTTTGGACCACATTCGCGCACACAATGAAAGAGACCGCCGGCTTTGCTGCGCGCCTATACACTGCGAAAAGTATCCGGAGCGCCTTCCACAACTAAAAAATAGCGGAAAATGCCTCAAATATTGCTCATTTTGCCTGTACTCACAGAATAAAGAACGGTGCGCTTGCATGCGTTTCGATCGGCCTCTACCATTTTTTGCGCGGTTGATCGCAGCGACTCGCCGCAGCAGGTGAGAAATTGGGGGCAGTAATTCAATATGGGTGATGCGCTTATCGGCACGGACGGAATGTCCCTTTACTCAATGATCGCGATCGGTGTGGTAATCGTCGCCGCGATAGCCGTTATCGTCTGGAATATGAGGCGGCGCGGCCACATGGCATTTATGCGCGGCGGCACAAATCGTCAGCCGCGCCTGGCCATCCTCGACGCGGCCGCCGTCGACGCCCGCCGCAGGCTCGTACTCATTCGCCGGGACAATGTCGAGCATCTGGTGATGATCGGCGGCCCCAGCGATATTGTTGTCGAACGGGGCATCAACCGCTCAGCAGCACGGGCGGCGCAGCAGGAAAACGCGGCTGCCTCGGCAGGGCAAGGAGCCGGTCAGACATCAAGGCCGGCACAGCAAAGGCCGCCACAGCCAAAGGCACCACCTGCAAAACCGGCATCAGAGCCGATTGCAACGGAGCCGCTCAATATCCCGACGTCAAAACCGGATGAGCCGCCAGCACCGGCCAAACCGCCGGCAGCAGCCGAACTCAAGGATGTGAAACCGGCGCAGCAGCAGCCGGCCGCCGCGGCAAAACCCAAGGCAGAGCCGGCGCCTGCACCCGCTCCACAGCCAAAAACGGCACCTCCCACTCCGGCTCCGGAACTCGCGGCTATGGCCGTATCCTCGGTCGCGGCAGCACAGGCAGTTGAGGCCTCAGCAGAGACAACAGACACAGAAGACGCCATCGCGGCGGAATTGGAAGACGCGCTCGAAGCGGCACGCGATCTCGTCATGCCTGATCCGGAACCCGAAACCCCACCGGCTCCTCCGGCGCAGGCCGAAGCACCGGCAATCATGACGCCGCAAACACCCCCAAAAGCAATTCAGCCCGTTGCGGATGCTGCCCAGGCGCGCCCGGCGCCCCAGCCTGAAAGCGTGCCTGAGGCTCCCGTCGTGAGCGATGCGGTCAACCTCTCTCCGGCCATTACCGCCGACGATCTGATTGCAGACTTTGACAAGGTGCTGGAAGCCGAAATCAGCAAGACGGAACAGGACCCCATCAAGGCAACCACGACGGATGTTGACGAGATTGCGCCGGTCTCCGAGCAGAAGCCTGAGCAAACAGCGAGTGCGCCGTCGGCTTCCCTCGAGGATGAAATGAAAAAGCTGCTGGGTGACCTGACCGTCAAGCACTAGAAAGAGCAGCCGGGAAAACGGCTGCCAATCTACGATGCTTGAAGCAGGAATGGCTTATACGATACTGGAATGCGCCATGGCCGGTTTGGGAGGCTGAGGCTCTCCCGGTCGTACAAGCAACGCAATAGTCATGAGAATTCACCAAACACCGTTTCCAAAACTGGTGACGGGCTGTGTTCAGTGTCTGGATCAAACGCCGCGTCTGTTGTAAAAGCCAACGGCATACAACTTAAGCGGCCAATCAACCTGATCTGGAGCGGATCAATGTCGTATACTGGTGGACTGACCGGCATCCTGACCGGACTGTTATTCTGCATCCTGCCTGCACTGAGCGCGCAAGCGGACGAGAGCCTCGTGGGAACACCGATCAATCAGACGGTTTCAGTTGTTCTTGATGAGGATATCGGCTTCGGAAAGACATACCGGCTGAGCCTAAAGAACAATTTCCAGGATTGGGGCGCTCAGAAAGTCACCGCACAGGACGGACATCCGGTTCGGTTGGGAAACAAAAGCCTGAGGATTGAAACACGCGAAGGCGAATGTGGCTGGGATGGCAAAACCTGGAATGACTGCCGCAATGGCAGACACCGGCATGAACTCAGCACCGCCGTGTACGGTTTTGACGAGTGGAACCGGGAATACTGGTACGCAATAAGCGTATTCATCCCCGCAGATTACAGCGTTCCACGCAATGTCGGCAACAGCATGTTCCAGTTTCTGGCCCGTGGCAAACCGAACTGGCTGATCAAGTTTGACGACACAGAAGGACTGTTCATTCAACGCGAGTTCGACTTCCAGCGCGCTCGTGTCGTCGCATCCTATGCGGCCAAAAAAAAGTGGCATGATTTCGTGATCAGAATCACCCATTCAACCGGCCAAAAGGGACGCTTCACCGTCTGGCGCAATGGCAGGCAGGTCTATGATCATACAGGACCGACGGCCCGAAAAACCCCGTCCAAACACAGGCCCTATTTCAAATTCGGGATCTACAATACCGGTTTGGGAAAGGACGGAGCACCCGTCGACGGCAAGGGTTTTCGCAATGGCAAAGGGTTACCCGGCCTTGTCTTGTACTACGATGAAATCCGCGCTGCCCAAAGCTGTGAGAAACTCAAGCTGGATGAACTAGGCTACAGCTGTTCTGAGATGATGCAGTAAACCTGAGCGGGTTCTTCCCGCTAGCTGGTGGCAGAAGACAGTCTGGGCAGAACCGACAGCGAAACCTACTCGTCCCGGTAAACCTTTTCGCGGCGCTCATGGCGCTCCTGAGCTTCGATGGAAAGCGTTGCGATCGGACGTGCATCCAATCGCTTCAGGCTGATCGGCTCGCCCGTTTCCTCGCAATAGCCGTAGGTGCCTTCATCAAGTCTGCGCAGTGCCGCATCAATCTTGGAAATCAGCTTGCGCTGACGATCCCTCGCCCGCAACTCAATTGCCCGGTCGGTCTCTGACGAGGCCCTGTCGGCTACATCGGGATGATTGACGCTGTCTTCCTGAAGGTTCCCAAGGGTTTCACGTGCCTCGCGCAGAATCTCGTTTTTCCATGCGTTCAGCTTAGCTCTGAAATAGGCACGCTGCTTTTCATTCATGAACTCCTCGTCATCAGAGGGAACATAGGAACCAAGATCGATCATCTCACTCATTGTGATTCCTCAGTCGCAGTGCATTTGGAGCGTGTGTATATCTACACCGCCCCCACCTTACAAGCGCGAATTCAGCGGCCATGTGAGTTTTTTAACGGCTCAAAACGGTCATGAAACGTTTCAGCGGAGCGGAAGAAATGTCGTGATAATGTCATAAATATGCTTGGGTTTTATTTGGCTGAATATTGTTCGCCCGTCTGAGGCAAGAACCACGTCCCGACATGGCGGCAGACCGACCGGAAGAAAACGCGCGGCGCTGCCACACCTGCCCACGCTCCAAGGAAGCGCCGTGCGCACAGCAATATTTATCCCGCCTCTCGCTTCACCCGTAGAATGATGCTTAATATGGTTGTATCGTCGCCTGCAGTTTTGGGAGATCGCTTTTTCACACATGGGCAAACCTGTTTCATCGCCTGCCACGATTTATCTTCTTCGTCATGCTCACGCCGCCTGGGCGCATCCGGGTCAGCGCGATTTCGGCCGCCAACTCGACGACCGGGGCCGGGAGGACGCAGATCTCGTCGGCCGCGCCCTGGCCCGTCTGCCACAGCAACCGGAAGTGGTTTTGTGTTCAACGGCTGTTCGCTGCCGCCAGACGAGCGAGATCGTTGTTTCTCACATGCAGAAAACACCCGAAATCCACTATATCAATGCGCTCTACAATGACGACCATAGGCTTTATGTCGACCTGTTGTCACAGCAGACGGCTTTCCCGACAATGCTGGTCGGCCACAATCCGATGATGGAAGACACGCTCCGCACGCTGTGCGCAACCGCTTCGGAGGATGCAGCGGAGCGATTGCGAAAAGGTTACCCGACAGCCGGTCTTGCAGTGTTGCGGTTTCAGGGCGCAACGCCGGATATCCGCAGCGGCGGACACATGGAAGAGTTCCTTTATCCCAAGCGACTTAGAAAGAAAGCGCGTAAGGTCCACAGCTAGTCCGCCTGGATCGGAAAAGTCAGCACAGGACTTCTTTATCCAACTGATTTAATTGAATAAATAAAGCAAGAAACGCTTCTACTGACTTGCATTCCGACAAGGGCCACAAATCTCGCCGCGCTTGAATCCGGCCCTGACGGCTTCTTATATGCGTTCCGACGACCACTCCAGGCAGGTGAACCTTGGCCGCAGTTCTATCACGCATCTCTGACGAAGCGCTTATTACCGTTGATAATCTGCTCGACCGCGCTGGCGGTTTACTGCGTCCAACGCTGCGGTTTGGCGTTACCGGCCTGTCCCGGGCCGGCAAGACCGTTTTCATTACCGCTCTGGTTCATAATCTCCTGCATGGCGGCCGCCTGCCACTCTTCAAAGCGCAGCAAAGCGGACGCATCGCGTCAGCGTATCTTGAGCCGCAACCGGACGATGGCGTACCGCGATTTCAATATGAGGATCACGTCCGGGCGCTGGTGGACGAGCGCCTGTGGCCGCAGTCGACCCGCGCGATTTCGGAATTGCGGCTGACGATCGAGTATGAGTCGGCCAGCGCGTGGAACCGGCTGCTTTCTCCCGGCAAATTGTCCATCGATATCATTGATTATCCCGGCGAATGGCTCCTTGATCTGCCGCTCCTCAATCAGGATTACCGCACCTTCAGCGACAATGCGGTCGCCCTTGCACGCTCGCCCGCGCGCGCGGATCTTTCGCGCCAATGGCTCGAAGAGACAATCAAACAGGAGCCCGGATCTGCGGCGGACGAAACATTTGCCCGCCGGAACGCGGACCTCTTTGCAGATTATCTTCGCGCCTGCCGCAGCGATGAGCGCGCCCTGTCCACCCTGCCGCCAGGCCGGTTTCTCATGCCGGGCGATCTTGAGGGTTCTCCTGCCCTGACCTTTGCCCCGTTGCCGGATTTGCCAGAAGGGTCTGCACCGTCGGGGTCATTGTGGTCGATGATGGACAGGCGGTTTGAGGCGTATAAATCACTGGTCGTAAAACCGTTTTTTCGTGATCACTTCGCCCGCCTCGACCGGCAGATCATCCTCATCGATGCCATGCAGGCCATGAACGCAGGCCCCGAGGCTGTGCAGGATCTGGAGCGCGCGCTGGTCGATATCCTGTCCTGTTTCCGGCCGGGGCGGAACAATCTGCTGACCTCATTGATTGCGCGCCGTATCGACCGCGTTCTCATCGGCGCAACCAAAGCCGACCAGTTGCATCATGAAAGCCATGACCGGCTGGAAGCGATTGTGCGCAGGATAGTCGATCAGGCAATGCGCCGTGCCGGTTATGACAAAGCCGACATTGAAGTCGTCGCCATGGCCGCTGTCCGCGCGACCCGGGAGGCAAGCGCAAAGCGTGGCAGGGAGAAGCTGCCGCTGATCGTCGGAACACCGATGGAAGGTGAGCGTATCGATGGCCAGACTTTCGACGGAAAGAGCGAAACCGGCATCTTTCCAGGTGATTTGCCGCAGGATGCGGACGCTTTCTTCAAGCAAATGCGGGAAAGGACCGCACAGTCGGAGCCACCCTTGAACTTCGTTCGGTTCCGCCCGCCGCGCCTTGAACGGACCGCCGAGGGAATGACCCTTTCGCTCCCGCATATACGTCTGGATCGAGCATTCGAATTCCTGTTTGGAGACTGGCTCGCATGACAAACAGAAATCGCAAACCGGCAGCCTTCGACGTCGATACTGAGGCTGCTGCGCCAAAACCGGTAAAGACAGCAACCAAGCCCCGCAAACCGGGGGCTATTTCACAGGGCTTTGAATTTAGCGAACCCGCAGCCGACCCGTTTGATGAGCGCCAGACCGACAATCAGGAATATGCCGCGCTGGCCGAAACGCTGACGCCGCAGGTTGCACGCCCGCGGCGACGCGGCCCGTCCTTCGGAAAAATAGCAGCGAGTGCTCTTGGACTTTTGTTCTCGCTGGCATTCGCCGTATGGGTCGATGGCCTGATCCAGGACTACTTCCTGCGCTCTCCATGGCTGGGCTGGACGGCAACCCTGCTAACCGCCATCGCCGTTGCCGCGCTGGCCGGCCTGGCAATACGCGAAGTACGCGCTCTGGCGCGCCTCAACACGGTTCAAACCATCCGCGATGCAAGCGATGCGGCGCGGCTGGAAAAGAACCCGGCCAAGGCCAAATCCGTCCAAAAACGCCTGATCGCACTATTTTCCGGTCGGCCTGAAACGGCGCGCGCACGCAGACAGTTAAAGGAACTCGACGGCGACATCATCGATGGCCCGCATCTCATCGAACTGACCGAGACGCAATTGCTGGGGCCGGTGGATATCGAAGCCCGCCGCATGATCATCAATGCCTCAAAACGCGTGTCGGTCGTCACCGCGTTGAGCCCGCGTGCCCTGCTGGACATCGGCTATGTGCTCTACGAAGCCGTTCGGCTCATCAGAGGCATTGCCCTGCTCTATGGCGGACGCCCCGGAACGCTTGGCGCTATCCGCCTGACCCGTAACGTCATTGCGCATCTCGCGGTGACCGGGACGATGTCGATGGGCGATGGCGTCATCCAGCAGCTTATGGGACATGGCCTCGCCAGCAAGCTTTCGGCGCGGCTTGGCGAGGGCGTGGTCAATGGATTGATGACGGCACGCATCGGGATCACGGCCGTGGATTTGTGCCGACCGATGGCGTTTCACCATCTGAAGCGCCCCGGAATCGGCGAGTTTGTCAGCGACCTGACACGGCAGGCGGCCGGCGCCGGGAAGAAGAAGGACAACGAGCCGGTCTAGAACCGTTATGACGGCTGACCAACGCCAGCGCAGCATTCCCGTGTGAGGAAATCGACAAGACCTGTCATTCGGTCATATTCCGCGTAATTGCGGATTTCCCGCCCAAACCGCTTCTGACGGACAAGCCCGACATCCACAAGCGTCGAAAGATGATGGGCAAGGGTCGAGGGCGGGATTTCAAGATGCAGCCCAATTTCACCGACATTCAGCCCGTCTTCCCCTGCCCTGACCAGCAGGCGAAAGACGGCAAGCCGGGCCTCGTGACCGAGAGCGGAAAGCGATTTAGCGGCAACAGATTCGTCCATAAGGGAAACTTAGAACAATCGGCCGCGCGCTTGAAGCGCGACGCCGACGAAATTCCAAAAGCTGCAAAACGCCTGTACACGGTCCTGTTTTCGCATGTGATTTCGTCTTTCACGGACCCTCTGCTACAATCCCGGCTCATTTCAACCGGCAATTAACCATTCCGGTTGATGTTGGGGTGTCTTAATTTGCTGCAGGCTGGATCATGTTTCTTCGTTTATCCCTGACCGCGTGTGTGTTGCTTGTCTCCGGGTTTTTGTCGGCGTCATGGGCGGGTCCGAAGGACAAGGTGTTTTTCGACTCCGTCTCCGGTGTGTGGCGGGGCCCAGGGGAAATCGTCGCCGGAAAATACAAGGGCACCAAGTTCCATTGCCACTTTAATGGTGCACCCTCGGCGGAACACAAGATCGGTGTCGCCATGGACGGCCATTGCCGCGTTGGCATCTTCTCACAGAAAATGACGGCGATTATTGGCGACCGCGGCGGCAACTACACGGGCAAATTCCAGGACGGTGCAAAGGGTGAGGGTCTCGACCTGACCTCCGGCAAAGTCAACGGAAACAAGATTGTCGTCGGCCTCAATCGCAAAAAGCTGAATGGCGCCATGGTCGCGCATCTGCAGGAACCCGACGTCATGAACGTGACAATTTCGGTCAAGGTGCGCGAGAGGCTGATCCCGGTCATCGGCATGACCCTGTCGCGTGACCGCAAGGTCGGCGCCTCGAGGCAGCAGCAACAGGATCATCTGCGCTAACCTCGCCGGATCAACGCCACCACAGACCGTCTTCGCTTACCGCTTCAATGCCTGCGCTGTCGGCTTCAGCAACCCATTCGGCAATGCGTTTCCCGGCGACTGCAAGATCCGGCGCAATGTCAAGTAACGGCAACAAAACGAAGGCTCGTTCGTGCATGTGCGGATGCGGAATGGTCAGCCCTTCCTCGTGAACGGAACGGTTGGAATAGGTCAGTACATCGATATCGATGATGCGCGGCCCCCAGCGTTCGCGCCGTTCGCGTTTGAGCTCCCGTTCTACCGACAGGCACGCATCCAGAAGCGCGTGCGGCTGCATATACGTCTCAATCAGCGCGCAACTGTTGAAGAACCAGGCCTGATCCGTCTTGCCCCAGGGCGGTGTTCTGTAAAGCCGCGACACGTCGCGGACATGGATCAGGTCCATTTGATCAAGCGAACGCAGGGCCTGGGCCATGCTCCTTTTGGGCTCACCGATGTTTCCCCCAAGGCCAAGCGCGCAACTAATCGGAGACGTATTCAACACGCACCTCGGCATGATCGAAAACGCCCTCTATGGGCGCACCTGGCTTGCGGATCGTCACCATAACTTTGCGAATGGCTGGAAATTGCATGCAAAGCGCTTGACCTATTTTATAGGCGAGCGCCTCGATGAGCTTGAAGCGTTCTCCCGTCACGATCTCCTGCACAGATGTATGAACAGCACCGTAATCCACTGCATCGCCGGGATTGTCCGATTGCAGCGCATCGCCGCACGCCACGTCCATATCAATGTCGACGTGAAAACTCTGACCCAGTTGCGCCTCGGCCTCAAAAACACCGTGCCGGGCAAAAAACACACAGTTTTTCAGACCGATCCTGTAGGTCTCGCTCATATCCGGGTCTCCATATTGCGTTGGGTCACAACGGCGTCGGCCATAGCCAATGCATCCCTGTTTGCGGCGACCTCGTGGACCCTGAAGATCGCGGCACCTTCAAGGCGCAGCATCGCGGTTGTTGCGGCCGACGCAACGTCGCGTTCATCCGTGTCCCGGCCGCTGACGGCTCCAACGAAGCGCTTGCGTGACGTACCGGCAATCAACGGGTATCCCAAAGCGTGAAGTTCCGAAAAGCGCGCCATCAGCTCCACATTCTCGTCCACGTCCTTGGCAAAGCCAAAGCCCGGATCGAGGACGATCGCGTCCTGCCCTATTCCGCCGGCGCCTGCAAACTCCAGCGACTGACGAAGGAAAAGCGCTTGATCTTCCATGACATCATTGGCTTTTTTCCGTTCGCGGCCCGTGTGCATGATGCACACGCCCGCGCCAAGCGCCGCCACCAGCGCCGCCATCTCCGGATCCCGTTGCAGGCCCCACACATCATTGATGACGTGCGCGCCCGCACGAACGGCCAGACGAGCTGTTTCCGCCCGGTATGTATCGATCGAAATAATAACATCACCGCGTTTCGACAACGCTTCGATGACAGGCAGAACACGGGCTTGTTCCGTCGCGGCGTCAACCGGATCGGCACCCGGCCGTGTGGATTCGCCGCCAATGTCGACAATTGCCGCCCCGTCCGAGACCATGCCTTCGGCTGCGGCAACCGCCGCATCGATGCCGGCAAACCGGCCACCGTCTGAAAATGAATCCGGAGTGACATTCAAAATGCCCATGAGATGTCCGCGCGGGCCGAGTTCCATCGTGCGCCCATGCGCCAGACGCCAGGTGCGGCGCGCATAGGGCGATTGCCCGGATTGTATGGTCGTATCGGCCCCTGTCATGACGGCCGTGTCCTACTTTACGCCCAGCTTCTTTTGCAGACTTGTGGATGAGGTCGTGTACTGAAACACCACACGCTCATCCGGCCTGACGATACTGCATGCGGCCTGCGTCATCAAAGCGGCTTCATGGAAGCCGGACAGGATCAGTTTCAATTTGCCGGGGTACCAGTTGATATCGCCGATTGCGAAAATACCTGGTTCACTGGTTTCGAACTTCTCCGTGTCGACCGTGATCAGGTTTTCATGAAGATTGAGGCCCCAATCGGCAATCGGCCCCAGTTTCATGGTCAGGCCAAAGAACGGCAGCATTCTGGAGCAACTGATTTCCTGCTCACCGTCCTCGGATTTCAGCACCGCCGAATTGAGTTGACCATCATCGCCATTGAGGCCGGTAATCTGCCCCATCTCAAAGCTGATGGCGCCCTCATCGCGCAAGGCGAACATTTTGTTGACGCTGTCATCCGCCGCCCGAAACTGCGGTCTGCGATGAACAAGCGTAATGGACCGGGCAACGGGATGCAGGTTGAGGGTCCAGTCGAGTGCGGAGTCACCGCCACCAACGATCAGGAGATCGTGGTCACGAAACTCTTCCATGCGCCGCACGGAGTAATGCACACTTTTACCTTCAAAAGCTTCTATGCCGGGTATCGGCGGCCTTTTGGGCTGGAACGAGCCACCGCCGGCGGCAATGACAACCACCTTGGCGCGGAAAATCTCGCCCTCATCCGTCTCGACCTCGAAGCTGCCGTCGTCCAGCTTGCGAAGGGCGGTGACCATGCGGTTGAGGTGAAACTGCGGCGAGAACGGCCGGATCTGCTCCAAAAGCTTGTCCGTCAGCTCCTGGCCCGAGATCACCGGCCATGCGGGAATGTCATAGATAGGCTTTTCCGGATATAGCTCCGTACACTGGCCGCCGGGCCGATCCAGTATGTCAATGAGATGGCATTGCAGATCGCAAAGGCCGAGCTCGAAAACAGCGAACAGGCCAACAGGGCCCGCCCCCACGATTACGACATCCGTTTCAACGATTTCGGTCATCGGCAATCACCGATCTTGGTTTGAGCTATGCCTGACGTTCCGGCACATGCACGACAAGGCCGTCGAGTTCATCTGAAACCTTGATCTGACAGGATAACCTGGATGTTGGTCTCACGTCGAAAGCAAAATCCAGCATGTCCTCTTCCATCACCTCGGGCGCACCGACGGTTTCACTCCATTCATTGTCGACATAGACGTGACAGGTTGCGCAGGCGCAGGCACCGCCGCATTCCGCTTCTATGCCGGGTACGGCATTGCGGATGGCATTTTCCATCACCGTCGAACCGTTTTCGGCATCGATTTCAAACTTGGTGCCGTCGTTGGCGACAATGGTCAGCTTTGTCATGCAATGAGCTCCGCATATTTGGCAACAATGCGGAGTTAAAGACACTTGCGCGGAAGTCAAGCGTTGTCGTGAAAATCACTGCGTCATAACGCAGCTCTTGTGAGCGGACTGCCTTGGAAGCGCCGGTATGCCGCTTATCGCGCCAACCCGAAAATGAAGTTTTCAACATCGACAACGGCATCGGTCAGCGCGTCATGAAGCTGCCCGTCCATCGGATCTGTTTCCAGGTATTGCGCCGCACGTGACACGCTGAACGCGCCCACACTGTTGGCCGATCCGCGCAAAGTCCGCACAACGGCGAGAAGATCCTTGGTCTCTGTCAGATGATTTGTTCCACAAATCTGATTGACGCACTGACGGGCCTGGCGCGCAAACAAACAAAGGACTTCCGTCTCTGTTTCCTTGTCGCCGCTGGTCTGCCGTGCAAGATGGACCAGATCGATCGGCCGCTCGCTCGACGGGCTCTTGCCCTGCTCGCATTGAGGCGGCTCGAATATTTCCAGATGCGCAACCATGACTTACCCCTTTCCCGCTGCTTCAAAACAGTCCACAACAGAATCTTCGGCATCCGCTTAACAGGTCCAGAGAAGTGCACTGAAAATTGCATTTATGGTTAACGCATCGTAAATGCCGGATTTGCGGCAAAATTTAACTGTGGGTATCGCCAGCCTTCCTTATTCTTGATCAGAATGGCTCCTTATTCATGCCGTAGAATTTGTTTCCAGTCGTTAACTGTGTCAGAAATGATGGCTGGGACACGGGAAGTCTCTCTTAAAAAGAGGCAGCGCGTGGGGAATGCCCATGCCTTATGCGCTCGAAGGTTCGAGCGACTGCGGCACCGTTTGAACGGGGGTCATTCCCGCTGCATACAGGGCTGGAAATCCCGGACATCGTACCGGGGTCAAGGGTACAGAGTACGAGGCATCGATCAGTATGGCGAAGAGAACTGCTCAAAACAAAACGGTCGAAGACGATCCGCTCAAGGCACTGGAAGACGCGCTGCGTCTCGATCTTGAGGAGGATGAGGGTGTAGATCTGGCGGACGAACCCTCCCTTGAAGACCTCGAAGCACAGGTGGCTTCGGCAGCGGCAGAACTTGCAAAGACGGATTCTGAAGCCAACGCACGCGCGACCAATGGCGGCAAGCGCCAATCGGCATCACGCCGCGCACCCGCCAAGCCTGCGTCGAGAACTGCACCCGCCCCTGCCCAGAAGGCATCTGCCAGCGAGCCGGCCCGTACCAGCCGGTCGCAACAGCGTTCCCAGCCCAGAACGCCGAAGCGCCAGCAGCAGCAGCAAAAACAAAATCGCCCGTCATCGCCGCTATTCGCCCCGGCCAATGACGACAGCCGCGAATCGCGTGCCGCGATCATGCGCTCGCTTGACGGCAAAGGTGGCCGCTCCGCGCGTTTGGTGACCTATGCCCTGGCCGGCCTTTGGACAATCGGTGGCCTCGGTTTTTTCAACCTCGTCTACGGAACCGGTTTTAGCGACGTCAATTCGACCTCGGATCTCGCAAACAATCCGCAGTTCCTGTTGATGGTGCTCGCCATTGTTCTGCCCGTCATGATCATTCTTGCGTTCGGCATGATGATCGCTCGCGCCCAGGAAATGCGTTCGGTGGCCAAATCCATGGCCGAACTGGCAGTACGGCTGTTCGAACCGGAAACCATGGCGACCGACAACATCATGCGTGTCGGCCAGGCCGTGCGCCGCGAGGTTTCGGCCATCAATGAAGGCATCGAGCGCACCATCGCCCGCGCTTCGGAGCTGGAAACTCTTGTTCATTCCGAAATCAACGCGCTGGAA